>CAZTVK010000026.1:0-1211 GCA_964617195.1 uncultured Methanosarcinales archaeon | reverse complement strand
CCGGTGCGCCTCAGGCGGGAGATTGTGGTCGTGGAGACCAGGGTGACCGCCACCAACTCTGAACTGAAGCTCCGGCGGGACATCATCCCATTGGGTTCTTCCATGCAGGGCAATGCAGAAGCTTTAAACGACCTCTCCACGACCCCGTGGCGCATGAGGGCTCGCCGCCGAGCGGTCAGCCCGACTGGACTACGCCACCACCTCCATCAATCCTCCCTTCTCCATGCCATCGCCTCGGTCGCCAAGAGGTTAGCCGAATCAATTCGACTCATTCCAACGGTCTGCCCGCGATGCTCCGGTCAATCGCCCTCTACGATCCCAGTCTCGGCCGGACCCAACCTCCGACCCTGCGCGTAGTCGCCAGATGAGAGCCGGATCGCCTTTGTCAGCAGCCGTCCCGGCGTCCACGATACCCAGGGAATCCCTAAGGGCGGGACGCCAGTCTGAAACCCTCAAGCAGTTCCTGTGCTGACCATGAGCTCGCCAGGTGAGGCGATCGAGTCAGATGCCGAATAGTGACCGAGAAAGTTCTCCGAAGTCGGCAAGACCGAACTTCCTCCCGGCTCGCCCGGGAGACCGGATCGTTCGACCTCGGCGGCGGCGTCGGCCCAGGGGGTTGCGCCGAGTGCTGGGTGTCCCGGCGCTGTACAGTATCGGCTACGGCAACGTTGGCTCATCGATCTACTATGCCCTTGGGATCACAGCGGTCTATGCCTTGGGCGCCACGCCAATCGCGCTCATGGGCGCAGGGATCTTCTTTGTCTTCACGGCCGCCACTTACGCCGAGGGCGCAGCCCTGTTTCCCGAGGCCGGCGGCTCGTCCAGCTTTGCCCGACGGGCGTTTAATGATCTGTGGAGTTTCATCGCCGGATGGTCATTGATGTTGGATTACATGGTCACCATGGCGATCTCCGCCGTCACCGTGCCGTTCTACCTGGCCTACTTTTTCCCACTCCTGAAGGAGTCAAACGTCGCCAGCACCCTGGTTGGGATGGGCGTGATGGCATTCCTGATGGTGCTGAACATCGTTGGGGTTCGCGATACGTCGAGGTTCAATATCTTTTGGGTCATCCTGGACTTGGTCACTCAGGCTCTGCTGGTGGTCCTGGGTATCATCTTTCTCCTGAACTTCCCGAAACTCTTGAGCTATGTCAAGTGGGGAGGGTCAGAAGACTGGCCGACGCTGGGGAACTTTATCTACGGTATCTCCA
>CAZTVK010000025.1:0-85749 GCA_964617195.1 uncultured Methanosarcinales archaeon | reverse complement strand
GGTAGTCGTTGTAGTAGTAGTTGTAGTCGTCGTAGTTGTAGTGGTTGTAGTAGTAGTCGTTGTAGTAGTGGTAGTCGTGGTCGTAGTCGTCGTTGTAGTAGTCGTCGTTGTAGTAGTCGTCGTTGTAGTCGTGGTCGTAGTCGTAGTTGTCGTAGTTGTCGTAGTTGTCGTAGTAGTCGTAGTAGTCGTCGTTGTAGTAGTAGTCGTTGTAGTCGTTGTAGTTGTCGTAGTCGTAGTCGTGGTAGTCGTTGTAGTAGTAGTTGTAGTCGTCGTAGTTGTAGTGGTTGTAGTAGTAGTCGTTGTAGTAGTGGTAGTCGTTGTAGTAGTGGTAGTCGTTGTAGTAGTGGTAGTCGTTGTAGTAGTGGTAGTCGTTGTAGTAGTGGTAGTCGTTGTAGTAGTCGTCGTTGTCGTAGTCGTAGTAGTCGTCGTTGTAGTAGTAGACTCTTCTGTTGTAGTCGTAGTCGTAGTAGTCGTGGTTGTAGTAGTAGACTCTTCTGTTGTAGTCGTAGTAGTTGAAGTCGTTGTTGTAGTAGTGGATTCTTCAGTTGTCGTAGTAGTAGACTCTTCAGTTGTCGTAGTCGTGGAAGTCGTTGTCGTAGTTGGCGGAGGACATTCTTGGTTAATTTTTGCTTGAGTTTCTGGTTTACTACAATAATTATCACAATTACCTGGATCGTCTTGAACCAGATTTGAGCATTGTTGATCACATTGACCAGTTCCTGGTCTGGTTTCAGTTAGACAGTCGGTAAGTTTTTGTTCGCATGCAGCAAGTTTTTTAGCAAGTTGTTCAGCAGTAAAATCGCCCGATTCGACCATTTCGTCATAATCAGCAATACAGCCATGATAGCCCTCAATGCACCCACAACAACTACATGCGCTTGTTCCCGGATTTCCAGGATTACCTTTAGCTGCTTTATCCACAGTATCTTCACCGTTAGAATTTGTACCGCTTGAAGCCGAATCTATGCCGAGCCCGTTTCTTAGCATATTTAACAAAGCGTTTTCACTCTTAGCGGATACCTGAGTTGAACTCAGCAAAAGAAAAACAGTAAGAATTGCAATAATTGAGGATAATTTGAACATGCGTGTTTTTTGTTTGCTCATTGAGTATCACCAGTTAGAATATTTTGTTCAAATGAAAATT
The DNA here is from genome assembly GCA_964617195.1 of uncultured Methanosarcinales archaeon. Taxonomy (GTDB): domain Archaea; phylum Nanobdellota; class Nanobdellia; order Woesearchaeales; family ARS49; genus CABMGU01. The sequence goes on along the minus strand of CAZTVK010000025.1, from coordinate 84,605 downwards.
CACAGTTAATCTTCAATTCACTCAACCTCTTTAATCAATACCAGTATACGGAATACACAACTAATTTATAAGTCTTTTGTTTCGAGAACTTATTCGATTTTTACCCTAAATATCTTGTCGTCTCCTGGCCTTGGCACTCCTCTTCCGTCTTGGTTGGATGTTGCTATATATAGATAGCCAGCGTTATACTTGACTTCTCGCATTCTTCCTATGCCTTCTAGAAATACTTCTTCTGATGTGATCTTGTTGTCTTTAATCGCGAATTTTCTTATTTGTGCTCCTCTCAGTCCGGCTACATACAAATTTCCTTCGTCGTCGAATGCTGTTCCGCTTGGCGCCATTGTCCAGTCTGAATAGCATCTTACTGGGCCTTCATATCCTGAATGTTTGTTGCATTGCACGATTGGCCAGCCGTAGTTCTTTCCAGGCAATATGATGTTTATCTCGTCGTTTTGTGTTGGTCCGTGTTCTGGCGCGATGAATATGCCGTTATGCCATGCGAGTCCTTGTGGGTTCCTGTGTCCGTATGTATATATAGGAGAGTTTGGGAATGGATTGTCTTCTGGTATTGTTCCGTCTGGATTTATCCTTAGTATTTTTCCTGCTGTTGATGATAAATCTTGTGCGAGTGATGGTTCTTTTGCGTCGCCTGTCGTGATGTATAGTTTGTTGTCTGGTCCGAATGCTATTCTGCCGCCATTGTGCAGTTCTGCTCCGGGTATTTCATCAATCAGTATTTTTTCGTTTTTCAGTTCGTTTTTGTATTCAAATCGTGATACTCTATTGAGATTGTTTTCATATTTTCCGTCATACAAGTAATATACGTATAGATAATGGTTAACATCAAAATTTGGATCTATTGCTATGCCTGATAGTCCTCCTTCTCCTGTCCATTTTGATTGTAGGTTTCCAATGTTCTTGGCGTTTCCGTTTTCATAATGGTATACGTTGCCTGTGTTTCTTTCTGTGAAGACAAAGCTTCCGTCTGGTAAGAACGCGATTGCCCATGGCACTTCAAGGTTTTCAACCAGTACTTCGGTGTCTTGGTTTTGTGAAACAGTGCAGCTAGCAAGGAGAATCATTGTGAGTATAATCCATTTTTGCATATGTCGGAAACTCCTTGCACGAAAACCACTGCTTCAACCTATTGAATGGGCACGGGGTTTCCGAGCATGCTCAAGAACCACTTGATATAACGCGATTCTTGAACTTATCGTTCAACTCCATTTGATTTAACAAGTGGTTCTTGACACGCCGCCGCCCGGATTTGAACCGGGAAATCCGTGAGGAAACAGCCTTTCGCGAACATACGTTCGCGAGACATTCTCGCAAGCTCGTATGTTTCCAGGGCTGCGCAGTACCGGGTTGTGCCACGGCGGCATATCGAGAAAAAGTCTATAAGCGTCTTATAAAGCTTTCTTAAGAAAAAAAGAAAATAAAAAATGAAATTTTTTTACTTGCCGAATGCGTGGTGGTATCCTGATACCAGGAAAAGCACTGACAATATGACTGTTGCCCAGTCTTTTGTTTGCCAGCCCATCCAGCCTGAAATCAAGCCTCCAACGACATATATCCATCCACGGGTTTTTGAATCCATACGGATCACCTCATTTTTTTCTGAGACCAGCCGAATCATTCGACGTGCCTCTGTAGACAGGTAAGAAAAGGTACTTTATAAATATGGTGGCGGTGGCGTGATTTGAACACGCGACCCATGCCTTATGAAAGCATTGCTCTGCCAGGCTGAGCTACACCGCCGTATAGGTATCACGGAAAGGGCACGTTTAAAAAGCTTATGTCGTGGGGTCGTAGACTCCACTTGAATAGTTTTGATCAAACTTTTAACTAAAAGTTTGAGGTTTGAGCTACACCGCCGCAAGAATGTGGCACTATGGGGTCTTTAAAAACCTTATTGCAGTTCTTTGAGAATTTGTTCTTTTACTTTCTTCATTTCTTCTGGGCTTAACTGTTTGGCAGGCCAGTGTTTTAGTCCGTCATTAGTAAAGCGAGGTATGATGTGCATGTGCGTGTGAAATATTACTTGTCCTGCTGCTGGTTTTGTGTTGAATATTGAATTGAAGCCTTGTGCGCCTACTGCTTTCATAATTGCTGGTGCAATTTTTTTTGTTTTTGATAATATTTCTGCTAGAACGTCATCAGGTGTTTCAAGCAAGTCTTTATGGTGTTCGCGCGGAACTATCAGCGTGTGTCCTGGATTGTTTGGGTGTATGTCCAGGAAAGCAACTATTTTATCATTTTCGTAGACGAAGTCTGATGGAATTTCTTTTTTGATTATCTTGCAGAATATGCAGTCGCTCATTTCTTTGCGGTTTTTGGCTTTGCCTGTTTTGCTGCTGGCTTTGCCAATGATTTTAGGTAAGCGATATTTTCTGAATATTTTGTTTTTCTACGTGAATCCCATGGAAGTTTTAGTGCGTCAAATTCCTGGCACGTCATAATTCCTGCTTCGTGTGCTTCTTCGCAGGTAAAGCCTCTTGCTTTTCTTTTCATTTCTCTGTGCATTACGTATGCTTGGTGCATTTTATTCCTCCACCATCTTTATTAGTTCTGTTAATGATTGTATTTTATTTGGAAATTCTCTTTTTCCTTTTCTGTCTACTAAGTATGCTTTGATTCCTGCTGCTTCTGCTCCTTTGATGTCTGTTTCTATGCTGTCTCCGACTGCTATTACGTCGCCTTTTTTCAGTTTTAATTTTTTGAGCGCTGCTTCGAATAATCCGTCTGTCTTGAGCTTTCCTTGTTCATAGCTGATGAATAGTCCGTCAAACAAGTCTGTTATTCCGTAGCGTTCAAGTACTGGTTCTACGTTGTTGTTTGGAGCGTTGCTTATGAGCGCGATTTTTATCTTTTTTTCTTTGAGTGCTTTGAGCGTGTCAATGGTTTCCGGATATATTTGTGCCAATAATCTGTTTTTGTTCCAGACTCCAATGAGTTTTTCAATGATGATTGGTATCGGGTTGACGTTGAATGCTTTGCATACTTCTGCAAATGCTGTTGCTTGGTCTTCGTAGCTTTTCGTCATTAGTGCTCTTTCGAACTGTTCTGCGAACTCTCCGAATGGGATTCGCACTCTTAGAATGCTATAGCTTTGCTTAAGTGGCGAATAGGTCCCGTTTTCAACGAGGGTCCCCCAAAAGTCAAAAAATACACCCTTAACCATATCCTTTTGGGAACTGGAGTGCTTTAAAAAGGTTTCGTATACTGTTAGCCGTACGCTATGTTTATAAATCTTCAATGGCTAGGAAACGTGTATGAGTCTGTTTGAGGCTTTATTCGGCAAAAAAAAGAGCAGTGATGATTTTTCTGCTGAGGCCGAGAGAGTTCTTTATGAGCGTGCAGAGATTTTGAAGCTGCGCGAGTCTTTGCGCCCGAAGAATAAGGAGGATCCGCAGCAGAAAATCAAGTGGTATGGTGATCGTATTCCGATTTTGGAGAATGAGTTTCACCATCCTGTTGCGAGTTTGAGTTTTTCTGACAGGTATGATGATATGGTTGAGGATTATGTTAGAAAGTTGAAGGAGGCTGCTGCCGGAAACAGGAAGGCTGCTGCTGAGGTTGAAGCAATTAAGTCAAGGGCTTCCATTTTGATTAAGGAAGAGCTTGATTATTTGAAAACTAAAAAAGCCAAGTGGGAAAAAATCAAAGAAGATTTGAAAGTTTCGACTGAAGCCAACCGTTCTGAGCTAAAAGATAAGATTGATGGAGAGATTGCCAGGGAGCAGGAATTGCAGGATATTGCATTCCCGAAGAATAAAGAAGATATGACGCAGTGGAAATCATATTATCGGCAACGTATTTCTAGGCTTGAATTGCAGTCTGTTTGTGCTGCTGCTCGCTTGGTTTGGGTTACAAGTTTTTCAAAGAACAGAATCGATGTTTTGATCAAAAGTTTTATCGATTTGCTTAACAAAATGGTTGCGAAGGAGCCTGGCGCTGAGCTGATGTTTCACGAAATGGAAGTTTTGATTGAAAGTATTGTCAAGGCAGAGGCTGTTCGCTTGCGGAAATCTTACCCTCAGTTTTTCAAGGAATCTTCTCAGAATATTCCGCCACGCGCTGCTTAGATTACATAGAAAAATGGAAATGCAGAGAACTTTTAGGCAAAGTGGACAGGGCGGGATTTGAACCCACGGCCTCATCGCTGCCAGCGACGCGTTCTACCGAGCTGAACTACCTGCCCGTATTGATTTCATCGGCTTCACGACATTTATAAATCTATTTGTGCTGGCTCTCCAAATATCTACTGTATAAACCATCTTTTCATTTGGAGCAGTCGGGCGACGAGAACGAACACTACGTATTATGCCAAGTTCTGTTAGTATATCCCCCATTTGTGTTGCCAACACTTGCGATGTTGTGGTGTAAAACGCGCGAAATTTATTTTCAGTTTTAATATAACACATACATCCATCAGTATCAAACATTCCTTTAAGAAATCCTGTCTTGAAGGCAAATGAGCAATTATCCTTCAACTTAACCGTGCAGTGTTTAATTTGTCTATCATACGACAAATAGTTTGAAAAATAATGAAAAATTTTCTTTGATTGGGTTCTGATTCTAATCTTAGTTTCGCTATCATATTGAAGCCGGAATTTTTTATGGAAGAAGTTTTCGAATAATTGTTTAACATAACAAGCATACCAATAGTTTTTAGCACCGAAGTGTACATTTACTTCATAACTGCCTCTTTTTGCATCATAATACTGGCTTCCATCACCAGCAAAGATGCCGTTGATTTCGCCTTCTAATTTTGAATTTCTTAGTTTGAATTCAGGTTCAACAAACCTCTTTCCCTTGATTTTTTTATAATAGTAATAGATAGTTGACTTGCCTAGATGAAACTCTTTTGAAATTTTGTTGATGGAGATGTCTTTTCTGATTCTGCTGCATATTTTATTCCTTAATTCAGTTGATAATAGCATTGAATCCGTAAGATTTCCGGAGTTAATAAGCGCTATCGGTGGATGTCCAGTGGAAAGTTTATAACAATCCGAGCTCATCCAAAAAGTGCCAGAGCGTGTTTGTGCTTATTGCTAATGTTCGTTCTAATTCTGCGAGTCGTGCTAGTCGTGCTATTGGCAAGAATGGTAATAATAGCAGAGCAAGCATTATCCAGTGTTTTTTGATGTATGTGATTTTTTGGTTTGCTTTATAGAAGCCGTGCACGAAGAATACGTAGTATCCTCCAAGTATTACGAAATCAATCTTGTGGAGTGTTGATAGGGCTGTTCCTTCTATGTCAACTTTAAAACTGATTATGAATAGAATTACGCTTACAACTAGCATGAATAGAAACATGAAGTCCAGTGTGTACTTCAATTCTTTGTACATGAGATAGTATATAGAATTGAAGCTTTTGAAAATAACGTGCGTACAGTACGGCTTGTACGAACATTTGCTTGTGTGTAGAAGAAGTTATAGTGCTAGAAGAACTGCTGCGATTATTCCAAAAACAATTCCTATTGCTTTGACAAGCGTTAGTTTTTCTGAAAGGAAAAGTAGTGCGAGTATAACAGTAACTCCTGCGCTTAACGCCCGTATCGTATTGACAACACTTGCCTTGCCTGATTGCAATGCCATCACAAAAGTTATCAAAGCAGCAACAGAGACTAATCCTGCAAGTGTTCCTACTGATGCTCCTTGCCAGCTAATCTGCTTTTTTGCGACAAATAAGAACCAATACAAAAATGACGTAATTGCTGAGACTGTGAAAGAAATCATTGCCAAAGATACTGCATCGATATTTGGCGCGATTTTGTAAATAATTGCGTTGATGCCGAACAATACCATGCAAATCAGTGCAAGAATGATGTAAGCTTCCATTAGAAGATAGATATCATGCGGTTATTTAAAATTGTATGGACGCGCCGAGATTCTTCCGTCGTTTTATTTATGCGGAGTCGCACGTAGCCTCTAAGTGGACGCTGCGGGATTTGAACCCGCGGCCCCATCGTTGCGAACGATGTGCTCTACCGGGCTGAGCTAAGCGCCCTTGAAATGAATTCGCTTATTCGCAGCATTTAAAGCTTTTGTGCTAAGAAAAGAATTAAATAAGCCTGCAGACTTAACATCTCCATGGAAGAACAAACGCGTGCATACACGCCGCCGGTTCAGAAAGGCGGAGGCGGTCTGCTTAAGTGGATTATTATCATAGTCATCATCTTGGCTGCTCTTTGGTATTTTGAGCCTGATATTATCTTGGATGTAGTAGAATTTGTAAAACTTTCTTTCGGGATTTGAAAAGAATTATTTGAGCTTCAACGCTTTCTTCATTGCTTCTTTGTCGTAGCCGACAATTATTGTTCCGTTGATGTCAATGACTGGTACTCCCATTTGTCCTGATTTTTCTATCATTTCTTGTGCTCTGTCTTGGTTTTTGCTGACATCTACGTCTTCAAAAGCGATTTTGTTTTCTTTCAGGAAATCTTTTGCGGAATGACAATAAGGGCAGGTTGGTGTTGAGTAAACTATGACTTTTATTTTTTTGGACTCTGGCATGTTATTCCTCCTTTTGAGATTTTTCAGTGTTGAATCTTATTTAAATCTTGTGCATTAGTAGTTGTGTTCTTGCATCCATTCCATGATGTTTGGTGCTAAGTCGTTTTTGCTGAACATGTTTGTGCCGTGGCCCGCGTCTTCATACATTAGTATTTTCGATGCTGGATTATTTTGCAGTATTACTTGTGCGCTTTGCGCGCTGTACTCGTCGTCTTTGCTCGCTACTACCAGGAATGGTTTGTTGAAGCGGGTGTTTGCGATTGATACTCCTTTGTATTCTAGTCCTGGGGATAATAGAATGACTGTTTTGACGTCTTGGTCTTTTGCTGCGTAGTTTAGCGCGACGTTTGCTCCTATGCTTGCTCCGATGATTGCTAGTTTTTTGGTGTTTGCTCCTTCGTTTTCTAGTACGCTTTTCATTGCTGCTACGTCGAATGTCATTTTGTTGAAGTCTTCTGGTGTGAATTGTTCCCACGATCCTGCGCTTTGTCCGTGTCCGCGGAGGTCTGGAACTATTACCGTGTAGCCGTTTGACTGGAGCCATTTTGCTACTGAGTCCCAGTCGTTTCGTGTTCTTCTGAGCATGTGCAGTAGAATTATTGAGGGGCTTGCTGGTTTGTTTTTGTAGATGTTGTAAGCTATTGTGTAACCGTCTGTTGTTGACGTTAATACTCTTGGGAGTTCTGCGTTGTTTACTGGTTGTTTGAGCGGCGGGAGTGGTTGCACAGTTGGCTCTGGTTGTGCGCACGCGATCAATATTAAGAGAAGTAAGACTATTTTTTTCATGTGATGTTTATTCTGCCCGTCATGCCTTTTAGAGTGTGTCCTTGTATGTTGCAGTAGAATGTGAATTCTCCTTGTTTGTCTGCTAGGAATTCTACTACGACTGTTTGTCCTGCTGGGATGTCTTTGTTAATGCTGAAGATTGGCAGTGTGAATGTGTGTTGAACGTCTTTTGCTGTTATTGTGATGCGTACTTTGTCTCCCATTTTTGCTTCAATGATGTTTGGTGTGAACTTCATATTTTCTGCTGTCATTGCGACTTCCACCACGTTTCCTGTTTCGTATGGGTATGATGGTGGGGGTTCGTATTCTGGTTTGTCTGGAATCAATTGTGCTTGTGGCGGGTTGATTTCTATTTGTGGTATGCGAACTGGTCTTGCTGGTGGCGCTCTTTCTTCACACGCAACTAGAACTAATAACAATATGACCAGTATCACCTTTTTCATGTGCTAAAGAAAGCTTTGTTGCCTATTTAAACGTTGCGGGAATTTCGTATTTGACTGTGTTTATAGGATAGATTTTGTATATTAAAGAAGGTTCATATTTTATTATCGTTTCAGGAAAGGCATCTTTTAATTCCTTTAACAAGGCATATAATTCGAAATGTGTCGGATGGATGGACTCGAATTCCAGAGACCATTTGCCGAGACTTTTTAGTATATGCGTGATTGATTTTTTCGAACATAATGCGCTAATTAGTCTTTTTTCTTTTTCTGGATCGATATTTTGTAAATATAAGAATGTGTGGAAATGGTGGAGTTTAAATTTTGTATGATCGATTCTGATGTTGAATCCATTTATGATTTTTCTTTTAAGCAGGGACTGTATTCTTTTTCTAATCATCTGTGGACTCATTTGCATTTCTCGCATTAGTGTGAGCATTGGAATTCTCGAGTTTTCTTTTATTAGATTGATTAGTTCATAATCTTTTTTGTCGAGTGTTGCAGGCTCATCTTCTGGTTTTATTTCTGCTATACGATTGTCACTTGTGTCGTAAATGTAATTGTAGGGAAGGTACCAAAGGCGCGTTGCAATATTGAATTCCTTGTCTACAATGTGTTTGTTGAACTTGTAGATGATTGAATTATGGATTTCATCGATTTGCTTGATGTTTTTGGTTAAGAATATGATGCAGAAGTCATAATTGCCTTCTAAGCGTGCCACCCAATGAACGTCTTTTGTCTTTTTGAGAAATTCCACCAATTCGTCTTCTAGTTTGTCTGAAAAGTGCTGAAATTTTAGGAATAAGCGCCAGTAATTGTATTCTAGTTTTGACCTATTGAATGTCGTACAAAACAGAGTGAGTATTCCGTCATCAACCAATTTTTTTATCCTGTATGTTACTACATTCTTTGGCAAGCCTATTTTTTTGCCAATAGCTGAGAATGATTGCCTGCTGTCTATGTTTAGTTCTTTTAGTATCTTCCTGTCCTTCAGAGATAGTTCAATATCGCTCATCTTAAATAGTTCATATAGTAACTTATATATAAGATTTATTCCTTTTTGCACAAAAATTTAAGACAAAGTTTGATATTCTTTGCAACTTTATAAAATTCCATGGAAAGACTTGATCAAAATCGTGAAAAAAATTTGGAACAGCGTACAGAAATACCCAATGATCAAATGTTTACTCCTGCAGAACGCAGCAGGGCATTTGCAGCCGCAATAAGAATTACCGATTACCCCGGAGCTCCTCCTTGTGAATTTGAAGAAGTTGAGATAGTTTATCACAGAATGCTGGATGAAATGTATGGCAGAAGGTAATGAAGGATGGGTTTCACGTTACAGCTTTAGTGACTGCTACGACTGGTACGAAAAAGGCCCCTTGCAAAAATCAGAAGCTGATTTGGAACTTATATCTGGTGCGAGGAAGGAGATTGTTGAACTTCGCAAAAGTTTGCTTTCGCTAAACGAACACGAAAATAGTGATTATTCCAAGAGACTGATGAAAGAATTAGAGTCGTATACGAAGTTTACGGCTGACAAAGGCGCGCCATATGGGACTGTAAGCGAGTATGCCCAACAAGAATTGGATTTTGTAAATTTGAAATGGAGGGTAATGAAAATGACAAACGACGGACGGGTTAAAATCGAAACGGATGTGTTTGGAAAAGAACCTGAATTTTTCATGGAAATAAATAACGATGCGCTGGAAAACATCATTCTTTCTATAGCACATAGAAAATTGAGCAATAAGGGATCCGGCTTGGTTAGGAATACTGGATATCCTGCAGGCATCAGAATAGTGAATGGAATTCCTCTTACAGGAGTATATGAAAGCGACAGAGAAGATGCCAGGATTTACCATGAGAGTTATGTTGAGCACGCAAGAACTTCAGGATTAATCGATAAGCAAGGAAAGCCTTTAAAGAAATTCTTTATAGTTGGAAACGGAAATCTCGGCAACAATCCTTGGAGTGTTGCATGGCAGCATGATAAAGAGGAGAAAATTTATTGCCTGAAGGATGAGCCTCTTGATTCCAGAGCATATTCTTGCTTCAACGTCTATACGAATGGAGAATGTAAGATTCAAAAGGTTCAATTCAATAATTCAAGAGTCTTCTCGCAACAGAAAGATGTTACCACTCAATTAAAATGGGCAAATTATGGACAGCAGATTGTTGAGGATTCAAAAATCGTGCCGATTGAGCAGATTGTTGAGCAATTTTATGACATTCGTCACGTGTTTAATTGGCCAGATTTTGGCCCGAACAAAGAAGAGAATCTGAAAAAATTAAAAGAATTTTACGAAGGACCTGGTAATTTTAAAGAAAAAGCATTGAATGAATTGAAAAAGAGAACGCTTCGCGCCGACTATTACCATAGCATACTCGGAGTGAAAGATGATAAAATAGTTATTGCTCAGTCCTATGGACAAATTGAAAAAATAGCATACAGGCTAGTCGGCAAGGGCGTTCATGATGCCATCATCCTGGACAATGGAGGCAGTGTTGGCGCCTATGCTTCATGGCTATATCCAAATGGCGGATTTTTGAACACGAGCTCTTATTTCAGAGATGATAGAATCTCAACAATTGCATTTGTTTTCAAGTAGATCGTGTTCGCCACACAAGCCAGATGCCTATTAGGAAAACAGGCATTGTGAGCCATTGTCCCATTGTTAGCGGACCGTAGGAAGGCAGGTCTTTGATGAATTCTGCTGCGAATCTGAAGATGGCATAGAGCGTCAGGAATATGCCGAATATCATGCCGTCTTTCAGTTTTTTGTTTCGCATTGAGTAGAGTATGCCGAAGATTACAACATTATAGAGTGCTTCGTAGATTTGTGTTGGGTGTCTGGGCTCTGCGGCTCCTGGAAATAATACTCCCCATGCGGCATTTGTCGGAATTCCGTACAGTTCTCCGTTGATGAAGTTTCCTATTCTTCCAAATGCGTTGCCGAGCGCTATTGGCACGCAGAAGAGGTCTGCGAATTTTAGGAATGGTATTCTTTTTTTGCGCGCGTATATCCATGCTGCTGTTGCTACGCCTAGTAATCCTCCGTGGAAGCTTAGTCCTCCTTCCCAGACGAATAATATTTTCCATGGTGCTGAGATGAAGTATGTTGGGTTGTAAAATATGGCGTAGAATAATCGTGCGCCTGCTATCATGAGGACAACCATTAGTCCGAGTAGGTTGTCGAGTTCTTTTTCTGTCAGATTTAGTTTGCCTTGCCTGATTGCTGCTCTGACGTAATAATAAGTTACGAAGAATGCGAGTACATACATTAGTCCGTACCATCTGATTTCTAATGGTCCTAATTGCAGTATTGCTGGGTTAAGTGCGTGTGTGTACATGGCTGAGTACGCGTGTTATGTATACGCGTATGAGTGTTATTACTGGGAATAATAGTATTAGTCCTGTGATGAGTGCTGCGTCGACGTTTAGTTTTCCTATGTTGCTTAGTATGAATTGTGTTGTTAGGTAAATGCTTGCCGAGATTATTATTAATGGTATTGTTGTTTTGATTGATGTTGTGAATAGCGTGCTGATTTTGAGCAGTGGGTAGCTTAGGAATGCTGAGATGAATAATAGTATGAGTAGTATGAGGAGTATTTTTGCGGGGATGTTTGGTGTGCCTGGCGATATTTTTTGTAATACTAGGTGGCGTAGGCTGATGATTATGTCTAGGAGTTTGTAGATCGCGTAGCCTGCTAGCCAGAAAAGGTTTATTTTTGCGAATCCGAGCATGTAGTTTCTGTATTTGTAATTTTTGCCTGCGATTTTTGTCGCTAACCACCAGCTTGTGCCGTGGAAGGCGTTGTAGATGATGTACATTACTATGAAGAGTGTTGCGATTAGTACTACGAGTTTGCCTGTCATTGGTCTTATTGCTGGGCTGAGCATGTGCGCGAGGATTCCTGTTCCTTTGCTCGCCATTATTGTTGATAATTGGTTTGCGATTAAGACGGAATGTTCGAGTATTTTGTCTTTGACTGGCGAGGTTAGGAATCCCCATGCTACGAAGAATATTGCGTCTATGAGTGCTGCTATTACTAGCCAGAACGCGTTTTTTTTGAGCAGATAGAGTGTGTTGATGAGCTCTTTTACTACTAGTTCTTTTGAGAGGTCTTTCATGTTTTGTTTATTGATTGTTGTATTGCTTGTTGCACTGTTGGTGTTGGAAATATTTTGTCCATGTTTGATATCAGTAATGCGACTACGAATAATATGACAAGTATGATTATGACCAGCACCCAGTCCCCCTTTTCCATTGAGTGCTTTCTTTCTGTTCTCTTTTTAAGCTTTATGCACAAAGTTTTATATAAAGTGGGGAAGTATTGAGTGATGAAAAAGATGGTGCATTTGTCTGAGCGTGAGGAGCAATTGCCTGACCAGGCTATTGAAAAGTTGATTGAGATTATGGTCGAGCATCCTGATATTCTTTCTCTTGGTCCTGGCGAGCCTGATTTTCCGCTTCCAAAACCGTTGGTTGCTGAAATTAAAAGATTGTCCAACCAAGTTAACCACTACTCTACTCCTGGTGGCTTGATTGATTTGCGCAGAGCTATTTGCAAAAAACTTCAGCGTGATAATAAAATCAGGGCTTCTCCTGAGAATGTTGTTGTGACTTGCGGTTCTCAGGAAGCGTTGTTGTTGTCTGCTGCGTGTTTGCTTGACGTTTCTGAGGAAATTCTTGTGCCGAATCCTGGTTTTATGGGTTTTCTTCCGTCGTTTGAATTGTTCAATGCGGCGATTGATAGTTATAGTTTGTCTGAGGAGAATGCGTTTGAGCCGAATCCTGATGAGATGAGAAAGTTAATTGATAAGAAGACAAGGGTTATTTTGTTGAATTCTCCTGCTAACCCGACAGGAAACGTTATTCGTAAAAAAATATTGGAAGAAATTGCAGATCTTGCTGTTGAGCATGATTTGGCTATTTTTTCTGATGAAGCTTATGAGCAGATTGTGTATGATGATGCGAAGCACGTGAGCATTGGCAGTTTGAATGGTATGCAGGACCGAGTTTTTACTTTCCAGTCTTTTTCCAAAACTTTTGCGATGTGCGGGTTCAGGCTTGGTTATGTTGTCGCGCCTGAAAAGGCCGCTGTAGCGATAAAGAAGACGCACGTGTACACTACAATTTGTGCTCCGACTTTGTCTCAAAAGCTTGGCATTAAGGCTTTGTCTTTGCCGAAGAGATATACTCAGGCAATGGTGAGTGAGTATGATAAAAGAAGAAGGGTTATTGTGAAGAGATTGAATGGCATGGGTCTTTCCACGCCGAATCCTAAGGGTGCGTTTTACACTTTTTCTAACATCAAGCATATCAGCAAGAACAGTTCAAAGTTTGCTTTTTCGTTGTTGAAGAAGCAAAAGGTTGCTGTTGTTCCTGGCAGTGATTTTGGCACTGAAGGGGAAGGCTACATTCGCTGCAGTTTTGCGACAAAGCTGCCGATAATCGAGAAGGCGTTGGACAGGATTGAGAAGTTTATTGGGTAAAAATTAAGTGCATGCTCCATCCGTACAGGTTTTTGCGCATGCGTATTCTTCGATGTATCCAGGCATGCGCCTGTCTTGCCCACATCTTCCTTCTAATAATCCGTCTTCTACGCTGAGTCCTTTGCTCGACTTGTATTGTTTGTTTTTGTATGGCGCGAAGTCTTTGAGGCAGACGTCTGCCCATTCTACTGTTGCTGTTCCTATTTTGACTCTGTTCGTGTTTCCCACGAAGTAATGGTCTTTGCCGTCATTGTCAAAGCATTGTGTTGTTCTCATGTCGGATGGGTATTTGTACAAGTACGCGTCTAATATTTCTTGTTCTACAAAATCTGGGATGAATGTTTCTATGTATATCAGCGCTGTTCCGCTTGCCCATATGGCCGTTCGATGATTGTCTTGGTTAAGGTATAGCGCGATTGTTTCTCCTCGTCTGTAATATGTTCCTTCGTCTATTATTTGGTAGAATTCTGAGTTTAGTACTACGTCTAGTTCTGGTTTTGTTGTGAATTTGAACACGTGCACTAGTACATTTATTCCACCGTCTAAGTACATTGCGTCGTATCGTTCTACTGGTATGATTCCGAAACTATCGATGTTAGCTCCGATTGATACTAAAGAGTACGGGTGGATTGCGCCGTTGATGATGTAGTCGTTGATGTTTCCATTGACGACTGGTAGAGGTTTAATCGGTGCCGGCTCTTGTTCTATTATTTCAGGCTCTTCAAATATGGGCTCTGGCTCCGGGACTACTGGCTGTTGAGCTGGTGAGCATGCTATGAGAACTAACAACAATAGCCAGTACCTCTTTTTCACATGCTTGAAGAACACAGCTAATGTTAAAAAGGTACTCTTTTCGGAATAAATATATACCCTGCATCTTCTTTAATGCGCATGAAGAATTTTTGGTTTTCATTGGCCGGCTGGCTCGTAATTATTGCAGGTCTGATTTGGAGTTTGGGCAATGCCCACGCTAACATTTTAGGTGAGATAAACCGCGCGGCATATTTTGGAACTTCTCTGAATCTTTTTGAATTTCTAGTTGGAGGAATTCTCGGCTCTCTCACCATTTTAGTTTTGTTTCTGGCTCCCGGGATATTTTATTTGAGAGTTGGCATGAACAAAGTGAGACAGAATAAGCTCATTCAGTGGTCGGTTGGGTTGACTCTTTTCGGTCTTGCGCTCATTATCTTATCTGCTCTTGTTGAAGCGATATTTATTTGCCCCGGTCTGAAGTGCGATCTTCCGATATTTACTTTTATTGTTGGAGTAATCCCTGCAGGAATTCTTTATGGTGTTTCATTGGTTCTGCTGATAATCAATTGGTTTAGAAGATAATTTTAACCATTGAGACAGTAATGCGTGTATGCTGCGAGTGCTCTGACCGCGTTTTCTGGGAATGTAAAGCAGGGTATGCCTTCTGCTTCGAATTGTTTTTTTAGTTTGAGTGAGTATTCGCTTCCTGTGCTGACGAGTATGATTGGCTTGTGTGCTTTTTTGTAAGCTGCGCTGACAACTTTCACAAGGCTTTCGTCCAGCAGTGGTGTTTGTGTGAGTGCGGTTATCACAATGCTGTCGTTGTTTGTGTCTTTGAGTGCTGCTTCGATTGCGAGTTTGTACCGTTCTACTGTTGCGTCGCCGAGAACATCTATTGGATTGTCGACTACGACTGTTGGTGGGAAGATTTTTTGCAGTGCTTTGATTGGTTTTCCTGCTTGTGCGAGTTTTAATCCGTAATGTATGACAGAGTCTGCTGTTAGAATTCCATACCCTCCGCCGTTTGTTATAATCTGTACTTTGTCTCCGCTTGCTCTGACTTTTAGTTTTTCAAATATTTTGGCGAACTCGAATATTTCTTCCATTTTGTGCGCTGTGATGATGTTTGCTTGTTTGAACGCGCCGTAGTAGACGTCTGCGCTGCCTGCGAGTGCTCCTGTATGGCTTTTGGCCGCTTTTCCGCCTGCTTCCGTGACTCCTCCTTTGATGACGATTACTGGTTTTTTGCAGTTCTTGGCTGTTTCTAAGAATTTTCTGCCGTTGTGCGCGCCTTCGATGTACATGCAGATTACTTTTGTGTCTGGGTCTCGTGAGAGATAATCAAGTAAATCGCTTTCGTCTACGTTTGCTGCGTTTCCGTAGCTGATGAATTTGGCAAATCCGTATCCTTCGTATGCTGCTAGGTCTAATACCGCGCTTCCTGTTGCTCCGCTTTGCGAAATGAATGATATTACGCCTGCTTGCGGTCTTTTCAATCGTTCTTTTGGTAAAAACAGCATGTCCATTTTTGTGTGCGCGTCAAATATGCCGAGGCAGTTTGGTCCGATGGCTGTTATTTTGTTGCCTTTGAGTTTGTCTTGCAGTTCTTTTTCTAGTTTCATGTTTCCTACTTCTTTGAATCCTGCTGAGATTATGACGACGTGTGAAATTCCTTTTTTTCCGCACTGGTCTAGTATTGCTGGTACTGTTGGTCCTGGTGTTGCGATGATTGCCAGTTCTATTTTTGTTGGTATTTGTAGTACGCTTGCGTAGCACGTTAGTCCTAGTATTTCGTCTGCGTTCGGATTGATTGGGTATAGTTTGAAGTCTCTGCCCATTAATTGTTTCAATATGGTGTTGCCTATTTTTCCTGATTCGCGGGCTGCGCCAATAACAGCTATACTTTTGGCGTGGAAGAATGGGTCGAGGTTCATTCTACTTTTATTCCCTCAAACTTTATTTTGTCTCCTTGTAGTTTTTGGAGTGTGCTTGATACTATTTTTGGCCTTATTTCTGCTCCTGCAAAGAGTTTTTCAAGTTTTTGTTTTGCTCTTGACGGATTATCTGATATGAATCGTAATTCTAGCCGTCCTTTTTTCCTGTTAAGATAGACTTGTGCTTCTTTGACTTCTGGTAATTGTAGTGCGGCGTCTCTGATTGCAACTAAATTAACTCGTGTTCCTTTTACTTTCTCTTCTACAATTCCTGTGAATTTTAATTGTGCTTCTACTTCTCTTATTCTGTTGATTTCGTATACGCGCATGACGTTTAGCTGGCAGTTTGTACATTTTTCTTTTACGGTTTTGTCAAATTTGTCTCCGATGAAGTAGCCCGCTAGTAATGTTCCTGCTCCGTCTGTGTTCCAGCTGGCCGCATAGCCTCCGCCTTCTACAAATTTCCATTCGTCTATGACTTCGTCTGTTGCGTGCACGACTTCAACAGTTTTTATTATCGTACTAAGCGGCGCGATATGATGATACCCGCTTCCCGGCTTGCATTCTGACAGCAGTGCTTCTTTGAACTCGCTTGCGCCGTATAAGTCAAGGATTATTGCTTCTTTTACTCCTACTTTTCTGGCGAGTTCTGTTATTTTGTCTCTTTCTGCATCATGCATTTTTTGTGCGCCATTGACAAAAATGACTTTTTCCGGCAGTGTGATTTTCTTCTCAATTGCTAATGGCAAAAATCTGTTTCTCAAGTAATCGCTCATTCCGCAGATGATGTTTGGTTTTGCCTTGTCTGCCATTGCGATTAGCCGTTCTGTTGGTATTGCTCCGCCTGCTGCCGTGCATAAGTTCAAGTCTGCGTTGATGTCGAGCGCGTGGTGCACTGCGTGCCAGCCTAAGTGTGGTGCGTATGGGAATACGTTCATGCCAACTGTTTTTTCTGGTAGCAATGGTTTTATGATTTCTCCAATAATTTTTAGTAATGCCATTAGAGTGTCAAATTTTTGTTTTCCGGTAAGCAGCACTGGTGTTGGGTTTCCGCTTTCTGTGCCTCCTGAAAAGATTAGCATTTTTGGCGAGTAGTATTCTTTGAGGATTTCTCTTTTGTGAGAAGAAAACAATAATTTTATCGCGCTTCCGTATTCGTCTTGGTTGTCTAAGTATTGGAAGTGGTTGGCGAATATTTTGTTTAAATCAGGTGTTACAACAAAGTCTTTTGGATTTTTCATGTAGGTTGCTTTTTTGAGAAGTGGTAGTCCTTTTTTCTGCCAGTCTTCTACTGTTTTTAGCGTGAATGGGTCGATTCCGTGTTGTTTGAACATGTTTGCGTAGAATGGGACGTATGGGAGCATGTACCTGCAGGTTGCTTTGAAGCGTAGGTTTTGCAGTCGTTCTATTTTTTCGAAGCTGAACGTGCGCAGTTGTTTAAGCGTGAGATATTCGCGCAAGGCGTTTCACCTCTTTCCAGGTTGTTTTGATTGTTTTTTTGACGTTGGCCGGTGTTGGTTTTGCTTTGAACGTCATTGGTTTGCCGATGTTGACGATTATGTTGCGTTTGAAGTTTGGAAGTGTTTGGTATCTGTTCCAGAAATTGTAGGAATGTATTGCTGCTGGTACTACTGGTGCTTTGCTTATGAGCGCGAGTACTCCTAGTCCTGTGTGTTTTATTTGTTGCAGCGTATGCGTGTATGTTCTTTGCCCTTCTGGGAAGATGCCAATGCACTTTCCTGATTTTAATGCTCTGAGTCCTTTTTCCATGCTTTTGTTCACGCGTATTGCTCCGAAGTGGTTGAATATTGTGTTCCAGATTGGTCCGAGGAATTTTTCGTTGGTGGCGAAGTAGCAGAGTTGTTTGTTTTTGTGCCATGCGACAGCCATCAGTAAGATAACGCCATCTAGGTAGCTTTCATGGTTTGCTACAAGAATAAATGGCTTGTTTGGCAGGTTTTCAAGTCCTTTTATTTGCTTGATGAATAGTTTGAGGACTGGCCACAGGATAATTTTAGCTATTGGGTATACCATATGACCTCTTTTTTTCTATGTTCTTTTGTGCGCCTGCACTATATAAATTCTTTTATACGAGTATTTAAGCCCAAATAAGAGATGAAAACGGTCTTGTGGTTGGTGGTTTTGGGCTTAGTCTTGGCTTCGTGTATTCAGATTGTGGAAGAGGAAACTCCAAAGGAAATCGTCTACAAACCCGCAATTATCAAGACTAACAGAACAACTACTAATATTACAATCAATAGGACAGTTGAGCATCCGGTTAATGTTTCTGTCAGTAATGTAACAGCTATTAATGTGTCAAATTCTACCAACTTGACTAACAATACAAACCAGTTTGGTACTGATGCTGTTTGGCTTAGTATTGGCGCCCAGCACAAGTTGATTCCGGAATTGGAAGAATTGGTGAAGGCATCCGCGTGTTATCAGGTGACTTTTGAGAATGCCTCAGCGTATATTGGTCAGTATGGTTTGGAGATTAAGAAGGAGTTGCGTTTTGATTATCTTGGCGGTCTTGCGTTCAAGGGCTGGATTTTGAACAAGGTTGTGAAGAGTTATAATGTTCTGGCTTCTCAGAGTTTTGAAGTGTTGGTTGACGACAAAGAAGTTATTTGTATTGACGATCCTGTTCCGATGGTGATTGATTGGAAGAAGGTTCTTTTGAAGGTTCGATCTTAGTTTTTTTGAGCAGCCATTCTGTGCTTTCCAGGTTTTGCCTGAATGCCTGGCGTGCGATTAGATTGACTGAATATAGTGCTGTGCCGACTGATATAAATGCGAAAATTATTGCTGCGATTTTTCCAGTGCTGGTGTGTGGTGTGATGTCTCCATAGCCGACTGTTAGCATGGTCATGCCTGTGAAGTAGAATGAATCTATTGTTGACCATCCTTCAATATGTTTGAAAGTTATTGTGCCTATCATGAGGAGAACAAATAGGCTGACGAATGCTGCGACAAGAAGTTTTCGTTCGTGGTTCATGTGTGGTTTTTACTGCACGTCATTAATATAGTTTTCTAGGCTAAGATTTAAAAACGTGCATCTACACATCAAATGTATGAACAAAAAAGAGGTTTTTGCTTGGGGCATGTATGACCTTGCAAATACCATATTTTCAGCGTTGTTCGTTACTTTCTTTTTTCCGTTCTATGTTAAGACTTTTTTGGGCGGTAACGAGTTCCAGATAGGTTTAGTATTCGGCTTGAGCATGCTGTTGGTTGGCTTTATCGTGCCTGTTATTGGGGCGTGGTCTGATCATATTGGCAGAAGGATGCCTTTCATCATTTTTTTCACGATCGTGTGCTGTATTCTTACGTGGCTGGTGGCTGAAGTTTCATTGGCTGGTGCTTTGTTGGCTGGCTTTTTCGCTAATTTTGCTTATCATGCTGCTTTGACGACGTATAATGCTTTGATGCCGAAGCTTGCTAAGCCTTCTGAGATGGGCAACTTGTCTGGTATTGGCACTGGCATGGGTTATTTTGGCACTCTTATTTCTTTGGCGATTGCTGCCATTATGTTGTCTCGTTTGGGCTGGGAGACTGCTGAGGGCGCCAGGGCGATTTTTATCGCGACTGCTATCATGTTTTTCGTTTTCTCTTTGCCTACGTTTTTTGGCATAAAGGAGCCTCGTTCTGCCAGAAATCACCGCACTAGTATGATGTTCATAAGGGATAGTTTTGGCAGCGTGTTGTACACTTTGCGTAATCTTGCAAAGCATAAGCCCGTGTTCATGTTTTTCCTGGCAATGTTTTTCTTTACGAACGCTATTAATGCTGTTATCGTATTTTTGTTCTTGTTCGCGCGTCAGCAGATTGATTTGAGCGTTCAGGCGTTTTTTGTCGTGTACGCTATTCAGTCTTTGGGCGCGGTTGTTGGAAGTTTTATCTCTGGGAAACTGTCTGACCGGTTTGGGGCGAAGAAAGTATTGGTGTGGTCTGGATTTTTGTGGATTTTGGTAATTGGCGTGTTGTATTTTGTAAGTAATCTGACGACTTTCATAATTGCTGGCGTGTTGGGCGGTGCAGCGTTGGGTATGGTGTGGACTGCGCAAAGGCCTAAGATGTTAGAGATGGTTTCTAAGGCTAAGGTTGGACAGTTTTTTGGCTTTTTGGAATTAACGAATAAATTCTCTGGCGTTATTGGCCCGATTTTGTTTGGCGCTTTGGCTAAGTTTGTGAATTATCAGGCTGCTTTGGTGTCTTTGCTGGTGTTTTTCGCGCTTGGCTTGTTTTTCCTGCGCAAGGTGCCGGAATGATTCTGACTATTGATGAATCATTGGCTAAAATTAACATTCCTGTTGCCAGGCATCATTTGGCGTCTTCTGTTAAGGACGTGGAAAGGTATGCTAAGAAGTTTGGTTTTCCTGTTGTGTTGAAGCTTGTTTCTCCTGAAGTTATTCATAAGACAGAGGCTGGTGGCGTTACTGCTGTTCGCCAGCTGGACTTCTTGAGAGAAACCGCTTCTAAGTTTTTAGAGAGGGGTAAAGTGTTGGTTCAGGAGCATTGCAGTGGTGTTGAGATGTTTTTGGGTATTAAGAACGATCCAAGTTTTGGTCATGTGTTGTTGGCTGGTATTGGCGGAATTTATGTAGAGGTTTACAAGGATGTTGCGTTCAGAGTTTGTCCAATCAATGCGCGTGAGGCTGAGCAGATGTTGGATGAATTGAAGGGCAAGGCATTGCTTGCTGGTGTTCGTGGTCAGAAACCTGTTAATAAGAAGGCGCTTATTGATGCTATGGTTAAATTGTCAAGGTTGCCTGAGAAGCTTCCCAACATTCAGGAACTTGACATCAACCCGTTCTTCATTAATGAGAAGGAAGGTAAGGCAGTCGATGCTAGGCTTGTGTTGGACTAGTTCTTGCGAGATTGTGAAGACGAGAGAAGAGTACTGAACCTATTTGCGAAGCAAATAGTGATCGAGTGCTTCTCGAGTCTGAACAAGGAGCAATTTGATCAAACCATGCCGAACTAAGTTCGGCTGGGCTTCAAAAACTTCGTTTTTGAAACTTTCTGAAAGTTTGGAAGGCAAGGCAGTCGACGCTAGGCTTGTTTTAGACTAAGGGTATCTTTGTCGCCATCATTTTTTGTTCTTCCGGCATGTTGTAGCATTGCGGGTAGAAGTAATCTTCCATATCTGAGACAAAGAGGTATAGCGTGTCAAAGTCTTGTGGTCTTGGTTTTTCTACTGCTGGGTCTTTTGGCACCCACATTACGTAAGGTATGACGCTGACCGTGACTGTTTTTGTTTCTCCTATTCCGATGTCGAGTATTTCTCCTGGTGGTATTTCGAATTCGCGGTTTGGTATTGATGCAGGATAGTCGTATCGTGCTCCAACGTCCATGCCTTCTCCGGTCTGGGTGTTGTAAAGGCATGCGTGTGCTTGGCCGAGTGGCATTCTGCGTGGTATGACTGAATTTGTTGCTGTGATTATTTGCACTCTCACTCCTTTTTCTGTTGGAGGGTATGGCTGGCCTTCTTTTTGAATTTGTATCATTTGGCTTTTCGGCAGTGATACCGCTGTTTCTCTTGTCATTTTGAAGCCGACATTGCTTGCGCTGATTAATGTGATGATGACTACGATGACTACAAAGAAGAGCGCGATATACAGGTTTTTGTTTGTTGTGTGTTTCATTCTACGTGCCTTTTGCGCATCCAGACGCCTAATCCTATCATTAATAGTGATGAAAATGCTAGCAGCAATATTATCGAGTTGCGTCTCAGGTCATATGCGTCTATCAGGTACATTATCAGCATTGCGTATGTGAATACGCTGCTGATGTAGCATAGCCTGAATAGTTTTTTGCCTTTGAAGTAAACTATGAATAGCACTATTATAAGTGGGATGAGCAGGACTAGGAATACCGGCCAGACCCATGCCATTATAGGTCACGCTCTTTTAAGTGGTTGCCCATGAACCAGAAGAATAATACGAGTGAGGAGATCGTGATTACTTTCATTCCTTTTGATAAGTTAAACAAGTATTCCCATGTGAAGTAGAGGATTGTAGCGATAAGGAATAATACTCCTACTGTGAAAAAGATCGTTTCTGTTTTCATTTAGAGTGTTTCCGTGATTGTTATATTAAAGCCTTTTGTATGTACTGTAATACAGAAAACTATAAGTACTCTTGTTTCAGCTTTTTATGTATTCAAAGGAGGATGATAGTATGATTACAAAAACACAGGCTTACAAGGTTTCACTCGACTCGTTAAACAATGTGTGGGATACTATTTCTGATTCTGCTGATATGTGGAGAGAAAGTCCTAAACTGACGCTAAAGCAGGTGACAACTCCTGTTCAGAAATCTGCAGCTACTTCGGCTAAAGAAATCAGGGCTATTGAGAAGCAGCTTGCTCCTGCCGAAACTGTTGCGCAGTCAATCATGGATGTCATCGCAGCCAGGCTTGAGGCATTTAGTGGAATACTCGCAATGAAGGATGCGTCCATTCTTTCTGCTGAAGAGCTGATTAAAGTATGGCGACGTTCATTGGTAAAGATTCTCAAGGATGTTGCTGAGCAGGCTCCTGAGATTAAGAAAATAGAGGCATATATCGCTCTGAACGACAGGCTTGCGGCATAATTGCCCTTTATAAGCCGAAAGGTTTATAAATATTAACTACTATCTGGTAATAACTATGATAGGGGGTTCAGAGGAGTCAAGGTTGCGCAGCGGATTGCACAGTCTTCTAGATAAAGCTGATGCGAAGCTTGAGGAACTCCAGCGATGGGCAAGAGTCAGTTTCTCGCTTGAAGTGCAGGAGCACGGATCATCTTCTGTTTTCATAATGCAGTATTGTCCTGATTACAGCAGGAAAAAAGACTTGCTTCTTCCGAAATTTGTTCTGGGATTCTTTCCAACCGCTGTTGTGAAGAATTACGAGCCATGTTCGCAGAAAAAGATGAAGAGTTTTGGAATGGCGCTTCAGAAAAGGCTTTGTGAATTTGAGACTGAGCCACCAAATAGTGCAAGAAAACCGTGGCTTGATGAATCATATGATGGTCCAGACAGGCGTATTGTTCCTGCAGCTGTTTACGGAATTGCTTGCTTCCAGCGCATTATTGACAAGGATGGTGTTCCTTACGCGCCGTCTTCTTTGCATACTTATAGAACAAATGATTCTGAATCAAGGCAATTTTTAGAGAAGTTGGTTCGTTAAGTGCAATATTTTATTGGCACTGTGTTGTTTCCGCAAACGCATTGTGTTTCTCCGCACGCGCATAATTCATTCTCAACGTAGCAGGCGTGTGGCACGGCGCCGGTCATTGTGGGTGATGGCCCGAAGAACGTGACTCCTACTAATATTCCCAAGCATAGTGCGAAGAGTAATATCCAATATTTCATGCGGTCAGCTCTCTGAGTTGTTCTTCTGTTTGCATTCCGTACACGAGTTTGCCGTTGACTAGGAATGATGGGACTCCTCTTACGTAATGTGGTGCTGCTGCGCTTTGGCAGAAGTCTGAGTTATATTCTTCAAATGCGACGTTTCCTTCAGCAGCGACTTTTTCTATTATTGGTTTTTGCATCCAGCATGCGATGCATAGTGGTGATGAGAAATATCTGATCGTCTTTTCTCCATTTCCGTATTTGTTTGCCGGGCATTCTGCTGAGAACAGTCTTCCGATATTATTAAACGCAATTATCACTAGTACAAGCAGTCCTAATGCGATCCACACCCTCATATTGTGCTGTGAAAGGTATGATTTCATAAATGTTGTGAATCCGTCACAATAAAGTTTAAATACTTAAATGATTGAAGGATTTGTATTAAAGTGGTGATGGGATGAAAGCTAAATACCGATGTGGTTCGTGCAACTGGAAGTTCACGCGCAACTATCAGCCTAGTTTGTGTCCGTATTGCGGCAAGGGTGCTGTTGCCATTGATTCTACCCAGGCTGCAGACGAACTGCTAAGAGAAATTGAATAAGAATTACGTTTAAAATTATTCTAAGCTAATTTGCTCTTTTCCGATTGCGCGACATCGTGAGATGTTTGAGAAACTAACACCCCATGCTCGCGATAGCGAGGCATTTATGATTTTCTTTCACAAACTCGAAAGAGGAGCGCCTTTGATCAAACTTTCTGAAAGTTTGGAGAAATTGAATAAGAATTTCTAAAAAAATAATTAAAATAGTATTAAGGCTCTGTTTCGCTTTCTGGCGGAGTTATTTCTGCTTCGTCTGCAACTTCGGCTTCTTCCGCGCCTTTTAGAATTTCGCCTGTGCTCAGGTTTTTGTATGCGAAGCTTTGGCCTTGCTGGTCAAAGTAGCTTTTCAAAAGAGCTACGTTTCTGAAAGTAAAGGTGCCGTCTTTCTCTGCGATTCCTACTGATTCCCATGCTTGTGCCAGGTTTGGATATGCTCCTGCTTCTTTTGATAGGACAACTGTTGGCACTGCAGTAATATTGTATTTGTTGATGAGGTATTTGCCTTTGTTGCTTTCAATATCCAGCATTTCCTCTTTTTCTACTTGCATGCTGAAACTTTGGGTAAACAATTCCTTGAACACGCTTGCGTTGAAGCATTCTGTGCAGTTTTTGTCGTACAGCATTGTCATCGTGACCAGTCCATCTGTCTTGCCTGTGCTTGTGTTGACGTATGGCGGGTTGACAAAGCGCAATACTAGTTTTCCGTCGCTCTCTTCCGTGCCTACTTGGCTCCAGACTTGGCTGACTACGTCGTATTCTAGTGCTTCTTTGTTGAAGATTATTGTTGGAACTTTTTCGATCTTGTACTTGCCAATTAGCTCTTTTCCTTCAGCGCTGGTTGCGTCGACTGTTTGTTCGCTGGATATTATGATGCCTGCGCTTTTGAGTTGGTCAACAATTTGGCTTATGTTGAAGCAGTTCGTGCAGGATGCGGCTGAAATTGTTAAGGCAGTTACTTTTCCTTTTATTCGTTTTTCTGCAACGTCATAGTATGGTGGTGGTGCTTGGTCGAATGTTAACGCGTCTTCTTTTTGGTTGAAGTTTGGTATTGTTAAATTGGTTATATTGCCGGTTACCAGGAGTGCTGGCAGTCTTGTGATTCCGTATTTGCTGGTTAATTCTGCTGCTTCTTCCATTGTTTTTTCAGCTGTGCTTGTTACGTTGATGTTTGGTTGTTGTTTGAGGAAGTCTACTGCTGATGTTATGTCAAAGCAGTCTTCGCAGTCTTTTCCTAGGATTGTGAGTTGTATTTCGCGTGGCGGTATTGGAATGGCTGCTTCTTTTTTTGTGATTGGTACTGATAGTGTGAAGTAGAGGCCGATTCCAACTACTATTACAAGTGCTATTATGAGATAGGTGTTTATATTGTTGAGTTCGTGTTTTTTCATTTTAACTCCCCCTTGTATGTTCGTTCGGAGAATAGCTGGTATTTATGCTTTTGCCTCTTTGGTCCAGAGTATTTATCCCAAAACAGTGTCAAAAACTGTAAAAAAATAAAGAAAAAAAAGCTGTCTTAACAGCCGCCTACTTGCGATGGCAGTTCTTGCAGGTTGCTTGGTAATTGTGGCACACCGCTTGAGCCGCCTGATTGGGTTGCTGTTCCTGTGCTTATTTCTCCACTTCCCAGCTTTGTTTTCAATGTAAACAGCTGGAATGCTTGGACGCCTGCTATTAAGACTAGCGCGCCGAGCACGATTGCGATAACGATATTTTTGTTCATATTCGTTTACCTCCCGTTAAATATTAACATCCGCCTACTTGGCTTGGAACGTCTTTGAGCACGCTTGTGTCTCCGCCTGCTAATGATACTCCTAGTTGTACCATGTCTCGTGGGAACCAGAGTGCTTTCCAGTACATGACTTCTCTGAGTACTTCTGAGTCTGTCATGTCTGTGTTTGCCATCAAGTGCAAGACTATTGCATGGATTGCTGGGTTGTGTGCGCAGCCGCATGTTTGTCTGCCTTCTGCTGTTATGCTAACTGGACCGACTCCGCAGCAGTGCTCGCAGCTTACTCCTACTGGTTTTGTTGCGAAGCTGATATATCTTTTCCAGACTTCTGGCTTGTTTGTTTGAACATCTTGCTTAAGTGCTGGATACAATTTCTTTGCTAGGAAGCTTAATGCTGTGACCGGGTCGTCGTATGAGATTCCCAAGTCTTTTCCGTACGCAGGTTGTCCTTTTGGTATCATCATGTCTATGACGCCTTGTGCGTCTTTGCCTTCAAGATTGTAGACTGCCGCTACTGATTGTGCTGTGCTTTTGAGATTGTTTATGTCAACGTCTTTCAGGTCTCCTGATGAGAACAACTTGACTGATGTGAACGTGCCGCCTAGTGAAAGCATTGGCGCGCCTATCATGTTGCTTAATTGGAATAATTGTATTTGGTTGAACAGGATGAGGACTGCTGCAATGGCTATAATCCATACTGTTGAACTGCTTACTTCATCGTCTTTTCCGTGTTTTGTCATGTTGCACCGCCTTAGCTTTACATTGTTTGAAAAGCTTTTAGTATAAAAACTTTACGAACTTGAGTTCGTTATATTGCCTGTTTCTTCTGGCTCAAATACCAGCTTTATTACTTGTTTTCTGGCGTCTTCGACAGCTGATGGTATAAAGTCTCTGAAGTCTGTTCTTGGCTGGTCGTTGACGTACATTTTTAGCACGCCTGGCTTGCCGTCTGGGCAGAGGTCTCCGTTTTTCTTGTCCATTATTTTGTCTTTGTCAAAAGGTATGTCTATTCCATCAAAGAAGTTTCCGAGCGCTATGTCTTCCTTCTTTATGATTTGCCCTTCAATATGTATAGTGTTGTCATTATGGTGATGCAGCAAGTGGGGTCCATACATTGCGCTATTGGCCATGTTTCCAGACGCCTTCCCTCCTCTGATGTCTTGTTTTTCCCCGCAGATCTCAATATCTAATAGCACGTGCCAGTGAACAGAACGGTCTGTATAGTTTTCTTTTTTGTTCATTAAGAGCCATCCTACTATTCCTGCGAATGCTATTATGCTGATGATTGTGATTATTATCCAGATATAGTTTTTATTTCGTTGTTTGAGTTCTTTTTCTACGTCTTTTTGCTCGTGTGCTTCTTCGCGCTGTTTTTTCTGGTGTTCTCTTTTGTCGTGCGCGCTTAATGCATCAATTACTTCTTTTTCTCCTTCCATGGTGTTTGGCTTTCCTGTCTTGTTTATATTATTTATGGTGTCTGATTGCTTTCCACATTATGAATATTATGACCAGCGCGATAATGACTCCTATGATGTTTGCCGTCATGGATGTGAAGAATGTTGATTGTACGAGTCTTTCGTTCATGTCTGTGAAGTACGTCATGCTCCACGGAAGGTAATTTGGTATTTCTTTCATGAAGATTCTTGTGCCTTTGTCCCAGAGCATTATGAGGCCCAGTATGATTAGCATGATTCCTCCGATGATTCCGTACAGGTGCGTGTAGATTTTCTTTCCGAATATTTTGAACTCGATGTGTCTGCTTGTGAACCATTTTGCCACGTCATATTTGTCTGAGAAGTATGAGACGATTAGCAGTGGGAGTGCGACTCCAAGTGAATAGACTGCGAACAAAAGTACTGACTTGAATACGCTGCCTGCTGTTGACGAGAGCACTATAACGCCTGCCAGTATTGGTCCTACGCATGGACTCCAGCCTACTGCGAAAAAGAATCCTAGGAAGAAGACTCCCCACCCATGGTTTGGCTTGTGCTTTACTTTGAAGTCGAACAGTGAGAATCCTTTGTTGAGTATGAGCATCACTCCGAATAATACTAAGAGTGCTCCTGAGATCATTGAGAAGAATTCTTTGTATTGGTTGAAGAAATTTCCAACAAGTCCTGCGATAATTCCAAAAATGATGAATGCCGCAGTCATGCCGAGTGAGAATGTTGCAGTCATGAACATTGCTCGTTTTCTTTCTTTGAACAGGTATGCGAAGAACGTTGGCAATACTGCAAACCCGCATGGTGAAGTGAAGGTCAGTATTCCGCCGATGAACGCTATCAGGAATGTTACTGCCAGCCCTACTTGTTTTTCATACTCGAGCACTTTTTGGGCTCCTGGCGGAAATTGCAGTTCTGCAGCAGCAACGCTAACTAGTATTAGTGCGATGATAAACAAAAGCAGTTTTTTCATTTTACGAATTCCTCATATTCTTGTTGTGTGCAAATGTGATTCTTTTCATCTGGCATGCATCCATAGCATGTTTTGCCTGTTGGCTGTCCTTCTTTCAATTCTGACATTTTCATCCACGCGCCATTATGCGCTGAGCAGTAGTCTTTGTATGATTGCTCTTCTGTCGTAAGCTGTTCTACTGCACAGGCAGCAAGCAGTAGTAATAGTAGTGCGTATGTTTTCATTTTAAGTTTTATGAATTGTGAATCCAAACTTTGCAGTGCGTGTTTTCTTTTCATGCATGAACTCTACCCAGGAAGTGTAGTTGCCTGAATACTCTGGCGTGTAGCCGAATGCCAAAAGGTTGTCACTGTCTCCGGCAGCATCATGCAAGTGTGCGAACTCGTTCAGAGTGTTGCTGATGATGATAAGATGTGCGTCTGCTCCAAGCCATGTTTCAGTGATCTGAACAGGCGCGTCATCCTTGGTGACTATGAAATTGATTTTCGCTGGTTTGTCTTGTTGCAATTCACTTGTTTGTATTTCTACGTTCAAACCGTTTAGCGTGTCTTGTTCTGGTAATTCCGCTGTTCCTCCGACAGTCAGCGGATAGTCTATGATGTGCTCTAGAACGCCGTCGGTGAATTCTACCCACAAGCGGTATTCTCCTGGCGCCAGGAAAGAGTACGGGATTGAAAACACGCCATTTTCCTTTTTTTCTGGATGCAGATGGTCAAAATAGTTCAAATCTTTTCTGACGAGTATTAAGTGCATAAGTCTTTCGTGGAGTAACTTTAGCTCCATTGGTTGGCCGTTTTGCAGAATCGTGAATTTTAGTTCTGTTTCTTTTCCGGCCTCTGCTGTTGGCCGTGCAAATTTTATATTGAAATCGTGCAGGTTAAGCTCATCTTTGTCAGCGTGCACTTTCATGATTTTTGCCGAGGTGTGCTGTGCGCCATGCTCTGGTGCTTGAGCAGTGCATCCTACTAGAATCAGTAGAATAATCAACATGGCCCTTTTCATCAAAGCGTTACAACATGCGTAAAGTATTTAAAGCTAATTAATTTTAGTCTCCATCATGAAAGAGAATGTTGCTGATTTTAATTCGCTAATGAGCCCGTTGGAGAGCGATGTGTTGCGCGTTTTATGGCCGGATAAGAAGATGCGTGTCAGGGAGATTCATGGAAAATTGAGAAAGGCTGTCGCGCTGAGTTCTGTTGCGGTTATTTGCGACAGGTTGCATGATAAAGGCATTGTTGCGAGGAAGATTGAGACTGCAAGAGGCGGTGTTCGTTATGTGTATTATCCTACGCAGGATAAGAATGCTTTTGAGAAATCTGTTATTGACAAGACTGTGAATAAGCTTATTGATACGTTTGGCTCTACTGCTGTTTCATATTTTAATGATCGTTTTAAAAAAAGGTGAAAAATGAGTGTACTTGAAAGTTCAGTTGCGTTTGCGACTGATCCGGCGAAAATGCTTATCGTAGTTGTTTCTCTCCTGTTCGGCATTACATCTTTGCTAGCTTGGAAGAAATATGGTAAGCCTTGGCTACTATACACTCATTTGTTGTTCGTGTTATCTCCTTTGTTTTATTTCGCTTTGTCTATTAATTGCAGTTTGAGCCTTGTCCAAGGGCTTTTGTCTTGGTGTACTGCGTTATTCGCAAAGTTCGTGTTATATATTGTGCCTCCTTTGATGGCCGTCTCTTTTATTGGAGGTTATTTGATGATTCCAAGAATTTACAGAATGTTGTCTAAGCCTTTGCGATTGAGAGCTTTTATCGAATTGTGCAGATTGACTGGCATCAGGGCTGAATTATTTTTGATCGACAGGGCAAAGCCTGTTGCGTTTACGGCTGGCAGGAAGGTTTTCGTTTCTGTTGGCATGTTTGATTTGCTTTCGAAGAAAGAATTGGAGGCTGTTTTGTTGCACGAGTTGTACCATGTAAAGTCTAATTCTTCTTGGAACAAGTTCAGCGCAGGTTTTGTGTATGCATTTTCTCCTGTTGCTTGGTTTTCTGCGTCTTCAGTTGAGAAAGAGGAATGTGCAGCTGATTCGTTTGCTGTTCATTCTCAAAAAACAAGTCGTTATCTGAAGTCTGCTAAGCAGAAAGTTGTGTGGTGACCATGAATTCTTATCTTATAATGTTTATTTTGCTTTTTGCCGTGCTGGTAGCCGCGACATCGTACGTTTGGAAGCGGAGAAAGTTTATTGATGAAATGCATGGCATGATGGTTGGCATGACTTTCGGCATGATGGCTGGCTTGATGACTGCCACATTGTACTTGATTCCGACTGGTAATTTCTTGGTTGGCGTGATTATTGGAAGTATTGTAGGCTTGGCGTTTGGAATGCCTTTGGGCAGATTGGGTGGGCATCTGGGTGTTATGGAAGGAGTGATGGCTGGTCCAATGGGTGGCATGATGGGCGCGATGCTGGGACAGATGATGCGGCCTTTCAGTATTGAGATTTTCATTCCGTTTTTCACTTTCCTCTTTTTGCTCACAATGCTTGGCTTTTCGTATGCTGTGCATTGCGGCGTGAGTTGTTGCAGTGGTGCGAAGGCGAAAGAAGCTGCTAAATTGTCTAATGGTTTTATCACATGGTGGGCGTTTGCGTGTATTGTTTTGTTGGGCGCAAGCGTTGTTTTAACTTTCAATATCGTTGAAGCGTCTCCTGCCCAGGCAAATGCGGCCAATTCTGGTGATGTCAAACTACCCGCATATCTTCAGCAGGCAACGCAGGAAGTGCGTGAAGAGGCAGTGCAAAAGGATGGTTATCAGGAAGTCGCGCTGACGATTGCAAATTCTGCTTATCGCCCGAACGTTATCGTGGCGAAGAAAGGTGTTCCATTGAAGATTAATGTCAAGGCAGAAGAAACTGCTGGTTGTGCGAGCGAGATTGTTATTCCTGATTTCAAGGTTAGAAAGATTGTTGGTCCTGGTACGAGCGGAGTTATAGAATTGTCGCCCAACGAGGCAGGCACGTTCAAATTCCACTGCTCAATGGACATGGCTCGTGGCAAGATTATAGTGCAGTAATTTTATATACTAACTATTTACTTCTTAGAATAATGGATGAGTTTGAAAATCTAGTAAGAAAGCATGCGCTGGACAATGCGAGAAAGTACAATGGCGTGCCGAATATGGGTTCTGTGATAGGCAAAGTTCTCGGTGAGCGTCCTGAACTTAAGGCCGAGTTGAAGAAACTGACTCCACAAATTAAGAAGGTTTGTGATGCTGTGCGTTTGATGTCTGTTGATGAGCAGACTGCTGAGTTGCAAAAGCTTGCTCCTGAGTTATTGGCGGACAAGCATGGTCCTGAGGAAAAAAAGCTGAAGCCTTTGCCTGAGATGGAGAAAGGAAAGCTAGTCATGCGTCTTGCTCCGAGTCCGAGCGGTGTTCAGCATATCGGTCATGCTGTTGTGTTCTCTCTCAGCCATCTTTATTGCAAAGAGTTCGATGGAAAATTAATCCTGCGTTTTGAGGATACGAAGGCAGAGGATATCTACACGCCTGCGTATAAGATGACCGAGGATGTTTTGAACTGGTTGTGCGAGAATCGTATCAGCCAGGTTGCGATTCAGAGTGATCGTTTGGAGACTTATTATGATTATGCTGAGCAGTTGATCAGTAAGGGAAAGGGTTACGTTTGCACTTGTGATCAGGAGACTTTCAGGACTCTTTCATTGAATAATAAGGAGTGTCCTTGCCGTGATTTGCCGCTAAAGGAACAATTGCTGCGCTGGGATAAGATGTTTGTTGAGTACGAGCCTGGTCAGGCTGTTGTCAGGGTTAAGACTGATATTAATGATCCTAATCCTGCTATGCGTGACTGGCCTGCGTTAAGGATTAATCATAGCGCTCACCCGAGGACAGGCACTAAGTACAAGGTTTGGCCTTTGATGAATTTTGCTGTTTGTATTGATGACCATGAGATGGGTGTTACTCACACTATTCGTGGCAAGGATCATTTTGATAATGCTAAGAGGCAGCAGCACGTTTATGATTTCTTTGGGTGGAAGTCTCCGAATCACTCGTATATCGGCAAGATCAAGTTTGAAGGTATTGAGGTTAGCAAGCGTAAAATAAAAGCCGCTATTGAGCGTGGTCAGTATGATGATTGGGATGACATTCGTCTTCCTACTGTTGCTGCTTTGCGACGTCGTGGTTTCCAGCCTGGTGCTTTTCATAAGTTCGCGCAGGATATGGGTGTTGGTTTGAATGACAAGCTTGTTCCTGCTGAGGATTTTTTCAAGAGTTTGGAAGCTCATAACCGAGATATTATTGACCCGATAGCTAACAGGCACTTTTTCGTCTGGGATCCAGTGAAGGTTACTGTGAAGAATGCTCCTGAGCAGGATGTTCAGATTCCTTTGCATCCTGATTATCCTGACAGAGGAAAGCGTTCTTTCAAGACAAAATCTGAATTTTTTGTTTCCAAAGAAGATCTTGCTTCTGTTAAAGCCAAGAAGTTGTATCGTTTGAAGGATTGTTTGAACTTTTCGAAAGATGGAAAGGAATATTTGTTTGACAGCGCTGAATATGAGAAGTTTAGAGAAAAAGGCGAGTCTACTATGCACTGGCTTCCTGCTGATTCTGATACTGTTGAAGTTGAAGTCTTGATGCCTGATAAGAAGTTAAGGAAAGGTGTTGGCGAGGCTGGTTTGCGTGATTTGGACGTCGGAACAATCGTCCAGCTCGAACGTTTTGGCTTCTGCAAGCTCGATAAGAAAGAGAAGAACCACTTGACTTTCTGGTTTGCGCATAGATGATTATCTCAGCAAAGAAATCTTGTTTTTGACTTGTTCCATTCTTTTCGCTATTCTGAGTAGGTGTTGTTGTGGCGTTTTTGCTTTTTTTGTTTCGTTGTAGAGTTTGAGTAGTTTTTTCAGGTCTTCTTTCAAAACATTGATTTTTTCTCGTTTTGTTTCGAATTTGCTTCTGATTTTGTCTTCGAGCTCTTGGATTCTGCCTTTTCGCGCTTCCTGTGTTTGTAAGTATCGTGAAAGCTTGGTTTCTAGCCTGCCAATCTTGTGTTTTAGTTCTCCGTGGACTGATTCTTCTCCTTGCTGGTGGCCTTGGATTTGTTTTTCGCGGTGGATTGCTTCCGCTATATGTCCTTGGAGTTCATCGATGTGGCCGTGCAGTTCTTTTGTGCTTAATTTCTTTAATTGTTTGATAGAAAGTTCGACTTTTCTTCGCGAGATTTCTCTTTGCATGACTTTGTGCATTGCGCGAGCGAGATAATAGAGGTAGAGTGTGCTTTTGCTTCTGTCTACTAATCTGTCTCCGAGATCTAGCGGTAGGCTCATATGCCGAATGTTCTCTTGCGTGGCAGTGGTGGCAGCGGCATTCCTGGTGGCACTCCTGGCGGCATCATTCCTACTGGTGGCGCTCTTGGTGGTGCCATCATTCCTGCTTGTCTTGGCGCCATCATTGGCGCTGGTATCTCTTCTCTAACTTCATATGCCTGTCTTGGCATTTCTTCTGGCCGTGCTTCCTTCAATTCTTTGACCATGTCAGCCAGTGCTAGTATGCCTGATGCGATTTCAGAATTTTGTTCAAGAATTTTGTTCATTTTTTCAAGCAGTGGTTTCATCTTCTCTGTGAAACTTAATCCGCCTTCTTCTACGCGCAGTTCGTGCGTTGCGTCTTCAAATATCATCATGAGCCTGTCAAGCTTAGTGTTAAGCTCTAGAAGTGATACTTGCAGTCTTTTGCTTGGAGCTATTTCGAATTCTTTTAGTTTTGACAGTTCTTCTTTCAGGTCTTCTATTTCTTTGTGCGGGAGAAGTTCGTATTCTTCCTCTTCTCCTGGAGCTGTTTGAGAATTTTCATCGTCTGCCATATAATCACCTTTTTTAACGTATATATTCAAAAACTAGGCAAGTTGGTATATAAATATTTCTACGGCTTAAACTCGCTCTTGAGAATGCAATATTGAGTGACATCATGGTATTTTTTGCCTTTTTTGGCGTCATAGCGAAGCCATGCTTCGTATTTCATTCCGATTTTCTGCATTACTCGTTCGCTTTTTTCGTTTCCTTCAAGGTAGCGGGCGTATATTTTGTTCAGCTTTAATCGTTTGAACGCTTCTTTCATGAGTAATTTTGCTGCTTCTGGAATTAATCCTTTTCCCCAATGTGGCTTGCCTATCCAATAACCAAGCTCGGCTTTGTCATCAGATTTCATATGTAATCCTATTGTGCCTGCCAGTTTGCCTTCACATTCTATCTCGTAAATGTAGTCTGTTTTGTTTTTCCATTTTTTGATGCTGTCTTTGACAAAAAAAACCGCGTCTTTTTTCTTGTAAGGATATGGCATTGCACTTATCCATTTTGATATTTGTCGGTCTTTGCAGTATTCGGAAATCGCGTCTACATCGCTCATTCTCGGTCTCCTAAGGATTACGCGCTCGCCTACTATTCTTTCAAGCATAATCTCAAAATCGTTTGTCGACTATAAAAAGGATGCGAATCAAAACGCTTTTAAATGAGTGGCTTGTTTGTGCGAAACGAGTGAAGACAAAAATGAGGTTGAATATAGAGGCGACGTTGTTTGAGCCTGGGCAGACTGATCCTTTTTTTGACAGTTTGCAGACGTATCGTGATGACCGTTTATGGCTTTTATTAGGAACTTCTTGGCTTGAGCTTGAAAAGTTTCCGCATGATGACTCCTCCGAGAACGTGCCGTATAAGGTGGTTGGAGCTCGCGTTCCAGGAGAGGGTAGTTTGGCTAAAAGAGTATTGAGTTTGTTTGATGATCGTTACCTGCCTGTCGAGGTGGGAAGTGCTTTTGGGCGCAAGCTTTCTGATGTTGATCCTGTGAGCACTAAGACACTTTCTTTTGAGATGTCCAAGATTTACAAAAAAGAGCGTGGACCTTCTCGTGAAACGGAGGGCGTGCTTATTCAGAATGTGCCCCTATGGCGTCCTGAGCAGCTCCACGCGTTTTCGTTTTGGGTGAATAGTTATCCCGACAAGAATATTGAAGTGGGTTTGTCTGCTGGCAGAAAGCATGCGTATTTGATGCTGCGCAAGCTTGGCGTTTCAGAGAATGACCCTCCTTATGTTGTCGCAGGATGTGCAAGTGAAGAAATGGATATTTTCAAGTTTTTGGCTGAAATGTTTCCTCGAGACCAGACCCGTCCTCCGATTAAGTCTTATGTGACTAAGACAGAACATGATAAGAATTGGAATTTTTTTAACAAGCCAATGCCCATTAAGCAATTTGTGTATGCTGTTTCTTTGCAGTACGATGAGGGTAAGCGTTAGAATTCCATTCCGTGCCCGCCCATTCCTGGGGGAGGCATTTGTGGCATTTGCGCTTTTCCGCCTGCTATGACATCATCGATGCGTAATATCATCTGCGCGACTTCTGATGCTGAGCTTAGCGCTTGTGTCTTGATTTTTAATGGCTCTATTACTCCTGCTGCCCATGAATCAACGACTTTGCCTTTGAAAACATCTACGCCATACCATTTTTGGTTTTTCTTGTCGTGGGCTGCTTTCAATTCTACAAGGATGTTGATTGGGTCCATTCCTGCGTTTTCTGCTAGTGTTCGTGGGATGATTTCTAAGGCTTCTGCGAATGCTAACACTGCGAGTTGCTCTCTTCCTGAAAGCGAGTCTGCGTACTTGCGTAGTCCTTTTGCTACTTCTATTTCTGGTGCTCCTGCTCCTGCTACTACTTTTCCGTTTTTCAAGGCAGCTGCAACGTCGCCGATGGCGTCAGTCATTGCGCGTTTTGCTTCATCAACTACATGCTCTGTTCCGCCTCTGATTAGGATGGTGACTGCTTTTGGATTCTTGCAGCCTGTGATATAAGTCATTTCGTCTGAGCCTATTTTTTTTTCTTCTATTATGCCTGCAGTACCGAGGTCTTTTGAGCTTAAGTCTCGCAGTGAAGTTACAATGCGTGCGCCTGTTGCGCGTGCGAGCGCTTCCATGTCTGATTTCTTGACTCGTCTTGCTGCATAGATTCCTTTTTTCGCCAGGAAATGTTGTGCCATGTCGTCTATGCCTTTCTGGCAGAATACTGCGTTTGCTCCTGATGCTGAGATTTTGTCGACCATGTCAGAAAGCATTTTTTCTTCCTGCTGCAAGAACTCTTGCATTTGCAATGGGTTTGTTATTTCAATTTTGGCATCAATTTCAGTATCTTTAATTTCAAGGGCAGAGTCCAGCAATGCTATTTTTGGATTTTTA
The DNA here is from genome assembly GCA_964617195.1 of uncultured Methanosarcinales archaeon. Classification (GTDB taxonomy): domain Archaea; phylum Nanobdellota; class Nanobdellia; order Woesearchaeales; family ARS49; genus CABMGU01. The sequence continues at coordinate 48,399 of CAZTVK010000025.1, read as the reverse complement.
ATCAATTTGGGCATGCCTGGATGCACTGCTTCTTTTTCTAGCAAAATGCCTTGAATAAGCTCAGTATCTTCCACGGATCCGCCGGTTCTTTTTTCAAGTTTGATGTTTTCTTTGTCAAAATGGTAGCTTCCATTCAAGTATTCTGATACGTTTCTTACTGCAGTTACTGCAAGTGTTGAAAGTTTTTCTTTTGCGCTTTCTGCGCCTTTGCCGGTTAATGCAGTCTCTGCTATTTTTTGAAGAATTTCAACATTGTCAGGCTTGACGTTTTCTGCTATGTCGTTGAGTATTTCCTGCGCTTTTTCTTCTGCCATTCTGTATCCGCGTGCGACGACTGTCGGGTGCACGTTTTGGTCTAAGAGTTCTTCTGCGCGTCTCAATAATTCACCGGCAATCACAACTGCAGTTGTCGTGCCATCTCCAACTTCTGCTTCTTGGGTCTTGGCGACTTCTACAATCATTTTTGCTGCTGGATGTTCTACTTGCATTTGTTCGAGAATTGTGACTCCGTCGTTTGTTATTGTAATATCACCCATAGAATCAACAATCATCTTGTCCATTCCTTTTGGTCCAAGAGTCGTTCTGACAGTTTCAGCAACTAGTTTTGCCGCCATTATGTTGTTTCGCTGAGCGTTTCTTCCAGTAGTTCTTTGTGTTCCTTCTGGAAATATGAATATTGGTTGTACTTCTCGATTTGCCATAATAACCCCCTAGTGTATATGAATTTCAGACTGTAGCCTATTTAAATATCTTACTGAGTTTTCTGCTCGTGAAACATTATTGTGCAGGTAAGATCAAAGAGAGGTTTTCCTGCAGTGTCAACTGCTCTTGCATATGCCGGGTGCAGACCCATTTTTGGAGCGCCTGGTTTAACGCGTATTGTGAACTCTGCTCCCTCTGGAAGTGTTTCCATGCCTTCGTAGACTGTCAGGTCGTGTTTGGCAAAATAAGGATATCTTTCTTTCATTAGTGTTTCATCAAAGAGAACATTGTAGCTTTCTTTGTCTGTTTGCAGTGCGTGTGATGTCAGGCTGACTGCCGTCATTGTCTTGTCGAATGATTTTAATTCCAGGCTTTGTCTTACTCCTTCGAGCAGTTCTGAGTTGAGTGTGTAAGTCTTTCCCGCATTAGAGTATGGCAGGAATTTGCTGTCTAGTCTGGCTGTTCTCGGGTCTGTCGGAGTCAGGCTGTATCTTACTGAACCTACTGCTGCATTTGTGTCTTTTGAGCTTCCATTAAGCTGAAGTATTTTTGGTTTGACGACTGCCATTTTGTATGTTATTGTGCCTGCTTTTTCATCGTATATTTCTTCGCCTTTGATGCAGAATCTTTCGTCTTTGAGTATCATGTCTTGGAATTTGACATCCAGGCCAATAAGCCGCATGTTTGGATTGCGGGCGCGTGCTCTCTCGTCAAAGTGATTTGCAACTCTGGTGTCAAGGAAGAATCCTGGAAGCACTGGGTTGTCGCCTTGGTGGACTTTGTTGTCGTCTTTTGTTGTTGAACAGAAGAGGTATATCTGGTCTTTAGTAACAAAATGCAACCTTGGTGATTCTATTGTTGTGTCAATCGCGTCTACCATATCTTCACTCCCCGTATATGGGGTTTGAAACCCATTTATAAAGGTTTTGCAGAACTAGCTTTTGTTATCCTGCCTGTCATGACTTCTATGCATGCTTCCAGTTGTTGTTCGTGCTGGCTTTTGAGGGAGTCTAGAACCCTTGTCATTTTCTCATCTTTTCCTTTTCCTGCTTGTATCAGGTCACATCCATTGCTGAAGGAGTCATAAACCAGAATGGCCATGTTGGCAACTGCCAGTCCTTGTTCGCGGTATTTTTCTTCTGTGTGTACTCTGTAGACATGAACCGTCTTTGCTGGCTTGTCCCGTCTGAGAGCTATGTAGCCTGTGACTTCTTTGTCAAAGGAAAAGAGCGTGTCGAATCCGAATGTTTGCAGAGCATGGATTTGTTCTCGTGGCTGGAGGTGTGAGAGTTTTTTGACTGTTTGTTCGAATTCTGAGCCTGGGTCTGGCTTTTGAATGTGGTCTTCGAGAATTTTCATGGCGCTTTCGCGCATCTCTGGATTTAGCGCTTTATTGGACAGATAATGTACTTCACCCATAACTGCTGCTCAAGTGCTGGTTTTTAATAATTTTTCGTCACGCTTAAAAACACATTGCCATTTATGGTTTGTATGATAATTACCATTTCCGGAGATCCTGGCAGCGGAAAGTCTACTGTTGGAAAGGCTGTTGCGAAGGAATTCGGTTTGAAGCATTTTTCTGCTGGTGATTTCATGCGCGAGATGGCAGAGTCTAGGGGTATTTCTCTGATGGAGCTTACAAGGCAGGCCGAGACTGATATTTCTATTGACCGTGAGATTGATGAGAGGACTAAGCATCTTGCTTTGAAGGCGGATTTTGTTATTGACAGCAGATTGGCGTTTCATTTTATTCCTAAAGCGGTAAAGATTTTCTTGAAGGTTGACCTAAAGGTTGCCGCCCAGCGTACTTGGAAGGATATTGCTGCTCAAAAACGCCATACAGAACAGCAGCTTAAGTCTGAAAAGGATGTTCTTGAAGCAATTGTTAAGCGCCAGAAGAGTGAAGTGGAGCGTTACAGGAAATATTATAGAATTGACAATTTTCTTGACGCCAAGCATTATGATTTTGTTCTTGACACGTCAAACTTAACTATTGAACAGTCCATTCAGAAAGTGTTGGAGTTCGTCAGAAAAAAGTGAAGTTTTTTATATTCTTCTTCTGCCCTTCGTCGCATGGCTATTAAGAAGCACGATTTTGTGGAAGTAGAATATACTGGTCGTTTTAAGGATACTAAAGAGGTCTTTGACACGACTAGTGTGAAAATAGCTAAGGAAGCGCAGATTTTCTCGGAAAAAGGAGAATACGCTCCAGTCATCATTTGCATTGGCGAACATCATATTCTGAGAGGCATTGATGAATTTTTGGAAGGCAAAGAATTGGGAAGTTACACGTTAGAGCTTCCTCCTGAGAAGGCTTTTGGCAAGAAGAAAATGGAGCTTATCAAGATGATTCCTACTAACAAGTTCACAGAGCAGGACATAAAGCCTATTCCTAACTTAAGATTGAACATTGATGGCCAGGTTGGTCTTGTGAAGTCTGTCAGCGGTGGAAGGACTGTTGTTGATTTCAATCATCCTTTGGCTGGCAGGGATGTTGTTTATGATTTGAAAGTCATCAAATTAGTGACTGATAAGAAAGTTCAGGTTGAGTCTTTGCTGAAAGTGTTGTTCGGTACAGAAATACCGGTTGATGTGAAGGAGAAGAAAGCGGTTGTAAGTTTCCCTTCTGAGCTTCCAGAGCAGATTAAGATGGAATTGGCAAAGAAAGTTTCTGAACTAACCAGTCTTGAACTGTCAGTTGAGCTCAAGAAGTAAAATATATTTTCCTTCGTCATAATACTTAAATAGTCCCTAAGTTTTGAATTTTTTATCCAAAGGGGGAAATCATGGACTTCATCAAACCGCCTGCACAACCAGTTTCTAACGATCCGAAATTGTCTCAAAAACGTAGCTCGAGCCATCCTTTGGATACCGAGCTTGAAGAGCTTCTCGCAAAACAGCGCGCAAGTATTAAGGTGGTTGGTTGTGGCGGTGGTGGTAACAATACCATCAACCGTATCACTGAGGTTGGCGTGCATGGCGCTGAAACTATTGCCGTCAATACTGATGCTCAGGACTTGTTGTACACGACTGCTGATAAGAAGATCTTGATTGGCAGGGAAGTTACGAAGGGTCTTGGTGCTGGTTCTGATCCGAGGGTTGGCGAAGAGGCAGCAAGGGAAAACGAGCATGATTTGAAGAATGCTTTCCAGGATGCTGATATGGTGTTTATCACTTGCGGTCTTGGCGGTGGTACTGGCACTGGCAGCGCTCCTATTGTTGCTGAAATCGCTAAGAAGATGGGCGCTTTGACTGTTGGAATCGTCACTATGCCTTTCACGATGGAAGGCAACAGGAGATATGAGAATGCAGTTATGGGTCTTGAAAAGCTTCAGCAGTATGTTGATACTCTTATCGTGATTCCTAATGATAAATTGTTGGAGCTTGCTCCTGACCTGCCTTTGCATACTGCTTTCAAGGTTGCTGATGAGATTTTGACAAATGCAGTCAAGGGTATTGCTGAATTGGTTACAAAAACAGGTCTTGTTAACTTGGACTTTGCTGATATTCGTGCTGTTATGAGCAATGGTGGTGTTGCTTTGATTGGTGTTGGCGAAAGTGATTCTGAGAATAGGGCTACTGAGGCGGTTGAGAAAGCGATTAACAACCCGTTGTTGGATGTTGACATTACTGGCGCGACTGGTGCTTTGATTAATGTTGCTGGCAGCAAGGACTTGACTTTGAATGAGGCAAGAAGAGTTGTTGAAACTATTAGTGAGCGTCTCTCAGAAGACGCCAAAATTATTTGGGGCGCGCAAATTTATGAAGATCTTGGAAGCGTTTTGAAGGTTATGCTTATCGTTACTGGTGTTAAGTCTCCGCAGATTTTTGGCAAGACGAAGAAGTTGTCTGAGGCTACAAGGGAGGAGCTGCAGTCAGAGCTCGGTATTGAGTTTGTTGATTGATTCTAAGAAAGCTTAATAAATCACACATAGAAACTTCTTGTTATGGATGAGCAAAAGAAAGACGAAGAGCTTCAGGAAGATATTCAGGAGATAGAGGAAGCTGCTGAGGCTCCTGTTGAAGAGCAGGTTGAGGAAGCGCCTGTTGAAGTTCAGCCCAAGGAAGAACTGCCCAAAACGCTGGTTGAACAGACAAAAAGGATTGGCGCGTCAATACCTGGAAAGTTTGACCGTTTGAAAACATTCATAGTTGAGTGCAAGCGTGTTCTCAGGGTTACCAAGAAGCCTGACAAGCAGGAATTTACTACTATTGTCAAGATTTCAAGCATTGGCATGGCAGTTATTGGAGTTGTTGGATTTCTGGTTCATTTCATTAGGGAAATATTGTTCTGACAGAAACCTTTAAAAAGCCATCATTACTTCTCACGTATATTATTCTCGGAGATTTGAAAAATGGAAGAAAACGAGCAGGGGGCAGAACCAAAGGAAGCGCCTAGTGGCATTCCAACTATGGCCGGCGCTGTGCAGCCAGAAGTCGGGGAAGTCAAGGCTGTTGAAGAAAAGCCTGTTGAAGCTCCAGCAAAGAAGAAGGAAGAGCTTGGCACGCACATTTTCGCTTTGAGAACTACCGCGAACCGTGAAGACCAAGTCATGGATTTTATTGTTTCTAACATTAAGAAAAAGAAATTGCCGGTTTATTCTGTTATCAGGCCGCATGGAATGCGTGGTTATATTTTCGTTGAATCTGCAGACAAACAGTCTGCTGAGCAGGCCGCGTTTAATGTTCCTTATGCCAGAGGCATTTTGTCGAAGGAAATTCAGTATTCTGAAATCGAGCACATGCTTGAACAAGTTAAGAGAGAGGTTGATATCAGGAAGAGCGATATTGTTGAGATTATTACTGGTCCGTTCAAGCGTGAGCAGGCTAAAGTCACAAGGATCGACAAGACTAAGGAAGAAGTTGTTGTTGAGCTGTTGGGCGCTGCTGTTCCGATTCCAATTACTGTTAAGATGGACGCCGTAAAGGTCATTAGACGTGAGACCGAGGCCGCTCCTGAAGTAAGAGAAGAAGACGAATTATAGACGAAAGCGACGAAACCTTTTTAAATATCGTATAGGGGGACAATACTTATGCCTAAGCAAACTGTAGACGCAATGATTGAAGGCGGAAAAGCAACAGCCGCTCCTCCGTTAGGTCCAGCTCTAGGTCCATTGGGCGTTAACATCGGCCAAGTTATTGCTGAAATTAACAAGAAGACTGCTGATTTCAAGGGCGTTCAGGTTCCTGTCAAGATTATTGTTGACGAAGCGAAGAACATTACGATTACTGTTGGCACTCCTCCTGTCAGTGCTTTGATCAAGCAGGAAGCTCATATTGAGAAAGGCAGTGGTTCTCCTCATACTGATTTGGTTGCTGATTTGAAAATCGAGCAGGTTATCAAGATTTCAAAAATGAAGGGAGACGGTTTGTCTGGAAAGGACACTCTTTCTCGAGTTAAGGAAGTTGCCGGAACTTGTAACAGCATGGGTGTTATGATTGAGGGCAAGCGCGCTGTTGATACTATTGCTGATCTTAACAAGGGAATGTTTACTGAAGAAATAAGATTGGAAAAGACTGAGCTTTCTGCTGAAGAGTTGAAAGAGTTGGATTTGAAGCGTCAGAGATTGTTTGCTGATATTGAGAAGCGTAAGGCTGAGTTCATGGCGACTGCCAAGCAGATTATCGAGAGCATGGCTGGTCAGGCTAGAGGAGCTATCAAAGCAAAGCTTATCGAGGCCAAGATTCCGACCACGATTATCGAGGAATTGTTGCCAGTTGAAGGTGCAGGTGCTGCTACTGGTGCGCCGGGAGCTGCTGGCGCAAAGCCTGGTGCTGCTGCAGCGCCTGCTGCGAAGAAATAAGTCTTGGGTGATTTCTATGCAAATCTACACGTATGCTCCTACAAAGGGAAAGCTCGCCGGGCGGAAGTTTGAAGTAAATATTTCTTACTTGATTCACATTCCTAACCGTAGTGATTATGGCAGTTCAGCTGATGATTCGGTTGGAAAAACGCTTTACTCGCACGATATGAGTAGTTATTATGTGAGTTTGCACGTTCATAACTCGGTTGCGATAACTGAATTGCCTAGCGTTGAATGCGAGGCAAAAAGAAGAATCGTGCCGAACAAATCCGACCCAGTGCATACTTTTGAGAAGATTTGCAAGAGGTTTGTCAGGACGCAAATCCAGAGCGATCCGACCAATAAACAGGCATCTTTAGCCAGTTTGCTTGATTCTTCATCCAAAACCTTTTAATATACTAATAGTGTTGATTTCTGCATGGCAGTGCAAAGAGGTTTTAGTGCAGTAATATTTTCAATTCTCGGCATCTTGATTATAGTGGTGGCCGTAGTGGTTATTGTGAGCGTGATGAAGAGCGAGCCTCCGATCAAGGGCATTATTTACAAGAGTATTGAGTTGAGGAAAGCCACAGCGCCTGTCGAGCGTGCTAATCTTATTTCTGCGTTAGACGACCTTGTGGTAGAAACTGATGATCAGGAAGTTAAGGATCAGTGGGATAGGATGATGCAGTGCCTTGCGACAAGTTGTCCTGATGAAGCATACTTGGACATGATTTTAGTGACAGTGGCTGCTTTTGAGCAGGATATTCCTGAGAGCGCTGTTTTGATTAATATTATAGCTACTGCAAAATATTGGGGTGATGCTGAGCACTTGTTGGACTTTTCTAAGGCGATGAGTATTGCGAATGAGCAGATTGAGCTGCTTGAGGATAGGAAAGCTGAGAAGCTCTGGGAGCAGGTTGTTGAGTGCAATAACGCGTGTCCTGAGAAGAATGATTTGTATTTTGATCTTATCGGTACGATTGTGCAATGATGTGGAAAAAGGCAGTTCTGGTATTGACAATCGTGATAGCAGTCATTCTTGGAATTATGACTGTGCGCCCGTCAGGGGTGCAGGTTTCTGAGTTTCGTGAGAGGGCGCACGTGCGCTTGTCAGGTTCTGATCAGATTCCTTTTCACCATCCTTTTTTGATTAAGAGTTTGTCGTTGTCGGGCTCGTGGGAGGGTCCTGGGTTCGCGCAGGTCTGGCTTCTTGCCGAGAATGACCAAAAGTTTCTAGTGATGGATACCAGAACTCTTCCTGAAGTATTGGAGTTATCTTCATTCGGGACGCAGTTTGAGGGCCAGTGTTTGGAGACGTGCAGTATGACTCCTGTTTTGCCTGAGCGTTTGGTTGTCTTGATTTCCGGCCCTGGATTTTTGTCTATTGATGAATATCATTTTGTGGTGCCGTTGGGTCCGAGCGGTTTGGCGCCTTGTCCGAATTGCAAAAATGTTGCTCAGATTGATACGCCTAATCATTCTACTTTGCTGATGATTTTGTTGTTGGTTATTTCTGTTGTTGGCGCGCACGCGTTGAGCCACATGACTCAGAATCCAAGGACTAAAAAGATTCTCATCATGATATTTATCGGTGGATTTGTCGCATTGACGAGTGTTTTCGGTGTTTCTGTTGCCGCTCCTACTGCTGCTGTTACTGTTGTTACGAAACAGGCTGCTAGTATTTTGGCAGCTCTTGCCGTGGTTGTGATGTTTGCCATTTTTGGCGCTGAGATGCTCGCTTCTAAGAAGTCTGATGGGCCAAGGCCTGACGTGTGGAAGGAGTTAGAAGAGGTTGAAGAGGAATGGGAAAAGAAATAAGTCATAAGCATCATAAGGAAACGCATAAGGCTGAGCATCACGAGAAAGAAGAGTCCAAGTTTTCTTTGTTCAGGCATAAGGTTACTGGTATGTTCAGGGAGGCTGTTGAGCCTCCTGCTGAGCCTGTTGTTGAGGAAAAGGAAGTTGTTGAAGAAGTTAGAGGGGATGATGTTCATATTGTCCAGTTTGGGGATGAGGTAGAGGTTAAGGAAGAAAGAAAGGTTGAGGACGAGGAACCTGATGAGGATGATTTGAGAGTGCAAGAGCGCGAGGATACGCGCAAGCTTATTCACGATCATATTACTGGCAAATTGAGCGAAGCAGTCTCCAAGTGGAAGGAGACGGGCGATATTGGAGTTAACATGGATCTTCCTGTGCCTTTGAAGGAAAAAGTTAAGGGTTTTCTTTCCAGAATGAAGACGAAGAGTGCTCCTTTGTCTGCGATGCTGAAGAATAAGGCAGATGAAGTGATGGAAACGGTTCATTCTAGGCTAAAAAAGGCCGAGCAGTTGGGAGAGAACGTTAATGCTGATGTTGTTGTCAGGGAAGAGTGGGCTAAGGTTTTGTCAAAGGTTGAATCAGTGAGTGATAAGTCTGATCGTGAGGAAATCGAAAAGATTTATAAACAGCTTTCAGGAGAAGATTAAGTATGGAATCTCACCGTTTGGTGTTGAGTGTTGTCGTGTTTACTATCATTATTGTCACGCTTTTTGTTGGCAAGCCTTCCATTACTGGTTTTGTTTCGACAGAGACTTTCACGCAGCCGATTGATATTGATGTGTCTGAGAGCCAGCGTTTTGTTCTGTCTTCTGAATCTGGCATGTTATTGAAATTGTCTTCTTTTTCCATGGCCAGCACCGTGGTTGGCAATGGTTTAGTTAACGTTTACTTGACTGATGGTGCTAGGAATTGGCTTGTTTTTTCCAATAAGTGGAAAGAGGGTTCTTCCATGGAAGAGATTACTGGAATGGCTGTTGCTGATTTGAATATCGATTCGGGTGAGAGGTTGAATAGGATCGAGACTCTTCCTTCTGGTTATCAGACGCGTTCTGGCGCGTTTCAGAATCAGTGCGTTGAGACTTGCATTCTTGATGAGGACTTGTTCAATAAGGAGCAGTTGTTTTTGGACGTGATTATAGAGCCTGGTACTTCTTTGCACGTTTCTGAAATTCGTTATTCTACGACAAGTGAATAAGATTTATAAATCCCCTTCGTCGATTTTTCACTTATGGATGGTTTTTTTGCTGAGGTTGAGGGTGCTGTAAGGCAGGGCATTTCTAAGGAGGATTTGTCTAAATTGAAGGTAAAGCTGTCGCAAAAGTATGGCTTGAAAAGCATTCCTTCTGATGTTGAGGTTTTCTTGCGCACTGGAACCAAATTGACTACCAAGCCTATGCGTACTATGTCTGGTGTTTCTCCTTTGGCTTTGATGACTGCGCCTTTTGCTTGTCCGCATGGCAAGTGTGTTTATTGTCCTGGTGGTCCTGGAAGTCCTTTTGGTGATGTGCCTCAGAGTTATACTGGCAGGGAGCCTAGCACTATGCGTGGCATCCGTAACAGGTATGATCCGTATCTTATTGTTTTTAACCGGCTTGAGCAGTTCATCGCGACTGGTCATTTTCCTGAGAAGACTGAGGTTATCGTTCAGGGCGGGACTTTTCCCGCGTTGCCTTGGGAATATCAGGAGGGTTTTATCACGTACGCTTTGAAGGCGATGAATGATTTTGGTGAAAAATTTTATGGTGATGGCATAAAGTTTGATGAGTTTTTGTCTTTTTTTGAATTGCCGGGCGGGATTGGTGATAAGCAGCGGATTGAGAGTATTCAGGCGAAAGAATCGCAGTTGAAAGGCAAAAGCACATTGGAAGTTGAGCAGGTGCGCAACGAGAAAGCCAGGATTCGTTGTGTTGCTTTGTGCGTTGAGACCAAGCCTGATTGGTGTTTTGAAGAGCATATTGATGGGATGTTGAAGCTTGGGACTACAAGGGTTGAGATGGGTGTTCAGTGTTTGCGTGAGGCTGTGATGAAAGCTACGCATAGGGGTCATACTTTGCAGGATGCTGTCAAAGCAACGAGATTGATGCGTAATAGTTTGTTGAAAGTTGGCTATCACATGATGCCTGGCTTGCCTGGCATGACTAAAGAGATGGATTTGGAGGATTACAAAGAATTATTCACGAATCCTGATTACATGCCTGATGCGATAAAAATCTATCCGACGACTGTCCTGAAAGGAACTGGTTTGTATGGTATTTGGAAAGCTGGAAAGTATTTGCCTTTATCTTCTGAGGATGCTGCTGATATTATTGTTGAGGCGAAGAAGCACGTTCCGAAGTGGTGCAGGATTATGCGCGTTCAGCGTGATATTCCTAGCACGGTGATTGATGCTGGTCCGAACATGACTAATATGCGTCAATTGGTAGAGCAGAAGCTGAAAGACAAGGGTCTGAAATGCCGTTGCATTAGGTGCCGTGAGCCGAAAGATAAGCAGATTGACTGGTCTTCTGTTAAATTGTTGCGCGAGGATTACAATGCAAGTGGCGGAAAGGAAATCTTCCTCTCTTTTGAAGATATAAAGAACGATTTGTTGTTGGGCTTTTGCCGTTTAAGAATTGTTCCAGAATCTCATCGTGGTGAAATTTCAAAGAACAGCTCTGGAATTAGAGAATTGCACGTTTATGGTCAGGCTGTTCCGTTGGGCGAGTCTGGCGAGGTTCAGCATAAAGGTCTTGGGAAAAGTTTGATGGCTGAGGCAGAAAGGATTGCTAAAGATGAGTTTAATTGTGGGAAGATGCTCGTCATTTCTGGTGTTGGCGCCAGAGAATACTATTATAAACTGGGGTATGCGAAAGATGGCCCGTACGTGAGCAAATGGCTTTGAAACCTTTTTTTGATGCGGACAAGTATGTTTTCAAGGAGAAGTTTATTGAGAGATATAGTAGCCTGACTGAGTGGGATGTTTTCAAGAAATACACTCTTTCTTTTCTGAGGAAATCTATTCGTGTGAATACTTTGAAGATTAGTGTTGAGGAATGCGCAAGGCGCTTGTCTGAGGATTGGAATCTTGAGCCTGTCTTGTGGTGCAAGGAAGGCTTTTTTATTGAGCATAAAGGCGGAAGATTGGACGTCGGAAACACAATTGAGCACGTGCTGGGTTATTATTATGTTCAAGAGGCAGCTAGCATGATTCCTCCTGTTGTTCTTGACCCCAAGCCAGGTGATGTTATTCTTGACATGGCTGCTTCTCCTGGCAGCAAGTCTTCTCAGATAGTTCAGTACATGGAGAATAGTGGTGTTTTGGTTGCGAATGATGTTAAGGGCGATCGTCTTGCTGCTTTGGGGATTAATTTGCAGAGGATTGGGAGTTATAATTCAGTAATTACTTTGATGCAGGGTGAGAGTTATGCCAAAACAGGAATTCAATTTGATAAAGTGTTGCTTGATGCTCCTTGTTCTGGCACTGGCACGATCAGGAAGTCTCCTAAGACTATTTTGATGTGGAATCCTGATATGGTGAAGCGTTTGTCAAGGGTGCAGAAGAAGCTTATCATGACTGCGTGGCAGGTGTTGAAGCCTGGGGGAACATTGGTGTATAGCACTTGTTCTACTGAGCCTGAGGAGAATGAGGGAGTAGTAAGCTTTTTATTGGAGAACGTGAAGGATGCTAGAATGCTTGAGATTGACTTGCCTTTGAAGAGAAGCCAGCCTGTTTTAGAGTTTGACGGCCAGTCTTATCATCCTGAAGTGCATAATTGTTTGCGTTTGTGGCCTCAGGATAATGATACTGAGGGTTTTTTCGTTGCAGGAATAAAGAAGGAGGAACAAAAATGAGAAAGATTGTTGCAGTGGTGTTATTGATTATGCTGATCGCGTGTGCGCAGCCGGCTGTTAAGGATGAGTCTGCTGTGGATGCTGAAAAGATTGCTTCGGAAACTCAGGAGATTGAGAAGGAAGTTGAACAAATTGAGCAGGTTTCTGCTGAAGTTGAAGAGTCTGAAGAGCAGATTGCTGAAGTTGAAAAGGTGGAGGAGAACATGAACACTATTGTTGAATTGGAAACTACTATGGGAAATATGAAGATTAAATTGTATGATGATAAGGCGCCGAAGACTGTGAAAAATTTCAAGGATTTGGTCGGGAAGGGCTTTTATGATGGAACTATTTTCCATCGTGTCATAAAGAACTTTATGGTTCAAGGAGGCGATCCGACCGGCACAGGAACTGGCGGCCCTGGCTACCAGATTCCAGACGAGTTTGGTGCTGGTTTGAAACATAGCAAGAAAGGTATTTTGAGCATGGCGAATGCTGGTCCGAATTCTGGAGGCAGTCAATTCTTTATCACGTTAGTAGCCACACCCTGGCTTGACGGCAAGCACGCGATTTTTGGAGAGATTGTAGAAGGTGTTGACGTGCTGGACAAGATTGGCACAACGCCAACAAATCCTGGAGACAAGCCTAAGACTGAAGTGAAGATCATCAAGGCTAAAATAGCATCATAAGCTATTTGAATATTCCAGGCTGTGATCTGCTATTTCGCGGGCTTCGCTGAGTAGATTTGGCCGTATCGGCATGTTGTTTATTACTCGTGTTAGGTACGTGCATATTTTGTCGCGTGATTTGTCAAAAGGATTTGTAAGATGTTCGTCTATGTAGTTTCTGGCGCAGTAAATTTCCCGCCATCGCTCAAATGTTCTGTTGGCTGTGCGGTACTTGTCGAGATCGCCTTTTTTAGCGCTGATTGACATATCGTAGAGTATGCTGTGAAGAAGTTCTGCTAATGGACAGGTTTCTGTTCGCTGTGCAGTCCCCATGTAGAGAATATGTGCTTTGTAGGATATAAATTTTGCGTCTAAAGCAGCTTAATCACGTCTACCATTCTGCACGAGTATCCCCATTCGTTGTCGTACCATCCGCAGATGGAGACGAGATTTCCGCCGATTACTGCTGTGCTTGGAGCGTCAAAGATGCAGCTGTGCGGGTTGTGGATGATGTCTCTGCTGACTAATGGTTCTTCTGAATATTCGAGAATGCCTTTGAGATGGTATTGGCTTACTTGTTTGAACAGCCAGTTCAATTTTTCTATGTCTGTTGGTTTTTCTAGTTCTGCGGTTAGTTGTACTATGCTGCCGTCTGGGACTGGGACTCGCCATGCGAAACCGTCTAGTTTTCCTTTTAGTGATGGTATGACTTCTGCTACTGCTTTTGCTGCTCCTGTTGTTGTAGGGATTATTGAGACTGCTGCGCTTCGTGCTCTGCGCAAGTCTTTGTGCGGCGCATCGACCAATCGCTGGTCTGCTGTGTAAGCGTGTGCTGTTACCATGAATCCTCTTTTGACTCCGAAGTTGTCATGTAGTACTTTGACCATTGGTGCGAGGCAGTTTGTTGTGCAGCTCGCGTTTGATATTATGTGGTGTTTGTTTTTGTTGTATTCTTTTTCATTTACGCCTTTTACTATTGTGATGTCTGAGTCTTTTGATGGTGATGATATTAGGACTTTTTTCGCTCCTGCTTTGATGTGCTGTGTTGCTCCTGCTTTGTCTGTGAAAAAGCCTGTGCTTTCTACGACTACGTCAATTTTGAGGTCTTTCCATGGTAGTTTTGTGGGATCTTTTTCTGCGAAGACTTTGATTGTTTTGCCATTAACGATCAGGTTTTTCTCGTCGCATTCTACTGGGTATGGTGATTTTCCGTGGACTGAATCGTAGCGCAGGAGATGGGCGAGTGTTTTTGTGTCCGTCAAATCATTTACCGCTACCCATTGTATGTCTGGGTCGTTGATTCCTGCTTGAAGAATTTGTCTGCCTATTCGCCCAAATCCATTAATTGCAACTCTTACCATTGTTACCTCTTTTGATTTGCTGTTTATTGGATAATATATAAAATTAACTTGTCGTGAGCGCTATTATTCTTTCGTGTGCTTTGACTATGTCTTTTTGTGAGACGTAGATCAGGAATTCTGGGGGGCAGACGAGGAGTTCGTGTACGTTGATGTTTGCTATTGCGAGTTCTGCTGCGATGTGCGCCATGACGCCTTTTGTTTTGATTGCTTTTTCTGCTACTGTGACGTTGATTTCGCTTAGCCCTTTTTCCACTTCTGCTTTTTTGAAGAGTTTTGCTATTTCGTCTGCGTGTCCGCTTTCAACAATTATTTTGACTTCTTCTGTCCCTGTTGTCATTCGCATTGTTGGAAGGCTTATCATGCAGAGTTTGGCGAATGCCTGATTTGGAGGCAGGTTTACAGTGATGCATGCCATGTTGTTTTTTGTGCCGACTACTGAATTGTTGAATATGTGCTGCAGTATTTTTTCTTCTTCTTGGAATTTTTCGACTGGAAATCGTCTTATGCTGGAGATTACCGCGTCTAGGGAGACTTTGAGTTCATATTTGGCGATCAGGTACTTGGCGAGCGCTCTTGTGTTGACGAGCTTGCGTTCCATGTCTCGCATCACTGCCGGGTCTGTCTGGAGTGCTTTCCATACTTGCTGGTTTATGCTTTCCATGATTGTAATAATGGCTTTAATCTATAAAAATGTAACCAATTTGACACATTTGCGTCAATTTACCGCCATATTGCCCAATTCAGTCATAATGTATTTAAACGAAATCAGTATACATTTTTGGGTACTGTGAGTGAAAAGATGATGCTGATCAAAGACAAAGATATTGAGTACATTCTGAGTGTTCTTGATAATGGGTATCGTACTTTTGGCGAGGCCAATGTTGCTTTGGCAAAGCATTCTCCTCTGAAACAGCTGAGCGCTGAGAGGCATCTCACTTGTTTTCAGCTTAAAAATAATCCAGCGTACTCTGTAACAGTTGAAGCGCAGGGTTCGAGTCTTGATCATGACAGCGGTCCTGTGAGGTTTGCGATTCATTATCACCATAAGCATTCTCTCAATAAGTCAACTGCGTCTAGAATTTCTGATCCTCAAAGTCTTGGAGATTTGCTTTCAAAGGCAGGTGAGAATCATATTGATTTCAATTACTTGTCTGGAGTTTTTGAAAGAGCTGGTCTGAAATGGACTGGTGGCTATAATCGTAACCGTACTTATACTGGAGAAGCTGTCATGGAGGGAGTTCAGGTAGGCGTTCATATTGATCTTCATGAGCTGCCGGATTGTCCAAGGTTTCCAAGAGGGTATAGTTTAGAGCTTCATGTCAAAGTCTCTCCTCAGTTCAAGTACGCTCCTGTTCCGTCTCCGCAGCCCGTTCGCCATGTTTCGTCTCCTCAGCTCACGCTGCCTTTGAGATTTGCGGCAATCAAACCATAGCGTTTAAATACTTCTCCGATTGGTTTTTCATAAAAAGAGGAACATGGCAAAGATTGCTTTTTTTGAATTGGAGAATTTTGGTCTTGGCGATAGGAAGGATTATGCCAAGAATTTTCTTAAGGGTCACGAAGTCATCTTCATCGCTGAGCCGTTAACTGAGAAGAACGCTGACAAGGCTTCTGATTGTGATGCTGTGGCGTTTTTCATTTATTCTAAAGTTAGTAATGATATCTTGAAGAGTTTGTCAAAGGTTAAGCTTGTGACGACCATGTCTACTGGTTTTGATCATATTGATCTGGATGCTTGCAGGAAGAAGAATGTTGTTGCGTGTAATGTTCCGGCTTATGGTGATAATACTGTTGCTGAGCATGCCATGGCTTTGCTTCTTGCTATCGCTAGAAATCTGGTGCCGAGCATTGAGAGGACTAGAAAGCGTGATTTCAGTCTTGAGGGCTTGCGCGGGTTTGACCTGAAGGGCAAGACTCTTGGAATTATTGGCACTGGAAGGATTGGCCGTAATGTTGCTCACTATGCCGAATCATTTGGTATGAAAGTTATCGCTTTTGATAAGTTTCCTAATGAGGGTTTGGCTAAGGAGTGCGGTTTTACTTACCTGCCTTTGGACCAGGTTCTAGCAGAGTCTGATGTTATCAGCATGCACTTGCCAGAGAATCCTGAGACTCATCATATAATCAATATGGATAATGTTAGAAAAATCAAGAAGGGGTGCGTTTTGATCAATACTGCTCGCGGTGGTTTGGTTGAGACCGAGGCTATTCTTGTTGGATTGAAGGAGGGTATTTTTTCAGCGTGTGGCTTGGATGTTCTTGAGGAAGAATGCGCGATTAAGGAGGAGGCTGAGTTGCTTCATGAGACTTTCAAAAAGACTTGTGATTTGAAAACTTTGTTAGAGGAACATATGCTCTTGCAGCATCCGAAAGTTATCGTTACTCCTCATAACGCGTTTAACAGTTCTGAGGCTTTGATGCGTATTCTTGATACGACTATTGATAACATTAATGCTTTCTTTGCTGGCGTGCCGAAGAACAAAATTACTTAGCCGCTATTGCTAGAACAATGAATAGTGCTGTCCAGACCAGATTCTCAATGAATTTTTTCCAGCTGAGCGGGATTTTGATGTTTACGCCGTAGCACCCGCAGTTTTCCATTTTCTTTTTCTGCAGAAGGGCAACTAGGACAAAGAAATCGGCTACTATCATCAGCAGCAGTCCTGCGATCGCTGCGTAAAACAAGTTTTTCCCTGAAAGTATCCAGAGTCCAACTGCGAATTCTATGATTGGCTGGGCGTATGCCGCGGGTTTTACAAGTTTTCGCGGTATGATGCCGTATGTTGCGACGATTATTGAGAATCCTTTGAGATTTGGGAATTTCATTGCTGCTGTTACAACATAGAGCAGTCCCAGGATGATGCGCAGTGCGGGTATGAAGTATTCTATGGCCATTTTGTAGTGTTTAGCATAAAAATATTTAAAGGTATTGCTGAATGATGAGTGGTATGCGTTCGGTTAAAGAGGCTGATGTCGCTGGAAAATGCGTGCTGGTGCGTGTTGATTTCAACGTGCCGTTTAAGGATGGGAAAATCAGTGATGACAAGCGTATTCGTGCTGCCCTGCCTACTATTGAATTCTTGAGGAAGAAGAAGGCAAAAGTCATTCTAATGTCTCATCTTGGAAGGCCTGATGGCAAGGTTGCTGAAGATTTGCGTCTTGGTCCCATAGCGTTGCATTTGTCCAAGTTGTTGAAGCATCCAGTGCATTATGTTTTTGACTGTATCGGCGCAGACGTCGAGGATAATGTCAGGGGTCTTCATGAGGGTGATGTGTTGCTGCTTGAGAACCTGAGATTTTATTCTGAAGAGGAGGCGAATGATGCTGGGTTTGCGCAGAAGCTTGCTGCTTTGGCTGATGTTTACGTGAATGATGCTTTCGGCGTTTCTCATCGCGCGCATGCGAGCGTCCATGCAATTACAAAGTTTTTGCCTTCATATGCTGGCTTTTTACTCCAAAAAGAAGTTGATGCCTTATCTGGCCTGCTAAAATCTCCAAAGCGGCCTTTTATCGCAATTATGGGTGGCGCGAAGGTTAGTGACAAGATTGGAGTGATTGAAAGCTTGCTGAAGAAGGTTGACGCCATTCTTATTGGAGGCGCTATGATGTTTACTTTCTACAAGGCGTTGGGTTATGAGGTTGGCAAGAGCAAGTTCGAGGCTGATAAGGTTGCGTTGGCTAAGTCTTTGTTGAAAAAGGGTAAAAAGAAGATTGTTCTTCCTGTTGACGTTGTTGTTTCTGCGGGTGGAAAGGGTAAAGTCTGCAGTGCACATAAGATTCCTAAGAGCATGATGGGTCTTGATATTGGTCCGGAAACGCAGGCCATTTACGCCGAGATGATTCTTGAGGCTAAGACTGTTTTCTGGAACGGTCCGATGGGTTTATTCGAGAATAAAGCTTTTGCCAAGGGCACTTTTGCTGTTGCAAAGGCTATGTCAAAGGCGAAAGCTGTTACTGTTGTTGGGGGCGGGGATTCTGTTGCCGCTGTTGAAAAGTTGAAGTTGAACTTTACTCATGTAAGCACTGGAGGGGGTGCTTCTTTGGAGTTGCTGGAAGGGAAAAAACTGCCTGGCGTTGCTGCATTGGATGAGAACAGGTTAGATTAGCACTATCTTGTGTTTTTCGAGTTCTTGTTTGAGCATTTCTTTGAGTTCTTCGTCTGTGGGCATCTTGAATTTTTCGATTGTCGCTTCGAGCTGTTTGATTTCTTCGCTGACTTTTTTTAGTTCCTCGGCATACTGCGTGTATTCTTTCATGACTGGTCTTTGCGCGACGTCGTGATGGATGTCTGTCTCTCTTTTTTTGGCGTTGGCATAGCGGTGTATCATTCCACCGAGGTTTTCTTTTGTCAATTGTTTTAGAGAATCGAGTGCTTTCTGGACGCGTTCTGGCTTGAGCTCTAATTCTCCGGCGTCTATTGCTTTTTTGATGTCTGGAACGTGTTTGAGTATGCCGAGCGTGTAGTCGTGGATTAGTGCGTTGAGTGGGTTGTCTGCGTATTTGGCTATTTTTTCGTTTTTTATCTTGTGGGCGTATTTTTTGATTGCATCCGATAATGGAAGGAAAATGTCAGTTATTGTTCTTTCTGATTCTTGGCGTTCTCTTGCCGTGTTGATTATGTCTTCTTTGATGCTTATGTATTCTGGTTTGCTGGTGAAGTCTTCTTTTTCTTTTTTGAGACTTTCGTGTTTGTTCTTGAGCTGTTGGAGTTGTTCTTCAAATTCTTTTTTTTGTTTTTCAGCCGCGCTTCTTTCTTTTTTTAGCGTATCCATTTGCCTGATTATGCTTGCTATTGATGAGAATTGTTCTTTTTTCAGCTGGTGCTGTTTTAGTTCGTGCAATCTTGATTCTGTTTCTGCGATGTGTTTGCGTATTTCTTTGACTTCTTCTCCAACAAATTCTGAGAGTATTGCTCCGGGTCTTGCAGTGTTTTGCGCGTACTGTTGGAAGAACAATTCATTTTGGCTGAAGTCTGGCGCTTCTTTTGGTACTGCTAAATTTTCTACGAATCTGTTTGTGAGCTTGATGAATTGGTCTCTGTTGCCTTGCATGAAGTGTTTTGCGCGTTCTGGGATGTTGGGATTTCTGAGCTCTGCGTTTTCCAAATTTACGACTGCCTTTCGTATGTTGATGAGAATTTCTGGGAACTCGTGTTCAAGTGTAGCTGTTGCTTGTTTTTGTTCCTGTTGCTGTTTTTCCTGTTCCTGCTGTGCCCATTGTTTGACTTCTTCTATGGTCTTTTTCTGGCGGAACAGGTTCTTGAACCAGTTCATGTTCTTGAGGCGCAGCCAAATGTTTATATAGTTTTATTCTCTGTAGTATCGGTGTGAAAAAGGAGACTTCGCGCCAAAAGATTGCCGTGCAGCGGATTAACGAGCTTTTCGTCCAGGCTGGTTTGAGGCCGGCGTTTGCGAAGAGATACGTGATTATGGCGCGCAAGCTGTCATCTCGGCATAAGGCGTCTATTCCTGCCGTGTGGAAGAGGCGTTTTTGCAAGGGGTGTAGTGCTTTTTTGATTCCTGGAAGAAATTGCACTGTGAGAACGCGCATGAAGAGAAGTGTTATCAGTTGTCTTGAGTGCGGTGCTGTGCGCCGTTTTCCGCTACAGTAACATTTTTAAACATCTGGAGTGTTTCAACTGGTATGAAAGAGTTGTGGTATTTTGTTTCAGTTATGCTGATGCTTGCTATTCTGGCGGGTTTTGCTGATATGTCTTCTCCTTCAGGCGCTTTTGCCACTAACTTGCCTCCAGCGTGGGATTTTCCCACTTCAGAGTTTTCGATTGATAACGAGTTAAGGATTGATCTTTCCACTGCTTTTTTCGACCCTGATGGTGATGCTTTGTCTTTCAGTGTTTCTCCTGGTGCTGGCGTGAGCGCTGGCTTGCAGGGCGATACTCTTGTTGTTTTTGTTGAGAATTCTGGTGATGTGACCATTACTGCGAGTGATGGCCAGAACTTGGTTTCTCAAAAGATTTCTATTATTCACAGATAAAGTTTAATGTCCTGCTTTTGCGTGTTCTTTTTCTAGAAGCAATGTGTAGATGAATACGCAGATTATTACGAATTCGAAGAATCCGTTGATGTGTATTGGGATGTTTATTATGTCCATTTGTCTAAGGACTGTGAGTAGTTCTTCTATTACGAATACTATGACTGCGAAGAATAATAATTTCCAAGGCATTAAGTGCACTCTTCTGTCTCTGACTGGCGTGTTGAAGAGTTTGATAAATAGGAATATAACAATGATTACCAGACCAAGATTGTACAGTGGTGCTGTTTGTGCGAGGCTTAGTGCTAGGCTCATTCTTCACATCCTCTTGTGATGTTTATTTGTTTGATCAGTGCTGCTATTAGGAATACGAGTATGAAGCTTGGGACTACGTGCGTTATCCATGGGTTGCTCCAGATTCCGAATGTTCTGAGAACGCCGAGGATTTCTTCGATGACGAAGAGGATTAATGTTATTATCAATGGTTTCCATGCGGCCAGGTATTTTTTTTTGGATGCGTGCTGGAACATGGATATTGCTATGAATCCGGCTACGATAGAAAGCACTACTGTGGCAAGCTGCGTGATTCCATATATCCAGTCGTATGGAGTTAACATTATTCACCTCTTTGGATTTTCAGTGGTCAGTGTTATTTAAAAAGGTTTCGAAGAGCGAAGCTCTTTGAGACCTCTTCGAATGAAAATGCAGTGTTGCTTTATCTCCAAAGTTTTTTATACGGCAGTGCGAATAGTTTGTGCATGAAGATTCCTAATATTTTGACTAGCGCGCGTGTTGTTATAGCTCCTTTTGCATATTATGCGGGATTTGCGCGCGAGAAGGAATTGTTCGTCATCTTGTTTGCATTGGGCGGTTTGACTGATGTTCTTGATGGTTTTTTTGCGAGATATTTAGAGCTGAAGTCTGATTGGGGCAGTATGTATGATGCTGTTGCTGATTTCTTGTTCTTTCCTTCGGCTATTTTGCTGTATTTCTTTTCACCGGAAGTGGTTGTTCAGAATTGGCGTGTGATTGCAATTTTTATCGGGATATTAGTAATTGGAATTCTTGTCGGCTGGTTGCGCGGCAAATTGGTAATCCCGCACTTGCTGTCTGCTAAGATTTTCGCTGTTTTCATGTATGCTTTTGTTTTATACACTCTGATGGTTGAGTATTATCCTCCTTTCTTTTTTGTTGTTGCTGTTATCGGCGCTTGGGCTGCTTTGGAGCAATTTATCGTTTTGTGCTTTAGGAGTCCTTCTTTGTCCAGGAGGTGGAGTTGGGAATGAACATTTTCCAATTATTCTATCTGATGATTCCTGCGTACTTGGCGAATATGGCTCCTCCTGTGCTTGCAAAGTACCGTCCTTGGAACGCGCCTATGGATTTTGGCCTTTCTCTTGGCAAAATCAGGATTTTTGGTGATCATAAGACTTGGGCTGGTTTTGTCATCGGGATTTTTGTTGCAGTGCTGGCTGGTCTTGTTTTGTCTAAAGTGTATTGGCCTTTTGACTTTTCAGCGTTGGTTTGGTCTGTTTTGGCTGGCGCTGGAGCGTTATTAGGTGATGCTGTTAAGAGTTTTTTCAAGCGGCGTGCTGGTATCAAGTCTGGCAGGCCTTGGATTCCTTTTGACCAGATTGATTATACTGTTGGCGCACTGGCGTTGGGCAATATTATTTTCTTTCCTGGCTGGCTGAACGCTTTTATCGTCATATTCATCAGTGCTTTCGGCCATATTGCTACAAATCATATTGGTTATTGGATTGGCGTGCGTGATGTTAAATGGTGACTTGGGCTAATCTTGTTACGATTGGCAGGATTTTGTTGATTCCTGTGTTTGTCTTGATTCTTTATTTGCCTCTTCGCTACAAGGGGTGGATTGCTGCTGTTGTTTTCTGCGCGATCGCGTCTACAGATGCTGTTGATGGTTGGCTGGCTAGAAAGCATAAGGCAGTGACTAAAGCCGGTGCTGTGCTTGACCCATTGGCTGACAAGTTGCTGGTCGCAGCGGCTCTTATCTTCCTGATAGGCCAGGGTGTTGAGGCGTGGATGGCTTATGTTATTATCGCAAGAGAATTCTTGATTACTGGTTTGCGTATTTTGACTAAAAGAAAAGATGTGGTGCACGCAAGCATGTGGGGTAAGTTGAAGACTTTTTCGCAGATGGTTGGCGTGGTGTCTGTGCTTATCAATTTCAAATACGCGTGGCACTTGATGCTTTTGGCGACCATTCTCACTTTGTGGAGCGGTTTTGATTATTTCTGGAAGGTTAGAAAATCGTTGAAGCTATGATGATATAAGCTGCTGCTATTCCAGTCAATAAAAGGTATTTCTTGTGATTGAGTGTTCCTACTGGTATTAAGAATAAAAATATTGGAACGTCTATGTTTGTTGTCTGATTGTTCACGCGCTGCCATATTGCCGTTCCGATTACAACTGTTGCAAGCGCGTACTGCAGTATTCTGAAATATTTCTCTCCTTGTTTTAGCTCGTATGGCACTAGTTTTGCAATGATTATTCCTGCAAGGAGTCCTAGAACTGGTGTTATGTGCGCTAGTGTCCCCATTCGGAATGCCCCCATTGGACTAGAAGGTCTACGCCGAGCCTGTTGACTTCTAATGGAACGTCGCATGCTCCCCAGCAGCTGCCCAGCCATGTGATGATTTTCGCGTCTGTTCTTTTTTGCAATTCATTGACAATGTCTTTCGCGTACGGTTTCAGCCCGTCTGGTAGTTGGATGCAGACTATTTTTGCTTTTTCTGCCTTGATCTTGGCTTCTACCGCTTCTAATTCCAAATCGTAGTTTTCGAGCATGATTTGGCTTTCTTCGTCGGTGTTTATAAAGATTGCTAGGCAGAAAGTTTTAAAAGGTCTCGCTAGTCCCTTTAAGAACATGCCCCCGTAGCTCAGCCGGTAGAGCGACTGACTGTTAATCAGTAGGTCGTGAGTTCGAGTGTGCTTTAAAAGCACCGAAATTCTCACCGGGGGCGTAGGCCCGGGCGCTTGCCTGGGCTTTTTTTCTTTTTTCGCTCAATCTCAGTAGATCTTCGAAAGGCACAATGTTTTCAAGAACCGCCAATCGTTCAACTGTTGATGTAAACGGAATGTATTTATGAAAACGTTGCCAGAGAAGATATTTCGAAGTATGTTTAGGATTTTTAATTTCTTCCAGTAGCTCGATCGATGCTGGCTTGTTTATGACTATGTAGCCCACACCGTCTTTTATTCGAATATAATGATTCATATTCAGTTTATCAAGAATCTCTGACATTCCCTTAATTACATTCAAACTTACTAAACTGCCTCTAATTTGCAAATCTTTGGTAACTGTGAAATCAGTATCGATCATCCCGCATACAAACTTTTTAGAAAAAACATCATCTTCAATTATTTCCTTAGGGATTTTAGCACCTATTTTATTTCCCACGGGTAATTTTAGAATTTCCTTTTTGAAGATGCTAACGGCTTTTGATTTTATTACTAGTTGACAGGAATTACGATCCTTATTGATTCTTTTTCTAGGAGTAAGATTGTACAATCTTTGAATTAATGGAATTACGTGGAAATCATAGTAGGCCATGTCGTCGATTAAGTGACCATCGATCGTGTACGCATAGTTCTGCCATTTTCCATACTTGTTTATTTGAAGCGATCCGTCTCCTAAATGAACTCCTGTTTCTTCAGCTAAATCTTCCGACCATGTTGGAATTTTCACTCTTCGTTTTATATCCATCCAGGAATATGAAGATATGTTCTCTGGAAGTTTGACAAAATTCTTTCTTAATTCCAATGCCGTTCCGAAAACGCTCCTAACTGATGTTTCTTGGGAATAACCTGCAATCCACGCCGTAATATCATTGTGTATATCGCCCAAACATTCAAATTGAAGTTTGGCTGCTTCTAGTAGCCTCTTCTTCGGATTTTCTATTGATCTGATACGTAGAATTTCTTTCTCCGATAAGTTGTATTCTTTTGTCAGGAGAACTAACTTTTGTTCTTTTGAAAATTTCCGATAAGCCTTATGAACTAACATATTTTTAATTTAATAACTCGCCTTTTTATGTGCTGTGAGCAATTGTCCAGTGGCTTTTTTGTCCAGTGTTTGTCGACGATAAAAATCCGGAAAGTTTACGGAATGTCCAGTGAGAAATTAGATTTATATACTGCTTTGCCAGAGTCAAATACTGTGCTTCTTGAACTCGTCATATTAACGGTCATTATCGAGGTGATTACGTGCATTGGTCGCTTCGCCTTCAAGCTTCGTGCTCGTGATTGGAAAATGCCTGTGCGCATTCATCATGGATACGTCGGAATTGTTGTTTTGCTTGCCTGGTATTTTGCGCAGTATGACTGGTTATTGATTATTGGAACTTCCCTTCTTCTATCTGACGCATTGCATCATTTTATTGTTCTTCCTTTGGCTGTTGGCAGAACTGAATTTCCGTAAGCGCAAGCTTTAAATAAGTCTAAACCGTTTTACAGTCTTGAAAAGAGATGATGAATAAACTCGGTCTTGTATTGTTGGGTTTTATAGCAGTTGTTGCTATTGGCGGTTTGACTGTTCAGCTTCGCGATACGCTTACTGGCCAGTATTATGCTGCTGGTGGCGGACGTTGGTATTATGGTCCTCAGAGAATTCAGTTGGCTCCTGATGAGGCTTGCGTTTATGCTGGTCTTGAGCCGTTAGATCCTATTCACGTGTACACTAATGAGTATGGCACGCAGTTGAGTTTGTGCAAGCAAGGTAACTCTCTTGTTGGCGTTCCTATGGTTCAAACTGCATTGGTTCGTTAGAATTATAGTGAATCTTCTTTATCTTTTCTTTCTTGCTTTTGCCAATTTCTTTCTGACTTCTGCTTCGTATTTGTTTAGAGGTACTTCTTGTATTGGTTTTGGAGTTACTGGCTTGTAGAATATTTTTTGTGCTGGCGCTTTTGGCTTTTCTGGTTGTTTCACTGCTGCCAGTCTTTTCAACGCAATTGGTTTTTTGTCAATTGCCGGTTTTTTCATTATTGCCGGCTCTGCCTTGATTTCAGGTGTTTCTTCTGGAGCTATTTTGTTTATTTTTGATTCTATTTCTTCGCGTGTCAATTCTTTGATTCTCTCTTGACGTGGCTCTGGCTCTTCTGTTCGTATTCCGATTGGTATTGGTAATTCTTGTTGTTCAGTTTGTTCTGGTCTGCGCCTTATCATTACTGCAGTTGCGAATATGACAAGCAGTACGGCTAATAGTGTTCCGATTATCCATGGCATTAGTCCTTTGGCTGATTGTGTTTCTCCTTGTGAAATTGCTTTTCCCATAAGGTGTTGTTTTGGTGGCTCGATTTTTCTTTCTGTTGTGTCTTGTGATGTTTGCACTTCTGGTTGTACTGGGATTGTTCTTTGGGCTGGTAATTCTATTGCTGGTGGTTTTGATTGCCCGAATAATACGCAGAATTGTTTGTATGCTGTGGGTTTTTTGCAGAATTTGTCTGCGTTGTCTTGGTTTATTCCGCAGCACTTGTCGTATTCTGGGGATGCTGAGTTATTGCATTGCGCGCAGACATATGCTGTTTGTTGTCCGCCTCCGCTTGTGCCTCCTCCGCCTGATTTTCCTCCTGGTCCTCCGCCGCAGTTTGGTATTTGGGTGTGTTGGCATCCGCCTGGATCTTGGCAGAAGTCATTGGTGCATTGGTTGTCGTCGTTGCAGTCTGGGGGTGTTCCTGGGACGCAGTCTCCTTCATCGCAGGTTTCTTGTCCATTGCATGCTTGTCCGTCATTGCAATCGCTGTCTTCGTTGCATTGTTCGATGACTTCAACTTGGCAGCTGACTTTGCCTGCTGTCATGTCGTTGCTGAACTCGTCGCTGACTTCTAGTGCTGGTGGTGGTGGAGGGTTGAAGTTGAAAGTGTACGTTCCTACTGGGATGCTTCCTATTGAATCGTATATTATTGAGTAGATGTTGAACGTTCCTGGTCCGGTTAGGAATGGCAGTGGGCTTTCTGTTTGGACGACTTCGATTTTGCCTGAGCCTCCGGAATAACTGTGCGTGAGCGTGCTTCCTGCTTGGAGGTTTGTTGGTGGCACTGTTGGGTTGAAGTTTGTGTCGTCAAACAGGTCTTCGTTGTAGACTCCTCCGATGTTGTCTGATATTGTTGTTGGTTCTCCAGGGTTTGATATTTTGTATGTGATCGTGACTGCTTGGTCTTTGGCTATGATTCCGAGGTTTGGCGTGCAGTGTTTCGTTACTTGCGGTGTTCCTACTGTGATTTGTCCGTCTTCTGCTTCGAGTGCTTGTATGCTGAATGGTTGTGCTGTTTGGTCTGTGGCGCTTGCGCTTTGGAAGTGTAATGGGCTGACTCCTAATGCTCGTAGGTGGTAGTGTAGGTATGCTACATATGCTCCGCTTCCTTGTTCGCAGTCTGCGTTTTGGATGTTTAGGTTGTTAATTGTGAGTTGTGTGCTTCCCGGCTGTACTTCGTAGTTTCCGTTTCCTTGTGTTATGACTACTTCTGTTGGTCTGACTATGTTTTGGTCGTTTGTGATTTTTATGCTGAGGCTTTTGAGCGTTTTTCCTGGCTGGGTGTTTGTGACGCATATTGGTATGTCCACTATTTCTTCAATGTGTCCGTAAACTTCTGAGAGGTAGAGCTCTGTTTCTCCTGGTGTTGGCTCTGGCTGTTGGCCTGGTAGTGTTATTGTTGCTGGTCCTGCGTAGCTCGCTTGCACTGGATTTCCGTTCTGGTCGCTTGCTGTTGGTTGTGTTAGGGTTAGCTGGTATTGTCCTGGTTGCGTGTTTTGCGGTATTGTGAATTTCAAATCAAACAATTTGTTGTTTCCTGCTGGTATTCCTGGCGTGTTGCCTGCGAATACCGCGTATGGTGTGATTCTTGTTGGCGTATTTTGTGATACTCCATTGAGGCTTCCTGAGATTGCTGTTCCTGACGTGCTTGAACTGTAAGTGATTGTGCTGAAGTCTACTTTGACTGATGTTCCCCAGATTGCTTGGTCGTTGTTTGCCCATAGTCCTACTGTTACTGTGTCTCCTGGGTTTGCGTCTTGTGTGCTTGGCGCTAGTGAGAATGTGATTGCGGCGCTGACACTAGGCAGGATTAGGGCCAGCATCAGTAGTAGTGTTATTGTTTTCATGTGTTGAAGCAGATTGAGCCTCCGGCTACTGTTCTGCTATCCGTGTCTGCTAGTTGTTTTGTTTGTAGGAATGTTTGGTCTGCTGCCGTTAGTGCTGAGTCTCCGCTTGGGTCGACGTCTCCTACGCAGTTTGTTGCTGGGTTGTTGCTGCAGGCAGTGTCTGTGCAGTGGACTAGTACGCTGGAGTCTGCGTTGAAGTATTGTACCCAGTTGACTGTGTCGTACACGTCTATTTGGTTGTCTACGACTGGTGCTTGGTCGTATTCGAGCATGTCTTGTTCTAGGTCGTCTGTTGGATCGCAGCTTCCCGGGTTGCTTTCGTTTCCGTCTGTATGGCATCCTGGGTCTGCGCAGTCTGCTAATAGGTCTTCGAAGTCTGTATTGTCTATTCCGTCGGAGCATTCTGGTGCTCCGCCTTCTGGGAAAAATGTTACTGGTCCTCCATGCGTCCACGTTAATGTAAATGCGTTGTTGATGTGCGCTGATGCTGGCGCTATTTCTTGCGGCACGGATTCTGGATATTCTTGCACTAGGAGTGCTGTTGGCGTGTTGGTTAGTTTTACGCTGGTAAATAATGCTGCTGTGAGTATGATTACTGCAAGGATTATTTTTATTTTGGTTCCTTGTATTCTTATCACGAAGAATACTGTGATGATTGTTATCAGGAGTATCATCGCTACTATTGGTCCTTTTTCTGGTCCTTCGTCTACTGTGTAAGTTATCGCTCCGGTTGGGCCTTCTGATTGTTGTGTTGGCTCATTTAGTGGTGCTGCGATTGGAAAGAAGAAGAATTGTGAGATTGGTGGTGCTTTGCCGTTTCTTTTGAAATCTATGCTTCCTCTTGTTATGCTTGAAATGTCAGGGTCTGTTGGGAGTGTGAATCCTTGTACTCTTCCTTGGTAGAATAGTTGTGCTTGGTCTGCTTCTGTTTTGTCTGCTGTGTTTGCTGAATTCGGTACTGTTTTTCCGTTTATCGTTATTGGAAATGTGGCGCTTGCGCTGCCTATGACTAACAAAAAGATAAGAAAAAAGAAAAAGGGCTTCATTCAGTCCCTCCTATGTTGTTTTTGGTACGAATATCGACACCCGGCCCATTGCTGATAATGGGCTGCTTTCAACTTCTAGGAAGGCGTCGATGCTTAGCGGGTCAATCGGGCATGCAACTTTGATAGCAAAGGCTTCTCCTGCTGCCAAGTCATGGTTTACTTCTTCTTCGCAGATGAGCGGTCCTCTGACTAACTTGCTCGGATCTGCTCCGTCTGGTACTGCTGCAAACCATCTTGCTGTGACGCTAACATTGTTTTGCGTTACTGATGGCGTAATTCCTACTTCAACAACGAATGTTCCTCCTGGTCCTGGGACTGAGCCTGGCATGACGTTTATGTCCGCAAAGATTTCTCCGTCGTGGTGGTTGTTGGTGAATGCCAGGTCTGCTATGGCATCTATGTTTTCTGTTGCGAAGATTCCGTTTCTGTTGTATAAGAGGAATGCTGCGAGTCCTCTGTTTGGCTGGTCGAACTTGCCTGTGTAGCTTAGAACGTCAGGGTTTGTTCCGAACGTGCTTCCGTCTGATAGTCCTGGGAAGCTTTGCTTGTCAAGCAGTGTTATGCATTCTGTTGTTGGTATTCGTATTGATTTCGTGTTTTCTGACTGGTCTGTTATTTGGAAGTCTAAGACTTGGTCTAGTGCTGCTGGGTCGTCAAGCGCGTCCCAGTTCACGTACACTAGGTTGAAATCGTCTGGGTCGAAGACGTTGAGGCTTGGAACGTATGTTGTTGCGTGTTCTGCTGCTTCAAAGCTTGCGATTCCGTTTTCGAAGTTCGCGTTTAGTGTCAGCATTACTTCTTGGTCTAGCACTGCGTTTATTTCGTCTACTCTTTCTGTCAAGGTCTGAGCGTCATCTTCGCTGTCGTCTGTTGCGTCAATGCAGTCAATGTCTCCCAAATCAGTTGTTCCATCATTGTCATTGTCTACTCCGTCGTTGCATGCTGGTTGTGTTTCCATTATGACGTCCCATCTGTATCCTGCGAGTGTTTCTCCTTTTTCTGGGTCCCATACTGTAAGGACTCCGATTATTGGCGAGTCTCCTGGCAGTAAGTTTACTCCGAGTAATTGGCTGACTCGGAAGTATTCAACATCGCTTTCTGTGAATTCTATGCTGAAGTCTTTGTGGTTGCATTCATTGAATGTGTTTGGATCCAGTGATATGAAGTCGAATCTTGCTTTTGCTGTTCTTGCTGGTCCGTTGTTGAAGAATGCGAACACTGTGTCTACGTTGAAGTTGCTTGGTGGCAATGGTTCTTGGTTGTTGTTTAGACCTTCTGGCTCGATTGGTTTTTGCATTCCTATGCTTGCCAGTGCGCTTGTAAGCCGTGGGTTTTGGTAGTTTTCGTTTTTGCCCGTGAATATTCCTTGCGGCACTGATCCTGGTAGTTCTGGTAGTGTTAGGAATGACAGAGAGGCTGATTCTCCGTCTCCAAAGTAGAACACGTTTGATAGCGCGTCTGCGTCTTCTCCGTCAGAGAAAATTGATTCTACTAGCAGTCTTCCGTCTGTTCTGTCCGAAATTATCGCTCCTACTCCTGCGTCAGTAATAGGGACTCCTGGTGGGATTCCTTGTTGTATTCCTGATCCTCCGATGTCTGTGAACAACAGGTCTGGTATTGCAATGTTTGTAAGTCCTGCGCAGAGCGCGTCGTTTAGTATTTTTGACGCTGGGTCTTCTGCATCATTGAATACTATTGTTCCTATTTGTTGCGGTGTTGCGTCGAACACGTTTATCGCTAGGCTGTTGAATACGCTTGGCGAGTTTGATCCGTTTGTTAGGAATGGCAAATGGATGAAGTTTAGCGGGAATACGTCATAGCTTTCTCCGTCTGCGTTAAAGGTTCCTGATGCTGATATTGTTGAACCTTGGATGTTGCTTGTTGCTGTGAGTCCTGGTATGTTTTTGACTGCTGTTCTGCCGTTGACATAGACTGTTCCTGCGAGCGGCTGGTTGAGAAGGCTTGTTCCTGTTGTGTCTTCTACTAATACTACGAGTTTTCTGTCTTCACCTACTGGTTCTGGGATTTGGACTATTTGTAAGGGTGTGACGTCTATTACGTCATTTGAGGCTTCTACACATTCATCGTCGTAGAATATGTAGTGTATTCGTGCATTCACGTCTCCTAGGTATTGTACGTATATTTCTTCATCAACGATTGCGAATACGTCTCCTACGAGTGCTGCTGTTTGGGTGCCTTGGTCGAGTATTATACCGTGTGGTATAACAGCTGGAATCATACTGAGCAATAATAGTATAGCTGTAAATATTGTAGAAATTTGTTTTCGACTCATAGTTCCACCTCTTGTATAACTCCCCTTTTCCTATTCAAATTATATGCAACTATTGAATTGCCTATATATAAACGTTTTCATGTGTGTATCCATACCTGTATTCCGCCAATGCTTCCTTCTTGTCCGAATGCTGCTATAATGTCTTTCTTGCCATCATTGTTGACATCTGCGATTTGCAGGCCTTGGGGTCGTGCTTCTGCTATTGGCATGTTGTTGTTTATCTCGTCAAAATTTGGTCCTATGAATGTTCTTATGCCTGTGGTGCAGGATGCGACAAGGTCTATTTTTTCATCATTATTTATGTCTTCAAGGGCGACTCCTCCTCCATTTTCACAAGCAATAGTTAGATTTCTGTATGGCTCTAATTCATTTTTTTGTTTATACACAAGAAGTTGTTTTGGTCCGCTTATTACAATGAAGCTGTCTTTGTACGCGATGTAAGAAGCTGTGAACGCCAAATCTTTTTTGAATGTGAACTTATCTGTGTTCAGATAAATTCCGATTCCTGATATGATGTCTTGTTTTCCGTCTGTGTTGATGTCACCAGTTGTTATTTGGTATGTGGATGATTCTGTTTTTTCCGGTAGAGTTGTATTCATTACTTTCCACGTATCACCTGTGTTTTGATAGATTGTGAATCCTTCAAGGACTGCTCCTAGTGTTGCTGCGTCGAGCAGTCCGTCGTTGTCAAAGTCTGCTAGCGCGATTGGGTTGACGTTGTCTGGCAGTAATCCTGTTGAGTGGTTTGTCCATTTTCCTTTTCCGTCTCCTAGATAGATGGTTGGTCCTCCGCAGTGCCTTCCGTATGCGATGTCCAGATTGCCGTCGTTGTTGACGTCTCCAAAGTCTATGCCTACTCCGCATTCCATTTTTTGTTGTATTCCGTCAACAGCAGTCTCCCAGCTCCCGTTGCCTTGGTTCAGCCATACTGATGCGCTGGCTGTTCCTTTTCTGCCGATTCCTGCGATGTCTAGAAGCCCGTCGTTATTCACATCGCCTACTGCCAGGTTTGTTCTCCATTCTCCTGTTTTTGGCAGCCCTTCATCCCATTGTGTGAAGTTGAGAGTTTGCGCGCATCCTGCGAGCAAGATTAGCAATAATGCATATTTCATGGTGTTGCATTCGCGTTTTGTTATATTATACTTCTCGAAAAGCATTTAAGCAGTGCGTGTTTCAGATATAGAAAAGAGTGATCTTTATGAAACGTGTTCGTATTGCTTTGGCTTTTGGAATGTTGATTCTGTTCTCTTTCCTCATTTGGGGTAAGCCGAATATTACTGGTGGAGTGACGAGTGAGCTTCCGCAAACTGTTGTGGTTGTTTTGAAAGCTCAGTCTAGCAGTGCGATAACCGGCGCGTTATCTTTTGGTGAAGAATCGTCTTCTTTGGATGAGTTGAAAGTTTCTACTGCTATTGCGCAGCAGGAAGTTTTGGATGACGTGAATAGTCCTTCTTTTTTCGAGCGTTTGTTTGGAATCGAGCATTCTCCTGATGTTGAAGCTGAGAGGTTTTTGGATATTGTTCCTGCGATGGTTGTTGAGGCTACTTCTGATGGCATTGCCGAGTTGGAATCTCATCCGTTAGTTGAGGCTGTTTATCCAAATTTTCAGTTCGAGCTTACTTTACTTGATAGTGTTCCTTTGATTAATGCTGATGATGTTTGGCAAACGCAAAATATTGATGGCAGTGGCAGGAGTGTTTGCGTGGTTGATACCGGAATTTCTCCTCATGTTGATTTTCAGAATCGTATTGTAAACCAGAAGTGTTTTTGTTATCCGAATTGTTGTCCTAATGGGCAGGCGACTGATGTTTTAGCTACTGATACTCATTCTGTCAGTCATGGAACGCACGTTTCTGGAATTATTGCGGCAAATGGTCCAGCTTACAAGGGTGTTGCGCCTGGAGTTAATATTGTCGCTGTGAAAGTTTGCAATGCTGGTTGTAATTTGGCTGATATTTTTGCTGGTATTGATTATTGTTTGCAGGTGAAGGACCAGTTTGATATTGTTGCGATTTCTGGCAGTATTGGTGATGGCGGAAACTATCAGACTCAGGCGCAGTGTCCGACTTATTTTGATGTAGCAATCGATGCCGCGTATAACGCGGGAATCGTGTCCGTGTTTGCTTCTGGCAATAATGGTTATGCGAATGGCGTGAGTTATCCTGGTTGCAGTCCGAATTCTATTTCTGTTGGCGCGACTACAAAGAGTGATTTGATGGCGGGCTTTTCTAACAGGGGGCCGTTGCTTGATGTTCTTGCTCCTGGCGCGTCTATCATTAGTACAAAGGCGAATAATTTGTATGGTTCTCTATCTGGCACTTCTCAGTCAACTCCTCATGTTTCTGGTTTGGTTGCGTTGTTGAGCCAATATGCTGAATTACTAAATTTGCAGTTGTCGCCTGATCAGATGAAACAAATCATGCAGGATACGGGCGTTCCAATAAGTGGTTTCAAGCGCATTGATGCTTTGGCTGCTGTTCAATCATTGACGCCTCCGTCTCCTTCCCCTGAACCATCTCCAAGCCCGTCACCTGAGCCAAGTCCGTCTCCGAGTCCAATACCTACACCCGAACCATCTCCAAGTCCATCGCCTTCTCCTGAGCCGTCTCCATCACCTGAACCAAGTCCGTCTCCTGTTCCTACACCTCCTGCTGGTAATAATCCTCCGAGCGCGAGCATAACTTCTCCTGGTGGGTCTGCTAAGTCTCCTGTTACGCTTGAGGGTTCTGCTGATGATGTTGAGGATGGTGAATTGTCAGGCACTTGGAAAGAAGAGGATGCTGTCTTGGGCGTTGGCAATCAGATTACTGTTCCTTTTGCTCCTGGAGAGCATACTGTTATTTTCTCAGCTGAGGACTCGCAGAGTGTTTCAGCCGAGGATTCTGTTTCTTTCACATCTCAGACTTGCATTATGAATCTTGACAGAAACAATAATGAGGAGTTTGATATTGGTGATTTGGTGTTGTTGATCTCTGGCTTTTTTGGCGAGAACTTGCAATGTAATGTTGAAGAACTGACTTCGTTCTGTCCTGTTGAATTGGATATGAATAAGAACGGTCTTTTAGAAATTGGTGATTTGGTTTTGCTGCTGAGAGCTTATTCTGAAGAGAGCATTTCATGTTGACTTGAAATGGTGTGCGGTGCAGTTGCGGTAATATTCGATGATGTCCATCCGTCCTATTCCGTAAGCGCCGCCGTTATGGAAGAAATTTCTCAGTGGAGCGCTTAGGAATCGTGCTGCGCGCAGTATGTGATCTCTTTCGTCTGGATTCGCGATGACTCCGCGCTGGTTTAGATGATCGTATACTTCGGCAATTTTGTGGCCTAGTTGTGCCGGACTTTCAGATTGCAGGAGCGCTGTGGCTAAAATGTTTGTTGAGAATGCAGGAACTATTGATTTGCAGGCGTTTTCCATGCGCGCCGCAAAATCTTCCTTGCTCAGAGGTGTGTTTCCTTCCGAGCTGGTTAGTGGTGTGCCGAAGCGGATGACGATTTGCCCGATTGGTTTGTTCCAGATTCCGATGTACTGTTGTGCAAAGATTAGCGGCCAGTCTAGAGCGTAGTAAAGAAGTTTTTTGAGGTGTGATACTGATGATTTGTAATTTGCGAATGCCGTAAACCATCTGTCTTCTGGCACGCGTTCATATCCTATGGTTGTGGGAACATATACGACTTTTCTTTCAGATCTTTTTTCTGCTCTTTGGAATATTCCGAGTGCTGCCGGGTCAAATGGCATTACTTCGCCTGTGTATGATCTGCCGCATTCTGGAAATATTAGGAACCAGTCTGCTGCTTCCATGCGTTCAGCAGTGTAGTTGAGTTGTGTTCCCGTGGTTGCTATTTTTTTGCCGGGCTGGGGTTTCCTGATTATTTTGTACCCGCCGCACGTTCGTAAAAATTTGTCAAAATTCCATTTTGCGATTCGCTTGAAGAGGTTGTCGCCTGCTGCGATGGCTAGCGGTCTTTCTCCTTTTGGTGTTTGGTGTTCTCTAAGCACCCAGGGAACAACAACATAATCCAAGTGGCTTTTGTGTGTTGATACCAAAACTGCAGAAGCGTCTTGCGGAATTGAAAGCAAATTCTCAAGTCCCAGTACTTTTGGTTTCCCTGAGTCTAGTGTGCGGCGGAAATAGCGTGAGGACTTTACGTACATTCCATCGATTACGCGCTGGTCATAATTGTGTCCTATGTCTATCTCTACCATCCACCCACCTATCGACGATAGATGAGTTACCATTTAAAAGCGTTGCGAAGAAAAATAAAATGAGCCCGCCGTGAGTTGAACACGGGACCGCTCGATTATCAGTCGAGTGCTCCACCAGGCTAAGCTACGGGCTCGTATCTGTGGTGGGGAATATGACGCTTTTTAAACGTTATGGTAAAAGTTAATAAGTGCTGATTAGAGAGTAAATATCATGAAAATAGCTGAAAAAACGAGTGATCCTGTCATTAATGTCGCGCTTGATACTATTGAAATCAAAAAGCAGGCTTTGGTGTTCGTTAACGCGAAGCGTTCTGCTGAAAAAGTTGCTGAGGACATCAGCAAAAAGACTGAGTTGAAGAGTGCTGAGCTTGACAAGTTGTCTGAGAGTGTTCGTTCTGCTCTTTCAAAACCTACAAAGCAGTGCGAGCGTTTGGCTTTATGCGTCAAGAAAGGCATTGCGTTTCATCATGCTGGCTTGCATTCAAAGCAAAAGGAGTTGGTTGAGGATGCTTTTCGCGCTGGTGTTGTAAAAATTATTTGTTGCACTCCGACTTTGGCAGCTGGTGTTGATTTGCCTGCTTTTCGCGCTATAATTCGTGATGTGAAACGGTTTGGCATGCATGGCATGGCGCATATTCCTGTGCTTGAATTCTTGCAGATGGCTGGAAGGGCTGGCCGTCCTAAATATGACACGTTTGGCGAGGCTATTGTGCTTGCTCAGACAGAGTCTGATAAGGAATACATTGTTGAGCATTATTTGAAAGGTGTTCCTGAGGATATTTACAGCAAGTTGGCTGTTGAGCCTGTGCTTCGCACTTATCTGCTTTCTTTGATTTCTTCCCGTGTTATTTCTTCTAATGAGTCTATTCTTGATTTTTTCAGCCGGACTTTTTGGGCGCATCAATATAAGGATCTTGAAAGGATGTCGCGCGTGATTGATAAAATGTTGAAATTGTTGGTCGAGTGGGGTTTCTTGCAGGAAGTGCAGGAAGGTTATCGTGCAACTCTCATAGGAAAGAGAGTTGCTGAGCTTTATCTTGACCCGTTGACTGCTCATAATTTGTTGGGCAGGTTGGAGCGCGCGACGCATACCAAGTTGAAGTCCATTTCATTCTTGCACGCGGTTTCTAATACGTTGGAGATGCGCCCATTGCTTAGAGTGAAGCAGAAGGAGTATGATGAGATCCAGCAGAAGTACGCGTTGTTAGAGTCGTATTTGCTGGAGCATGAGCCGAGCATGTTTGAGCATGAGTATGAGGATTGGCTTGACAGTTTGAAAACAGCATTGATGCTTGAGGATTGGATTGATGAGAAGGATGAAGAGTGGCTTTTGGAACGTTATGATAGCAGGCCTGGTGAGTCGAGGGCGAAAATCGATAATGCGGATTGGCTGTTGTATGGCTGTCATGAGCTTGCTCGTTTGATGCAGTATCAGGATTTGTTGAAAGAGATTATGAAAGTTAGGTTACGGTTGAAGTATGGTGTGAAAGAGGAGCTTTTGCCATTGATCAGGCTGGAAGGCATTGGACGTGTGAGAGCAAGAAAAATGTTCCGTGCTGGAATCAAGGATTTGGGCGATATCAGGAAAGCATCTGTTGAAAAATTGGCAGAGCTTCTTGGCGCTGCTGTTGCCAAATCTGTGAAAGTGCAGGTTGGTGAAGGAAACCTTTAAATAGAATAACTGCTTAGTGATGACATATGCCAGAGCGTGATTTGGTTGATGAGATAAAGGCTACGTTGGACGAAGCCGAACGCTTACAGGACCCGTTACATATTCTGATCGCTCTTAAAAAATTGAAAGAGGATTTTGCAAGTTCACAATATCTTCATCATCCTGAAGTTTATGTTCAGAACCGTGCGCTGGACGTGACTAGCGGCCAGCTGATTGGTGCTGACATCATTACTAAAGATGGTGTGTCTTATCATTGTCTTACGCTTGATTTAAAGAAGCCATCCAGAGAAAAAGCAGCAGGTTTGCTTGTAAATTTCAAGGAAACTGTGTTCAAGCATTCTGACGGTAACACGTATGTTTTCGATCACGAGAAGTCAGTAGCAGGAATTAGGATTTCAATGGAAGCTGAAGAGACAAAACAAGTGAATCTTCGCAAAAAAGCTTATCGTCCTACGTAAATATAAGTTGATTCTGGTAGTTTTGGATCATATGCCCGCAGAACCGTTTTTTCATAGAATTCTTTTTCATGCCTATCTTTTGACAGGTTTTTTGCCCAGTGCGCCGCAGCTTCCGCTTCATCTTGCAAGGTTCCTTTGAGCGCCGTGAGTATTTTTTTTCTTACTTCCGGACTTAAACTATCATATTTATCATGCCATTTTTCTGACTCGCATGAATTGAAGTAATCTAGTTCTCTTGAAAGTTCTTCGTCTGTTTGCCCGAATCTTTTTCTTGCTCTTGCAAATATTGTTGTTCCGTCCTGCAGCAAGGTTGAACTTATTCCTATTGCAAATGATAGTTTTCCTCCCATCTTGTCAAAGTTGGCGTCGTATTTTTGCGTACTATTTTCCATTGCTGCCGTGATCATGGCTGGAAGTTTTTCGTCAAATTGTGGAATAAACAATTTATGCATGATTCTGCTTGCTCCGTCATAATCTTTGTGCATGAATAGCATGAATTCGTCTCCTCTCTTGTCGTTTTTTCTTGTTACAACAACGTCTTCTGGAAGTTGCTTCAGGAGTGCTGCTGTTTGCTGGATTGCAACGTCTGCCTGGTGTGATTTTACTATGTCGTTGTAGAGTTTGAAGTTGTTCATATCAAGATATACTATCGAGATGTGTTTGTTGGGTTGAGAGAGGTATTGTTTGAGGCTTTCGAATAAGTAGTTCGTTAGATAGTCAGATATTTTGAGGCCTGTTCTGTGATCGATCTGCCTGCTTTCCTCAACTATTGGCAGCATTTCCTTGTAGAGGCGTCTGGATTTTTCGCTCAAATCAACTAGGCCAGACCAAGTCATGTCTTTAGGTATCGTAA
Organism: uncultured Methanosarcinales archaeon; assembly: GCA_964617195.1. Classification (GTDB taxonomy): domain Archaea; phylum Nanobdellota; class Nanobdellia; order Woesearchaeales; family ARS49; genus CABMGU01. The sequence continues at coordinate 10,612 of CAZTVK010000025.1, read as the reverse complement.
AAACGTCTCTTGCTATTTCTTCGATTTGGCGCATTATTTTTCCTCGAAGTTCAGAATTATCATGTCCCTCTATCAACGGATCATGTCTTGCATCTTCGAGAGTTTTAAGAACGTAGCTTGATGAGTTTAGCAGGTAATCCGCAGGAAAGTATCCTCTTACCAAAAATGCGTCCTTTCCTCCGAAGTCAGTGGTTCCTCGTGATGCTTTTTCTGAGACTGCTCGAATGAGCCCGTCTTTTATCTCTCCGATTTTCTCTCTTACGCCCAGAAGCAGCTGGTCTAGCGTGATGACTATTTTTTGTTCATTTGGTTCTGGCGCCATTGATTTGTTTCTCTTTCCACTGTTTATAAAGCTTTCCATTTTGACTACTGAAGAGTGATAAAGAATATTTTGTCTTCAGGAATTTGTGGAAAGGCGCCGTTATAAAAAATTTCCGGTGGGAGCATCCTCCCAGACCGGCAGTATTAATCACCTCCTGTTTTTCATCTCCAAAATATTCAAAGAACTCAGTTTTAATATGGATTGTGAAGGAGAAATCTGGACTTAAGATCTATAAACGCCCGAGCTGGGATTTGAACCCAGGTCGAAGGGACCGCAACCCTCCAGTCTATCCAAGCTAGCCTACTCGGGCATAAGTTCTGTCGAGAAATGAGTGCTTTATAAACCTAGCGCAGGTGCAGTCCTTTGACGTGCTTCTTCTCTATTAGTGTCAGGTAAAGCAATGTGTAATACGTGTTGTTGATGAATAATGTGAGCAGGATGAGTGATACAACAAATATGATGCCGTAGATTATGGTGAATATTAGTCCGAATGTCACATAGAATAGGAAACCTGCCAGTACTCCAAGGAATATAGCGAGTGTTGTCAGTGGTCTTATGCCGATTTCAAAGGTTGCGATTTCTGGTATTGCTTTTACGCTGTGCTTGAGCTGTCCTACTGCGTCTCCAAAGCTTCTTTCTGTGATTATCATTGCTGGAAGAATTAGTTTGCCGATTATTCCTGCGAATGTTTCGAGCCATCCTGCTGCGAATTGTCCTATTCTTCCTTGTTTTCTGATGACGCTGATGAGAATTGATACGATGAGGAAAACGATTGCGTATGCTAGTACGTCTTTGATGTTGTGCAGTGCTCTTCTGAATCCTGAAAGGACTGTTGTGTCTTTTCCTTGTGCGACTTCGTGCACCATCCAGCTTTGCATTGCTCCGAGAAATGTGCTCCAGATTTGTGCAAACAGTAAAAACACTATGCAACTCACTGCCACATATGAGTCCGGCATTACTGATACTATTGGGAATAGCACGATTACGATGGCTCCGAATACGAGTCCGCTTAACAGCATTAATACCGGAACTATCATCAGACTTTTGTCTCTGCCGATGAATTCAAAGCTTAGCTTGAATATTTTCCACGCGTTGTGCAGTCTGTCAAAAAAACCCATAACGCAAATAATTTGAAGTTTGTTTAAAAATCTTGCCACCCTGACATTTTTGTCACCAAGAATTTTATTTTAGAACGTCTTATTGATTGTTAATATGATGAATAAGTCACAAACAGTAAAGGATGTAATCAACCAGTCGAAGAAGACTTGGGAGAATTTAGGTATAGATAGGCCTCTTGGCGATCGTGCCAAAGAGTTGTTTGATAGCGCTAAGACGAAGTTTGATCCGCGTATTTACAAGGGAGACTCTCCTGCTTATCGTCGTGAGGAAAGTTATGAATCTGGAAATCAGGTTTTGGATAGGATGGCTAAGGATAGCACGGGTTTGAAACAGTCATTAAGTAATGAATTGTATGGAGTCAAGAAGGATATGCCTTCTGACAAGCGCGGTTACAATTTCAAGCGTGATACTGCCGGCGGATATAACTCTTCATTTGAGGATATCGCACAGCAGTATTTGATGGGTGAGGGGAAAGAGTTGTACGCGCACTTGCGCAAACAGGGCAGAGACTTTTATGATATTACAAAGATCGGCACTGCTGATTTGGAAGGCGCAGTCGCTGCTTTGGCAACTAACGGCACTGAAGCGGCACTTATCGGTTCTAAAGATTTCGAGCAGAAGGTTTCTGAGCTTGCTAATAATTATGGGATTTCAGTGGATCGCGCGGTTAGTTATGTCATGTCGCACGAGTTCGTGCATGCTTCTCAAAAAGGAAAATATTTCGATGATCCAATTCTTGCGGAGCTTGACGTTGAACATACGCTAAAAGAATACTTCACTCAGAAGGGTGAAAAGGATTTGGCTGATGTTGCGAGCGACCGTGCTGCGAACGTTACAAGAAATTATGGCGGCGCTAGCGCTTACAGTATGCCTAAAGGTATTGCTGAGAGAGGAGGTTTAGAAAGTTATATTGGCAAAGGCGCTGGCGGAAATTATAATGGCGCCGATGGAAAGGCTTCAGCAAATAGTGCAAGTTCTGCCGCCTCGAGTTACGCTTCAGCTTCTTCAAATTGAGTAAGCCATAAATACTCTCTTTTTCTCCGATTTGTTGAATGAAATACTCAACATTGGTGGGGGTGTATGAGCGTCTTGAAGCCACGACAAAACGGCTTGAGAAAACGTCAATACTCTCTGAATTCTTGAAATCAGCTGATGAGTTAGACAGAGTCATGTTGTTGGTGCAGGGCAGGGTGTTTCCGAATTGGGATACTAGCGAGCTCGGCATGGCGGCAAAGCTTTTGGTGAAAGCCATTTCTCTTGCAACAGGCGCTTCTTTGGACAAGATTGAGTCTTTATGGAAGGAGACTGGTGATTTGGGTACTGTTGCTTCAGAGTTGACGAAAAACAAGTCCCAGGCGACTTTATTTTCTCAGCCTTTGTCTGTTCAGAAGGTTTTTGATAATTTGAGAAAGCTGACTGAGCTGGAGGGTGCTGGTACTGTTGACAGGAAGGTGCAGTTGGTTGCTGAATTGTTGACGAGCGCTCAGCCAGTGGAAGCGAAATACATAATCAGGACAATTCTTGGAGAATTAAGGGTTGGTTTGGGTGAAGGGACTGTGAGAGATTCTATTGTTTGGGCGTTTTTCGCGGAAAAAGCAGGCGTAAAGTATGACAAGGCGAAAAATGAGCTTGTTTTGTCTGATGATGAAAGGAAGAATTATGAAATCTACACTACTTTTGTGCAGGAAGCTTTTGATGTTGCGAATGATTTTTCTGAAGTTGCTAAAATTGCGAAAGAAAAAGGAGAGTCTGGCTTGCAGGACATGTCTTTGCTTCCTGGCAAGCCTGCGAAGATGATGTTGTTCAAGAAAGCGAAGGATATTGCTGACGCATTCACGATTGTCGGAAAGCCTGCTGCGTTGGAACAGAAGTATGATGGTTTTCGTTTGCAGATTCATAAGAGCAAGGGAAAATTGAGATTGTTCACGCGTCGTTTGGAAAACGTGACAGATCAATTTCCTGATGTTGTCCAGAAGATTGCAAAACAGGTGAAGAGTGATGAGTTTATTCTTGATGCTGAGACTGTTGGAATTGACGTTAATACTAGAAAATATTTGCCTTTCCAGAGCATTAGCCAGCGCATTAAGAGAAAGTATGATATTGAGGATATGGCGAGGAAGTTTCCCGTGCAGGTTAACGTGTTTGATATTCTTTTTTACGACGGAAAGAGTTTGTTGAAAACTCCTTTTGTTGAGCGCAGGAAAATCTTGGAAAAGATAATCACGGAGTCTTCTGATTTGAAATTGGCAGAGCAGTTGATTGTTGATGATGAAGTTATTGCTGAAAAGTTCTACAAAGCGTCATTGGATGCTGGTAATGAGGGCATTATGATGAAGAATTTGCAGAGTATTTACAAGCCTGGCTCGCGTGTTGGTTTCGGCGTGAAGGTCAAGCCGACGATGGATACGTTGGAAGTGGTGATTGTTGGTGCTGAGTGGGGCGAGGGTAAGCGCGGCCAGTGGCTTTCTAGTTTTGTTGTTGCTGTGAGAGATGTTGAGACTAATGAGTTTGTTGAGATTGGTCGTGTTGGCACTGGCATTAAGGAGAAGGTTGAGGAGGGTGTTAGTTTTGAGCAGTTGACTCAGTTGTTGCTTCCTTTAATTATTGAGGAGAAGGGCAGGGAAGTGAGAGTTCGTCCTGAAGTGATTATTGAGGTTGATTATGAGGAGATTCAAACTTCGCCGACATACTCATCTGGTTACGCTTTGCGCTTTCCGCGTTTGATGAAACTTAGATCAGATCGTTCTGCGGAAGATATTAATACTATTGAGGATGTTCGTGCACTTGCTGACGCTCAGCGTGGCAGAGGTTAAAAAATGAAATGGCTAACTATAATATTACTGGTTTTATTGGTAGCGTGTGCTCCAAAGCCTGCTCCGCAGTCTGCGCCTGAGTCACTTGACATTTCTGTTGCTGAAAGTCTTGGAAAGCCCATGAAGTGCGTGTCTGAGGTTGAAGGGCAGACAAGCACTATTTACCTGAAGGGAAGCCAGATGCGTATGGATACCATGCCTGCTGATGCTCACGGGATTTATACTTCTGATGCGCTTTATACCTGGAGCGGTTCCAAAGGTATGACTATTAAGATTGATGATTTGAAGAAATTGGCTGCTGAGCAGGGCGAGAAGGTTGCGCTTCCTTCTCAGGAAGAGATTATTGAGAAGGCAAAGAAGGAAAACGCTAAATGCGAGTCTGCTGATGTTCCTGAATCATTGTTCGTTCCTCCTGAGAATGTCAAGTTTGAGGATTTGGGCGAAATGATGAAACAGATAGCTGCTTCAACTAAGGGCATGCAGAAATAGTTTTAAATAGGCTGCTTGTGTTGTTTTACTAAAAAGAGGACATATGGACACACTTGAGTGCATTGCAACGAGGAGGAGTATTCGTAAATTCTTGGATATTCCTGTTGAGTTTGAAAAAATAGGCAATATTCTTGACTCTGCGAGATACGCTCCAAGCGCTGGCAACTTGCAGGATTGGAAGTTTATCCTTGTTACCGACGAGAAGATGCGCGCGGAAATTGCGAAAACGTGTGTTGAGCAGTTCTGGATTGCTTCCGCTCCTGTACAGATTATCGTGTGCACTGAGCCTGAGAAGACTAAAAGGTTTTATGGCGTTCATGGTGAGAAATACAGCATTCAGAATGGTGCTGCTGTTATTCAGAACATGCTTTTGGCTACGCATGCTCAGGGCTTGGGCAGCTGCTGGGTTGGCGCTTTTGAGGATGAAGCCATCAAGCGTTTGCTTTCTATTCCTGATGATGTGATTATTCAGGGCATTGTTCCTGTTGGTTATCCGGATGAGAGAGTTCCTGCTCCTTTGCGTTTCACTCTTGAAAATACTACTTTTATCGAGAGTTGGGGCAACCGTATCAAGGACATAGCTGCTTACATGGAATGGTATGGTGAGCACGTGCACAAGGCGATTGCGAAGGGAAAAGAATTGGTCAAGGAGTTTTCTCGTCGATTGCAGCAATAGTTCTCTGGTGTTAGTGACGAAAAAAATAAATTCCACACAGGAGTAGTAACACTTGATTTTTTGGCTTTGCACCGTCTATATCTCCAGTAGAAGTGAAGCATCATGACTTCAATATCTATTTTCTCTTACGAGAATGTTTAAAAATACCAAATTAGTGAAAGAAAATTTATAATCACAAACTTTCTTGGCGGAAAGGTTGTGTGGGTTTAATTTGTTCAAATCGTTTGGCGACGAAATGGACCTATTGTTTGTTATTGGTTAATTGAAGCGTTCTTTCGAACTAGTGTTATTCTCGTTGGCGCGATCACAACACACTTCTAAGGAGTTAGTTAACACTCCCAATATTTAATGTTTATCTATTACCAAAGGGGAGTAAAAAAAGCAAACCACAAAACGGGGGGAAAGAAAAATGGAATTTTTGGTTGAAAACGCGCAAAAAAACATTGTTGAAACGACATTTAATGGCCTTGAGGTTGGTCAGGCAAACATCAAAGTCATTGGCTGTGGTGGTGCAGGCAATAATATGGTCACGTGGTTGTACAAGCGCGGAATCAAGGGCGCTGAGATAATCGCAGTGAATACTGACCAGCAGCATTTGAAGATTTCTGAAGCTGACAAAAAGTTCATCATTGGAAAGGAATTGACGAGAGGTCTTGGCTGTGGTGGTTTCCCTCAGAAAGGCGCTGCAGCTGCTCAGGAATCGATTGCTGAGTTGAAAAGTGTTCTGAAGGGTGCTGACATGGTGTTTGTTTGCGCTGGTATGGGCGGAGGAACTGGCACTGGTAGTGCTCCTGTTACTGCTCAATTATGCAAGGATATGGGCGCGATTGTTATCGGCACTGTTACAATGCCTTTCAACATCGAGCGTGCTCGTATCGAGAAGGCAGAGTTTGGTCTTGAACAGTTGAGAAAAGCGTCTGATACTGTTATCGTGATTGACAACAACAGGCTTGTTGAGATTGCGGGCAACTTGCCTATCCAGCAGGCTTTTGCTGTTGCGAATGAGCTTGTTGCGACTATGATCAAGGGAATTGTTGAGACTATTGCGATTCCTTCCTTGGTCAACTTGGATTTTGCTGACGTTAAAGCTATCATGACAAATGGCGGTGTTGCTGCCATTGGTGTCGGAAGTTCTGACACGACCAACAGAGTTGAAGAAGCCGTCAAGGGCGCTTTAGAGAACCCATTGCTCGACATTAATTACGCTGGCGCGACCGGCGCTTTGATTCATGTCTGGGGCGGTCCTGACATGACTTTGGAGGAGATCAACCATGTCGGAGAGCTTGTGACTGCGACGTTGGATGAGGATGCGAACGTCATTTGGGGCGCTCGTGTCTCAGACGACATGAAAGGCAAGCTGATGGTTATGACAATCATCACAGGCGTTAAGAGCTCAGATATTATTGGGAATAGCACGCCTAATAGAAGTGCAGTGACTGCTCGTCAGATGACTGATGAGTTAGGCATTGAAATCATTCGTTAATACTTCGGGTGTTTCTCTGCCTTCATTCATACCACCCCCATGCGCCTCGCGCGCAGCTTGAAGGCAATACCCTTGGCCCCTCCCGTTGGAGGGGTATTTTTTTCTTTTTGTTGTAAACAATAAAGTTTATTAACTTCTTTTAGGTTTTTTTGTTTATGGGGATAAAGTGGATCTTCTTGTTGTTTTTGACAGCTTGTGGCGCTACTGGCAATATTGTTATTGATGACCATGAGATGGGTGAATCATCTTTTCAGCAGTCTGCGCTTTTGTATGTTGATCCTGAGCAAGTTAGAGAGAAACAGTCTGAGTTTGTTGCCAAATTGCGCACGGTTGGCAAGGACAAGCGTTCTTTGTTTGCGGAATACATTGATGTTATTGGCGCGAACGGTATTCTTGATGGTATTGAGAAGTTGTGGCCCAAATGTCATTCTGAGGCGCATGATATTGGAAAAGTGATTTATGCTAAGCTGAATGATATCGGTCAGGGTTTGAGTGTTTGTGCTGACCGTTGTTATTCTGGATGCATGCATGGTGTTCTTATGGAGGCTTTTGCAGCGTACCATGATACCGATGATGCTGAAGGTCATGTGGACTTGGAAAAATTGAAGCCAGCCATGAGTGATTTGTGTTTCAAGAATGAAAAGATGGCTTCTTCTTATTCTCCCGGTGATTGCGCGCATGGTCTTGGTCATGCGTTGATGTTTTTGTCAGGGTATGATGTTCGTGAGGCTGTTGAGAGTTGCGAAGTATTTGAAGAATCTCACATGGTTTATTACTGCGCTACCGGCGCGTATATGGAGTACGTGACCGAGAATGATAAGGAAGATGCGGAAACCAAGTCTCTGTTTTACCCGTGTGATGCTTTTGATTATCCTGCTGCTTGTGCGCGTTACAAGTTTGTTTATGTTGCTAAACGGCATTATGAAAGTAAAGGCAAAGTAGGGGGGCTTGTTGAGGAGTGTGGAAAACTTTCTGGTAAGTTCCGCCTTGGCTGTTTCCATGGTCTTGGCAATGGGCACATGCCAGCCGTCGCTGTTGGTAAAATGAATATAAGTGATGTTTGCCTGACTGGCTCTGAGGATGAAAAGTTTGTTTGCATTGAAGGCACTATCGAACGTATGGCTAAGTATCATAAGGAGTCGGCTTTGAAGGTGTGCGGAACATTGGAAGGCAAGTACAAAGAAATTTGTCTTAAAGCTGTTGACCAGGGCATGTACAACATGGATAAGGATTTGAGCTTGTATATGGCTGAGTAAGGCTTATATACGACTTCTTGGGAATTAGTGGTATGTTATACCTTGTTGGCATTGGTCTTTCCGACGAGAAAGACATAACGGTTAAAGGTTTGGAAGCTGTGAAGAAGTGTGATAAAGTGTACTTGGAGTGCTATACTTCTAAGCTTTCTTGTTCTAAGGAGGATTTGGAAAAGTTTTACGGCAAAAAGGTCGAGCTTGCGAATAGAGAGTTTGTTGAAAATGCTGAGCAGTTGTTGAACGAGTCTAAATCAGGTAATGTTACGTTGTTAGTAATAGGTGACTCATTGTGCGCTACTACTCATTGGGATATTTTGCAGAGAGCGAAGGAACTCAAAATCAAGACTGAAGTTGTTCACAATGCGTCTGTAATCAATGTCATTGGCGCTACAGGATTGCAGGTGTACAAGTTTGGTAAAACTACAAGCATGCCTTTTCCTAGAGAGGATTACGAGGTTGAGACGCCTTACAATATTATAAAAGAGAACAAGTCTATTGGCGCTCATACTCTTGTCCTTCTAGATTTAGACCCAATTAACAATAAGTTCATGTCTGTGAATGAAGCTATTGAGCTTTTGAGAAAGATTGAGAGGAAGCGTAATGAGAAGGTGTTTTTGCCTAAGGATTGGTGTGTTGGCGTTGCAAGATTGGGCGCGAAGGATCAGAAGATTGTTTCTGGAACTGTGACTCAAGTCTCTGATGCTGATTTTGGCGCTGCTCCGCATGCTTTGATTGTGCCTGGAAGCCTGCATTTTCTTGAGGAAGAGGCGTTGAAGCAGGCAAAGTTTAAATAGCGGTATTTGGCGTTTTCTAATCATTACAGCCCCGTCGTATAGCGGTCAAGTATAGTGGGCTTTGGACCCATTGACGGCGGTTCGAATCCGCCCGGGGCTATATGAGTTTCACGAACGAATTGGTTCAGGACATCAAGGCATTAGGTGGATTTCCAGTCTTTACTATTGCGATTATTGTTGCCTTTTTTTACGGAGAAATTGTTTTATCCGCAGAATTGCTGGTTGCCATTGTGCTCGCTTTTGCGCTGACTGTCTTGATTCGTATGGTTTCTTTTAAGCAGCGTCCTGACGGGCAGACGTATGATAATTTTTTGACGAAGATTGACGCGTCTAGTTTTCCGAGTTTGCACTCGATGAGGGCTTCGATTCTTGCCACTTTGCTTGCATTGCGGCTGACAAATCCTGTTCTGATAATATTGCTCATCGTTTATGCTATGGCGGTTGGTGCTTCTCGTGTTTGGATGAAGCGTCATTATACGTCTGATATTGTTGCTGGTTTGGTTCTTGGTGTTTTTGTTTCGCTGGCGAGCGTTTGGCTTGTAGCAAGATTTATAAGCTGAAAATCACTGTTTTCTCGTCATGGGTGGTTTGTCTAAGCCGCAGGCGTTTGTCTTGTTCGCTCTGGGCAGGTGTTATGAGGAGTGCGATCGTCGTTTTGCAGATAAGCCTCTAGTTGTCAACATGTCCAAGAAATCTTTTATCGAGCTTGCGCGCACTGCTGGCATGGTAAGCAAGGGCGAGCGTGCCATGTACAAGAATTTGGAGGACTTGGAGGAGAAGAAGCTTATTTCTTATGATAACAAGTCTCTAAAACTGACTGAACGTGGTGATAGGCGTTTTCAGGAGCTTCTTTCTAAGATTGAGCCGTATCTTTCGGTTAGTTTGTTGTTGCGTTCTGAAAATGTTCTGAAGTATACTAAGGTGCAGGCTAAATTCAGATGAACATCATTATGATGCACGGTTTGCCAGGCACTGGTAAATCTTTTGTCGCGCAGAAAATAGCAGAACGGTTTCCTAATTCAATTGTTTTGAAGACTGTGCAGTTTAGGCATGATACTTCTAGTTCTTCTGTTGACCGTTTTGATGAGAATAATCCGAAAACGCGTAGAGAGAAGGATGACTCGTATAAACTTCTCTGTGAAGCAGCCAGAGTGGCGCTGGAAAAAGGGAAAACTCCCATCTTGGACGGGACTTTTCATAAAAAGTATCGCAGGGAATGGGTTTATCAGATTGGCTCTGAAATGAAAGCGAATATTATTGTGGTTTCAACAACGTGTGAAGAATCAGTTGTTTTTGACAGGCTGAAACATCGCGAAAAACAGGAGAATACGGATGCTTTTTTGAAATCAAAGGAAGCCTACGAACTGCTGTCAAGCCAGCAGGACTTACTCATAGAAAATGTTGAAATGATTAAAGTTGATTCTTCAAAAGGATTTAATGTTGATGCGCTCATAGGACGGCTTCAGGCAAAGTTTAAATAGCAGTTTGTGGCGTTTTCTGGTCAACAGCCCTGTCGTATAGCGGTCAAGTATACGGGACTCTGACTCCTGTGACGGCGGTTCGAATCCGCCCAGGGCTATTTCGTGAGGTCGACAGACCTCACTTGACTTCTTTTGTTCAAACTTTTGAGAAAAAGTTTGGTTCTGAATCCGCCCAGGGCTAT
>CAZTVK010000024.1:0-2066 GCA_964617195.1 uncultured Methanosarcinales archaeon | reverse complement strand
GTGATGGCCCGCCGGCCATGTAGGATGGCTGTGACCCGGTTGGTGGGGACCACGAGCTGCCGGCCCAATTCGGCGGCACTCATGCCCAGTTCTTCAAGTTGCTCGGCGAGATGCTCGCCGGGGTGAATCACACTACGTCCCATGTCACACCTCTCAGTGGTAGTCGACGATCTCAACGTTGGTCGGCCCCGGAGACTTGTCCGGCCATGCAAAGCAAATCCGCCATTGGTCGTTGATCCTGATGCTGTACTGCCCCTTCCGATCTCCCTTCAGCGCTTCGAGCCGATTACCCGGAAGGTACAGGTCCCTGATTGCGATCGCTGCGTCCAGCTGGTCGAGCTTCAGTTCGGCCTTCCGGTGAATTCCGTCGAACGCCTTGACCCGCTTTCCTTCTGCGAAGTCGCGCGTCCGCTTGTCCCGGTAGCTGACAATCATGAAGCGAGAGTGTGCCGTCAGTTACGCAGTACGTCAAGCGTAATGGATGGTCTGCGGATCGGCAGGCAAGCGCGGCGGCGATGAGGTTTTGTGTGCGGGTGGTTTTCAAAGTTGCGTCCTCACGATGTCCAAAACAAATTGGGCCGCACCCGCCGATAAGACGGATGCGGCCCGTTGTGTAGCCTCAGCTTTTCAACCGGCGAGGCGTCACTTCTTCATTGCTTCCTTGGCTGGCTCCAGCGGCGCCAGATCGAACCGCACCCAGTTCAGCGTGTCGCTGAACTTGAAGGGCGATGTGTATGACTTCCGGTCCACCGAGCCGCCGTTGTCCACGCCGACGTCGAAGGGCTCGGAGATGGAGTACTTGGCGAGCACGACCTTGTCGAGGGTGCCCTGGCCCGCCTGCTTGCCGTCGATCAGGAGCGTCACCTTGGCTTTGTCTCCCTCCTGCTTCTCGTACACGAGCTTGATCTCGTGCTTGCCCGCCTTGAGCGGCGTGCTTGCCCGGACGCGGGTGTACTTCTCGTCGAAGTAGTTGTAGGCATAAGTCACGATGTTGTCCTTCACGTACAGGCTGTAACCCGCGAAGTAACCGCCACTGGCGACGATCACCCCGTCGGTCTTGCCGTCGGTTTCAACCGAGGCCGTGATCGTGTGGCTGCGGTTCTTCACCGGCGGCGAGCTCGCCTCGGCGATGAACTCAGCGCCGGGCGGGTAGAAGGTGAAGGTGTTGGTCTTGGCCCCGAAGACCGTCGTGACGTTGGCAATTCGCTTGGCGAGGTCGTCATACAGGGGATAGACGTTGTACTTGACGGCTTCTTCGTCCCACTTCTTCTTTAGCTCGGCGAGCTTCTCGGGGTTCTTGGCCGCAAGGTCGTTGGTCTCGGTCGGGTCCTCGTTGATGTTGTAGAGCTCCCAGACGTCCTTGTCGAAATCGAAGGTCCCGCCTATCACCCAGGGCATCCGGTTGCCGTGCAGCGTCACCGCCTTCCAGCCATCGGCGTACATCGCGCGATTGCCCAACATCTCGTAGTACTGCACCGGGTGCGTGGTGGGGGCCTTGGCGTCGTTGAACGAGTACTTCATGCTGACGCCGTCGTGCGGCATCTGCTTGACGCCGTCGACTTCGGCCGGGGGCTTGATACCGACGACGTCGAGAAACGTCGGCGCGATGTCGATGATGTGGTGGTACTGGCTGCGAAGCTCGCCCTTCGCCTTGATGCCCTTGGGCCAGTGCACGATCAGCGGGTCGGCGTTGCCGCCGTTGTGGCTGGTCTTCTTGAAGTAGCGGAACGGCGTGTTCCCCGCCATCGCCCAGCCAGCGTGGTAGTGGTTGTCGGTCTCCGTCGTGCCCCACTGGTCGTAGAACTTCTGGTTTTCCTCGAACGGGGTCTTGAAGATGCCGTTGATGACCAGCATCTCGTTGTGGGTGCCTTCCAGCCCACCCTCGCCGCTCGCACCGTTGTCGGAGGTGATCATGATGAGCGTGTTCTCGAGCATGCCCGTGCGCTCCAGCGTCGCGACCATGCGGCCGATCTCACGGTCCACGTGGTCCATCTGCGCGGCGAAGGCCTCCATCTGGCGGGCGTACATCTTCCTCTGCTTGGGCGTAAGCGAGTCCCAGGCCGGGA
>CAZTVK010000023.1:0-1472 GCA_964617195.1 uncultured Methanosarcinales archaeon | reverse complement strand
CGCACCACGCGCGCCTGCATGCTCGACGTGCTGCGCTCGGAGTACGTGCGGACCGCCGCGGCCAAGGGGCTCACACAGCGCGTCGTGGTTCTCAAGCACGCGCTGAAGAACGCGCTCATTCCCGTCGTGACGGTCGTCGGGCTCCAGGCGGGCATCCTGCTGGGCGGCACGGTGGTCGTCGAGGAGGTCTTCACGCTTCCCGGTGTCGGGCGGCTGGTGCTCTGGTCCATCTACCAGCGGGACTACCCGGTGACGCAGAGCACGATCCTCTTCATCGCGGTGCTATTCATGACCATCAACCTGGCCGTCGATCTCCTCTACCGCTACCTCGATCCGCGGATTCGATACGCGGGCTGATTCCCAGGAGGCGTCTCCATGCGCGCATCTGTTCTCTTTCGGCAGGGCGAGCCGCTGCAGGTGGAAGAGCTCGACCTCGAGGCGCCGCGCGCGGGCGAGGCCCTCGTCCGCATGGTCGCGAGCGGTGTCTGCCACAGCTGTCTGCACGCGGCCGACGGGAGCTGGGCGGGCGTGCCGGTGCCCATCGTGCTGGGCGACGAGGGCGCCGGCGTGGTCGAGGCCCTCGGGCCGGGCACGCAGGGGCTCGAGGTCGGCGACCACGTCATCCTCTCGTGGGCGCCCACCTGTGGTCGCTGCCACTTCTGCGTGATCGGGCGCCCGAATCTCTGCGAGCGGCGCCAGCCGGGCCGCGGCGTCCTGCCCGACGGGACGACGCGCATGTCGCTCCGGGGCAACCGCGTCTACCACTACGGCCACGTCGCCACCTATGCCTCGCGCACCGTCGTGGCGGAGTCGTGCGCCATCGCGATCGACAAGCGGATGCCGCTCGACCGCGCGGCGCTGATCGGCTGTTCCGTCATGACGGGCGTCGGCGCGCTCATCAACACGGCGGCGGTGCCGGCCGGGGCGAGCATGGCCGTATTCGGGGTCGGAGGGGTCGGGCTCAACGTGGTGCAGGGCGGCGCGATGGTGGCGGCGCACCCGGTCATCGCGGTCGACCTCAAGGCGGCCCGGATCGAGCACGCGCGCGCGCTCGGAGCGACACACGGCGTCGACGCCTCGCGCGAGGACCCCGTGGCTGCGATTCGCGCGATCACGGGCCGCGGCGTCGACTACGCCTTCGTGGCCGTCGGGGACACACGTGCCGTTTCCCAGGCGTACGATGCGCTCGGCCCGGCGGGCACATGTGTCATCATCGGCGTGCCCGCGACCGGCGCGACCCTGCCGCTCGACGTCCGGCCGCTCGTCACGGGCGAGCGGGTCATCCGCGGATGCAGCTACGGCGGCGCGCGCACGCGGGAAGATCTACCGCGGCTCGTCAGCCTCTACCTGGCCGGGCGGCTCAAGATCGACGAGCTGATCACGCACCGGTACCGGCTGGACGAGGCGAACGAGGCCTTTCGCGCGCTGGCGGCCGGAGAGCTCGGCCGCGGTCTCATCGTCTTTTAAGGGAG
>CAZTVK010000022.1:0-107102 GCA_964617195.1 uncultured Methanosarcinales archaeon | reverse complement strand
CCGACCACAACTACTACTACTACTACTACGACGACTACAACTACTACTACGACTACTACAACGACTACGACTACTACTACGACGACTACAACTACTACGACGACTACAACTACTACGACGACTACAACTACTACTACGACTACTACGACGACTACGACTACTACGACCACGACTACAACTACTACGACGACTACAACTACTACGACGACTACGACGACTACTACGACCACGACTACAACTACTACTACGACCACGACTACTACGACCACGACTACAACTACTACTACGACCACGACTACTACGACCACGACTACTACGACTACTACTACGACTACGACTACGACTACTACTACGACCACGACTACGACGACCACGACTACTACTACTACGACTACGACCACGACGACTACTACGACCACGACTACAACTACTACGACGACTACAACTACTACGACGACTACAACTACTACGACGACTACGACGACTACTACGACCACGACTACGACGACTACTACGACCACGACTACGACGACTACTACGACCACGACTACAACTACTACGACGACTACGACGACTACAACAACAACGACAACTACGACTACAACTACGACAACTACGACTACGACCACGACTACAACAACAACGACAACTACGACTACAACTACGACAACTACGACTACGACCACGACTACTGTCCCCGGAACGTCAACCAAGAAAATAATAGGCAGCGGCCAAAATTCCGGCAGGTCAAGTACTCCGCGTGGTTCCACTACAACCACTACGACTACTCAAAAAGAGTCAACCACTACGACGACGAAGAAGTGTGATAAGATTTCAGGTGAAGTTGATTGCGCGTGCTCAAACTGGGTTATGGGTAAAGGTCATTGCGATGTGCCAGTAGAAATAACTAGCAAATTCTTCAACAAGGAAGTTCCAGGCGGTGAGGTTAATGGATTTTACTTTAAACAAAGTTTCATATGCGAGTTTTTTTTACATGCAAAATACACTGTGGAATATTCCGAATGCAAACGTCCAGAAGAAACTAACGCAGAATTCGATATACGTATGAAAACGCAAATCTGTGCCGATAAAAATTTGGCTTTACGTCACTGCGAATTAGGAAATAAGATTGCTGCCATCAAAGCCGAAATCCAAAAATGCAAAGATGAAGGATACGCTTTATGCAAAGGTTACGGAGGAACTGCCCGGCGTTTCACTAATGAGAAACTGATAAAGGAGAACATAGAGCCTTTCGGTCTTATATAATTAACCTTCAGAATAAAGACCTAAATTTGCCAAACGTTTTTAAACCCCTCATAGTACACTGACATTATGAAGAAGCTCGCGATAACAGCAATCGTAATTTTAGTAATTCTTGCAGGCGCATATTTCGTGTTCATCGCGCCAAAACCAGCCACAGCAGCAATATTGTACATTGAGAAAGAAGGCGTGGAAGTAAACACTGGCAGCGGCTGGCAGACAGGCGCAGACGAAATGGAACTCAAAAAGAATTCTCAAGTACGCACATCACAAGGAGAAGCAACAATAATCTTCCACGAAGGAGAAGTCATGCATTTAGAGCCAAACAGCGAAGTAAAACTTGACGAAATATCAGGAAATGAAATCAAAGTCACACAACTAGCAGGAGAAACCTGGAACAAAGTCACAAAAATATCAGGAATATCAGAATTCACAGTAGAAACACCATCAACAGTAGCAACAGTAAGAGGTACGGAATTCTTCCTCACAGACGAACAACTAGACGTCATGAACGGACAAGTAGACTACGAAAACAAAGCAGACAAAAAGAAAATGAAAGTCGGAAAAGGAAAACGAGCGCTCAAAAACATGATGCAGGAAGAAGACATGCCTCAAGAAATGATGGACAAGTACAGCCAATTCACAGAAAAATACGTTAACATACTCAAAAAAGTACGCGCAAGAGAAATCAAAAAACACAAAGGCATGCTAAAAATGGCAGCCAACAAAGGCTACACTGACGAAAAAATAAAAGAACAACTCAACGAAGTAGACGAAGGCAGACAAGACGAAGACAAACTCTACCAAGACGTGCCAAGCCTAATGAAGCCGCGAGCAAAACGCACATACCTTCTAACAAAAGAAATCAAGAAAGCCAAAGCACAGCAATGAGAAAAGCCATCTTCATTTCGCTTCTAACCGGCATACTCCTCATCCTTTTCTTAAAAGCAGGCTTGTTTTACACGTGGAATCTAAAACTGACAGATGCCTTATACGGAGGAAGACAACCCCTCCAAAACATAGTAATAGCAGCCATTGACGACAAAAGCCTCCAAGAAATCGGCAGATGGCCCTGGAATAGAACAGTCTACATTGATTTGCTTCAACACACAAACAGCGCAAAAATTGTCGCATTTGATATCGCATTCTTCGAGCCAACACCAGATGACTTACTGCTCGGCGAAGCCATGAGAAAAGCAGGAAACGTAATAATCGCACGCGAATACGACTTTACCCGGCAAACAGAACTCGTTCCAACACCCGGATTTGAAAACATACAAACAGGAATGGTCAACATCTACACAGATTCAGACGGAACAAGCAGAAGCATTCCTCTAATACTCCAAGACAAACCAGCACTCTCCTACATGGCCGCGCAGGCATACATCGGAAAAGAACCAAACGTTCCAGAAAAAAGGCTACTCGTAAATTACGCCAGCGGACCAGGAGCGTACAAAATCTACTCGGCAGCAGACATCATAAAAGGCAGAATAGCAAGCACTGAATTCGAAAACGCAATAATTTTTGTAGGCGCAACAGCACCAGACCTGCACGACGACTACATCGTGCCAACCTCTGACGGAAAAAGAATGCCTGGAGTAGAAATACACGCGCACGCATTACAAACCATACTTACAAGACAATTCTTAACGTACCAATCATTCAACGTGCTGGCAGTAGTAATACTAGTCATATCTTTACTTGCAGGAATATTGTATTCAACAATTAAAATAAGATACAGCGCGCCAATCATGACAGTCCTAGCACTGGCTTACATAATATTCTCAATCTTCATATTCAAAAAAGGACTCATCACCAACCTAGTCTATCCACTGATGGCTTTTGTGTTAACTTCGCTGACAACAATATCGTACATGGCAGCACTCGAAGCGCACAACAAAAAACACATACTCGGCATATTCGGAAAGTACGTCTCAAAAGACGTAGTCGACCACCTTCTGAAAAACGAAAAATCAATCGAGCTAGGAGGAACAGAAAGAGAAGTAACCTCACTGTTCGCAGATATTCGCGGCTTCACCTCAATGTCAGAAAAAATGACTCCACAACAAGTCATCGCATTCCTCAACCACTACTTCGGCGACATGACCGACCTAATCTTCGCGCACGAAGGAACACTAGACAAATATGTAGGCGACGCATTATTCGCACTCTGGGGCTCGCCACTTCCAGACAAAGACCACGCGTATAAAGCAGTAAAATGCGCACTGGCAATACAAGCAAAATTGAAAACACAACACCGAAAAGACATACCGCCAATCAACCTAGGAATCGGAATCTGCTCAGGACCAGCAGTCGTGGGAAACATGGGCTCTAAGCAACGACAAGAATTCACAGCAATAGGAGACACAATCAACACTTCATCACGATTGAGCGGAACAGCAAGCGGCGGACAAATAATGATAACAGAATCAACCTACAAAATGATCAAAGACAGAGTAGAAGTCAAAAAATTAGATCCATTAAAAGTCAAAGGCAAAGAAAAACCATTAATCGTCTACGAAGTAATCAAACTCATTAGTTAATATATCTTGCCGCAAACTTTTCGTACAACACTTTTTTTTCCGCAACTTTCAAATCACGGCCCAGCTTCACTTTCTCATTCTTGATATTATTCTCCAGCAAAGATTTTCCGTCATCTGTCAAAGCAAACTGCTTGTTATCAAGCTCAACAATATACGCGCTAGCCAGATAACGAACACTCTTCGCACGCTTCTCAAGCTCAGCATCCTTCTTTGAACTAATCACAAACTGATTGTCAGGAAGCTCTAAAAGATAAGCGCCCATCAAATAACGCATGCTTTCATTCCTTGGCTCTACAAGAGAAGGCGGCACTGGTTTAATCTCGACTTTAGGAGGGTCAATTTTCGGAGGTTCGACTTTCGGTGGATCAACTTTAGGAGGTACTGGTTTTGGATCAAGTTTAGGCGGCTCGACTTTAGGAGGCACTGGCTTTTGCTCAACTTTAGGAGGGTCAACCTTCGCAACCTGTGCTGGCGGGTCAACTTTAGCAACCTGCGCAGAAGGCTGTGATGGAGTCGCGTATACTAAGAATGCGAGCACTGCAGCAGCGGCTGTAGCGCCGACAGCAGAATACCAGCCAATGCGGACTTTGCTTTTTGTTTCTGAATGAGCAATCTCGCTTTCACCCACGCGCTCATACAAATCATCAGCACGCTCTCGTTCAACCTTGAAAGCTGCTTCTAGCCCTTTGATGGTCTTGTTTAAATCCTTGACCTGCTCGTACAACTCAGTATTTTCTCCAAGCATTTCGGTAGCTGTTGCAGTTGCCGCGCTGAACCTTTTCATTACCTCAGAATAATCTGTGCCTAACTTTTCATACTTTGGCTTCAAATCAGCAAAATTAGTCTCTGCCGTGTCTTTCGCTTTGACCGTAGCATCTTTTTCTTTGATTGCAGCATCGGCAACTGCTGTCTTATCTGCAAGCTCTTGCGTTTTTGTTGCCAAGTCCTTTTTTGCAGACTTTCTTTCACCAATTATTTGCCTTGCCCAGCCAAGCCATTTCTTTTTTGTGGCGGCATGCTCGACTTGTTCTTTGGAATACTTACTCTTTTCATCTGATAGTTCTTTCGTCAAGTCCTGAAGTGATTTTTGCGCAGACCTAAAATCAGCTTCTGCCTTGTCGCGCTGCTTCAATGTATCAGAAAGGCAAGTTTCCGCTACATTTTTAGCATTATAAGCCTCCTTCTGCAAATCAGCCCAATTTCCTTTCTTTGAGGCAGTTTTCAAATTATCAACAATTTTCTCCAAAGATCGGACCTTAAGTTCGTACAAAACACGCGAACCCCAAGCAACCCCAAGATCATGCAAAATAGCGCCCACAATAGGGGGATAATCCTGAGGAACCTGGTTGGTTCCAAAATTCTGCCCCTTAACAGCACTCATAACCCATGCGATGGATCTCATGTAAATGTTTAAAGCACGTTCCGCAGAGCCATACTTCTGAATTATCTCGTCTTGGCCAAAGTATGGCTCAAACTGCTCTCTGGCAGACAGATCAGCATTATCCGAGTAGACTTTTGTCAGGATACTGAGCAGATGCTGAGGACCCATCTTCTTCAAATCACTTAACTGCTGATTAAGAACACCATCAATTTCATCCAACCTAGATGCTATCTGCTTTTTCCTGATGTCATCCAAGGGCTGGTCTTTCAGTTGCTTACGCCATATCTGGGTATCATACATGTATATATAGAACTCCGGAGTGTTTTTAAATCTTCCTGTCGACACTACTATGGAGTGGTTATTTTTAGATGCTGGCTAGGAAGTCCTTCGTGACCATGGTTGCCCTAACATCATCCTCATTATAATCAAGAATACGCTTCAAAAGCGCTCTTTCACCAGTCTCCAAGAACTGAAGGTAGAGGACTATGCTCTCCTGCGCATCAGCCATGCCCCGCCAAGAATAACCCAAAAATTTACCAACCTCTTTCAAAGACATGGTTAATGTGGGAAGAATGACGGATTTTTTCAAAACAGACAATACGTCAACCATGTTTTTCAAAACAAAAGACACATCAACATTGTATTTTGCGCCAAGAGCGGCAAGATGAGTTCTCTCATAAGGACCATAATGATAAATCGGCGCATCTGGAAACTTCTTCATGTACGCGAGAAACTCGTGAAGCATCCTGCCCTCATCAGCTAAATGCTCAGCAACAAAAGGCCTGAAATGAACGCGGTCCTTTTCTTTCACAAGCAAACCCATCAAATAATCAACCTTCACCATGCCCTCTTCAGTCTCCAACTCATCAGTGCCCTCAAAATCAAAAAATAATTCAACGTCAGACATTGGAAGCTTCGGCTTTGAAATCACAATCGGCTTCTTATCAAGCCAAGCCTGCGCGTACAACTGTATCTTCTGAACCATTGCAGGCGTAATGTCAAGCTCAATCGGCTGAGACGCCAACTGCTTGACAGTCAAAATACCAGCAGCATTCAACTTCCTCTTCAGCGCAGGACCAACATTCGGAACAATAGAAATATCATCCTGCGCAATAGCACTCCTGTTACAAAAAGATTCCCAAGGCCACCGGCACGCCTTTGCAGTAGGCGAAACTTTTTTCCCGTTCAAAATCTCTCTTATTTCTCCAAGAGCTTCCAACAACTCCTTCTCGTATTTCTCGTACTCATACTCAAACTCCTTCTTCTCGCGATTGATAAGATAAAACTTAGTAGGAGTATAACCCTGAATTTTTCCGAGCACATAAGTATAGAAAGCCGCCTGCATGACGTATTCATGCTTGATGTGCTTGGAGCTCTTGATTTCTTTCACAACATAATGATGCGCACCAAAAATGCTGGAGTGCGAGTCGCTTCTCTGCAAAACGTCAAGAATCCCGTAAATATCCTCCTGCAAGAAGAAAATAGGAGCAGAAGTCAAAACAGGCATTCCCTTCTGGCACGATTCCAAAACCTGCCTGAAGCCCATCTCAAAAGACACAGCAGCAACATTCACAGAATCAGGAAACATCTCAGCACGAACATTCTTCTCATGCTGAATACCCCGCTCGAACAATAAATGCATAAACTTGCTCTCAGGATCACGCTCCTCACCAGGAGCGAACGCATCACACCACACCAAAAAAGGACTAATGTAATATTTCAAAACCGTGCTGCCAGTAATCGTGAACTTTGAACGATGCTTACTCGCAAGGCACTTGTTAAACAAGTCTTCCATAGTAATAATCGTGAAGCGCAAGTTTATAAACAATTAGCTCTTCTGAAATCTAAAAAGAGGATCATGAAACATCAACTATTGCTTGTCTTAAGCGTCGGAATAATATTCTTTTTCGTACTCCTTAAAGCTGATTTGCCGATCGGAAACAACATAACAGGCGCGGCACTGATAGAAGAAGAAACAGAAACAACATATGCCATTGCGATGCGGCACATCGTCAACAAATTCTTCGGAATCCAAGGAGTACAATTCCCAAACGGTTCATGCGCAGAAATAGCACGCGACCTCTACGCCCGCGTTGTAAGCCACAGCCTTGACGAAACATCAGGCTTTACTACAGACGGACCAAACAAGCTCGCCACAATAAGCTTTGACATAGAACAACTCGACATATTCGGAACAGTAGACATGGTCAAAGGACCCCTCATAATGAACGAAGACGGAGCAGACAGCCTGATAACCATGAGCGCAGAAGCCATCATCCGAGTCCCAAAAGAAATCAAAACAACATACTTCTTCCTAGACTTATACGGCACAACAGAAGAAACCTTCCAAGTAACACGAGGAAGCTTCTCAACACCATCAGTAGACTGCAGTTTCATCACGCGAGACGGACAAGCAATCTGCGACTGCGACGTCCACAGAGTAAGCGGAGTCAGAACAGGAGGAATCACAGCATTACGGCCAGTAGTCAACGGAAACACAAACGGATAGTTTTATAAAGAGGAAAGGACATTTTAAATTCAAAGAGTGAGTGATGATTGTGAAAGACCCATTACAAGATATTTTTCCTGATGCAGAAACTGCTGTTGACCCATTAGACAATATTTTTTCTCAGGCAAAAACTACAGTAATCAGCACAATAGGCGCTCCTGCTGAAAAGTCACTGGATCTTGGAGCATTAGCAAACATTCACATAAAAGGAAAAGTGCCTTCATCTGCATTCAAGATCGGATCATTGGAATTCATGTTCCTACAAGAGAATAAATGGTACAGATTTGACGCCGGTTTGGGAAGAATTATTCCGGTAAATGATGCCGATCTAACAAAGTACGGTGACAGATCAAAATACCTGCTCCTTGGTCCCATGGACCTAGAGGCAGAAGGCAAAAAAAGCGGCGTGCGCGATTTCGCATTGTACGAACTAGAAAGTAAAGGCTTCTACAGATAAACAGTAACTTTTATAAATACACAGCATAATACATATTCTAGAAAAGAGGTTGTATTAATGAAGTTCAACAAAAAAGCAGCACTAGAACTATCCATCACTGCAATCGTCGTTCTCATCATCGCAATAACAATTCTAGGACTCGGAATCGGATTTATCAAAAAGCAATTCACCGCCGGAACAGAGCTCGTCGGAAAAGAACTATCCAATATCAAAGAACAAATCAAAGAGCAAGTCAGAACAGGAGGAGAATTACTCGTATTCTCAGTACCAGAACAAGCCAGCATAGGAAAACCAGTGAACACATTCATCGGAGTGAGAAACACGGCAGCAAACCCGGAAGGGGAAAACATATGCTTCAGAGTATCCATAGTCTGCAAGAAACCATTCACGCCAGGCGCAACATGCGTGCCAGATGTACAAGGCCAAGTAGTTGTCGGCGGATACGATCCGGACAGCGCATGGGAGCCAGTCACTGGAAAAAACAACTGGTTCAAAAGCATACTAGGAGAATTTGACCTGAAAAACTATGAAGGAGATGTCTACGACGCAGTAATGCTCGTAAAAGGCATCAAGCCAGACTCGTACCAAATGGAAATCGTAATCTACAAAGAACCAGGAGACAGAGACTGCTCACTACAACAATTCGGAGACAAAAAAGAAGCAGTCTACGCAACAAAATCATTCATCCTGAACGTGGTGTAAAATGGCAAAAATCAGAAGAAGACTAGCAGGACACGAAGAATTCGAAATAATGAAACTAGTCCTAGACAAATTCTTATGGCTCGGCACACTATTAATGGGCTGGGGATTATACAGAAGCCTCGCAGTAGACTACAAGGACGGCATATGGTACATCCTCGCAGGAGCACTACTCATGCTAATGTTCGCCTGGATAATCATCAAAGAATTCGAACAAGTAAGATAACATTAAAATAGTTCTACGCTTTCTGACCATCCGTGACAAAAGAGGAAATAGCAGGACAAATAGCGAAACTTGCAGACGACGGATTTAACGCAACATACGAAACCTTTCAAAACATAGTCACAGAAACAATACAAGAATTCTCAGACATACGCGTGATAAAAAAATTCGGGTCTGTAGCACGAGCGTTTGAAATGCTCATAAGAATAGTACGCACAATACAATCAAAATCCAGTGTTGGTGACGTGGAAAATGAAAGTAGTTCAGAAAGTGCAGTAGACACAATTTTCATAGAAGTTCCCATGGTCAAAGAAGGAAAAGTGGTCACAGGACCAGAATATTCCTTCTCTGGCGGAAAAGCGCAAATCATAGGAGAAAGAGTGCAAAAAACCTCCAGTCCTCCAAACATCGCCCTTAAAGGACTGGTAAGACTTGCCAAAAAATACCACATTATCTCAATACAAGCTAAACAACTAGAAGCAGGCGTGGACACGTATGACGAATTGTACATGTCAGCATACGATGTACAAACACAATACGACCAGACAAAAGCAATGACGCAAACATACAAAAACGAATTCAAAACCCTGGAAGAACGCAACCACCTGGAAGACATCATGCTCAAACTCGCAGAAATCACCAGAATGATGAAAGGCGGCACAACAGTCAGAAGACTATAAGAAATATTTATAAAGCACATTGATAGTTCTCTAGTTATGAAAAGAGGTATTGTTGTCTTATGCATAGCAGTATTACTACTCCTTGCAGCATGCGGAAAAGCAGAATGCAAAAAAGATGTTGACTGCATAAAATCACACTTCACAGGAAAATGCGTAGAAAAGAAATGCGCTTACACGCCAATACCAAATGAGTGTGGAAACAAGAAATGCGAAACGTCAAACAAAGAAGACAAGTGCAGCTGTCAAGTTGATTGCGGCGTATGCGAAGGAAAAGTAAACGGAAGCCAAATCTTAGTCCAACAATGCATACAAGACAAATGCATAGAAGACGTAGAAGAATCACAAGTCAAACCATACTTCAGTACAGCAGACGTGTCCAGCTCAGGAGACAAGTTCAAAATAGACACAGTCTACCCGCAACCATTCAACATGAAAAAAGACACGTTCAGCATAACAGTAACACTAGCAGACCAAGGCTCAACCAACAGCGATGAACACCTACTGAACGCAGAACTAACAGCAACAACCAAAGACAAGCGCACAATAACACTCGTCAGAACAGACATAGACAGATACCTCTGGACAGAAGGAAGCTCGGTCTTCGAAGGGCTAATAATAGATTTCCCAGCAACAGAACTAGAAGGCGAACTCACAAATTTAGTATTGAAAATACAATATGAGTACGCAATAATGCAAGCAGGCAAAAAAATAGCAAAACAAGGAATGCTGCAGAACCGGTATAAAGAAAAATTCATATTCGTAAAACCAAGCGCCAGCTATCCATGCCCCGCAAGCTGCGACGACAAAAACGCAGGAACAAAGGACACGTGCGGACCACAAACAAACAATTTCTGCAAACACGAACCAATACCAAACGCGTGCGGAAACTCCAAATGTGAAGGAAATGAAAACAGGTGCACCTGCCCAGCAGACTGCGGAGTCTGCACGGGAAGCGCAGGAAACTTCCTAGACTTCACCTGCCAAACAAACAAATGCATCACACAACTAAAAGCAGGAGTCTCAGTTCAGACAGTCCCACTATTTGACGACAGAAGCCTGGGACCAGTACAGCTACACAACAACTACAAGTACAACAACCCATTGAACATCAAAGAAGACGAATTCAACCTAGACTTCAAGATTTACAGAATGGATCCGAGCGTATCAGGATTCACTATAGATACAATTAGAATACTTGAAGGCACACAACAATTAGTTGAGGTTACTGTAAATGAAGAACTCAGTGACACCCCAACACCAGTTGTCGTAAAAATACCCAGCATACAACAACCAGAAGAAGAGCACTCGTTAAACATCGGAGTCTGGTACAAGTACAAGCAAGGCGACCAGGAAAAAACCGGCAACTTCCAAAAATCACTAGGAAAAATCACGCTGATCAACCCAGGATGATGAATAAACGCGGTTTTGAGTTCAGCATCGGAATGATAGTAGGTCTGATTTTATCAATACTTATTTTCTCAATGTCATTATATCTTGTCTTCAAATGGTTCGGCTCAGCAGAAGAACTCAAAACAGAAATCGACAAGCAAACACAAGAGCAAATCAGGTCGGCGCTCAAAACAGGAAACCAACTCGTCGCTATTCCAATATCAATCCAAGAAACAAAAAGAGGCAACGCAGTAAACTTCGGAGTTGGAGTACGCAACATTGCAACAGAAGACTCATTCAGCATGGCAGTTTCGTTTTCCGAGGCATTCGCTCCAGACGGCAAAATAATAACTGAAAAAGAAAGAACGTACATCGAACAAAAATGGCTCGGCACAACAGCAACAATTGACACTTTCACTCTCAAAAAGAACGAAGAAAAACTCATCCCCTTGATGCTCAAAGCAGATGTCAGCATAGCACCAGGAATACCAGCACAAAAAGGAGACTACGTGTTCAACGTCTGCGTTTACAAACAGCCGTTGCGCTCAGACGGCCAGCCATACGCTGCCTGCACCAAAGAACAATTCCAACTAAGCGCAGATGCGTTCTACACCAAGAAAATATACCAGATAGTTTTGAGGGTAATATGACCATGCACTACATCTGCACAGGCGGATGCAAAGGCGTCTCAAACAAGCCAGGAACCTGCCAGGCAAAAGACTGCAAAAAACACGGAAAACCACTCACGCCGTGCACTTGCGAGAATAAGCACTAACACATCCTGCCCTTGTGCGCAACAGGTCTTTCGCGAAAAGTCTTTCTCAAGAAAATCATATCAGCAGACGCCTTTTTTACAGTCTCCTGATCTTTCGTAACATTCCTCAACTGCAAAAGGCGCCGGATGACGGGAGCATAACCATCACGCTTTACAAGCTTACTAAGAAGCAACCTTCTTTGAGCCTGAGGCAGACTCTTGCTCCAACCACCAAGCTTACCAGACTCAAAATGAGCCCACTTGCGAACGTATTTCTTCATCTAAATGTTCCAACCATAATGCCTTTCACGTTCTCAAATGGCACCAGCCACGGGTCTGCATCGGGGTTTGCGATGCCTTTTGTCCTGAACTTTCCGTCAACAATCTCAATAACAGAATGAAGAACTACAGCATCTTCAGAAGGCTCGTAAAACGAAATGACATCACCAACATGAATTTCGCCAGCAGACTCTGGAACCTTCTCGAAAACAACAGAATCATGAGTAAGCCAAGGAGCCATACTGTCAGAATTAACCTTAGCGTAATGCAAGCCAGCATATTCTATCTTCACTTCATCAGGATAGACTTTAATGGAGTCAAAAGGAATCCGCTGCGTGCTCTCGACAACTGTGTCTGTTGTGGCAGTACGCTCTTCAGCAGCGAGAGGCACGTTCAGCGAGAAACCTAATAAAAAGAACACTATAGCTAATACCACCCCTTTTAACATATTTACCCCCTATGAGTTAATGCAAATATGACTTAAAAAGTTTCATTGTCACCACTGAGTGAAGCAGTGAATAAATGCTCTCCCAGTATACAAAAAAGTAAACTTTTTATATAGCAGGTCCTAAACAACTCATAGAGGGAAAAAAGAGAGTGAGAACGCCAGTATCAATCCTATTCGCAGTATTACTTGCCATAGCAATAGCTTCTGCAGCAAATGTAACACTAACGCCAGCAATAATTTACGAAACAACTTCTGTCTGGGAAACAATAGACATCAACAACTACCAAGGAAGCGCGGTCATAAACGAAATAGAAGTCGAAACATCACTGCTGCCAATAGTTGACGCAAAATCATACACTGGTTGGACAACAGTAAAAGACACAAACAGCGCAGTCTGGAAAGACGGCAGCATAGAAACAAACGTCAACAATGTAGTCTTCGAGTTCAAAGTCACAGCGCCAAACGTCAGCGCAGACACAACAGAACACGCAATAGTTTCACTGGACTCATCAGACAAAACATTCAACATAACAATCCTCAACGACCCAACACCGCCAAGCATAACGAACATAACACCAAACGATTACGCAAAAGCAAATAATCCGGCACACGCAGTCAGCGCGACAGTCACGGACCCAGAAACATCAGTCAGCTCAGTGACTTACACCTGGAACGACTGCGCAAACGGAACAAGCACGACAATCACTCTGACAAAGAACAATGATGAGTACATCGGCACAGCAAACTTCGCGGGCTATGACGAAGGAGAAAAAGCATGCTACACGTTCACAGCAACAAACCTTCCAGGAGAAACAGCAACAAAAACAGGAGAATTACTATTTGACGGAACACCGCCAACAGTAACCATAAGCGCTCCAATAACATACGCAACAGAAAGCACAACATCATCATTCACAGCAACAGACAACGTAGCAACAACACTCAAATGCGCGCTCAAGCTGGACAGCACGCAACTCGGCGAGTACAACGCAACAAGCGGAACAGAAAAAACAGAAACACTAGACTTAAGCAATTTCACCGAAGGAAGTTACACCTGGAGCATAACATGTGAAGACGGAGTAGGACTCACAGCAACACGCTCACAAGCAATCATACTAGACACTCAGCCGCCAGCAATAACACTTACTTACAATTCACTCCTGTCAAGAACACAAACAGACACGTTCACAGCAAAAATAACAGACACAGTAGGACTAGCAAGCGTAACCGCAACCTTTGAAGGAGAGAATGTCACGCTAACACAATCAGGAAACGACTACACGGGAAGCATAAGCTCAAACACACTAGGAGAAAAAACACTAGAAGTAAAAGCAGTCGACGCTGTCGGACACACAAAAACAGAAACAAAAACAATAACAATAGTTCCAAACCACCAGATAACACTCACTTTATCACCATCAACAACAACAGAAGGAACAACAGTAACGGCATCAGGAAAACTCACCACGGACGGAAACGTAACAGAAGACAACGTAAAAGTAAAAACTCCAACACAAGATTTCACAGAAGAATTAGACGAAAACAACGAGTACAGCATAACATTCAGCGCGCCAATACCAGGAGTGTACATAATCACAACAGAATACATTGAAGACGGCCACACATACAAAGCAGAAGCATCTCTCAGAGTGCAAACACCAAACGCACAACAATCACGCGGAGATTACAGTGCCGGATACCCGCCATGGGATGATGACTCTTCATCCCCACCGAACGAGCCACCCGCAGACACAAGCTCAAACGAAAATACCGAAGCAGCACCAGAAGAACAGCCAAGCGCGCCCCCACCAGCAGAATACGAACCACTGCCACCAGAAGAACCAAGAGAAGCACACACTCCAAAAGCAACAGGAATATTCAACCTCGGAAAAACCATCAAATGGCTTTCAATACTCCTAGCACTCGCGCTAATCACAGGACTCGGAATTTTCGCGTACAAAAAACGGCCAAAAGACGACTCTGGAATAAACTGGGACGGCTACTTCAAAGGAAACTAATGGTACTAGAGCAACTCATAGACAGAAAAAAAGTCATCCAACACATCCCCTTCGTATTCATTCTAAGCACAGTATACGTGTTTGTCGCCTACGCAGTGCAAACGCTCTTCTTCCCAAACCAAAGCATAGCAATAGTACTGCTCCTGACCATACTGCTTGTGCCTAGCCTCCACCATTTAATCTTAATTGAAGAAAAAATAGAAAGAACAGGCGCATCACACTTCTGGAAAAAACACCGAACGATAATAAAATGCTACATAGGCGCATTTCTAGGAATTCTTGCAGGCTTCTTATTCCTTGGATTCGTCAATGCAGACACACTAGCCTACCAAATAACTCAATTGGAGCAAAGCCACCTAAAACCAACAGCAATTGAGAATTTTACAAAACTCTACGTTCCAGACATACAAACCGCAACCGCGTTATTCTCGCACAACGTCAAATATTTGCTAATCGGCTTTGTCCTATCAATATTCTACGGTGCAGGAGCAGCATTCCTGGTCATCTATAACGCATCATTCTTCGCAGCATTCGTCATCGAACTATTCTCGCGCTGGACAACAGCAACACAAATGGCAGGAATGTCATTGTTACATCTGTTGCCGGAAAGCGCAGGCTACATACTAACCGCAATAGCAGGCGCCACGTTCTCCAGAGCAATAATCCACGAGAAAATAACAGGAGAACCATTCAGAAACGTGTTAAAGAATTGTTTTATTCTTCTTTTGCTAAGCCTGATATTGATTCTTCTAGCAGCATTCATAGAAACATACGTGACTGCAGTATTCTTCCACAGAATTATTTGAAACGCTCGAAAACAGTTTCAGCTCGCCTTGGATACCTAGCTGCCTTGTAAGCATTACTCAACTGTTTCAACATGTCAAGCGGAGGCAAAGATTTGCCCTGAGTCTCCAGCAAAGCCTTTGCAGAACTCACACTCTCATCAATAGACTTGTACAAACCATCACGCTTCTCAATCAACAATTTATCCTTATCTGCCAATTCCTTGTTGTATTCAGGCTTTGGATCATTCTTCACAAGATCCTTCAACTCAACAACCCTGTCATTCAAAGCCTTCACAGCCTTTATTCCATTCTCAACAGCTTTCACATTAATATTTGACTTAATGTGCAATTCAAGAAGAGCGCCAGCCAGATTATCTCCTTTTGAAATATCTGCCTTGTAAGCATCAACAACAGAAGAATAATTGTCAAGAAGCCCTGAATCAAGGCCAAAAGAAGTGCGTTTCACGCGCAACGCAGGATCAGCAACCTTTTTCTCAAGCGAAACAATAGAAACATACGCATCCAATCCTGCTTTGTCTGAAATATTGCTCAAAGACTTTTCAGCCTCGTCAAGACGATTAACATCAACATACATCTTGACAAGATTCGAAAGAGCCTCATTCTTCTCCCTGTCACTGCCGTCCTTTGCAAGCTTCAACAATTTAGGATAAGAAGCCGCCTTGGCATCCAAATCCTGAAGCTTTGTATCAATAACAGAGAATTGCTCCTCCACAGGCTTCAATTCCGCAACATTCTGGCCAATATTCGCATACACTCCCCTGGCAGATTCCAGAGTCGTCTTTGTACTCTTGATTTTCTGAACAACAGCATCATTCGTGTAATCATCAATACCATTCACAGCAGCTTCCAATTCCTTTGAAGCCTTAGCCAAATAAGCAATCTGCCTTGCATCAAGCTCCTTGCCCAAAGTTTGAACCTTGCTCTTAACATCTGACGCGGAAGATTTCTTCTTATCATAATCCTCAGGCCCGACGGCATTTGGATCAATCTTCGAAAACTCATTTGAAATCAACACGAGCTTTTCATCAAGAGCATTCAAATCAGCGTGCTTGAAGAACTTATCCGCCTTCAATTGAACTTCCAATTTCGCATAATCAGCTGACAAGTCATTAAGCCTGCTACCAAGCCTCTGGAACTCCTTAATAGCGCCACTGCGCGTAGTGATATCATCTTCATAAGTCTTGATTTTCTCCTTCGAAGACTCAACAGATTTCACATGCTCCTCTGCACGAGCAACGATCTTCTTCTCAAACCAATTGAAAACTTCAATACACGATGATGCTTCAGAATACTTCCTGTCTTCAATCAGCTTGCCCACCGCATTGCGCAAATCCTTCGCAGTTTCAACCTGAAGCTTATCAAGCTCTTCCTTCAACTTATCTGGTAATCTGGCTTCAATCGTCAAAGCCTCTTCCAACGAAGTGCGAACAGCTGCAAAATCGCTTTTTGCCATAGCAGAAACTGTTGCAGCACCATATGATTCAGAAGCTTGATCAAAAAGTTCGGAATTCAAAAGAGTCGTGCGCAATTCCCTGAGCTTGAGGGTCAGAGGATGCGAGGAAGCATAATCCTTCGTATCATTTTCTGCTTCACTTAGTGATTTATGTGTCAACTTGTAGTCTTTTGAACGCAAATAACTCTCGGCCGTCTCGATTTTCGCATTTATGATCTCCTTTTTATGTTTTTCATTAAAAGAATAAAGACCAACAAGACCAAGGCCTAAAACTCCTGCAGCAACAGCAGACGCAATCAATCCCATCTTCTTATTGCCATTCAGAGGCTTAACCAAGCCGAGCTCATTAAAACGAATCAAACGTCTCTTCTCCAAAGCCAACCTTTTCTCAAGAATAGGCTTTGTGAACTTTGTCGCCATCAATTCTTCTTTAGTCATCTTTCCAACATCTTTCTTAGAGAACTCGTCATAATACAGAACAGCGTGTTCCAACGCATCAGTGCGAGCGCTCTTCAACTCAGTTTTATCACCATTAACAGCATGATAAATTCCGGCATCTCTTGCAAGCAAACCAGCAAGCTGTTCATATTTCTGCGCAGCAGTGTAAACATCAGCAGTAATCACACCTGACCTAGTGGCTCTAGCTACTTTCTTGTCAAGAGACTTAATTTCGCCCCTGAGAGTCTTAATATCATCATTTCTGACCTTTTCCTGCTCCTTCGACCTAACGCGATAATTTGTACGTTTTTCCCTGACTACAGAACCAAGCAGGTCTCTAGCCTCATAAGCAGACAACCGCTTTTTCAAGTCCTTTGAAAGCATCATCATGGCAATATCTTCAAACTCCTCTGAAACATCAGGCGCCAATTCCCTGACGAATTGCGGATCCTTATTTTCCTGAGCACACATGACGGTATTCATAACACTAGTTCCCTTGTGCGGAGGACTTCCAGTGAGAAGTTTGTAAAGTGTAGCGCCAAGCGAATAAACATCAGACTCTGGAGCGACCTCCTCGTTCCTTGCCAGCTCAGGACTCATAAAGAAAGGAGAGCCGATAATCACGCCAGTTCCGGTATCCTTGCTGTCTTTAAGAACAGTCTCATCCAACGCTTTTGCAATTCCAAAATCAGTCAGCTTCACAGTCTTAAAATCCCTGGAAACAAGAATATTAGACGGCTTGATATCACGATGCAGGAAATTCTGGTCATGCGCGTGCAGCAAACCTTCAAGAGTCTGATACGTGATATGCGCTGACTGCTCAGAAGTGAGTTTTTCATTATCCAACTTAATATGCTCCACGTATTCCATAACAGCATAGTGGATGCCATTGTGCACGCCATATTCTAAAACCTTGACAACATTAGGATGATCGAGCTGTGTGCCAATAGTGATTTCCCTCTTGAAACGGCTGACAACATTAGGATTAGATGCCAAATCCTCAGAAAGAGTCTTAATGACAACTCTGGGAACCCTTTCATCACTGATAGCCCTGTCAATGTCGCCACGAATAACCTCAAGCCTGT
Source organism: uncultured Methanosarcinales archaeon (assembly GCA_964617195.1). GTDB lineage: Archaea > Nanobdellota > Nanobdellia > Woesearchaeales > ARS49 > CABMGU01. Next base: position 88,680 of record CAZTVK010000022.1, on the reverse strand, counting down.
CAGCCTCAGGCAAACTCATGAATCCAGTTCTCATCTGCTCAACATAAGCCTTGATTTTCAGTTCGCGCTGATTACCTTGGTCTTTAGGAGTGACGCCTGCTATTTCAACGAGACGCGTAACCTGCGTGCTTTCCTTCTCATCATTAAGCATTCTAACTTCCAAAGCAGCATAAGGATCAACAGCTTTCCAAATCCTGCCCATTCCACCCTTGTCGAGAAGACCGACAATCACATACTTGCCAAGCATCTTACCAGAATCAATAATTTTTGTATCAGTATTCAATGGCTCTTCAACCTTTGGAGTGCTAACAACTATTGTTTCAAGAGGTGTTGGAGGAACAACTTTAACAAGCGCAGGCTTTGGCGGCGCTTTTACTTCAGCGAGCTTGGGCGCGGGTTTTGACAAATCTATAATTTCAACAAGCTCCAGTGCAGGCTTTGGAGGCGCAGCAGGTTGTGGCTCTTGAGGAGCTGGCGGCGCTTTCACTTCAACAAGATCAGGCGCGAGTTCTGGCGGTGCAGTAACTTCTACAAGATTAACAGGTGGCGTCTCTTCAGACCCAGGAACGTCAATAGGCGGAAGCATAACCATTTCGACTAGCTCATCAGGCTTTTTATCAGAATCAGCCATCAGGACACCTCTGCATGAACATGCTCGAACTTATCAGGAAGACCGCACTCTATCATCTTCTTCCGCGTCATACGCCATCCAGCACGCTCCAATCTAACAATCTCAACACTATCTTTTCCTTCAATCTCAGGATTCCACAACGCATAAGTCGCTTCCAGTTTATCGCTTCTCGGAATCCCAACAGAGCCAGGATTCACAATCAATCTGCCATTATCACCAGCGTAAACTCCAGGAATATGAGAATGACCAAAGAATATCACCTTGGTATCAGGCCATTTGCTATCCCACGCAGAAAAAATATCTTCCACTGAATACTTAGACGAGCCTTCCTGAGTTTTTTTAGCAACAACATATCTGGAATCACCAGGCTCAAAAGGATTGTCGTGAACAAGAAGGATGGGAACTTTCGCATTTCCAGTATCAAGCTCGGTCTTTACTGATGCAGGCAGGTTAGAAAGATAATTGCGAAGCGTTTGATTCTCCAATCCGGCGATGTACTGCTCCAAGTGATACTGTGCGGCTGTCAACTTCTCAATGTTCATGCCTGTCAAGGACTTCTCCAAACAAAACCTTCTCAAATTTTCACTGCTTACAAAACGCTCGTGCAAATGCAAACCATTACCAGACCCGCTCATAGTATTAACCAAAGTATTCAAGTTAGAGCGTACATAATCAGCAGCTTTCTTGACAGCCTCAACTGTTTGCGGCTCAACATGAGATGTTCTCCATTCTTTAACAGAAGCGTTGTACTGTTTTTCTGTATCCTCATTGTCAAACTTCGCAGGCTTCTTGGGCTTTGAATCCAAAGGAATAGAAGTAGAATCCCCGCACAACTGCCTTACAGCCCACTGAATACCTTCATAACCGCCAAGACCCTTAATCCCAATACTGGCTCCGATAATCGCTTCAGGCTGCCCCAACTTTATGGCAGTTGCATTATCATGATTGCCCTTCACAACAATCCAGTTTCCATCCTTCTGAGCCAGATAAACATCTTGCACTGACTTTCTAGGATCAGGACCATAACCAACAATATCACCAGTGCAGATGTAATGAGTTATTTCCATTCCAGCATCTTTTTTTCTAGAGATGCTTCTAAACACAGCATCCCATGCTTCCTTATTTCCATGAACGTCTCCAAGTATTGCTACTAAGCCCATATGACTACGACACTCACCGTCTCTGCTCAGAACTCCCCTTTTTCTTTAATAACATTTAGCAATGACGGCACCTATATATAGTTTTTGACAAGGCACATTTATAATACTTTCGACATGTTCACTACTGTCAAGGAGTATAATTGGCAAGATTTATAAAGATGATAGAAGTTCCTAAATTGATGAGCAAACCAGCAGAAAGATACATGTCGTTGCAAGGCAAGTTTGTATACCTTCCAGAAGGAAATTTCTATGGCGAAATCCGCGAAGTTGATTTCGATAACGGCATCTTGGTACTGGACAATTCGCCTGCATTTGACACTGTACAAAGAAAGATTGTTCTGCGCAAAGACATTTTTGTTCCTTTTTTCAACCATCCAATTGTCCAGATAACAAAACCAGAATTAGAGCACATGGTTACAAGAATGGAGCACGATCTGGCAAACATCGACAAATACGTTACTATAGGAGCGCATCATGGAAAACTAGTTGATATGGGATGGCATGCATGTGCGCTCAATCCTGCGCTTGTCAATATTGTTGGAAAATACCGCTGGGAAGAAGAGCGCACAATCAACGTGCCAAGAGACCATCAAAGCGTCATTATTCCATCAACCAAAGAAGAGCTTGACGAACTTGTGCACCAAAGTGAAACAGCCTACAAACTTGGAATTCTAGAAAAGCAGCGTCGACTTAAAGAATTACAAAAAGAACAAAGCTGAATTATTTCAGCCCTCTAACCAACTGCGTCAAAGCCTTCTCAGGATTTTGAGCGTTTGTCACGCCAGAAGCAACAAGAATTCCTTTTGCGCCCAGCTGAACTGCTTTCACAACATCATCCATCGTCTTTACACCAGCACCGCACAAAATAGGAATGTCTTTGATTTTGCTGGTAGTCTGCGTGATAACTTCAGGCTTAGCCTGAGAAACAGCAATATTACCGCCAATAAGCTCAGGAGGCTCTATCGCGATAATGTCTGGATTAAACTTCGCAATCTCAGCAGCCTTTGCAGGAGTATCAGCACAACAAACAGACAACATGCCCAAAGATTTCAAGCGTTTAATCGTCGCATCAATCTGTGCCAATGGAATCTGATGTTCAGAATGATTAATCAAGCTTCCAACAGCGCCCATCTGCTGAACACTCTCAGGCAAAATCCAGCCAGTTTTCGCGCCAAACACAACAGCATCAACATGCTGGACAAGAACAGGAATCTTCACATTGCCAGCAACAGCAAGAACATCCGCAGGCTGAACAGCAACAGCAATATTCGCCTTCTCCTTTTTTGCAACTTTCTCACAAATTTTTGCGAGCTTAATCGCATTCAAGCCACTAGAAGACTGATAAGCCTTAAAATTAATAATTGCAAGCATCAGCCCAAAATAGATGCCAGCTTCTTCTTCAAAGTAGCCTCGTCCTGAAAGCCAACAACACGGTCAACCTCTTCACCGTTCTTGTACACAATAATACATGGAATTCCCATCACTCCATTTTGCGACGCTAAATTCGAATTCTCGTCAACATTCACCTTGGTAAACTTGACATCCTTCAATTCATGCGACAATTTCTCAAACACGGGAGCAATCATCTTGCACGGACCACACCAAGGAGCCCAAAAGTCAACAACGACAGGCTTGTCGCTCTTCAAAACTTCTTTTTCAAAATTATTTTCGTTTACTTCCATTTGTCGGAAACCGCTTACGCGAGTACCTCTTCCTTAATTACAGAGTAGGAAATCCAGCGGTTTCCGAGCACGCTCAAGAACCGCTTGACCGTCCTATTGTCTTCTGACATTTTTTACACCGTCTGATTTACTGGGCGGTTCTTGACGCTCCGCTCCCATATGATGTGTTTCAACTTCCTTGTTAACAGGCGTCAGCTTTTTCATAGGCTTGATCAAGTACCGCTTTGTATCAGTATCCAAGTCCAAAAAGTGATCAGCAACCTCAATAGACTTCGCGCTAGCGCTTTTTCCGAAAGCCACAACCTCGACACGACAGCCAAGAGCGCGCTTGAGGTGCTCGATTAATGGAACAAAATCACCATCACCACTGACTAGAACTATGGTGTCAAGACGCGGAGCAAGCTCAATGCAGTCCATCGCAATGCCGATATCCCAATCTCCCTTCTTAGCGCCACCATAAAAAATCTGCAAGTCTTTTGATCTAATCTCAAAACCAATGTGACCTAGTGCGTCAAAAAACTTTTCTTTGCTAAAATCCTCAGTCTTGATAACGTAAGCCAATGCGCGGACCAATGTTCGGTCTTTGACCGCATCCTGCAAAATAGTCTTGAAATTGACGTGAGCGTTGTACACAAACCTCGCAGAATAATACAAGTTTTGCACGTCAACAAAAACACCAACCCTTTGCGCTTTATGAATTTCACTCATGTTTGTAACCTCACTTCGTAGCCACAGGCACCACACACCACGCGATTAGTCTCATCGTCAAACGTCAATGACAATTTCCTGCACCGCGGGCATCTCTGCGCCGGCTTCGGAATTACCTCTTTTGGCAACGCCATAACAATCAGAGCGCTGCACGCGTTTAAAAAGGTTGCTAAGCAGAATGTTGCTACTCTCAGGGGGTTATGATGGGTAGTTTTATAAAGCTGAATATTGTCAGACAATAGTATGGAAGACAAAAAATCATTAGTGGTGGTTGTTGATTCTAACAAAGAAGTCTGGAAAGTATATCGTAGTATCGGCGAGCTTGCAGAAATAGACTGCCACACTACAGATTCATATGATGATGCGATTCAAAAACTGGGAGACGCGAAACTCGTAATCGTGAACAGCAAAAACATGATTTTTGCAGACGTGGCGCGAAGTGCAGGGTATAAAGGCAGCGTTGTACTCTCAAGCGGCGGAGATGTACAATACAAAAATTACAAAGAACTTAACGTGGATGAAGTCTTGAAGAAGCCATTTGGAACTTCTGAATTGCAGGGAATAATGACAAAATACACTTCTCCACAGGCACGCATACTAATAGTTGAAGATGATTCAACTAATCGCTTAAAATTGTCAACAAAAATCCGCAAAATGGGCCACATTGCATCGACTGCATTAAATGCAGAAGAAGGAATGGGTAAATTTGTTTCAGCGCACGCAGTTATAACAGATATAAATCAGCCAAACAGCCAAGGAGGATACTGGCTTCTCGACAAAATAAGAGAAAGATATGATGGAAAACAGCTGCCAGTAGTACTAATGAGTTCCGAGGACATTGACATGGAAAAAGCCCAAGGAGCCAGCGCATTCATGTCCAAGCCATTTGAAATGAGCATTCTAGAAGGAATTGTGAACGCCATAGTCCCGCAACATTTAAAACCAAACAGAGAGCAATAATTCTTGTGGTAAACTTTTATCCAACAGACATCGCATACACTGTAAGGAACGGCAAACCAATCATACAGTTATACGGCCGAACAACTGAAGGAAAACAGATATGCGTACTTGACGAAAACTTCGAGCCATACTTCTACGTTGTCGGAGACATTGACACTAAACTACTTGAAGTACTCCGCCAAGATGATTATCAAGTTGTACGCGTTGAGAAAGTCAAAAAAAATCTTAACGAACATCCAATTGAAGCGCTCAAAGTCTTTGTAAACATGCCAAAAGGAGTGCCTGTCATCAAGGATCTGGCAAAAGAGCTGCCAGGCGTAGACGGCGTTTACGAGTATGATATTTTTTACACGCGCAGATACATTATCGACAAAGGAATAATTCCACTAACGCTCACAAAAGTAGAAGGAAAAGAATCACCATTCCAATCAAAAGTACCCTGCATCAAAGCAGAAAAAATCTCTCCAGCAGGAGAAGACACACTCAAGCCCAAATTATTAGCTGTTGACATCGAAACTTACAATCCAGAGAATAAGATAAACATGAAAAAGCATCCAATACTAATGATTGGATTGTATGGAGAAAAGTTCTCACGCGTAATCACATGGAAAAAATTCGAAACCAAGGAGAAATACATAGAATTTGTAACAACAGAAGCAGAAATGCTACAAAGATTCGTAGAATTAGTCAGCGATTACGGACCAGACATGCTTGTTGGCTATTTCACAGACGGATTTGATCTCCTATACATTGCTGAAAGAGCAAACATACACAAAATAAAGCTAGACTTAGGACTGGACTACAGCCAACTAGAAATAACAGGCAAAACACAACCAGAAGCAAGAATAACAGGCATAGCACACATAGACATATTCAAATTCATAAGAAAAGTCATAGCACGATCACTCAAAACAGATAGTTACAGTTTAGATGCTGTTGCGGGAGAGCTTATCGGTGAACATAAACATAAAATCGACATGAACGCATTCTTCAAAGCATGGGATGAAGGAGGAGAACAACTCGAAGAATACTGCAAGTACAACCTGCAAGACTGCGCGCTAACCTACAAACTAACAGAAAAAGTACTGCCTAACTTAATAGAATTCGTCAGAATCATCAAGCTGCCACCATACGACATTAACAGAATGACATTCTCAACATTTGTAGAATGGTTTTTGATGAACCAAGCTAGTGCAAGAAACGAGATATTACTGAACAGGCCAAATAAAAGAGACGAATTAAGCAGAATGTCAGACAGAATCAAAGGAGCATTCGTCTACGAGCCAAAACCAGGATTTTACCAGAATATAACCGTGTTCGACTATCGCAGTTTGTACCCGAGCATAATCGCCTCGCACAACATCAGCAAAGGAACACTAAACTGCGATTGCTGCAAAGACACGCCAAAGGTAACTACCGAACGAGGAACATTCTGGTATTGCGCAAAAAGAAAAGGACTCTTCAGCACAGTAATCTCAGACTTAATTTTGCGAAGAGGAGAACTGAAAAAACAACTCAAAACAAGCAAAGACCCATTGCTCGCCGCACGCTCAGAAGCACTCAAAGTACTCGCCAACAGCTTCTACGGCTACATGGGATTCGCGCCGGCACGCTACTATTGCATAGAATGCGCAGAAAGCACAACGGCATGGGCAAGACACTACATACACAAAGCAATCGAGACTGCACAACAAGCAGGATTTACCGTATTATATTCTGACACGGACTCAGTCTTCCTATTATTAGACAAAAAAACAAAAGAAGACGCCCTTGCGCTCATGGAAAAAATAAACAAAGACCTTCCCGGACTAATGGAACTAGACTATGAAGGATTCTACCCAGCAGGAATATTCGTCTCACTAAAAGCAGGAGACAGCGGAGCCAAAAAGAAATACGCGCTAATAGACGAGAAAGGCAGCATAAAAATACGAGGCTTTGAATCAGTAAGACGAAACTGGAGCTTCATCGCAAAAGACGTACAAAGAAAGGTACTCGAGATTATACTGAAAGAACACGACGCGGCAAAAGCAAAACTATACGTGCGAGACATTGTTGAAAAAATGAGGAAAAACACAATACCAATGGACAAAGTAGTCATACACACTGCCTTATCGAAAGCAACAACAGGCTACACGTCAATCGGCCCACATGTAGCCGCCGCGCAACGCATGGAAGCAAAAGGACAGACAGTCGGCGCGGGAAGCGTAATCAAATACGTAGTCGTAAAAGGCAAAGGAAAAATACGCGACAAAGTAAAACTCCCAGAAGAAGCAACACAAGACGAATACGACGGAGAATATTACATTACAAACCAAATTCTGCCTGGAGTGGAAAGAATATTCGCAGTCCTCAACATAAAAGTAGACGACCTGATGAGCAGCACAAAACAAAGCTCACTAGAAGGATTTTGATAGTCACTAAACAAAACAACAACGTTCAACCAGTGTTTCAGCCATCTTTTTCAATTTATTTGCAAATAACTGAATAATGAGAATCTATAAATTTTATATAAAACTATAGGACTAAATATAAAACTGGTAGTTCTTATGTAAAATTACATTCTCTAAAAGAGGGTAATACAATAGGAGGGAGTCAAACATGGAACCAATCAAATACTTCGACACAGTAGACCTTATGGAACCACACTGCAAAGGATGCCAACATATTATACATTACGACAGAGACGCAGTGTTTGACAACAAAAAACAGATCCTTGCCTGTTCATTCTGCGGATCAGCCCTATAGAAACCTTTTTAAATCACTCATTATAACCGCACACACATGGGACTCTATAAGCACCTAGTCGACAGATGGCAAGCAGACGGCATGCCAGCAGACCTGAAAAGAGAACGCCTCATCGCATGGAGACGCGAGAATTCAACAACACGCGTAGAGCGCCCAACAAGACTAGACAAAGCACGCGCACTAGGCTACCGCGCAAAACAAGGCATATTCATTGTCAGACAACGACTCACCAGAGGCTCGCACAGACGCGAAGACTGGAGCGGAGGCAGGCACTCACACAACATGGGAGCACGATTAAACCTGCACAAAAACTATCAAGCAATCGCAGAAATAAGAGCCAACAAAGTATATCCAAACTGTGAAGTTCTCAACTCATACTACGTCACAGAAGACGGAAAAAACTACTGGTATGAAATAATCCTCGCAGACAGATCAAACCCGAGCGTCTTAGCAGACAAGCAAACCGCCTGGATTGGAACGAAAAAAGGAAGAGCCTATCGAGGAGTCACAAGCGCAGGAAGAAAGCACCGCGGACTCAGGCATAAAGGTATGGGTGTAGAAAAGGCACGCCCATCGCGCAGGGCACACAAACGAAGCTTGTAATCACACACATACTTGAGGTATACTGAGGTGGTTTAGTTGCCGAAAAAGAAAGAAGTCAAGACAGAAGAATACGATAAAGAAGAAGAAGAAGTAGTAGAAAAGCCAGTAGAAGAAGATGATCCGGTCGTTGACAGCAACGAAGACGCGGAATACGAAGAAGACCTTGAAGTTTCTGGTGAAAAAGAAGAAGAAGTAGAAGTACCAGCAGAAAACTGGACAGACGAATAAGTTTATTTTTTCTAAATTTTTTTGAATAATTCTCTTTCATTGAAGGCAGACCGCCTCTATTCCTGCCTCTTTATATAGCCTCTAATGTATAGTCTAGACAGTGTTCTTTAGTTGTCACTTGGTAGTGCTAATAAATAGAAACCTTTATATATGGGCAGGTATTTTACTCCTTATCGGGGGTATCACAATACCATGTTTGACCACAAAGAGACACCATCACAACCGGACGATTCTTTAGAACAGATTACTACAAAGAACAGCGGCGGAATGACAAGGCGCGCAGCCATCGTCGGTCTACTCGGTTTGGCAGGATGCGGTGCACCAGGATTCCGCGACTTATTGGACAGAGACAAACCGCACGCAAAAGAAATGGAAAACCACGAGTTTGGCGGCTCAGCGGAAGACTTCTCAAAACAAAACATACAAGAAATCATAAAAGCAGTAAAGCTCGATCCATACGAAACTCCAGCAGTGCTAAAAACTGCAGTAAAAAACAATTTTAGAGCATCAGGAGACGAAGACGTCTACAAAGCATTCTCAGAACTCGAACTACAAAACCAGTATTTAACGGACCTATTCAACTCAGCAAAAATAAGACGATACGCGCTCAAAAGCGTAAAAAGAAACGTGGACTACGACGGACTCGAACAATACGCAAAACTCTCGCAAAGAGACGTAGAAAAGCTCGAAAAAGTCCTCGGCGACCTGAACGTATCACTACGACGCCTTGAAAATCCAAAAAGACAAAAACTTGACAAGATGTTCGGCAAGAACAAACAATTCCAAGAAATGGCCAAATACAACAAGGCAAGCTTGGAATCACTCAACAAACTCTTAATCTCAGCAGCAGATATGGACACGCTTGAAGGAAATCTAACGCGCGTAGTCGATTCAAACGCATACTCATCTGAAATCCAGAAAAGCCTAACAGGCCTAGACCAGTCAGACGAAGACAAAGGCAGAGGCAAAAAGCTCTTGGACAAACTATTGGACGATTACGAATTCGGCCAAATCGTTTCACCAGACACTGACGTAGCAGACGCATATTCAGACAAAGGCAACAGCAAAGTCAGAGAAGTATACGACGACTTACTATCAAAAATCGCAAAAGAAGCAAAAAGCTGGGACGGAGAAGAATCACTGCATACAGTCTGCAACGACCACCTCGGCAAAATGCTTGAAATCACAAAAGAAGCATACGTTCACGGAAAATTCGGAAAAGTAGGCAAAAGCGCAACTCTTGCAGAACGCGCACAAGCCAACGAATACTTCCAAGCAGTAAACAGAACCGTCACAAAGCAAGCGCTTGACGAAGTCAGAGACAATCTGAACACAGAACGCGGACTCAGCATACTCTATGATGTAGGACTGCCAATCCTTCCAGGATACGGCCTAGTATCTGCACTCATCAACGCAAACAGAGCATTAAGCAAAGACGACTGCGAACCAGAAGCAGAAGACCCAGTTGCAGCACACGCAGAACTCCTACGCAAAGGAAAGAACATCAAATACGGATTCGCAACAAGAGACTTCATAGCAGGAACAAACTACACTGCACAAGTCAGATTCTATTCAGGAACGCTATCAACAGCACTCTATATCGGAGGACTGTTCTTATGGAATGCATCACGAAAAGACAGCAGTAGCAGTGGCGGCAGCGCGGGATCAACGCAACAGGTAGAAATCGTAGGCGGAGAAACCGGCAGCCCGGGCACAGGACCAAGATGAAAAAACTATTACTAGCACTACTCGTACTTTTGGCAATTCCAGTAGTCCATGCAGCAGTTGACGTAACATACAAGTTCAACCAGAACACTGTCAATTCTTCAGTCTACAACTGTTTGGACGCATCATGCAACCAAGTAGGAACATTCGGCGGACTAGTCATAGACGGACCAAACGCCACAGACGGAACAATCACACTCAGATATCCAGACACTCTAAACACACACGGATACGGAGCATTCTTTGTCAGCAAAGGATACAGACCATTAGAAATCAGGGCAAACTGGAACACAGCCGGCCAAGCAGGACTCGGCAGCACATCAGTAAGCTACGAATTCACAAAATACCCAGTAACCTGCCGCGCAGTAGTCTCACAATTAACATTCGTAAACGAATTACAACCAAACATACCATTAGTAGTCAACACGTCAGCAAGACTAGACGCACAAACAGCAAGCGCATTCCAGCTCACTAATAACGAAGTAGGCTATGTTCCACCAGAATTCAAACAAGAATACTACGGCGCAGACACCATCGTCAAAATGGAAGTATTGCAGGGAAGCACAGTAGTCCACAGCCAACAGAAAGAATTCAGCGCAGTAAAAGGAAACTCATTGATAGCAGACAGCACAGTACCAGTCCAATTCACATACATGCCAACAACGACAGGAAATTTTGCAGTAAAAGTAACAGCACAAGTCGTTGACGACCAGTGTGCAGCAACAGAAGACGTCAATGCTCAAGGCACATTCACAGTATTACAATCAACACCAACAAGCCAGTTCTACACAATATTGAACGGTCTTACAGTCAATAACACGCACCCGCGCGCAGGACAACCAGTGCTTGTCACGTACAACAAAATATCAAACCATGCAAACGGAGTACTCGGACCATTAACACCAGTGCAAACAGACGTAGACTATGTTGTAAAGAACGGCGCGACCACAGTATTCACCCATTCTACAACTCTGTTTGAAAACCCAGACTCAGTCAACCCAATAACATACACATTCACATTCCTACCAGCAACAGGCGGAGTATACAATATAACAGTCAAAGGCAGAGCAAACTCAGCACTGCCAACCACAAACCCAGAAATCAAAGACGAAGAAAGTATGCTTCTCACAGTAATCGGCTCAATGTCATACAAAGTAGTCTTTAACGTAAGAAACGCAGACAACGGAACAGCAATAGAAAACGCAAGCGTAACCCTGTCAGGAATCGGAACCGGATTAACAAATGTTGACGGTGTCACAAGCTTCACGCCAGTGCCAGAAGGAACATACACTTATACAGTAACAGCAGCCGGCTTCGGCACAAAAAGCAACAAACTAGACGTGTTCACAGACAAAACAGTCTCAGTAGTCCTGCACTCAGGCATAAACGAAACTGACGCAAACACGCAACCATTCATGAACCTGCCAAGCACATTTGAAGTAGAATCAGGCTCAACAGCATCATTCAACTACTTTGACTATGTAGACGACGACCAAGACCCAGACAGCGCACTAGTATTCTCAGTCGTGGGCGGAAACACAAGCATCTCGGTAGACATCAACCCAGACGGAAAAGTAACATTCATACCAGCACCAACATTCACAGGAACAAACACGATCACATTCAGATTAAGAGACACGCAAAACGCATCAGTAACAGACACTATGACAGTCAGCGTTGACTCAACCACAATCTCTCCAGCATGGTCAGCAATCTCAAGCATAGTCACACCAGAAGACACTGCAGCAGTACGCGTTTTGAACTTGAGAGATTTCGCATCAGACTCAGACACACCAGACGCAAGCCTAGTCTTCACGGTAAACAGCATCACGCCAAGCACACTCGCAACAGCACAAATAGACAACGGACAATACTTGACAGTATATCCAAAACCAGACGCGTTCGGCTCAGGAACCATAACAGTAACAGTCTCAGATGGAGCGACAAATGTCAACACAAGCATAAGCCTTGACGTCACACCAGTAAACGACGCGCCAATAGTAATCGCAGTACCAAGAATACCAAATATCAACGAAAGCACAAACTACACGCTAAACTTATCACAAGTATTCAGAGATGCAGACAATGATCCTTTGACGTTCAACGTAACACAACTGCCAGACGTAGGATTCGCAATCAGCAACTCATTGCAGCAAGTAACAATCATACCATCCTTCAACGTAAACGGCATACGCCACTTCAACATCACGGCATCAGACCCAAGCGCTCTAAGCGCAACAGCAACATTCACACTCTACCTGAACTTTGTAGACGACTCGCCATTCATCACGCAAGTCATACCAGGAATATTGACCTTTGAAGAAGTAAACAACTCAAGAGACCTGTCGCCATACGAAGACGACCCAGAAGAAGGACCAGGCGCAGACGGAAACACATTGACCTGGAAAATGCAGTTCGCAAACGAAACGAACTTGACACCAGTAACGTTCCTCAGCCACCAACTCTTCACAGCAACAATAAACACGACAAGAGACTTCCTATTGATAACACCAAAAGTGAACCAGTCAGGACTAGTTGATATCACATTATTCCTGTTCGACAGCACAGGCAAGAATGTTTCACAAAACATAACAATCAATATCACAAACGTCAATGACGCACCAGCCTTTGTAAACTTCAGCAATAAAGCATCAGAAGCAGGACTGCCATTCATATTTGACGTAAACGCAACAGACAGCGACCCAACAAACGACACTCTAACATTCGGCTTGTACAATGTAACACCTTCATTAACAGGATTCAGCATCGACAACAGCACAGGTTTGATCAACTACACGCCAACAGTAAATGGAGCGTTCAACGTCTCATTATACGTATGCGACAACTTCAACCTCTGCGGAAACGGAACATTCACGCTAACAGTAACTGACACAACAGCACCAACACCAGACGGCCAAATAGTGCCTCTAAACCCAAGCATATACGCACCAAACGCAAGCTACACATGGGGAATGAACTGGACAGACAACGGAAACATCACCAATGTAACATTCCAACTTTCAGGAATAAATTACACAAACGTAACAGAAACAAGCGGGTTCTACCAGACCACAATACTTGACCTTGCAGCAGGAAATTACACATTCAAATGGATTGCAAGAGACGGCGCAAACAACGTCAACATGAGCAACTCAAGCAACTTCACAATCTTGCAAGCAAACAGTTCAATGGACTTGCTATTGAACGGAACAAACGGAAACGTAACAATAGCACAAGGCACCACAATACCAATCACTGCAAACTTGACTAATACCACAGGCACTGTTTCAGTATTCAGAAACGGAACACTTGTAGGAACAGGAAGTTCACCATTCACAGTCAACCAAACATTCACAGCACAAGGCATCTATAACATAACAACAACCTTTGCAGGAAACCAAAACTACACAGGCACAACCGCAACAAACTTTGTAATAGTGCCAGACACAACGCCGCCAGTCTTTGGCAGCCAATCTGTTTCGCCTGCATCACCAGCAATGTTCACATCATTATACAACTTCAAAGTAAACGTAACAGATAATGTAGCCGTTTCAAGCGTTACATTCGAATTAGACAATACAACCAACAGCACTGCCTTACAGATCGGCAACACAAGCACATGGGAAACAAACCTGACCGCATTATCAGTCGGCAACCACTCATTCAAATGGTTCGCAAGCGACGCAGCAGGCAATGTAAACAACACTGCATCAACAAACTACACAGTTGTTCCAGGAATAGCAGCACTCACATTAACAATAAACGGAGCATCAGCAAGTACATCTGCACAAGTTGGTGACACAGTTGTCTTTGTAGCAAACGTCACAAACCCAGCAGGCGGACCAGTTGACTTATACATCAACGGAACTCTGGCAAACACCAGCGCAAGCTCGCCATTGATACACACTGCAAGCTTCCCAGACCTAGGCACAATGCCAATCGTAGCATTATTCCCAGGAAACGTAAACGTGTCAGCAGGAAACATAACACGATTCTTGACAATCACGCCAATCATAACATCAGCAAACATCACGCCAGCAAGCGGAGCAGTATTCAACTACACCACATTCCTATTAACGCTTGACACAAACGGCGCGACAACATGCAGATGGAGCCTTTCAGACGTAGCACAAGGAAGCATGACGAACAATTTCAGCACCAGTAACGGAGTAGACCACACTGCAAACGTCACAGGCTACCCACTTGGACCATTCACAATGTCAGTAGCATGCAACAACCAAAGCATCGCAACAAACACGGACTTGAGCTACACAGCACAAAACTTCCTTGACGGAAGCGTATTGATAGCAACGAACTCAATAGATGGCACAAGAATGTTCAACAGCACACTCAACAGCACGACAATAACAAGCACAAACGGAACAGCAAACGTGCTAAGAAACGTAACAATAGCAAGCTCAACAGTAAACAGCTCAACACTAACAAACTGTACAATCACTAACGCAACAGTTCTTGACGTTGTTGCAAGCAACTGCGTACTCGCAGACGGCTTCTACGACCCAAGCAACCTATCAGGAAGCAACATCGGCGGAAGCAGCTTTGTAATGAACAGCAACGTAACAAACAGCAACGTAACAAACAGCACAATCATAAACAGCAACATAAACAACGCAAACATAATCGGCTCATACATAGTAAACGCGACATTCAGCAACGCAAGCGTTGACACAGCAAACATAACAAACGGAGTAATCAACTCAGGCGCAATCTCAGTAGTTGTTCCAATAGGAACGTTCACGTACAACGCAAGCATAAGCGGACCAGCAAACCTATCCGCAGTAATCCCAGTGCCTCCAATAGCAAACTTCGCGCCACTTTCAGGCACAAGCACACCAGGAAGCAACGTCACATTCACAAGCACAAGCACAGACGCCAACATACCAGGACCATTGAATGATTCGTTAACATTCTTCTGGACATTCGGCGACGGCGCAAACGCAACAGGAACAAACACATCACACGTGTACAACACGACAGGCACGTACCCAGTCAATCTCACAGTAACTGACATATTCGGCTTTACCAGCACAAAAACTGGAAGCAGAACTATCGCAAACACACCAATACCTTCAGGAGGAGGCGGCGGTGGCGGAGGCGGTGGCGGAGGCGGTGGAGGCGGCGGAAGCAACGTACCACGAATCGTACTCAACGAAACACCAGTAACTCGCATTGTTTACCAAGGACAACCATTACAATTCAGCATCAATGGCAGATTACAACCATTGAGCATCACATTACGAAGAGTAACAGTCAACGGAAACGGTACAACAGAATGGATGTTGAACGGCCTACTCTACACGATAAGCTCAGGAGAGCACAGACTGCTTGACCTCACAAGAGACAGCACACCAGAGCTTGACCTATCAATCGACAGTGTAAGCAGAGGAAGCACGACAGTAAGCATGAAGCTCGCAGGCGCGTCAAACATATCCTTGCCACCAGTACCATTGTTCAACTTCACACCAGTAAAACAACCACCAGTTGTTGAAAATCAGCCTCCGGTAATTGTTCCAGAAGTGCCACAAGTTGAAGAAGAAGTCAAAGTAACTGCAGAAGTCAAAACAAGTTTCTGGCAGAAAGTAAAAGACATGTTCACATTCAAGATATCACCAAAATCAACAGCAGTAAAAGCAGGAATAACAATCGCTGTTATCGTGATCGGCTTGATAGCCTACGCACTATTCGTGCGATGGGAAAGCTTCTAAGAGCTCGTCCAGGCACATGGACAGCACTCACGTTTTTGGACATGGAGACTACGAACACCAAAACTTCAAGTCCATTGTAGACAAGTCAAAGCTTAAAGACAAACTACACGAACTTGAAGACATTTGCATTCGACACCATGGCGGGTTCTTCATGCGGCAAACAAACTACAACGGATATTCTGAAATGGCAGTTTACCTTGTAGGAAATGTCCTTGTTAGCAACACAATCTCTCCAGACGGAAAAGTAGAAGCCAATCTGATGTACCAGCACGGACAGCCCAACAAACATCTGATGGCTGACCTAAAAAAATCCATCAACGGAGAAGAACACGGAGACCTCGTAAACGTTACTTAATTTCTGGTTAATACCAATCATTCAGCAGTCTTGCGCAGCCAAACAGCCATTATGATTCCAAGAACAACTGCAATCCAGCTAGCCCACAACGGTACTGACCAGGTTCCGAAAGATGCAGGCAATCTGATAACAATACGCGCTAGGTGAGTAAGGGCAATAAGCGCAAAAATAACTGCCGCGACAATATGAACGTTTGAATGATCGCTTTTCTTTTTTGCCATACAATTACTATTGGAGTGGTTGTTTAAATAACTGTTGGAATAAACTGGATGGAAAGGTGAGGGTCTTAGACGACTATTTCCTGTTTCGTAAGTTCTTTCTGAATCAGTTGCTTAGAAACAAGCATATCGATTTCAATAAGTTTCTTCACAAGAGCGCTTTCCTGGTTTAATTTGTAAAGTTCTGCCCTGCCAATTTTACGAGTTTTTCTGACAACATTCAGTTTGACCAGCTTTGGCCAGAACTGGTGCAGTGTTGTCCAGCCAACTTCAGCGCCTTTAGCAATATCTGTCAAGCTATAGTCAAACTCCTGGTTATCGATAAGAAAATCTATAACTTTGACTACAGGAGATTCTCCGAAAATCATCACAAATGACGTTTTTTCCTTCATGTTGTTCATTAATAGCAACTTGTTTATATGTTTTTTGTTATTTCAAACTTCTGAAAATGAACATTCTACTGACCTTCTATAATGCGAATAATTTCTTCAATACGATCTGGATTAAGACTAATTTGCAACCCGTATGAAGTTGGTTTTGTTAGTATTAAGTGCCTCTTTATGAGATCTTCAGCGACCTTTTTTGCTTCGCCATGCAAATGCTTCGGAATCCCAGAAACAACGTGCTCAAAAGCAGTGTGCCTACCTCCTATAACTCTACGGCGGAAAAGCTTTCTAAGAATTGCTTGCTGCAATTTCATTGATTTTTAATCTTCAAAAGTGCTTAATATACCCTGCGTCGAGAAACCCGTAAAGTTTACGGATTCAGCCGTAAAAAAAGCAAACGCTTAAAAACCATTGCGCTTGTTTTATCAGAATAAACAATATTTGTGAGGGTAGTCAAAATGAAAGGAAAAGTAAAATTTTTTAACATGTTAAAGGGATTCGGTTTCATCGCAGGTGAAGACGGAAAAGAATATTTCGTTCACAAATCCGGACTTGAGGCAGGCGTTGAATTGAAAGACAATGACGAAGTCACCTTTGAAATTGAGCAAGGAGAAGGCGGCAAAGGTCCGAAAGCAGTCAAAGTCGCGAAAGCGGCATAATTTTTTTAATATTTTATTATTTACATTCCAGGTTTTAATCCCTTCTTGCAGCGTTCGACAACTTGTTTAATTACGCGCTTTCTTGTTTCTTCGCCCTTGACCCGAGTAACCCAGTAAATGTAACTTCTTCTGTAGGAAGGAGCGAGACTGTTGAAGAATTTCAACGATGGTTTACTCTTCTCAAGCGCTTTTCTCAAATCAGCAGGAACATCAGGGTTCCTAGACAAGCCAGCGTCTATCAAAGGCTTCTTCAGACCTTCTTTGTACATCTTTAGCCCTGCAGGCGCCATTTTGCCCTCTTTGATTAACCGCTGAGCATACTTTATTGTCGAGCTGCTCCACTTGCTGTTTTTGTTTCGCCTGGCAAAACAACGCATATACCTATCTTTATCTAAACGGTTAATTGTTGTATCAATCCAGCCGAAGCAGATGGCTTCGTCCATTGATTCCTGGTGAGAAATTGTTGGCTTACCTGTATGTCGCTTGTATTTTATGACGTAAATTTTTGTTTCCTTATCGTGATTTTCTTCAAGCCACTTACGCCATTCAGAAGGAGATTTAGGATGAATGGTCTTTTTCTCCATCACAACCTCAACATCTTATCCAATTCCTCAGCAGCCTGCTTCATCTCTTCCATCGTTCTCTGCATGTCACGCTGCAAGTCGTCGACTAGCAATGATAGGCTGTCTCCGCGCATCACGTACTTATTGCCCTCATGGCGCACAATACCGCGCTCCATCAGCGCGTTAAGATGATGAATAACAGTCGCTCTGGTAAGACCAAGCCTATCTGACAATTCATCACTGGACAAGCCATCAGTGGCCTTAATGGCCTTGATCAACTCAAGAAAAATACGGTAACAAGACTTATCCTTGTCACGCTCGCCAAACAAGCCAAGCGAAGACCCAAACCATTGCAGTTCATCATTTACTGACAATTGGCTCGGCCTTCGCACATTAACAATGGTAATCCTGCGGACAAACATATCAACCCAAGTACGTGGGCACGTCTGTTGTCTGCTCAGCCTTTTTGACCATCTCTTTCTGCTTTTTTTCAGCCTTTTCCAAAGCCTTAGGCTTCTGAATCTTGCCAAACTCCTGCTCGTACTTCTGGACAACACTTGTCAGAACACTCAGCAAAGTCTTGGCATGCCAAGGGTCAAGCATTATGACGTTATGCTTTAACTGAAAACTAGGCTTCTTGCTCCTAGGATCACTCCTTGGAGTAATACACTTGTAATCCATGGTCATCTGCGTAGGAGTAAAATTCACCGTGACCTCATGCGCGAAAAAAGGCTCTCCTTCATTGATGTTTATGTTAACTTGTTCTTGTGGCATATGATTCACCTCATCGGCCTGGAAGAAGGGCAAATATATAAACTTTGCTATAATTGTCGAAAGATTTATATATAAGTTGTGTCTATAATCAACTTCGTTGACTTAAAGTCAACCAAATGTGGGTAGGGAATGATGACAAAACAAGAAAAGGAAGAACCATCAGAACTGGACAAGCTCAAAGCGGAACTTGCCAAAAAAGAAGCACAAGTAGCAGACTACACTGACCATTTGAAAAGACTGCAGGCAGAATTCGAAAACTACTGCAAACGCGTTGAAAAAGAACGCAAAGACTTTGCAGGCGTTGCATCAGAAAAACTCATTGTCAAGCTATTGCTTGTAATCGATGACTTTGAACGCGCCCTGGCGACACTCAAAAGCGTGCCAGAAGAAGCGCGAAAGGGCATTGAAATGATTTTCAAAAACTTACACAAAATACTCCATGAAGAAAGAGTCGAGCCGATAAAAGCAGTTGGACAAAAATTAGACCCGTACAAGCACGAAGTCCTGCTGCAAGCAGAAAGCGACCAGCCAGACGACATCATAATCGAAGAATTACAAAAAGGCTACACGATGAACGGAAAAGTCATCAGGTACGCAAAAGTAAAAATTAGCAAACACGGAGGAAAATAAAATGTCAAAAGAAAAAATAATCGGAATCGATCTAGGAACGTCAAACTCTGCAGCATCAGTATTAGAAGCAGGCAGGCCAAAAATAATCCCATCAGCAGAAGGAGTATCACTGTACGGAAAAGCATTCCCGTCATTTGTCGCGTTTACAAAAGATGGACAGCTTCTTGTAGGCGAACCAGCAAGACGACAGGCAGTCTCAAACCCGCACGGAACAATCTACGCTGCAAAAAGAAAAATGGGAACGAACTTCAAGTACCAAATTCACGGCAAAGAATACACTCCACAGCAAATTTCAGCGTTCATCCTGCAGAAAATTAAACGTGATGCGGAAGCATTCATAGGAGAGCCTATCAATAAAGCAGTCATAACAGTGCCAGCATACTTTGACGACAACCAAAGACAAGCAACAAAAGACGCAGGAACTATTGCGGGCTTGGAAGTTGTTCGCATTGTAAATGAACCAACATCAGCAGCACTAGCGTACGGACTGGACAAAGCAGGACAAGAACAAAAAATCCTCGTGTTTGACCTTGGAGGCGGAACATTAGACGTCACAATCATGGACTTCTCAGAAGGAGTCTTTGAAGTCGTAAGCACATCAGGAGACACGCAGCTAGGCGGAACAGATATGGACAACGTGCTCATCAATTATGTGGTCAAGGACTTCCAGAAAGAATCTGGAGTTGATTTGAGCACAGACGCAGTAGCAATGCAGAGAATCAGAGAATCAGCAGAAAAAGCAAAAATAGAATTGAGCACAGTACTTGAGACTGAAATCAACCTGCCATTCGTCACGGCAACACAGCAAGGACCAAAACACTTGCAGATGAAGCTCACACGAGCCAAATTAGACGAGTTGATTGATCCGATAGTTAAAAAATGCAAGAAATCAGTCGACCAAGCAATAAGCGACTCAAAATTAGCAGTCAAGGACCTACACAGAGTCGTTCTTGTAGGCGGACCAACCAGAATGCCACTAGTTCAGAAGTATCTGGAACAATGGTTCGGCAACAAGGTTGAAAGAAGCATCGACCCAATGGAATGCGTCGCAATGGGAGCAGCAATCCAAGCAGGAGTCCTAGCAGGAGAAGTCAAAGACATTCTGCTTCTTGACGTTACACCATTGAGCTTAGGAATCGAGACACTCGGAGGCGTGTTTACCAAATTAATCGAAAGAAACACGACAATTCCGGTAAAAAGAAGCCAAAACTTCAGCACAGCCGCAGACGACCAGTCAGCTGTCACAATAAGAATCTCACAAGGAGAAAGACCGATGTTTGCAGACAACAAGCCACTCGGACAATTCGACCTTGTAGGAATACCATCAGCGCCCCGCGGAATCCCGCAGATTGAAGTCGCATTCGACATTGATGCGAACGGAATTTTGAATGTATCTGCAAAAGACCTCGGCACTGGAAAAGAGCAAAGCATGCGAATATCCGCGCCAAACAAGCTTGACGCAGCAGAAGTCGAAAAAATGCGAAAACAAGCAGAAGAATTCGCAGAAGTCGACAAGAAAAAGAAAGACGAAATTGAGACCATTAATCAGGCCGACACGCTAGTCTACACTGCAGAAAAACAGATGAAAGACTTTGAAGGCAAGATAAGCGAAAAAGAAATAAAGGACGTTAAAGACAAGATAGACGAAATAAAAAAATTGCTCGCAGAGAGTCCACGAGACCCTGCAAGGATAAAGACAGCCCTCGATGAGTGCAACCATGTATTGCACGCGGCAGCCACTGCATTGTACCAGAAAGCAGGCGCGAAAGCACCAAAGCCTGGCAAGGAAGACGTCGTAGACGCGGAAAAAGCTTAGTTCAAGAGACTAAACCCATGGAAACCAAGGTGATAGCCTACATCGCACTCGCCCTCTTGGCAGTCTATTTTTTAATGCGAATGGCAGAACAATGGGCAGTCAAAAAGCTCATACGAGCAGAATTCGACCACGTATTAAACAATGACGAGCACAAGGTCAAAGGCAAATATCAATGACTAAAGACTATTATAAAATTCTCGGCGTTGAAAAAGGGGCGTCAACAGAAGATATCAAGAGAGCCTACAAGAAATTAGCCAAAAAATACCACCCAGACATCAACAAAGACGCCGGAGCAACTGACAAGTTCAAAGAAATCAATGAAGCAGCATCAGTATTAGGCGATCAGGACAAAAAAGCCCAATACGACCAGTTCGGCACAGCAGACTCCGGACAATTCTCAGGATTCGACTACAAAGACTTCGCAGGCAATGTTAATTTTGATGACATATTTGACCAATTCTTCTCAGGATTCGGCTTCAAAAGCGGCAGAAGAGGAAGACCAGGCAGAGACCTAGTAACAGAAGCGGATATAACGCTAGAAGAAGTGGCTAAAGGTGTTACACGAGAAATAGACGTGCAAAGAATGGTGCAATGCGCAGAATGCCGAGGCAAAGGCGGAAGCAATTTCGCACAATGCAGCCCCTGCCAAGGACAAGGCGTGGTAAGACACGCAAAAAGAACGCCATTCGGAATGTTCGCAACAACTAGCACATGCAATAACTGCCGTGGAAGCGGAGAAGTAACAGAGAATGTTTGCAAAGAATGCGATGGCGAAGGCAGAATAGTAAGCAGAGAACCAGTAAAAGTCAAAATACCGGCAGGAATACACGACGACATGAGGTTGCGTGTATCAGGCGAAGGCGAAGCAGGAGACCACGGAGCACCAGCAGGAGACCTATACGTTCTAGTACACGTACTTGAAGACAAAAGATTCACCCGCGACGGAGACGACTTGATAATAGAACAACCAATCAGCTTTACAACAGCATGCCTGGGCGGTGAGTTGACGATTGAAACACTTCAAGGCAAGAAAAAAATCGATATAAAACCAGGAACACAGAATAATTCTGAAATAAGACTGGACGGCGAAGGCCTTCCAGAACTCAGAAGTGGAAGACAAGGAGACTTCGTCATCAAAATATCAGTAGATGTACCCAAAAAAGTCAGCAAAAAACAAAAAGAACTACTTGAAGAATTCGAAAAAGAAGGAAAAAAGAAATGGGGATTATTCTAGAATTGTGTCAAAAAGCTTATAAAACACTTGCTTTGCCAAAAGCGAATGCAAAACGGACTGGCAGAAATCATAAATAGGCTGAGAAGCGAACAGCCGCATCAAGGAGACATAGCAGTTCTCATGAGAGGAAGAACATACGCTGAAAATACTCTTGCCGGAGCAGCTGCAAAGAATTATCTCAGGCTGGCAGTCGCTGAATTCCTGTTCTGCACAGAACGAGACGCATCACTCATCACTGCTTTTCCTGAAACAGACTACTGCAAATCTTACGACACTGGCGAGCAAATAAGAGTTGTAAGCAAAGCAACACGTAGAGATATGGTAGCTTATGATGCTGCAGTAATGATAAGCGGAAGACCAGCCATAATTGACATAAGAACAGGAACATGGAACAACATCAACAAAAAATACTTCACAAACCAGCACTGGGACAGAACAGTTCCATTAGAAGACTTCTATGGAAAAGGCAATTACGACAGAATCTTAATGCTGCCAGAAGACCAGGCGCCACAGCCAACGCAAGGAAACGTGCACATTGTAAAACTGCCGTTCACAAGAGACGACTTCTTCCAATGGGCAGGAAGCATGGCAAACATCTATAGTTTAAAGGTAAAAGAAACAGTGTTAGAAGAGTGAATCAGTCCTGCGACAAAATCTCTTTCAAGTTCTTCAAAGCACGCCTCTGAATACTCCTGACTTTTTCCTTTGGCATCTTAAGCATCCTGCCAATATCAACCAAAGTATGCGGTCCATCATCATACAATCCATAATGGAATGTTATTACGTGTCTTTCATACAAAGGCAAAGACTGCACTGCCTTGCGAAGCTGGTCAATAACCGGCTGATCATCGCCAATAATCTTGCCTAAATGAGTTCGTTCACTTCCCCAAAAAAGCTCAAAGTTATCGATAGACTCAAAATGCGCTCCCCTGCGCTTCTCAACCTTTGTGAAATCCATAATCCTGCGGCCCATGCACGTACACGCATACGTGGAAAAAGAACCCCTCGCTGGCGTATAGTTCTGCGCAACCTGCCATAACTTAATGGCAGCTTCCTGCGCAGCATCATCACGCAAATAAAGAGGGCTACGCTTCTTCGCCATGGTATAAGCAAGACGCAAATTAGAATTAACTAAAGCCTCAGAGTCAACCGGCTTATTACGCCCCTGATAGTCCCCACTCATGCTTATCTGAGATTTGAAGAGCTATAAAAAGATATGCGGCACCACAGACTACAAATCCATAAAGCTTAAAAGTGGACAAAAAGGCATTTCTCACATGGTCAGCGTATACTTACAAGGCCCAAAATGGTTCTTCGGAGCAGACGCAAGTCTAGAAGCATTTGCGGCTGTAATCGCATTTTCTGTAGCATTTGCCGCTCTTAGAGTTTACCGCGTCACAAGAGAACGCAAATACGCCTATTTCACAGCAAGCATGATGTTGCTAACTCTCAGCTTCCTGTCACGAGCAATCGCTGACACACTGCTTGAAGAATTGCTCTTCGCACTTCCAAGCAACGTAACAGGACTGATATTCTTTATCGGATACGTCGCGCACATTCTACTAGCGCTGACAGCATACTTGATTTTAGTCATCGTCACACACAAAATCACAGACAAACGTATCATAGCACTGCTGTTCATTCTGACACTTCCAAGCCTGCTGATCAGCGGCAGCTATTTCCTAAGCTTTTACGGACTAAGCGCAATACTTTTGGCATTCATCGCGTTTTCATACTACCAGAATTACAGCAAAGTATGCAAAGCATCTGCATGCCTGGTATTCATCTCGTTCGCGTTTCTAACACTTGCACAAGTACTATTCTTGTTTGAAGCAGTAAAAGAACCGTTATACGTTGCAGCGCACGTGATTCAGGCCGCAGGATATCTCGTATTACTTTTCGCATTAGTTAAGACATTGCTCAAATGAAACGCACTAAACTAGACATCGTGTACGACATGCTTCGAGCAATCGAAGACAAAGGAGGAAAGATTATTCCCACGCATTTACTTTACAAATCAAACCTCTCACACCAAAGAATGAAATTGTACTTGGAAGAATTAAAGCAAAGAAACTTGATTTCTGAAACACACTTCAAAGAAAAACTACACTACGCGTTAACAGACGAAGGAAGAAAATTCGTGCAAAACTACAAACAAATGAAACAGTTCACAGAAGCGTTCGGGTTATAGAACCGGATTTTGCTTTTTATCCAGGCTGTCCTTGAAGCGCTCGAGAATTCTGAGCATTTTGTCATGATATTGAGGCTGCGCAACAAGCGTTGGATGAGAATACAGTGATGTGTGCGTTCCAACCTGGTATTTCTTCAGTTCCTTCCATGGGTCAAAGTTTCCCATAGGAACACCATTATGGTCCGTTATCTTTGTTCCTGTCAATTCTCCAAACAACGGCAAGTGAGAAATGTCGTGCCAAGCGAGGCCTGCGTGAAAGTATGCAGCCCATACCTTATCGCAAGGGCGAGAATGATTCAAACAATCCTGCAATGCAAACTGGCCACTCTTCAAAACTACGATTGGATTGTCAGGAAACGTTTCCTTTAACAAACGCTCAACATCGGAATTAAAATCAGGATGAATGGGCGTGGAGCTGCTGCCAGAAACGAAAATAACATCCCTAAATGGCTGTTCCTCCCCAAACTGCTCAAAACCACGCTCTGATGCAACATACATTACATCACGCATTGTATTGTATACAACGCCGGCGATATTCTTTCCATCCTCGTAAATCCCATTAATAACTCCAAATCCAGGATAGACTTTCTCTTTCGTGCTTTTGCTGAAGTTAGTGGTTCCATCAAGAGGATCAAGAACGATGATTTTGCCGTTTCCGTTATACGCGGCTCCCTCTTCTTCTCCAAATATGTTGTAATCAGGCAAATGTTGCCCATAGAACGCGCGCAATAATTTCTCAGCTTCTTTATCAGCTATTGTAACAGCATCAACTGAACCGGCACTTTTGTATTGAACGTTCATATCACCGCTTTCCAGCACTCTTTTATGAACGCTCCCTGCAATCTTAGACGCTTCAATAAGAAGTTCCCTGAGCCCCATAGTTCTGGGAAACTTAACAGTACTATATAATTTTTCCTGCTTTAACTTATAATATGGACTACATCACAGAAGCGTTTGGACTTTAGGCTGAACTGGAGCGTATACCTGACCATTCCACAAATATCCCATGGCTTTTTCTTTCACAACCTGGGGAAAGTCCAGAAACTTATGGTAATGTTCAATATTACTGCTTAATCCAGTAACGTACGCAGTGCTCTTCGCTTTCTGCTTTTGAGTATCTCTGACTAACGCAACAGCAAGAAGAAGAGAGTATCTATCTTCTTCAGATATTTCTCCTTTCCAAACAAGATCCATAGTCTTCCTGCGCAGAGCTTTATGGTCCTTGCGACCAACGCCTGCAGTGCAATTCTCAAATGTTATGCGAATTCTTTCTATAGTATACCCATCAACTGGACTGCCTGCAGGTTTCAAAGACTGAAGCAAATGCTGAGGCAAAAGGCGGTTAGAAACACTCTTAATAGCTCGGACAAATCCATCAAATTTGCCGTAATAGACATGTGAGATTTCCTGACCTGCAAAAGGAGCAAACAAAGCAGACCTATCAAAAACAACTACTTCATGAGCCTTACAAATACCTTTCAAACCAAAATCTCCACCCATTAAGACGAGAAAAGCGCTGTTCTATAAAAAGTTTTAGTCTTCAACGCGCTCTTTTTTACTCTCAATACGCTCAGAAGGAGAGGGGTCCTCGTCAACAACCTTGGACGATTTGGCCACCTTCAACCGGATATTCATTCTAAAATCAAATATGGTCTTTTTAAGTATATAAACATTTTGGCCTATATACGATTACCACAACTTTGCAGCGGCAAGCTCTTTATCAGAAATCTCAGGAAATTTAATTCGCCCAACTGCAGCCCTTCTTGATATTTTCCAAATAGAGCGGTTTCGGCTCATGTACCTTGCAAAAACCATCAAATTCTTTTTTGATCTCGGCAACGGTTCGGCTGACGAAAGGCGTTCCATAAAGCTCATTACTGATTTTGGCAAGCGCATCGAGATCTTGCATCGCGGCCCTACCGATCATGAATCCCACGATGCGTTTGTCCGCAAGACCTTTTGTAATCTGCAGGAAATCCGCGCCTTTTTTGATTCCTCCGTTGATGATGAGTGGCAGATCAAACTTTACCAATTCTTTTAGCAGCGAATAATCGTACGGCGTAGATGACCGGTCTGCTGCGTGTTTGAAGTGAACGGTTACGTTCGTAAAATTCGGATGTTTTATCGTCGCTAGCTGTTCAAAGAGCGCAAGAATCTTTCGCTGTTGGACTTCGAATTGGTTCAAACCCAAGCGCATCTTGATTCCAACCTTGAACTTCTCTTGCTTGAGCAATTCTCTGATCAGGTTGGAAACCTTCGTCGACCGTTTGATCAATGCAGGACCCTGGCCGATGCGTATGAGTCCTGGAGAAGGACAGCTTGCATTCAACTGGATCCCGTACACGTTGTCTTTCTCAGGGTAATTCTTGATCTCTTCGTGCAATCTCCTGATAAATTCGGCGCATTCGGTCTCTTTAGACGTCGCTATCTGGATCCATTGTCTTTGATTAGGAATAGGGAACGTATCAACCTCTTTCCACACATTGTTCCTATTCACAAGATTGCTGAGCGAAAGCATTCCCGTATACGTATCGGTTGCGCCCCTGCAGGTACTCCTAAACGCCCAACAACTCACATTCTCCAATGGCGCTAAATGAAGTTCCATACCATTAAAATCCTTCATCAGCCTATATATTCCTATCGAGAAAAACCGCTAAACCTTATATCGTCCAAACACTATTCATCGTCTATGCGCATGCTTGATTACCATGACATCAAGCACGGGAAATTCAAGCGTCCTGTACTCTCTAAAATTCATAATAAAACACAAAAGCGGGTCGTTTAATAACCTTCAGGTTTTGGGACGGTTTCTTGATTGCTCGTTCTAATATTGTTCTAGCTGTTTCTTAAAATATTAATTTCTGGCAGAAATCATCCGCCCGCGCTACTATATTTCTTCATCGCGGAATTCCACAAGATGATTGAAAGACTGAAGTAAACAGCAACCGGAATAAGGTAAAGCAAAGCCTTCGGCGTAAAGCCCTGAATGAGAATCTGCGCAGGAACATAACTGCTTACGGCAACCGGAAACAGGAAAATCAGGAAAAACTTGATGCCAACCCCATAAACGTTCAACGGGTAACGAGCAAAATCAGTCAGCTTAGAATGCAAATGCAACAACGCCTCGCTCTTAACAGCAATAAAACCCAAAGAAGCAATAAAAATTTGCGAAGCGACAATAACTGAAGTGCCGGCAAGCACGAAAAATATGTACATCAACATGGCAAAACTAAAAACCGCAATCCCCAACTCGCCCATAGAATAAATAACGATAATCATGCCAGCCAACACTTCAACAAGACCATACTGGTCAACAGTCAAAGCCATAATGTACAACAAAGTAGAATAAGGCTTTAACAAATACTGGTCGAAATTACCCCAGTTAATCGCGTCAAGAACCCACCAGGAAAAAGCATAAGAAATCGTGCGCGCCAAGCCAAAAATCATGATCAACGTGCCCTGGAATAACAACAACTGAGGCAAAGACCAGCCAGGAATGCCCTTAGAAGACGTGTAAATGATAATCGAAGTCAAAGGCATCAACAAATCAGAAAAAGCAGTTGACAACGCCTTGATGAAAAAGTCGCCCTTGTAAGCAAAATCACGCAATACCCAAATCTTCATGCATCTCCACAACAACTTAAGATACTTCATACGCCCACACTCGAGTATAATTTGTACGCCCTCTTCCACACAAGGTGAATAACCAAGTATAAAGCAAAAATCCAGAACAATTGAACGCCAAGCGCCCTTAACACTTCCGCATTTGAAATAGTGCCGAGATAAATCGTAATCGGCACGAACCTCGTGCTTTCAAAAGGCAAATAATGGAGCACAGACTGCGCCCATTCAGGAAACAAAGTCAGCGGAATAAAACTGCCACCAAGAAAACCAAGCACAACCCTTCTAACTCGCCTCAAACCAGTAATTTTCTTCAGCCAAAACGCAGACAAGCCCAAAAGAAAAGTCATGCCATAATAAATGAAAAATGCCAGAACCAACGAGATAAGGAACGCGATGAAGTTAAAAGCAGGCGCTATGCCAAGACCGAAAAACACAAAACCAAAGATGAAAACAGGAATCATCTGCCAGATGATGTTCATCATGTTAATCCCGATCTCAAAAAACATATACCACGTGATAAAAGAGACAGGCTTCAACAAGCCTGAAGTAGTATTTCCGTGAAGCAAATCCTGCTCAACCCACTTGTCAACCTCAGACCAAGTGAAAAAACCAACAATCATGCTAAGCACGTAATAGTTAATCATTTGCTGAAAAGTAAAACCACGAATGACTCCCTCTCCAGTATACGCGTAGACAGATTTCCAAAGAAAAAAATAGATTATCAACGAAATCGGAATGCTCAGCAAGCCAACAATAAATTCAAACCGGTACGTACTCCAAATCTTAATGCCTTTCTTCGCAATAGCCCAATACGCATGAAAACCGCTCATTCTCTGTAAATCTTCCTGATGATTTCCTCAATAGGAGGATCGGCAACAGTGATGTCTGCCACATCATAATTCTTGAGCAAGTAGTTAATCAGGTTCTGAACAGGCGCTTTCTTCGTGTTAAGCTCTATTTTTATCTGGTAATCCTGCTTCTCGATAACCTTGCACCCTTTAAACTTGAAAGAGCCGATCTTATCGCCAAATTTCACCTCAATATGCTTATCAGTGAAATATTTCTTCTTGATATCATCCAACGGGCCGTCATAAATTATCCTTCCATGGTTAATGATGATAATCCTCTTGCACAACTTCTCAATATCCTGCATGTCATGAGTAGTAACTATGAACGTGGTCTTTTGCTCCCTGTTGATTTTCAAAATAAAGTCTCTTAGCTTGTCTTTGGCAATAACATCCAAGCCAATGCTCGGCTCGTCAAGAAACACGAGCTTTGGGTAATGAAGCAAGGCATTAATCACTTCACAACGCATACGCTCTCCTAAAGATAATTCCCTCACTGGAGACTTCATGATTTCCTGAACTTCCAACATCTTAACCATGAAGTTCAACCGCTTAGAAAAATCAGGCTCTGGAACATCATACAAGTCCTTATTGATGTAAAATGAGTCAATTGGAGGAAGGTCCCAAATCATCTGAGACTTCTGCCCAAAAACAACGCCAATACTTGCCACATACTTGATCCTGTTCTCCCACGGAACCATGCCTAAAACATTAGCCTCTCCGCCATCAGGCCATAAAAGACCAGAAAGAATCTTGATCAAAGTAGACTTGCCAGCACCATTCGGACCAATAAGGCCAACAATCTCGCCTTCCTGCACTTCCAAGCTGACTTTCTTCAAAGCGTCCTTTATAGTATACTCTCTGCTAAAAAGAGACTTAACAGCTTCAAGCACTCCCTGACCGCGCTTGTAAACCTTGAAAGTCTTGCGCAAGTCCTTAACACTAATAGCTGACATAACTCACCACTTTTCTTATTCAAAACTAAGAAGGCACTACTTAAAGCTTATGGCTTTGGTAATCCAACAATAACATCACGCAGATTAATCAACAATTCATAACAAAAACCAATCTTGGAAACCATAGCAGAATGCAACCCGTTAATCTTGAACGAATTCTTCTCCAACTCATAATACTTCTCGCGCAAACCCATAATCTCAGTGAAATACTCCTCTTTTCTTTCCGCAAAATATCGCATGGAAAGATTTATGGCATTTTTCAAGTCTTTCAACAAAACAAACACATCCCGGTGAATACTTTTTGGCTTCATCTTGGCAGCAAGCATAGGGACCATGTATATGGAATCGCCAATAAGCTCCAATTGGACAAGACCAGTGTACATCTCATTTTGAGTGCGAATATCATGATAACCTTTCTTGTTCAGAATTCGCATGCAGAAATTGCAAAATTTGTTAATCCCCCTGTCATGAACCCAGACTTCCTTAAGCTCTTCCTCTTTCAAAGACTCCAGCGCAGATATCGCGAAATCAATCTGCTCCTGCAGTTTCAAGAACACTTTGCGCATGGCAGAATCAAATTCAGCTTCCAACGCCTCACTGAACTGCTTAATCACGAAAAGCTCAGGCGTGATTTTCTCAATCTCCATGCCAAAAAGCTCTGAAGAAACCAATTCCTCAATCTCCTTTTTTGTTGTAGTGCTGCGCTGTGTCCTAGAATGGTACAAAACTTCATTCTTGTACTCAACCTCAATTGTTTCAGCGCCAGATCTGTAAGCTTCAGCAATATTACGCCTAATCTGGGTAATCGTGAAACCACGGGCATCTACATGGATAACTTTGGGAGCAACAGGGCCACTCTGGGCACTAATAATCAAAGAACTGCCACTCTCATCAATATCAAGCTCGTCACCAGCCTTCAAGCCGAACTGCTTAATCCAGACAGCAGGCAAAGTAATAGTATATGAGCCATGATTTCTATCTCCCTGACGAATCAGCTTACGCCTCATTTGTTCTGGAATATATGTTCAAGTATATAAATTTTTATATTAGTAATATAAGTAATAGTGGTTAAATATAAATACGCAGATTCCTACATATTATCATCGGGTACGGGTGGTAAAAAAATCTCTGAAAAATCCGTAAACTTTACGGGTTTTTCGCCGCAGCTTATAATAAACACCCGCACTTGGTAAATTGGAGGGTCATGGCACAAAAACTTAGTCCAATGTTACCAAAAAGAGGAACCATTAGATTTCTCGCGCTCATTTTTATCTTCTTAATCTCCTGCACGCCAGCAAGCGAAATAAGAGCAAAGCCGATTAAAACTTCTTCGGAACAAATAATCCCAGCAATTCATGAGTTTGCAAACACGGCTGTCCCCAGTGAACTCCTGCCTCCAAAACCAGCAGACTCCACTGGGGCAGTCGCTTTAGACGAGCCAAAGCCCAAAATCGATCCGCAACTAGTCGAAGAACTCAAAGAACTCAAACGGCAAAAAAAACACCAACGAGTCAGAATATTACTGGAAGCAACAGATGAAGAATCACTAGAGAAAATACGTGAAGCAGTACAAAAAGCAGGCGGAAAAATAGAACAAAACTTTGACATCGGAGATATTTCCGTTATAGAAGTCCAATCAGACAAAGTAGAAGAACTATCAGAAGTAGTGGGCGTAGAACAAATCTCAACAGAAAAAGAATACGTCGCGTTCTTACAGGACAGAATACCTGCGTTCTCAATTGATACCGTATGGTCGAATAATATCACTGGAAAAAACGTCAAAATAGCAATACTAGACACAGGAGTAGGACCGCATGACGCGATAAACGTGGCTGCTGCTGAATCATTTGTATCAGGAGAAGACACAGCAGACCAGAACGGACACGGAACACATGTAGCAGGCATCGCACAAGGAATCGCAAAAGATGCTTTGATTTACAATGCAAAAGTATTGAACAAGAACGGCGGAGGCACAACCTCACAAATTCTAGCAGGAATAAATTGGGCAGTACAACAAGACGCAGACATCATCTCGATGAGCTTCGGAGGAATGTTCACAGAACTAGACGGGCCACTCGCATCTGCTGTAAAAGAGGCAATACAAAACGGAGTCGTGTTTGTAGTCGCATCAGGTAATTGCAAGCAAGGCTGCGGAGGATTCTATGGGGTTACGACGCCCGGCAATGTTAAGGAAGTTATTACTGTGGGCGCAGTTGACGACAACAACGTTGTTGCAAGCTTTTCTTCAGGAGACACGTTTGACGGATACATCAAGCCAGATGTAGTCGCACCAGGAATAGACATCACGTCAGCATGGCTGAATAACGGGCAGAAGACGCTGAGCGGAACGTCAATGAGCGCGCCATTCGTGGCAGGAATGACTGCATTATTGCTAGAGAAAGAGCCGGGATTAACGCACGAGCAGGTGAAGGAGAGACTGGAAAGCACGGCGACGGATATGGGCGATGCCGGGAAGGATGAGAGGTATGGTAGTGGACTGGTAAACTCGCCAGAATTACTTCAGTCAGGCTTAGTTATCAACCAAACCATACAGAATTCCACTACAACATCCAGAACCCGCTTGAGCCCAAGTGAATTGCTCACTTATGTTCTTACCAATTATACGGTGTTGTTTGAAGAAGAAAATCGTGGAAGCTATCAGTACACTACAATAGACGGTGATACTGTAATTGTAAGCTTCTCAATTAGCAAGCCCGAAAATTCAACAAACATAACCACACAAATGCTCCTACCTTCTGAGGTTGAACCAAGCGACTCTGTCCCCGTCATCTTGGAATTTCTGGCAGGAGACAGACCGCCACAAAACGAACTGCCCACATATTTGACATTTGAAATAAGAGACTCCAGTGATAGATTAGTTCGGCCTCTGCAGGCTTTTACATTCTTTCCATCTTTCCTGGATTTGTTGTACGCCGCAGACCCAAACGATATCGTCACAATCGACATAATATTCACCGCACCGAGCAGCTATGCAACATACACGGCATACGCGTATATTTGGAACAATGTTGAGCCGGATCATGTGATGATAGATATCGATGCAGGAGGAAAGAATTTTGACGTAGTGGCCAATGCCGCCGCGTCTGATGATTGCGACAGTGATAGTGACTGCCCAGACGACAGATGGCGCGGCGGAACATTCTGCAAAAATGGAGACATCTACCAAGACTTCAGAGATTGGTATTGCGTAGGGCCAAACACCAAATACTCTTCCTGCAATGTCGACACTTTTGAAAAGAAGAAAGAGGAATGTGGAAATAACATATGCAGCAACGATCAATGCGTTGCTCCATGCCAGGATGCAGACAATGATGGAATTGGCACAAACACACAGTGTCCATTATCTGGAGACTGCGACGACAACGATGCCGCAGTATATCCAGGTGCACCTGAAATCTGCGACGGAAAAGATAATAACTGCATCCTGGGAATTGACGAAGACCTAAGCGACAATCCAGAACTCTGCAGCGGAAACTATGATGACAATTGTAATGGATACATAAATGAAAACTGCCCATGCGAGAAAAACAGCGGTTGCGCAGCAGGAATGACGTGCGAATTTAAGTGGTACTCAGGAACATGCCAGCCACTATTATGCACAAACCAATGCACTCCAGGAACATACACTTGCTCATCAGGCTCAATATATGAATGCAAAGACGGAAACGGAGACGGCTGCACAGAACAAGTCTACAAAACATTCTGCGGGCGGGGAAGATGCCAAAACGGACAACCAGCATGCCTTTCAAGTTCATCTGTTGTCCTAAAGATAGAGGAATCAGAGGGATCGATATATGCGCAGCCAGGAGACATAATAACAGTAAATCTTATACCATCAGGAACCCAGTCAGTCCAGCTAGAATACAGCTCTATATTCAGCCTTGACACAAGCACATGCTCTTCCAACTCATTTTCAATCAGCAACGCAAAACAATGCAAATTCCAAGTAAGCAAAACAGCAACTTACGGAAGATATTACATTGGAATAAACGGAGGAGACCGCAAATATGTCTCCATAAAAACAGAACCAAGTCTACTCATTCTGACAAACAAGGAAAAGCTTCGTGAAAGATACAATGATGATTATGGCGTCAACACACTTCTAAAGCAAGCATACGCATATGCAGGTGAACACGGAGGAGTCGTATACGACTTATTCAATTATATGTCCACCAGCCATCCGTGGAATGCATTCGAGCTTTACAAAGAGACTTATAAGAATCAAGAACAAGAGGATAACACATATTCATTAGAAGTATCAGAATTCGTACAGGACAAATGCAACAAGTGCACGAGCACTCTCATTCTCGGAGATGATTTCGTAGTGCCTCATTACCGCCGAAAAATAGACATAAGCACGTGGTTCGGATTTTCAGAAGACACACAAGAACTTTATTCAGATCTCGCATACATACAAAGAACAACCAAAGAATTCTCAGAATTTGAAGAACTATTCTACCAGTCAGAAAATTTCGACGGCAAAAACGTTTTGATAGTACTGCCAGACAATGTGGACGCAGCAAAAAGAGAACAAATCAACAGGCTTACAAGCTTCCTTGAGAATCACCCAGAAATTCAAGCAGACGTAAACGAGCGCAATGGAAACGATGCTGAATGCAACTCACGCCCGGCGTTTTCATACTATGACGGATACACGGTAATAGTTCTAGGCACAGAAAATACAAACAGAGCACTCCAGTGCTTCCCATTCGTAATTGAAAACTCCCTCGAAACATTAACAATTGAGCGCAACCCATGGGATGGCAGAGCATATTCAGTTGTAGTAAACAGCGACAACACAGACGTTCTAACTCTACTTAACGACATATTAGAAAAAGAGACTTACAAAGAACTCCACTCCTCAGGCTGGCTTGTAGCCAGAACAGCAGGCAACGTGATCACAGGCGTAGCGATAGGCACAGTTGTAGTAGCGAGCGGTGGAACAGCATCATTCGCACTGCTTGCAGTAGGCACTGGTGCAAGCGTTGCAACAGACGCAATTGATGGAGCGGAATGTCTGAAATTTGCCGGCGGACAATGCACAGAATTCGCCATAGGACTGCTTCTTCCATTCGGTCTAGAAAAAATTGGCAAGCCTGCTTTGAACTCGGCAATAGATGTCTTCGGACCACAGCTGAGATACGTGTACGAAGCGCTAGGCGAGAACACGATAGGCTTCCTCAAGAGAATGGGAAAGAAAGGGCAGCTAAACACTGATAGCGGCCTTGCCGGGTTTATGGCGTTCATGCGTTCCAATGACAACGTGGGCGACGCAATACCAGACCAGCTAATTAAGTTGTTAACCAAATCAGGCGACGAGTTCAGAACATTCATACTCGCGGTTGCAAAAAATGACCCAGGGCGTGCAACTAGAATTTTGAGTATAGCCCACTCAACAAAACTAAGCGCTGAAGACTTAAGAAAAATCGCCAGCCAAGGAGGAATTCCTGCAAATATGTTCATCAAATCCATAGATGACTTGGATGACAGCTTCAAACTAATACTTGAAGGCAAACTAACGTATTCAAATGGAATGCCACGTCCAGCTTTCAGAGGAATCAGCGAGCCAGAAATCGCGGATGCTCTCGGAACAGGCGACCCTAACAAAGTAATCAGTGCCCTTGAAGCCAAATTCAATGAGGTTGGCGCCAGTAAAGGATTTGATATAGCCCACCAGATAGAAATAGGTGGAGGGTCAGAATTATCGGTTTCGAGCTTCTCACACGATTTTGGCGTTGCAACATCCTATGCCATCAACAAGAAAGAGGTGGGAATAGTTCTGGTTTTTGATAAAAGACTGGCTGCCTTTGTAGACTCTCAGGATACCCTGCGGGTCATGGATACACAGATACCTAGAGCAAGCGTCGATATTCCTGGAAGCAGGTCATCTACTGTTGAATCAGTCTATGGGACTGCTCTGCACAATAATGAACTTAACCTACTCGGAAAACCACAAGTACAGCACGTCGTTGGCTGGTACGAGATAAGAAAGATGCCCGACGGTAGCATCGCAAAAAAATTCGTACAAAATCCAAAATATGTGGGCAAACAAGCAGAGTGGGGACACATTAACACAATAGATAAGCTTCAACAGCTGCACAACGACAACGACATAGCAAACTACCAGCGCATTACAGATTGGCTTAATTCAAAACCGATTCCTCAAGGCGAATCGGCTCCTGAACCGCCTGATTTTGATTTGATGACAGGAAATACTGATTTCTGGCCACCAGAGGTGCCGTAAATGCTGATTCATTTCAATGAATACTGTCTCAAGCGAGAGGAAAGGGAGACGAGCGATAGAAAGTGCTACGTCTGGAATGCCAAAAGTCTCATGTTGTCTTCTTCCCTGGTAGCCATGAGGTATAGAGGAAAGGAACAAACGAAGGACCAATTCAAGGCTTTAGTTGATACGCTGATCCATGCATACAATGGTTCCAATTATGAAGCGCTCGTGAAGCAGTGCGTCGATGATGGCCACTGCAAAAGCGAAGAAAATGCACAACTGCTCACAATAACAGATGCCATTTTCTCCTTGTCGGTAGGAATTAGGGGAGGTTGGCTCATCAAACTACTGGACTACACTAAGTATGAGCAAGCAATGGAAGGCATCGCGAAGGGCCTCAGAATCCTCGCAGAGCATGGATACTTCAAAGAAATAAACGGATTTTTGTCAGTACAGGATAAGGATAAGGCAATCTGGTATCATGTGGTTTTTGTCGCCAAGGACACTTCCTTCTATCAGGCATACCATTCTGCGTACAAGACCATGGACTGTTACGCAAAGGCAACCGGACCAACAGGCGACCTGTTCATTTTTAGATATGAAGAGCCCGTCTCCTATCAGCCTATGTGTCTCGCAGGCACGAGCTCTACATACGAGGACCGTTCCTTAGACCTAAGAATAAAAATCGACAATGAATTTGGTGTTCCCGTAACTATTTGCCGCACAACGGACCTGAAGGAAAATGTTTACAAGATTCATGTTGGCCTGAGTGGCAGGACACATAGTCTTGCAATTTCCCAGTGGCGTTTCCCACTTTGTATAGTGCTCACTGCACCCACGCTTCACGAAGCCTTGTCAAAGTTGCATCATATCATAATTAATCGTGGTATAAATTTGGTAGATTTTGAGCATTTCAAGGAAGCTGTAAAAAATGCAAAAGAATATTGAACTAAGAACTGCACTGTTTTTGGTAGTTTTAATTATTCTGAGCTACGCAGCAATGGCAGTCCCAGTCAATTACGAAACAACCTCTGTTTCCAGAATAGTCGGAGACGGCCCAAGCGATATGAGAAGGCAACTCTTTACCAGCGGATTTACACTGCAGGACGCTGACCTGTTCACCCAGCGCGGATTTGCGACCCAATATGACATCCAGCGCGTTATGTCCAGCCAGTTCCCGTCCATGAATGTCCTTCCACAATTCAGGGATTGGAGATTCTCGGATGTTGAAGACCAGCTATCCAACGGGCAGAATAATTATTTGGTGCTGAATTCACAAACAGCCAATACGCCTTACAGCACGGTCCAGGGAATCATCGCAGACGTGAATGACTGGCAGTTCACAGAAAAGAACATATTCGTATTTGATTCGCAATATGCAGGACTGCATATACCCTCCAGAACATCATTCACCAGCAAACTCAGCTCTAAAGCACCATACATTGCACCATTATCATATCCAAGCCCCCAATTCGTCAAATCATTAGTGTGCAATCTTGGAAAACATACAAAAATAGCAGAAGCATTCCGCCAGGCACGCAACAACTATTATGTCAACACAAATCTAAGATCAGAATTCCTAGGACTCACGCTATTGTCATACGGACTTTACGGCGCGCCAACAACAAACGTGCTGATCCCTGACTGGAATACCCCTGCTCAACGAAGACTGTGCGGGGATTATGATGAAACATTCGGAATTCAATCAACAGTGCAAATACAACAAAACGCCCTTAACAAGCAAGTGACAGTAAGCATAGGCGACCCAACGATTCAGAATTATGACGATTTTACAATTATTGAAACACAGAATACGCAATCAAAATACGCTGAAGATGAACTGATCGTGCCGTTCAAAACAGAGATTATCAGATTCCCGTTAGACACGGTAATAACAAGCGTGACGCTAATTGGATTTGAAGATCCTGTAGACTTGACCGCGCCAAATACTCCAATGTGGAACGGAGATTCAATGGAAGAAAAAACATGTTATTCAGAAACTGCGAGCGCTTCAGCCGAATTCTCCTACGCTGTTACAGAAGAACAAGTCTTGGTTGTCGCGCATATCAATCCAGTTGACATATTGAGTTGCAGTCAAGGCAGTTTCAGAGTGTACAAAACAGCAAGATATCAAATTGACTACACTCCAAACTCGCCAGTCCTGATAACTGGGGTCGAGCATCCCGAAACAATGACTCCAAATCAAACCATAAATATCCAGGTAGAGATAGAGAATATTCAGTTAGAACCAGTAACTGGCATACTTGCGCTCGTGGGAGAAGATGGCGTAATATCAACAGTGGAAGTAACCAGCACGCAAACAACATACCAATTAGAATTCACCGCTCCTGAAGAAGGACTGCACAATTACAGAATAGAATTCGTACAGGAAAACGAGTCCAAAACTTTTGATGAATTCGAGATAGATGTAGAAGTTCTCGATGCACAACTGATAATCCCAGAAATTGTAGGCCAGAGCGCAGCCGTCACGCTTGAAATAACAAATATGCTATCAGAAACGATAACCGCCACAATAAATGACGTTCTCACCCATGACGAGCAGACGATATCAAGCAATGAACAGGAAGTGCAATTGCCTCCTGGAACGACAACCATCACTTTGACATATAACGGTCTTGAAAAAGATGCTATCAGCTACGATTTGCTAGTAAACATCGCATATCTAGATACAAACAAGCTCTTATGGGGCACAATCATAACAGACCATGCTCCAACAATACTGCAAGGCAACGTGATCCTGCACGAAGGCGATACAGTCCAAATAACACCAGAAACAGATGATTTGGATGGCGATGAAGTAAGCATGACAATCGATTCACAATTGCCGCTTGATGGAAGCTATACTCTGACGTATGAAGACTCTGGCGTGTACACAATATCAATAGAAGCATCAGATGGAATAATCACAATTGGAAAAACAATCTCTCTAACTGTGGAAAATGTTAACAGGCCGCCAACACTGGCAGTGCCAGAGACAATCACGGTCAGCGAAGGCCAAGAAATATCGATTGGAGCTATTGCGAGTGATCCTGACAACCAAAACAGCGTAAACAATGACGATAATACATTAACAATTGCATACAGTTCGCCATTTGATTCAAATGGAGAATATACACCTAGCTATGACGCATCAGGTGAGTTCACCACACTGGTAAGCGTCAGTGACGGAGAATTCACTGATACAAAAACTGTGAAAATTACAATCATAAATGCCAACAGGCCCCCACACTTGAATGATTTGACTGATATTACGATAAAAGAAGGAGAATGGGTATACGGACAAAAAGGAAGAGATCCAGACAACGAGAACATAGACCCAAGCGATGACAACAACATCACGCACAGATACTTCAACGTGCCATTAGACCATGAAGGCAAGTGGAAGACGACTTATGATAATAGCGGCTTGTACGATTTGAAAGTTGAAGTCAGCGATGGAGACCTCGGAACAACAAAAACAGTAAAACTTACTGTAGAAAACGTCAACAGACCGCCAGTGATAACAGCGCCGGAAATCATAGAAGCACAAGGCTCAGTCGATCTGTCTGTTTACATCACAGACCCAGACAATACAAACACTGCCACAAATGATGATAATATTCTTACTGTCACGTACGGAGGAAGCCCATTCGACGCAAATGGAGTATGGTCACCAACAATACCAGACAGCACAGCATACACCACAATAACAGTATCTGAAGGAGAATTCACAGTCAGCAAAAACATCTACGTGCACGTCGCAGAAATAAACGTGCAACCGCAACAAACACCGGCTCAAGCGCCTGTACCAACAGCACCGCAACCAGTGCAATCAGAGGATCCGCCAGTTACAACTGAAGAAGAACCTGTTGAGGAAGTGGAAGAAGTGTTCTCAACAGAACCAACAGTAGAAGAAGAAATAGCTACGCCGGAAACAAACGTGCCTCCGGAACAGATACCGCTGCAACCAGCCACTCAGCCAAACCCACCAGCACAAACAGGAACATGGGGAGCACAACCACAAACAAGCACTCAAGAAACAGTAGAACAACCAGAAGAACTGGAAGTTGAAGTGAAAGTAAGACGCAAACAAGTAGACGACGGAGACTCAGTCCAAGTCAAGCCGGACAACGAATTCAAAGTCAAAGTCGATGTTAAAAACAATGCCGAACAAGAAAAAGACGTGGATATAGAAGTAAGCATAGATGACTTGGACCAGGAAGAAGAAGACAGCACAACACTCGACCCAGACGACAGCGAAGACTTCACATACGAATTCGACATACCACGAATAACAGATGACGATGAATATGACTTGGATATTTTTGTAAAAGACGGCACGCAGACAAAGAAATGGAACATCCTGCTAAAAATAGACAAGCCAACACACGAGATAATTATTACACAGTTCAGCCTGACACCAGTAACCTGCGGGCAAATAAGCAGCCAAGCAAGAATACAACTCGCCAACACAGGAAAGAACGACGAAGACGGCACAATGCACATTGAAGGCGTACAAGACATACCATTCGAACTAACAGAAGGGGAAGAAAGACAATATACGCAGACGCTGACTAGACTAACGCCGGGCGTACATCCAGTAACAATTACGGTCGATTACGGAAAACAAACTGTGCAACAAACAGAACAATTGACAGTAGAAGCATGCAAACAAGAAGAAACAGCAATAGTCAACGCAGAACCAGAGCAAGAACAAGTTGTAATTCAAACCGGACAAAAAGAAGCAAAACCAGTAAGCTTACAATCCGAAGGAATACCATCAAAAGACATCATCAGCATAGCATTCGTGATATTATCAACATTATTCGCAGTAACGCTGATTATTTTCGCAATACGCCTTGGACGCCAGTACTGACTTTTTAACAATATTTTTAAACACTCAAGCAAACTGAAAGAAACATGAAAAAAGAGCTGCTAATTATTCTCCTATTGCTGGGACTGCCTACAGTCTTCATAATGAGCCTAGGACCGCAATCAACAGGCGCACTAGTCAACGGCATCGCACAAGTACGCGTTGACCAAATCAATCTCGCCATGAACTTCCCAATAGTGCTAGAACTACCATACAAAGTAATAACTTACCGCGTAAGACAGCACTTGAGAAACATGGCAAGCGAAGGCTACTATTACCCAAACGGACTAGGCAATGGAGACGGATATTATCTAGAACTACTAAACGTCGTACCAGACCTGCTTAGACTAGCGTGCTTACGACCATATGAAGACCACTACATCAGCGCAAGCGGAAGAGCAATACTAATCCCATGGAACAGATGGGCAGACGGAGAATTCACAGACATCGGACAAATACCTTGCAACCCAGAACTCGCGCAAAAAGCAGAAGAAACACTGGATGGACTAGTAGAATTGAATAACAAATTACTGGGAATAACGATACTAAACAGTAGATGTCCAGAAATGGCACAAACCAGCATGGCATTAGCACAAGAAAATATTGCAAAAGGAAATTACGAAGCAGCAATCACCAATTGGAGAAGCGCCTGGAGCAAATCAGTGAGTTGCGCATGAAATTTTCTAACTTTGAAATAAAAGAGATTGCGAAAGCATGGATAGCAGTATCGCTCATGTTCGCAATAGCATTAACAGGAATTAATTCAAAACTAATCATATCACTGCCATTAACCTTCCTAACCGCAGGAATAGGATTCCTCCTGCACGAGCTAGCGCACAAATACGTCGCACAAAGATACAGATGCTGGGCAGAATTCAGAGCGAACAATCAAGCACTCATAATTGGAGTATTGTTAAGCTTCACAGGACTTGTACTCGCCGCACCAGGAGGAGTATACATTCGAGGAGCAAACGCAAAACAACACGGCAGAATCGCATTCGCAGGACCAATGATGAATGTTCTGCTTGCCATATTATTTTACGGCCTGACAAAACTCACAATCGGACCAATATTTACGTCCTTTGCAGGATACGGACTACAAATAAATGCACTCCTAGCAGTGTTCAACATGATCCCATTCCCGCCATTCGACGGGTATTCAGTCTGGCAGTGGAATAAGTTTGCTTATGTTCTTGGAATGGCCGCTGCAGGCTCACTCTTCCTACTTACTTCTTTGTAAGGAAAATAATGATCGTACATTGTGGTGAATTCATGATCACTGAGCAATTCAGTCCAATGCTTAACAGGCGAATTAGTCAACATGAGATAAGAATCAACCTTGCAATCAGGCACACTTTCACGAAGAGAATTTTCAACTCTTCGAAGCGCCAAAATGCCCTTAATGATTTCCTCATACGGATGACGGCCTGAAAAATCCACAATCGTGTACAACTCAACAGGTGAACTGTCGCCATACAATGACAGTACATTAACCTGTGGAAATCCATCCGCGCGATCGCTTTCAGAAAT
This sequence comes from uncultured Methanosarcinales archaeon, assembly GCA_964617195.1. Classification (GTDB taxonomy): domain Archaea; phylum Nanobdellota; class Nanobdellia; order Woesearchaeales; family ARS49; genus CABMGU01. Next base: position 45,611 of record CAZTVK010000022.1, on the reverse strand, counting down.
GAAAACTCTTCCGTCTTTCAGCAGACAGCTATCAATAACATCATCTATGACTGGTTGTCTATTCATCTTCACACACTCCACTACATTTTTCTTTTACTATATTCCTTCAAAGCCTGCAACAATTCCGGCGCCCCTTGAACTCTCAGACGACCACTCTTAAAGTAATGCTCATACGTCTTTTCAACAGTGCCAAGTTTATTCTCAAGACCTTTGTTTATAGGGTCATATCCGTTCTCAATCCGCTTCAAAACCTGCTCTTTTTCATCATCCGTCTTAGCAGTCTGGTAATCAAATGTTGAGGCAAAAAACAAATTGTGAACGCTCTGGCCAAAATCCCTGTCAGAAGAATTCTCCTTTTTCATCTCATCTTCCCATCTAATCGAAGAAGTCAAGTAGAATACTTGCGCAAGTTTCTTTGCCTGCTCTGGAGTTTGTGTGATGAATGCAAGTGGTACGCCTTTCTTTGAAAACTCTTCAAACGCATTAGCTACTGCTTTGCCCATCATCCTGCGCTTATGCTCACGTTCAGCCTCTGGAGCAGAATTTATTTCATCCATAACAGCCCACGTCATGTTATTTTTCATGTATATTACGGCGATTGCAAGGTAAACTTTTGGTTCGTCCGGCTTCAATTTCGCAACATGCCTATACGCATCAAGAGCCCTGACGTTATCTTCAATGTGTGCATAACAATCGCCAAGAACGCCCCACGCTCTATCATCATCAGGCATCCCCTTAACAACTGGTTTGAGCTGTATGATAGCTCTTGTGTACGCGCCGAGGGCAAGATTCTTCGCCTCTTCAAATGTCTCGATGTGAAACTCTTCTATCGCTCTTTTTCTGTAATTCGGATTCGTGTCAGAATTCCACAAGATCTGGGCAGCATTGTAGTACTGAACTGCGGCTAGCTTACGGCACGCCAACAATTTTTGCAGATACTCTTTGTTTTCAGATTCGCGCTGCACAACGCGTTCCCAACGCAGAATTCCAAGCCCCGCATCGCCAATGTTCTCGCGAGTTGGCTTCTTATCCCTTTCGCCGTAAATTCTCGCAAGCAAAAAATCAATCGCAGGACGCTGCCCATTGCTCCTCTCTTCTTCAAGCAACAGCCATTCAGCATCATCATATTTTTTTTGAACAAATAATTCCATTGACTTGTCAATTCTGGTTTCAATAGAAGTTTCAGGCTGTTTTGGCTGGTCAGCACACCCTGCAAAAGAAGCTAGACCAAATGCCAAAATGATGTCACGAAGTTTCATAATCCACCCACTATACGACGAGAAACATGCCTGTTTTTAAAGGTTTTGACATAATTTGTCACAACATATTAATAGAAGCCAGAGCGTGCCATGCAAGGGGTTGAAGTGATGCATTACTGGTTTCCTATTCCACAAAAAACTGCTCAAAGCGAAAAATATGAAAGGCTCTGCAGACAAGGAGAAATATTCGCACTCCGTCGAACTATTGTGAAAGTTCTTTCAAAAGACTGCGATATGCCCGCTGCCTTTGACCCAACCACAAAAACGCTCACGCTGCTATTGAGAGGCGAAGGTGTGAAAAACAATCTTTACCTCTCAACCGAGGCTCGCGAACTTGAGAAGTTACAACAACTTGAAGCCGCAGACGGGAAAAAAAGAAGCCACTCGGCATATATGAGTGCGCTAAAACCAGTAATACTTGAAAGGCTAACTGCGCGCGGACTCGCATACCGCGACATGCTCGATGCCTGCTCAAGCAGAATCCCTCAGATTTATCGCGCGTCATTTGAGCTTTCGATAACAGACATAGTTGACAAGTATATCATCCAGCCACAATAAGCACTGGACATTCTCGCATAACCTTTTTATAGCGACAATATGACTATGTTCTTGAGCTAATGCTACATTATTTATTTTCAATATGGAAGATAATAAGTTATTGACGTGGAAGGAAAAGCCCAACACCAAGGCAGAAGTAGATGCAATACTCAACCCAACCATCAAAAAATGGTTTTATTCACGCTTTCCGGACTATTCTTTGCCGCAATTGTACGGAGTTCTTGAAATACACTCCCGCAACAACATCATTGTTTCAGCACCAACCGGAGCAACAAAAACACTAACAGGATTCTTGTCTATCTTAAACGAACTGGTAGACTCTGCAGAAAAAGGAATCCTCCAAGACAAAGTGTATGCTGTCTATATTTCTCCATTGAAAGCACTTTCAAACGACATTTCCAAAAACCTGAAAGAACCGCTTGAGCAAATTGAAAACATTGCAGGTAAACCACTCGGCATCAGAGTTGGCGTTAGAACAGGCGATACAACTGCAAATGAAAAAAGCAAGATGCTCAAAAAGCCGCCGCACATCCTGATTACAACACCAGAAAGCCTGTGCATCATGCTGACATCCATGAAGTTCAGAGAACACCTGAAGGGCGTTGAATGGTGCATTGTAGACGAAATCCACGCGCTTGCTGAAAATAAACGAGGCGTTGACTTGTCATTAGGACTTGAACGACTACAACACTTGTCCGGACACATGTGCAGAGTAGGTCTTTCTGCAACAGTTGCGCCAATAGACCAAATTGCACAGTACCTTGTTGGAAATGAAAGAGCCTGCAAGATAATTGAAATTCAGTTCTTGAAAAATTTAGACTTGAAAGTGCTTTCTCCGGTAGATAATCTGATAGATACTCCGCACGGCATCGCTCATCACGCAATGTACACGCTTATTGACGAACTAATTCAAGAGCATAAGACAACGCTCGTGTTTACTAACACGCGTGCTGCAACTGAACGCGTTGTTGACCATTTGAAAACACGCTTTCCGAAAAAATACATCGGCAATATTGGCGCGCACCACGGCAGCATGAGCAAGCGAATGCGCCTTGAAATAGAGGATAAATTACGAAAAGGAGAACTGAAAGCAGTTGTCTGCTCAACATCACTTGAACTCGGCATTGACATTGGTTATATTGACCTAGTTATCTGCCTTGGATCGCCAAAATCAGTCGCGCGTTTCTTACAAAGAGCTGGAAGAAGCGGTCATAAACTTCACGAGACAGTTAAGGCGCGCATTATCGTCATGGACAGAGATGACCTTGTTGAGTGCGCGGTGCTGTTAAAGAGCGGCATTGAGAAAAAAATAGACAAAGTACACATTCCTTCAAATGCATTAGACGTTCTCGCGCAGCAATTATTGGGAATGGCACTGGAAGAAGTCTGGGAAGAAAATGAACTTTACAAAGTCGTCAAACAAAGCTACTGTTACAAAGATTTGAAACTAAATGACTTCAACCAAATTCTCAGCTACCTTGCAGGCGAATTTGTAGACCTTGAAGACAGACATGTTTACGCAAAAATCTGGAGACAAGACGGCAAAATAGGAAAGAGAGGAAAAATGACTAGAGTCATCTACATGATGAACATCGGCACGATTCCAGATGAATCGTTCATCACTGTAAAAATCGGCGCGGAAACTGTCGGCATGCTCGATGAAGGCTTTGTTGAAAGAATGAAGCCTGGAGACGTATTTGTCCTCGGTGGAGAAACGTACATGTTCAAGTTTACCAGAGGCATGGTGGCGCAAGTTTCAGCATCAGTTAACAGGCCGCCAACAGTACCACGCTGGGCATCAGAAATGCTGCCATTAAGCTTTGATTTAGCAAACGAAATCGGCAGATTCAGAAGACTAATGATGGAAAGGCTCACTGCTGGTGAAAATAAAGCGTCCATTCTAAAATTCATCAACGAACATTTGTATGTCGATGACAAAGCTGCAAACGCCATTTACGAATATTTCAAAGAACAATACGATTACTGCAAGAAAATACCAAGCGATAAGACAATTCTTATCGAATATTATGTCGATGAGCGCGACCAAAAAATAATCTTCCATTCTCTGTTTGGCAGACGAGTCAATGATTGTTTAAGCAAAGCAGTCGCGTTCGCACTTTCAAGAACAGAACACAAAGACGTTGAATTAGGAATAAATGACAACGGCTTTTACATAAATGGAACCAAAAAACTGAATCCTGTGAAAGCAATGAAATTACTGAAGGCTGACAAGCTCAGCATGGTGATGAACACGGCCATAGAGAAAAGCGAAGTGTTCAAAAGACGCTTCAGGCACTGCGCGACACGTTCTCTGATGATATTGCGAAATTATATGGGCAGGCAGAAAAGAGTCGGCAGGCAGCAAGTAAGCTCAATGATATTGATGAGCGCGCTAAAACAGCTTGATCCTAACTTTTCAATACTTAGAGAGGCGAAACGTGAATGCCTCGAAGACGTAATGGATATAGAAAACGCAACGAAAGTGCTGCAAGGCATTGAAGACGGCACTATCAAGCTTGTTGAGATAGAAACAAAGATTCCATCACCATTTGCTTTGAACTTGGCGCTTATGGGCTACATGGACGTCCTGCGCATAGAAGACAAATACGAATTCCTCAAAAGAATGCACGAACAAATCCTCGCAAAAATAGCAGGAAAAGAAGCAAAAGCCATCAGCGGAACAGCATTCGTAGAAAAATCACGCGGAGAAAGAAACGAATTCAAAGAAATGCTCAAAAAAGAAGCCTGGAATCTAAAACACGTGCCAAAATTCGCAAAAGCAGAACTCGTGCGCATTATTGACGGGGAAAGAAGCAACATAGACTCCAAATTCATCGAAGGTATCGCGGAATACCGCGCGGAAATAGAAGCAAACTGGCCGGACGAACTCAAAAAGTTCCTGTTCACAGTCCTAGAAGACCTGAAAAAAGGAGACTTCTCATACGAAGACTTCTGGACAGAAGAAACAGCCAAAGAAGGAGAAAAAGTAGAAGAAGAGAAACAAAAATTGTTCGAACAATTCAACACGGCAGCCAAAAAAGCAAAACTAGACCCGCAAATACGCTACGATGTGTATAAGATGATTGCAGGAGACAAAGAAGGCTTCAGAGAAGATACTCTGAAATGGATGAAACAGTTATTTAGCAAGGCTGTTCCGCGAGCGTGGGAAGACGATATAGCCAAGTTCTTACAGAAAAAGTTAAAAGAGCTGGCATAATACTCACTCTTATGATAGTCATAGTGGGTGCGGGCAAGTTCGGACAAGCAATCTCCAAGCTATTAGGAGCTAACAAGCACCAACTTGTAGACGTAGAACCAGACGGCACATATTCTGGAGAAACAGTTGACAAAATCAAAAAAGCAGACAAAATTGTAATCTGCGTCCCTTCTCCATTTTTTTCAGACTGCATAAACATGATTTCTCTTATAGTTAATCCCGATGCGCCAATACTTTCGTGCACAAAGGGCATTTATGAGGGGCTGAAAACGCCAACAGAACTTATCAAAGAACAGCTCAAAAACCCTGTTGCAGCACTCATGGGACCAAATTTAGCAGCAGAAATCATGCTCGGCAGGCCAGCAATGGCAACAATAGCAGGAGACCACGCACGAGAATGGACAACACTATTCACTTCCACCAATTTCCGACCAATTTCTGAAAGCGACGCCATCGGCGTAGAGTTTGGAGGCGCGATCAAGAATATTGTTGCTTTAGGAGCAGGATTACTAGACGGCTACTACGGCGACAACGCCTGCAACACCATGGGAAGCTACATCGCCTTCGCTTTACGCGACATAGACCACTTATACGAACACAAAGGCGCAGCAAACATACCAAAACTCAGCTTCATCGGAGATTTGTTCGCAACATGCATGAGCGAAAACTCGCGCAACCACCAATTCGGACACCAATTCGGAGAAGCAATGAGAAAAAACAAGCCATTGCCAAAACCAGAACAGACTGTTGAAGGATTCCGAACACTACAAATCGTGCACGCATACGCAGAACAAAACAAAATGAACCTGTCCTCAATAAACGCGCTTTACAACGTCTTCTTCAGAAAAGGAAAAGTAGAAGACCTGATAGCTGCGTGGCAATGAAATGAAAACAAAACTCCTGATATTCCTACTGCTGGCAACAAGCGTTTATGCTATTCCTCCGCCAGAAGGCTGGGTTAATGACCATGCAAACATCATAACGCCAGAATGGAAAGCAAAAATAACAACGCTAATTGACGACATTGAGAAAAACACAACTGCAGAAATAGCAGTCATAACCGTACCAAGCCTTGAAGGCAAAACGATCGAAGAACTAGCTCTACAATATCTAACAGAATTGGGCGTTGGCAAAAAAGAAACAGACAACGGCATAGTAATCCTTGTATCATTACAAGACCGCGAATACAGAATTGAGACAGGATACGGCGTAGAAGGAATACTGCCAGACGCACGAGCAGGACGCATAGGAAGAGAAATACTCAAGCTCTACTTCAGACAAGAACTATACGGAGAAGGAATCTACAATTCAGTAGAAGAGATTGGAAAACTACTGGCACAAGACCCAACCATCATGGCGAAATACAGCCCAAGACGAGAACTCATCACGCCATTCGCAAACCAAATCCTCTTCACCACATTCATTCTTGTCTTTTTCATAATCGGCATGGCAGAAGCACGAACAACAAAAAAGCAAAAATGGACAACATTCATCGCTGGCAACACATTAGTCAACGGAGCACTTGCCTGGCTCGGCTTCTGGGCGCCATTCTTTGCATTAATCGCCGCATCAATATTTTTCTTCATTGCAGGCTTAGTAATCTTTACACTAATCAATGCAAAACCGCACCCTAAAAGCTTCCACGGAGCATTCTGGTGGGGAGGACGGGGAGGCTTTGGAGGCATAGGCAGGGGCAGCGGCGGCTTTGGAGGCTTTGGCGGAGGCATGGGCGGAGGCGGAGGAGCAGGAGGAAGATGGTAAACTTTTTAAGCGAACACACTCTGAACTAAGAATATGGCATTCAAAATGAAAACATGGATGTGGGTTTTAGCCGTCATAGTCATCCTAGTCATCTGGTTCTTCTCCAGCTACAACGGACTAGTCAAAAGAGATGTAACTGTTGACAAAGCATGGTCAGACATAGAAGTACAATACCAGCGAAGATTCGATCTAATTCCAAACTTGGTAAACACGGTCAAAGGTTACGCAGGGTTTGAAGAACGAGTCATAACAGGAGTAACAGAAGCGCGCAGCAGATGGCAAGGAGCAATTTCCGCAGGCAACACAAATGAAGCAGTTGCTGCAGCAGGACAATTTGAAGGAGCGTTATCACGCCTGATTGCAGTCGCAGAAAACTATCCAGATTTGAAAGCATCACAAACATACCTAGCTCTAATGGACGAACTGGCAGGCACTGAAAACAGAGTAGCAGTAGCCAGAACACGATACAACGAAGCAGCCGCAGACTACAACTACGCAACAAGAAGAGTACCAACGAACATCGTAGCAGGAATGTTCGGCTTTGAGAAGAAAACACTCTTTGAAGCAAAAGAAGGAGCAGCAGAAGTACCAGTTGTAAACGTATGAGCGTCCGCGTACTAACCTGGAACAAGCCAAGAAAACCGACAGAGAAAGAGCTACGCGAACTAATGGAAAAACAAGGCATGAAGCCACATATCGAAATCATGGAGAAAAACGAGTTTCTAGACGTACACGCGCACAATCACGACGAGTGCAGAATAATGGTAACAGGAAAAGTAGAATTCTGCGCAGAAGGAAGAAGCTACACTCTAAAACCAGGAGACAGAATAGATTTGAATGCAGAAACAAACCACACTGCCAAAAACCTTGAAAGAGGACAATCAGTCATGCTCTGCGCGACAAAAGGAGAGACAGTAGCGATAGAGATTTACTAAAAACATTTAAAAAGAGGGTATTACACGTTATTCTCAGGGTGATTTAAATGCCATTTGAAGCCAAAAATTACGACCATCTAATAGGGATCAAAGGTCTTTCAGACCAATTGATGAAAAACCACTTTACGCTCTACCAAGGATACGTAACCAACACTAACAAGCTATCTGATGCGATTTCTGCCATGGTAAAAGCAGGAAACGTAGCAACACCAGAATTCGCCGAACTAAAAAGACGCTTTGGCTGGGAATTCAACGGAATGCGATTACATGAGTTGTTCTTCAGATGCCTCACAAAAGACGCAAAGCCATTAGCAGACGGCGCGCTGAAAAAAGCATTTGTTCGCGAATTCGGAAGCGTTGAAAACTGGGAAAAAGAAATGAAAGCGATCTGCACAATGCGCGGAATCGGCTGGGGAGCAGTATATTACGACATATCCACAGGCAGAATGTTCAACTGCTGGATAAACGAGCACGATGTCGGCCACTTGTCAACCTGCGCGCCAATACTCATCATAGACGTCTTCGAACACGCATTCATGATAGACTACAACCTAAAACGAGCAGACTACGTAGAAACAGTGTTCAAAAACATCAGCTGGACAGAAGTCGAAAAACTATTCTCGCTTGTTGGAGGAAAATAAAATGGCACGACTGATTACGATAGGAGACAAGCACCCGGTAAAAATAGAAATCGGCGGAGAAATTAAAAAAATCTGCATGTGCGGACTATCAAAAATCAAGCCATACTGCGACGGCTCACACCACCAAACACAAACTGAAGAAGAAGGAAAAACTTACGTTTACGAAAACGGGCAAAGAAAAGAAATCTCATGAACCGATTGGAAATGAAATGCATTGCGCGGTTCATGAGATGCTCGGAAACCGCGTTCATGGTTTCCAATCAGCCAGTAAAATGTGAAGCAAAGGCGGTTTCCGACATATGAAAATTGCTGTTGGTTCTAAAAACCCTGTAAAAATTGAAGCAGTCAGGAATGTTGTTAAGAAAATCTGGCCAGAATGCGAGGTAATAGGCATAGAAGTCAGCCATGGTACAAGCACGCAGCCAAACTCGCAGAAAGAAGCAATCATAGGCGCATTGACCAGAGCACAACTCGCACTCAAAGAAGCAAACGCAGACTTAGGCTTCGGACTTGAAGGAAATACATTTGATTCAGAGCACGGAATGTTCCTAGATGGCTGGGCAGCAGTAGTAGACAAAAACAACAACAAAGGAATCGCAAGCTGCGGCGCCTTGATGCTTCCAGAAAAACTAGCCATAGAAGTAAGACTGGGAAAAGAACTAGGACCAGCAACAGACAAAATATTCGGACACGACAACATCAAGCAAAAAGAAGGAACAGTAGGAATGCTAACCGGAAATATTATAAGGAGAACTGACGCATTTGAAAGAGGAATAGTATACGCACTAGCACGATTCATCAACCCACAGTATTACAAGTAACGTGGAAGAAGAAAAAAGAGGTCATAAAGGAATATGGGCAATACTAATAATTCTAGTACTGCTAGGACTGGGCTTTTTCGCATACAGAGAAGTAGCCGGCTTGCGAAACCTCCAAATCACAATAACCGAATTCTCTGCAAACAGAGCAGGATGGACACAATTCAGATTCGGATTCACAGTCCACATCTACAACCCAAACCCGTTCAGAGTAACGGTAGGAAACTTTAAAGCACACGTGTATGCAAACGACGTGAGTTTAACTAGCATAGAACTCGCAGAACCAATCAAAATACCAGCCATGTATGGCGTTGAGCGCACATTCTACGTAGACGTCAAGTACGCAGACATCGGCACAGTAATATTCAGAGCAATCTGGGAAAAGAAATTAACCTGGAAAATAGAAGGGGAGTACAACATACAACTGCCATTCGGATTCACATTCCCATACAAGTTCACATCAACTGGAAGCGTTTAAAGCATATCTCAAGAAATAGCGATTTCTATAGCATTACTTGAGTATGGAAATTGATTTAAAAGCCAATTTGGAGACCCATCCTATATATTTAGTAACGGGGTGGGTATATTGGAACGATTACTAGTACAAACAAGAGCTTCTGATAAAGATCCGGCGCTAGCCGACCAGAAAATTGGACATTCGTCTTTTGCAGATTACTTTAAGGCAAACGGCATAAAAATTCTCAAAGAGGAACTAGTTGCTTCGTGCCACGGCAACACTGCATACTCGCTCAGCGCGGCAGAAGCAATGCAAAAACTTGCAGATGACGGACACAAAGTCGTTTCCATACAATCAGGCGGGCTTTATTTCGCCAGGCCCAGCCTTGAGGCCGCACAAGCGCCCACTGTACCAATCATCAGCGTGCCATTAGGCGGCATTGACGCGTTTTTGGCTGTAAACCTGCCAGCAGGACACGCAGCAATCGGAGGCGTTGCGCCAGGCAATTACAGCACTGCCGCACGCGCTGCCAAGAATATTCTCAACCGAGACTTCAAAGGCGTTTATATCTGGGGCATGCAATCAAGCGCACTTGAAAAAAAGCTTGAAGAGTTGAAAGTACCTGTTCTTGGAAAAGTTACTCCGTCAAAGCAAGGCTTCACTAACGGAATCGTTGTTGGCGAAGTAACACTTGCAGGCTTGGAAGAGTTTGACGCAGGTGCTGAAGTTGGTGTTTACAGCTGCACAGCTGAACCAACCGCGCATATGAAAACAGCAGGATCTCTAAGAAACAGTGTATATACGAGAGGCGCGGAAAATGTAGCAATCTTTGCAGCGAAAATTCTTGCCGCAAGCCGCCCAGAAACTGCTGAAGCATTAAAGAAACTGAAAGCAGACAAAGCAAAAACATACAAAGCGCCCGACCTCAGCGTCGAAGCGTTCGCGTGAGGTGACTGAAATGACCATGCTAACTGAAACAGATGCAGGAAACATTGTTGGTATGTATATCGAGAAAGAAGGCGCAATCTCTTCAACTCAAGAAATACTTGATTCCGGAGCAATTCCGCGTCTGAAAGGCTACAAGGTCAGGCCTGGTAAAGTGTCAGACTCGATATTTGGCGGAAAATTCGAGCACAAAGGACAAACATACGAAAATCCTCCTTTGAGCACCAAAGACGACGTCCCAATGCGAATAATGGTCAGAACAGAAAGAATCTCAACACACGACATCAACCGCGGAAGCATACCATTCAAAGACCAGATTCTTGCGGAAAACCACAATTACATGCGCAAACTGCTCAGAGGCGCACTTGGCACATCACAGTTTGACGTACCCGGATTACAGGACAATGCCGTTGTCATAGCAGCAGAAGATCTTAAACAACTAGGCGTTGAAAACGTCATGCGCGGTTACATGGCAAAAAGCACGACGTCAACATCACTTTACCAGTGGTTTGTAGTTCAGGGAAAAAGAGGCAGATTTGCAGGACACTTAATACCTGAAAACCTGTTTACCAATGGACCATTACCATACGTAATGGACACGCCATCCACAAAATCAGATAAAAATGATGAGACTATTGACCCTGACTATTTGTATGACACAGGCGTTTGCAACCCTCAACAGTTCAGGCAAATTCGCAATGCAGGCATTTACGCGTTTGGACAAGTAACTGAATTCCTGAGAAAAGGAGGAATAATTGCTGTTGACACCAAAACAGAGCACGGCATAAACCAACGCGGAGAAATCGTCTCACAAGACGAAATTTGGACGATGGATTCCAGCAGATTCTGGCGCGCATCAGATTATAACAAGCAATTGGAACTTTACCTCGCAGGCAAAGATGAGGAACTGCTTGCACATATCAAATCAGTCAATCCTGCAGCAAAAGAAAAAGACTATCTTGAAGGCGGCAGAGTGGTTATTACGCCACTTTCACTCTCAAAAGAGTTCGCCCGCGGATTCTCAGAAGGCGACAAAGGATACACTCCAGAGCAGCGCGCAATTATCGGAGTACGTTACATAATGGGAATTCAGGAGTTATTAGGCAAGCGATTCGAGCCAGACATGCGGCCACGAGACGAAAGAGTCATCAAAGGACTTGAGACTGTTGTGAGGGAACTCGCAGCATAATGGCAAAACAAATCATCCTGGAACCAGGCAGAACATTCCAAGAGTTCAGCTTATTGCCAGGACTGACCAAGAAAGACTGCGCCATTACCAACATCAGCCTTGAAACAAAGCTGGCAAAGAATCTGGTTCTCGGAATACCGTTGTTAAGCGCTGCAATGACCTCAGTTACCGGCTATGAAATGGCACTCGCACTAGGCAAGGAACGCGGACTTGGCGTACTTCCAGTAAAGCTAGGAATCAAAGAACAGGCAGAAATCGTACGAAGAATAAAACATTATGAAATGAGTTTTGTCCACGAACCAGTCAGCGTACGAGAAACCGTAACAATAGATGAAGTATTAAGAATTGTTGAAAAACAAGGACACTCAAAAGTGCCCGTAGTCGACCGCAACAACACTTTCCTAGGCGTCTTTTCCTATTACGATTATTTGACCTCAGCCATATCACGGCACTCCCCCGTTACACATTCCATGTCAACACTTAAAGGAGGAGAAGTTCCATACATAACAAAGAAAAATCTCACTGTCGATGAAGCAAAAAAGATCCTTGATAAGAAGAATGCCAAATACCTGGTTGTTTTAGATGAGGAAAAACGTCTCGTCAAACTCGCGTTTAAGAAAGACGAGGAAAAAATCAAGGTCGGCGTGGCAATCTCAACACACGATGACTGGAAAAAACGCGTTCACACAAATCTTGCCGAAGGTGCGGACATGATTTCAATCGACACATCAGATGCATATAGTGAATACACATCCGACGTCATAAGAAAGTACAAAACTATGAAAACCGGCAAGCCAATCTGCGCCGGCAACATCGTCACATACGAAGCTGCGATGTACCTGATGGAAGCAGGTGCGGACATCCTCAAAGTGGGAATGAGTTCAGGAAGCATATGCACAACGAAACGTGAAAAATCAGTCGGAAGAGCGCCTCTGACCGCACTTATTGAAGTAGACCGAGCCAGAAGAGACTATTTTGAGAAAACCGGAAGATACGTTCCGATAATTTCAGACGGCGGCATTACAAACGCAGCCGACATGATAATCGCGCTCACTATCGCCGACGCAGTAATGCTTGGCGGTTATTTCAACAAGTTCTATGAAGCAGCAGGAGAAAAACTTGACTGGAAAGGAAAAATAACAACAGACGAAAGCGCAATGCGCGAAGTAGCCACATGGGGAGAAGGATCACTTCGCGCGCAAAACCTAGACCGTTACGGACACACAAGCAAACACACCTTCTTTGCCGAAGGCATAGAGGGCACTATTTCATACGCAGGACGACTAAAGCCAGCACTCAAAATAGACTTGATGAAAATACGCGGAGCACTGGTCAACGCAGGATGCTACAACCTGCAACAATTAAGAGAAGAAGGAGTCATAGAACTCGGCTCTGCACCAACACAATCAATAATCGGAGACGCGCACAGCGTAAGAACAAAAGGGTGAAAGACAAATGGCAACAACACGATTCAAACATGCAGGACATACGGCTGTAATTGGAGCACAATGGGGAGATGAAGGCAAGGGAAAGATAGTTGACATGCTTGCTCAGAAACACGATATCGTTGTCAGATACGCTGGCGGAGGAAACGCCGGGCACACTGTTTGCGCGGAAGACCAGAAATACGTTCTTCATTTAGTGCCATGCGGCGCCGTGTTTGGAAAGCTGAATGTCATTGGAAACGGCGTTGTGCTTAACTTTGACAGACTCGATGAAGAATTTTCAGATCTCAAAAAAAGAGGAAAGGAACTTACAAAAGACAACTTCATGATTTCTGAAAGAGCGCACGTAATTACTCCATATCATTTGCTGCTCGACTTAGCAGAAGAAATGGCAAAAGGCAGGCGTACAGGCGGAGCTGTAGGAACAACGATGCAAGGCATTGGCCCCGGATATCAATTGAAAATGGCCAGAACCAGCATAAGAGTTGTCGATTTAATGGAAGATTCCTTTAGTGAGCTAGCTGCCCGCATAAAAGAACTTGACCGCGACATTATTTCCAGAGTCAAAGCGTTAGAGATCACACCTCAAGATGTTTTAGATGCCATGGACAAAAATGAACGCACCCGCGTCATGACTAAAGGATTCAGACCATATTTTGAAAATGAGCGATATGTAAGCATTGATACTGTTATTGGCGTACTCCATCAGCAGCGTGAAGCCTTCAAATCTTTTGTTTGTGATGCTTCTCATGTTCTATCTGAACAAGACAAAGCAGGAAAGCGCATATTGTTTGAAGGCGCGCAAGGAACATTACTGGACATTGACCACGGAACCTATCCGCACGTTACTTCATCAAACACCACACTAGGTGGCGTTTATACCGGCACTGGAACGTGCCTGCCGCTTGAGCACAAGCTCGGCATTCTGAAGGCGTATACAACCCGCGTTGGAAATGGAGTGTTTCCAACGGAACTAACTGACGATGTCGGCAAACGATTACAGGAAAGAGGATGCGAATATGGCGCGACAACCGGCAGACCGCGAAGATGTGGCAACCTTGACTTAGTTATTGGCAAATATGCTGTGCGTGTCAATGGACTTAATGAAATCGCGTTGACAAAACTTGACGTTCTTGATGGCGAAAAAGAAATTCCTGTATGTGTTGGTTATAATATAGGACAATTTGGCACGGATATCTTCCCAACGAGCGAGCGCACACTTGCAAAAGCAGAGCCAGTGTATAAAATACTGCCAGGTTGGCAGCAGGACACGACAAGAGCACGAGAGTTTGATGAACTGCCTGAAAATGCACAAAATTTTGTCAAGTTTGTTGAAAATAAACTTGGCACTCACGTAAAATACGTTTCAATCGGAGAGAAGAGAGACCAGGTGATAACACGATGGAAATGACAACAACACTTCCAAAGCTGCGAATGCCGAAAGGCACTAAGCTGCGCCCTGAAGACCTTGCTGCGGGCAGGTATGGAACCGACGATACAGTGCAACTTTGGGGACCGGCAAAAACATTTGATTATTCGCTCCGTGTTCAAGGCCAGTCTTCCAAGACGCTTGCCCGCCTTTATCCCGATATTGTTTCTATTGTTGACGCGGAAGAAATCGCTTCAAAAGCAAGCATCCAGCACGTCAGCCCAGACCGCATCCGCGAACTTGAAGAGCAGGGTTCTCATGATGTAATTGCGATTAACACCGCGCTTGAAGAAGTTTTGCCTGAGCACGTTCGACCTCATGTTAACAAAATCAAAACCAGCGCTGATACTACCGAGCCTGCGCGCGCCCTGCAGGTTAAAAGATCGCTTGAAGTATTGGCCGATTCTGTTGAAAATCTGCGCGATATCATTATTGAAAAATCACTTGCTTGGATTGATGTTCCACATATGGACCAAACGCACAATTATGACGCAGTTCCAACTGTTGCAGGCAGGGCATTTGCGCATTACGCAGAAATGCTGCAAAGCGGCCTTGAGTTCATGAAATTTGTTTACAGTTTCTCAGTAAGAGGTAAATGGGGTGACGCGACAGGCAACCACCATTCTGCCATAACGCTTGGCATTGACGGCATAAAATTACAGGAAGCCTTCTGTGCTGACCTCAGTATTGGATATATGATAGCGCCTGCGCAAGTACCTGGCAGGGAATTTGAAGCTGATGTCGTTTATTCGTTCGCGCGCATTGGTGAAACGCTTAACAACATTGCAAAATATGTCCGAAAAGGCCGCGGAAATGACATGGGTATATTCAGGTATGTCAGCCCTAAAAAGAAAAAAGGCTCGTCAGCCATGCCGCACAAAGACATTCACGGCGGCAACCCGACAACAGAAGAGCAGAACAGCTCAGCCCGCAACTATCTTGTCGGCAACCTAGTCACAGCAATGCTAAACTGCGAGATGGACTACGGGCGCGACTTAAACAATTCAGCGAACAATCGCATAAACCTTGAAGACGGAATTAAGTTCACAGACCACGCAATACGAACACTCGCTGAAACCGTTTTCTATATCCAATTGCTGGAAGACCGGTGCAAAGAGCGCGTTGACAGAAACTACGGAGTTGTCACCGCTGAACAAGTTATGACTTATCTCACTGATGGAAGGAAAGTCAAAGAACCGCTTGCCAGACATGACGCGCACGAACTTGTCGCAAAGATTGCAACAAAAGCATGGGAAGAGAAAAGACAGTTCTATGATGTTCTTTTGCAAGAACCTGAAATCACCGTGCGCATTCAGCCAGACGTGTTAAAAGAGCTTACCGATCCCTACAAATTTATCGGGCAAAGCAAAGAAATCATCAGTGAAGTAGCAAAACGATATCACAAAAAGAAAACATTTGAGGTGTGACGTATGCCAGATGAAAAACACGTTCTTGTATTATTTTATGACAGCAAAGATATGACTCGAACAGTCAAGCCGGGAAGAACACTTGCAGATGACATAACTGAAGGATTTAAAGGGTCAGATGTAAAGTACACGATGCGCACGGCTTCACCGAGACACGAACCCTGGCTAGCGATTGAATATTTCAACGAGCACAAGTACGACGGAATTGTGGTTGTTGCGGGAATGAGCTGCAGCTTAGACGTTCCTCATCAATTGATGGATCAGCTCTACGACAATGAAAAACTGCATCTCAAGCCGCGAGACTGGCAAGGAGCTGAATTCGAAAGGAAAGATGTTGGCAAGCTCAAATACCGAGTAAACATAGATGATATTATTGATTCAAAATATCATGGCCAAGAAAGACCAGTTCCAATCATTGGCGTTCCAACAAAAGACAACATAACTGATGGAGAAAACGCGCTTTTCTCAATGCTAATGCTCAGCAGACCGAGCAGCGGCTCTTGTGTTGGAATAGAAAACGGTTACAGCGCGGCACGGTACATGAGCAAACTCATAACCACTCCATGGGATGAAGTTTTAATCATTGCTTCAGATACCAACGTGGTAAAGCCGTCGTCAAAAAGTGAAGATGAAGTCCTTTCACCAGTTCACCAAGTGGCAAGAGACATCTCTCAGACCCTTGACAATGCATTCAGAGCCTATGATGACGCAAGAATACCATATGGATACCACAGCATTTCTGAATTTGATTGGACCTTCAGATCCGACAGCCATACATCACTAGGAGTTGGAAAACAACCTCTGTACGTATGCGTCTATGACAACTTTGCAGACTTGAAGAGAGTAGCAACTCATGCTAGTAGCGATCCAGTAATAGGAGTATACGTGCCGCGAGATAAAGTGAATTTCAGCGATTTCGCCAAAGCTATCGCGCCATTTGAAAACGTCGTGCACACACGAATTGGCGTCGCAGAAAACGCCGCAATAGTTGCAGCCCACGCGCTCTACGCGGCAAATCCGAAACTTGCTCCGAGTAGATTTACCTTTTTGCGCAGGAATAAATCAGAGCAAAACGTTGAAAAATTCCTTGAAATCTGGAAAGAAAAAGGAAAAAGTTTTGAAGTGAAATGAACCCACAAGTACTAGTTGTCGATTTCGGAGGGCAATATGCGCACTTGATTAAGCGCAGAGCCAGAGATTTGGAAGTCAATGCGCGACTGGTTGACTCGCACAAGTTGACCCTGGAAGATTTAGCAGAACCAAAAAGCATCATTCTCTCAGGCGGTCCGGCAAGCGTTAAAGCCTCAAACGCGCCAAAATACCCGCAAGAATTATTCACAACAGGCAAGCCAACACTCGGCATTTGCTATGGACACCAGCTCGAAGCGCACCATCTTGGCGGCAATGTAGAAAAAGGCACCAGCGGAGAATATGGATCAACAGTCGTTTACATTCAAGACCAATCAGGATTGTTTAAAGACCTCGGCACAGACTTGAAAGTATGGATGAGCCATTGGGATGTTGTTTCTGACGTTCCCCCTGGATTTGGAATAACCGCTGAAACTGAAAACGACGTTATTGCTGCAATGCACCACCCGGAGAAGGGATTTTACAGCGTCCAATTCCACCCTGAAGTCGAGCACACGCAAAAAGGCAACGACATACTTCGCAACTTTATCTTCGGTATTTCCAATTGCCAAAAAGACTGGAGCATTGACGATTACATAAAAGAATCCATTGAACATATCGATTCAACCGTTCAAGGCAGAGACGTTATCATGTTCTTATCAGGAGGCGTTGACAGCACGGTAGCGGCAACACTTCTATCAAAAGCAAAACAAGAAGGCAAACGAGTTGGAAAAATACACGCAGTACATATCGACAACGGATTAATGCGATTAGACTCAACCGGCACGCGATCGGAAAGCGAGCAAGTTGTTGAATATCTTAGAAAACTACCAGGACTTGAAGAAACAATCCTGGAAGACGCATCAGCATATTTCCTCAAGAAACTCAGATGGGCAACTGACCCAGAAGTAAAACGCAAAGCCATCGGCAACGCATTTGGATACGTTCAGCAAAAAGTGGCTGAAATGCTCAATCTGCCTGCTGAAACAATGCTCTGTCAAGGAACACTTTACACTGACTTAATTGAAAGCGGCAAAGGAAAAAGCGGCAACACTGCAAACATCAAGACCCATCACAATGTCGGATGCAAGTTTATCGAGGATAAAAAGAAGGCAGGACTGCTTGTTGAGCCAAACAGCGACTGGTACAAAGACCAGGTCAGAAGAATCGGAAAACAACTAGGATTGCCCGAAGAATACATTGAAAGACAGCCATTCCCAGGCCCAGGGCTCGGCATCAGAATCGTAGACCAGGAAGTCACAAAAGAAAAATGCGATATTCTCAAAAAAGCAGAACACATTTACGAACAAGAAATAATGAAAGCAGGACTGCACAAACAGATCAAACAATATTTCGCTGTGCTGACAAACACTCGCACTGTAGGCGTTATGGGAGACGAAAGAACACACCTGCCCGCAATCGCATTACGCGCAGTTGAAACAAAAGACTTCATGACCGCAGCGCCATCCAGAATACCATACGAAGTGCTCGAACGCGTTTCAACAAGAATCGTCAATGAAGTAGAAGGCGTCAACAGAGTGGTATATGACATCACATCAAAACCACCAGGAACAATCGAGTGGGAGTGAGGTGCACCATGGTACAAGACAAAGTTGAAATCAAAAGAGCATTAATCAGCGTGTATGACAAGACTGGATTAGACCAGCTAATGAAAAAATTGAATCCTGAAGTAAGAGGAATTGAAATTATTTCAAGCGGCGGAACAGCGAAAGCGATATCTGGAATGGGCTATCGCGTTACTGAAGTAAGCGCGTACACAGGATATCCAGAATCTCCGGACGGACTCGTGAAAACACTTCATCCGAAAATTCACGGCGGACTGCTTTTAGACCCAGAAATTCCAGCACACGCGACGTACATGAAAGAACAAGGCATACTGCCAATAGACCTATTTGTCGGCAACCTTTATCCATTCCAGAAGACAGTAACAGAGAAGCCAGACGACTATGAAGCGATACGCGAGAAAATAGACATCGGCGGGCCAACAATGGTAAGAGGAGCGGCAAAGAACTTCAAGCGTGCAGCCGTTCTTATTGATATGAATCCACTTAACTTGGACTTATTAGTTGAGCTTGGCTCAAAAGGCCCAGAAGCGCCAATTGTAACCGACTTACGAGGCAGGTTGATTTTCGCACGCCAAGCATTTGCGTACACCAAAAACTACGAAGAAGCGATAGATGGCTTCTTTTTTGACCAAGATTTAAACAAAATGCGCGACTGGGATTTGGGAGACAAAAAAGGAGCGAAGAAAAAAAAGCAAGCGACATGTATCGACAACAAACACTGCGCTCATGGCCTGCCACCATCAAAACAGTCATAGATGGAGGCGGAACATTCTACGAAAAAGAGGAAGACTTGAAGTATTCCACCAACCCGTTCCACGCAGCAGCTGTTTTCAACCCTCCAAGCAACACCCCCCTCTTCACACTATCAAAAACGGGCAAAGGCGGACCATCACAAACAAACTATGAAGATGTTGACCGAGCGCTGCGAATCATACGCTCAGTTGAAAGCATGGGCAAGAAGCCAACGGTAGCTATCCTGAAACACGTAAACCCTTGCGGTGTCGCGTCAAATGACAATCCCCTGGAAGCATTCGCGAACTCATGGGACTGCGACGCAAGAGCAGCATATGGCGGAACAGCAGCGGTCAATTTCAAAATTACCGCAGATTTCCTGAGAGAAGCATACGGACACATACGCAAAATAGACAGCAAAACATTCATTGACGTGATGGTTGCGCCAGAAATCTCAGAAGACGCAAGAGAATACCTAAACAAAAAAGAAGCGATCAGAGTGTTTGAGTACAACGCGAAGAGGCTTTCACAAATAGACCCGTTCGCAAAAGCAAAACCAGAGTTGAAGTTTTTATTTGATGGGCGTGTAATCGCTTACGAGCCTTACGTTGAAGCAGTACGTTCAAAAGACGACCTGAAAATAATGACGAAAAGACAGCCCTCAGACAACGAAATCCGCGATATGTTATTCGCATGGTACGTATGCGCGAATACGCGCAGCAACGCAATAGTGCTTGCAAAAGATATGGCAACTGTCTCAGTAGGAACTGGAAAACAGGAGAGAATAAACGCAATTGAGGACGCCATCGCAAAAGCAGAAGCAAAGGCAGTTTATCGCAAATCTGACCCAAAAGAGTGCATGTACAGCGCAGTAATGGCTTCAGATGGGTTCATACCAAACATTGACAATATTCCACCATTGAAAGAAAGAGGAGTTACGGCAATAATTCACCCTGGTGGCTCAAAAGCAGCAGATGACGTGGTAATAGACGCATGCAATAATGCAAATATCGTGGTAGCATTCACTGAATGGCGCTGTTTTTCACACCACTGATAATATCCGAGAGAAGCTTGGCGCCGTCCAACAATCTCGGACCAGGTCTATTCAGCAAAGAATCATCGATGATGAAGATTTTGTCATTCTGTACTGCTCTTAAGTCTTTCCAGCCAGGCCGCTCAATGATTTTTTCTTTTGGAACTCTTATGCTCACACCGCACCATGAAATTATTATTATGTCCGGGTCAAACTTTTCGATGTCCTCGCGCGTAATCGGATGACTCAACACTCCGCCTTTGCCCAAACTAATTCCTCCAGCAATTTCAACAATATCAGGCACCCAATTGCAACTAACAGTCAAAGGCCACTCTTCCACGTAGATTTTAACTTTTGGCGGCATTCTGAGCTTTTCAAATTCTCCGTGCAAGTGAGTAACCAAATCCTCAGCATCTTTTCCCCTGCCAACAAGACCGCCAATGTAAACAAACGAATCAAGAACCTGCTTCAATGTACGCGGATCAACATGCACGATATTCAACCCAAGCATTTGCGCATTGTCGTATACTGACTGCTGAACAACAGTAGAAGTAAACACGATGTCGGGATTCGCAGCACGAACCTTCACCAAATCAGAATCACTCCAACCACCCATCTTAGGCTTAGACTTGGCTTTATCAGGAAAATCACAATACTTCGTAACGCCCACTATCTCCTCATCAAAACCCAATGCGAACAACAATTCCGTAATGCTCGGGGATAGCGAAACAATGCGCATACCCCTCCAGAGATGAATTAATATATAAGATTTTCAAGACAGCAGAATATATGCCAACCAAGCTAGCAGAAGGAGTTTATGCAGTAGACTTATGCACTTATCTTCCTGATATAAAAACAATCATCATCTCAGACCTGCATCTAGGCTATGAGCAAGCTATGGAAAAACAAGGCGTTCTAGTGCCGAGAACCCAATTCAAGACCATAATAAAAAGACTTGATTGGATAACAGAACACGTTGTTGTTGAGCAAGTTGTGCTGAACGGAGACGTAAAACACGAATTCGGAACAATCTCAAAACAAGAATGGAGAGAAGTGCTCAGACTAATAGACTATTTTGAAAAGAAAAACATCAAAATCATGATCGTAAAAGGAAATCATGATACTGTACTCGGACCAATCGCAAGAAAGAGAAATCTGAAAGAAGTCAGTGAAGCAAGGCACAAGAATATTCTCATCACTCACGGTGATTACGTGCCGAAAAAACTTGCGCCAATAATCATAATGGGACACGAGCATCCCGCCATAACTCTACGGGACAAAGCAAAACGAGAAAAGTTCAAATGCTTCATCAAAGGAAAATACAAAACAAGCACGCTAATAGTTCAGCCAAGCTTCATTCCACTAACAGAAGGAACAGATGTATTGAAAGAAGAAGTACTAAGCCCGCTGATTTCAAACTTACCAAAATTCGAAGTCTATATTGTTAATGATAGAACGCACGAAGTATTGCCGTTTGGAAAAATCAGCAGTCTCGCGAAAGAGTAATCGGAACAGATTCGTCATCTTCAGAAAACCATCTGTCGCTGCCACCGCTTTGGCCGCAATTCTTGCAGATCGACTGCAATTCGCCAATCTTCAGTTTCCCACATTTTTGACAGTTCATGTAACCCACCTAAGAAAGGAGTATTGCTATCGTTATATAAATGTTTCGTCTTTTGTTACAGGATAGTGACGAATTGTATTCTTTTCAATATGGAAGTTTAATCTACTTCCTTAACAGGAATCTCCTCATCATCGAGAGTAAACCACCTATCGCCACCAGTGCTGAAAGTATACAAGCAATCCTTACAGAAATTATTCATCTCGCCAATAACAAGCGACTGGCATTGCGGACATCTCATTTTAACCCCTTTAAAACCCATGGTAGCTAGAACAAGTCCCGCAGGCACTTGCGCACCTGCGGGATTGTCGTAGTGAGTGAAGACTATGCATCGATGACTGCCCCGCAGTTATCGGGGCGATCGTAAACACACTAGTGTTTACGACGAGTCCAGCCAGCTATAACGCGGTACGTCGCTCTGCTCGCATTTACGGCAGACATACGGGTCATCAACAGCACTTTTGCCGATAATTTCCCCGCACCCCACACAATGCAGCCGTTTCATGTCGAAAACCTTCGGTTTTCGACTACCATCGGAATTTCTCTGGAATTCCGAGGTATTCGCATCAGCCTCTGGACAACCTTATCGAAATACTCTTCATTGCTGTGATGAAGCTTCACAAAATCCCTGATCTCTTCAATATCCCGGATAAAGACGCGGTTCATTCGAACTCATCCTCGTCCTTCCAGTCGCTGACCATATCATTGTCAGCCTGCTCGACACCCCTCTCAAAGGCCAATTCCCATGGCGCTGCGTCGTCAAGTTTGTCTTCCATCACGTCTAAGTCCTCTTCTTCCACCGAAGTAAGGTGGTCAACGAAGGGGGCTTTTTCCAATAAGAGTTTTTGTCTCATATCCCCCGCCTCCCTTAAACGTATGAATATATCCATACAATAGTAGAATTTCATATATATTTTGTCCTGATATAATATAAAATTTATATAATACGCCCAATTTTATAATGTATGGAAAGATTTATATAGAAATTCAATATTTATCAGGAAACATTGGATGTTTATAGACTATAAGGGGTATTGTTAAACTTTAAGGGGGATTATAATGGGACGCAAAGTAATACAAATTGCAGAATCAACACAATTGATTTCTTTACCAAGAAAATGGTGCATTGCGAATAACATCAAAAAAGGAGACGAACTGGAGGTAGAGGAACAAGGCTCGCAGATCTTGGTATCAGCAAAAGATGAAGCACCAAAAGTAGAAAAAATCACCATAGATGCAGGGGAATACGGACTCTTCACGCTCAGATCGATAGCAGCCATATACAAAGCAGGCTATGATGAAGTGGAAATACGCTTCAAATCAGCAGAGAATCTCGAACAGCTGCCAAAATTCCTGAACGAAGACCTGCCAGGATACGAAGTTTTTGATCACTCAGAACACCGCTACCTAATAAAAACAATATCAAAGGAAGCTCCAGAAGAATTCGATCCTGCATTGCGAAGAATTTTCCTCATGGCCGTATCTATGGGACAGAGTATTTCAGCTGTTCTCAAAGAGCCCAAAAGCGACATTCACAAGCTAAACAACATAATCGCAATGGAGATAACAATCAACCGCCTGTGCAACTTCTGCCAGAGGCTGCTCAACAAAAAAGGATACAAACTGTACAAGAAAACATCGTTCATTTACACAATAATCTGGGAAATAGAAAAATACTGCGATGAATTGAAATATATTGCACAGTTCATGCGGGAGCACCCAAAAGCAAAGTTTGGCACTGAAAGCATCGAGCTCTTTGAACAATCAACAACGTTGTTCGAATTATTTTATAACGAATTTTACAAGTTCAATGAAAGCAGCGTTGGAGTAATCGCGCAAAAACGAAAGGATATCATCGGCAAAGCCCACATAATGCTTGAAAAAGGCAAAGATGCAACATTGGTGCACCATGCACTAGTCATGACGCAAATGATTTTCAACATGCAAGGATCAGTCATGGGTTTATTGTTCTAACCTGGATGCCATATCACGATAAAGTAACCTGTCAAAAGCTGCAATGCCTTCGGCAGCTTTTACCATTTTCTCATCCTTACCAACAAAATATCCTTGCACCCATTCTGCGGCTTTAATGGAGTTTGAGATTGACATCATTGCCAAATCAGTCAACCTTTTGCTTTCAGAAACGTAGTCGGCATCCCGCGGATGCTTTGAAATTACTGCCTCGAAAATCGCACCTGCTGCGATCAGACCACGTTCCATTGTTGAAACAAAGAACGCAGGAACATATTTTTCATTCAGTGCAGCTTCAACATTCCCTTTCTCAAATTCGGATAACGTGTCACGCTTAACCAAGTTCTCCATGTAATTCTTCAGCAAGTCTACATATTGCACAGGTTTTTCATCGAATTCCGCGCGTAAAACATCCTCTATATTCTTTGAAGAAGGATCTGAAGAGAGCGTGCCCAATGCTGATCTTATTCGAGAGGTAATTCCTGGATTCTGATCATAGCGCTGGATAAGCTGATCACATATAGTCGCTGACTTGTCTCTGCTTGAAGAAATTATTGATTTGATCTCTGTGAATGTACGCTGGTTTTCCCTGATATAATTCCGAAGAGTATCCAAGATAACATTAGCCTCTGGATTACCAGAACACTGCGAATGCAGAATAGAATACATCTGAGCTAACGTTTCCTTACTCGGATACAACAAAACCGGAGACAGGGAATCTGATTTTGCAAAGCTCATGTGAATAGGATCTTCCATCGGCATTTCAACAGCACGCGGAGAAAACTTATAGGAATCCAACATCAGTATGTCATTTGAGATCTCATCAAGAATGAATTTCAGCCTATTGTCATCATAACCCAATACTATATCTTCATTAAACACTTTTGCAACCGCATCAAATTCTCCGAAAAACATTTTTATAAACCGTTCCTGATGCTTCGCTTTCTCTTCGTGATTTCCAGGAAGATAATCAGTGTGCTGGAATACAGTTACTGCCTCAATCACTGCCGGAAGTACGTAACACTTCCTGAACCCCAAGTTATACAATTCACCTCTATGGCCCATGTTTCCCGGCCACCGATCAGAATAAAATCCTTTAACTAAAGGAGTATTAGCAAGATGATTCCACACCACTCTCAATGAGTCGAATAATTTATTATATACTTCAGGAGGGGTTTCTGCTTTGAACAGCTTTTCCATTCCTTCGCTCAACGGCTGGTGAATTCTTTTGACAAAACGATTATCCCAAAACTTTGCAAGATTGTCAACAGAAACTGCGGCTGAAAGCGGTCCCTGCGCCGCCATTCTCGCAGCTTGTTTAACTGCCTGCTCAAAATATTCAACTATTATTTCAGGCTCATTTTTGTGCTTTCTCAAATAATCAAGTAAAACCTCATGTTTTCCAAACTCTTCAGCCTCAACAAGCAAATTATAATCATCCTTGGCCTTTCCGAAATAAACCAGATTACACAAACCCACTCTATAGTTTGGCAAAACCTTTCCTGGCGTCCTGCCCAATTCTTCATGCCTGCGATTCAAGCGCCTGAAAAAATCGAACACTTTAATGTAACTATCGCCCTCAAGCGCAGGTCTGAATTTTTTATACAAGACGTAATCCGGAGGATAATCTGCAGTAAAGACGACCTTTCTGAGATTCTGCAATTCAGTTTCCAGAAAACTCGTGTCTGCCAAATGATTCTGCAGATCAAAGATGCTGATCCCTTTTCTCAGAACTGCATAATTATCCCTTATTTCTCTTTCGATTAGCGCGAATAAATCTTCATCATGAACGCGTACATCCTGCTGAGTTTCCTTAAGACGATCCATGTTCCTTTCAGCATATTGAGCCCTGGCATACCTAATTCCATATGCAAGCGTTGCGGCCGGAATGCCTGTACGCGCTTTGTCAATTATGTTGAAAAGATCTATAATTCCTTTGTTAAGAAGAGGATCTTTTTCGTCCTTTCCACTCAAAAGATTATTTTCTGCATCAATGCAAACTCGGGCAATATCTTCTTCTTCCCATTCCTGATATCGTGCTCTCAATGGAAGGCGCGGTTTTCTCGGACTTATAAGAAGATTACGCAGCATATTTCCCTCCTTTCTACCCAAAGGTATGAACGCATCCCCGCCAGACAAAGTGAAAAGAAGTGATGCCATCTTTTCAAGATTGGTTGAATAAGGTGTTGCCGCGTAAATCTTTCCATTCAACCTTCCAGATTTTTTCAATGATTCAGTAAATAAAAGATACTCATGCGTGAGTTGCCCGATTACCGCTTCGGTCGCTTTTGGAATCAGCTGTGCAAGAATCTGTTCATCCTCTGTTTTTTTCGGTTTTTTGCTGAGCAAACTTTGTGCCATTTGAAGCTTTTCTGAATCAAGAATGGTTACTGAATGATGAAATCCCAGCCAAGTTGACAAGTGCTGATCATCATGAATTGGCGCAAGGAGAACAGATCTTGGCAGTTTGGTTTTCTTATCCATTTCTTTTTTGTAATGTCTGGCAAATGCAGTGCGCATTGTGCTTAGAACAACCGGCTTGTTCTCTAAATCACCACGCTTCAGCTTATGCGCGTGTGAAGCTTGACTTGCGTTTTCATCATTAACGACAACAATGACTGGTTGTCGGTCCGAATCCTTCAAGTGTTCAAATAATTCTTCTTCGCAAACAAGCAAATCGTACCTTGCCTTAGGGTCAACTTTGCTAACCGGGTTTTCATATCCAGAAGCAACCAGAGTTCCTGAAAGATCCCTGCGCAACCTGCCAAAATACCCAATTCTTGGCCTGATAACCTGGCTGATAAATGCCTCATCCAACTCCGCGACAGCAGACTGGATATCAACTAGACTCAGTTTTGAGAAATCATGCATCACCGATCCTGGAAAAATTCGCACAGGTTCATTTCCATGCAATGCGTCATGCGAGATAATATCAAGGCCGCCTTCATACGCCAATACTCTGTAAATCTTTTCTGAAGAGGTAGCTACAACATTCCATTCTCCCGATGACAAGGCAGCAAGCAGAGGCCCCCACTTATCCGGCTCTGCTACCTTCAAGAGCAAAGATGGACTCGTGGCTTCCTCTATCACTTTGGCCAAATCTTTAGACGTCTCAGTGTCTTGAATTATCCGCACAGTAATCCCTCTGTAACCATTGTTAAGTTGTAACTTTATAAAGCTTACGACGAGAATCAGCGTTTTTTAGGCGGCACCATTTGAGAATAAGGGCCGTCAGGGTAGCGCTTAACTTCTATTTTACCCTTAATGCTTCCCTTGTCTGGCAACAAATCTTCCAGAATAGAGACTGAACTCTCAGGAACTTCAAACTCCAGCCTGCCTCCTTTCATATCATGGCCCACTCCAGGACCTGGAATGCAATGAGCGCGCACTACTCCGTGCTGCATTTTGTATGCCAGATTTTCGCCAACCGCTCCCCAAACCTCAACTGAAGCACCGCTATTATACTTGGCCAGATTGTCACCTGCGAAAATAACTTTAACATGACCGCCATTACCTTCCAGCGCGATATTGTCACCGCCACGGTAAATCTCAATGTCCCCATTAATGATTCCTTCAGCAGTGTTGTTGCCGGTTTCGCCAGTGAACTTCACGTAACCACCCAAGAAATCTTTGGCATTGAAATTGCCAGCATCGCCTTTTACCACAGCCTCAACTCTCGCCCTGTTGAAGCAATAATCTCCAACAGGACCGTCAATGGAAACTTCAACAGTTCCGCTCGGCCGAAAATCGTAAAACAAGAAGTCCAACTTAAGCTTCAGTTCCTCATAAACCTCTGCTGTGGGAATGAAATAGCGTTGGTGAGGCATTGCTTTGCACAAGTTAGATACGTACATACCGAGAACAGGGTACTTTGACTTAGGAAACCTGCCTCCAGTACTCTTTTCCACTGGCTTTGCAAGTAAGTCAGGCAAATTCTGAAGAAATCTTTTAACAGTGTCTTCGTCAGAGTTAGCAAGCTCTTTTCGAGTGAAAACATGCGAATAATTATACAATTTCTTGAAAACATAGCCATGCTTGAATTTGTCGGATTTCTCGACTCTCTCGTCCAGATCAATCATCCAGTCGATGAATCTCTTATTTATTTCATCATCAAGCGCGTTATTTCCCACCATAGTACCTACTGCTCAGTGATAGTATATAAATGTTTTCGTGTTAAGAAGACTTATCAGGCACTACATCAGTCATGCCATATACCGGGTTGCGATTATTGACGAAGAAAGGCCAGGCTCGAGACCGTTCCGTAAATCTGGAAAGATCAGGCAGGAAACTTTCCGGAATATAAATACGGTCATAATAGCTGTGCAAAGATGCCTTTCTAAGAGCTTGTTCCAATGATCCTGCAGAGTCGACATGCGTGTTCAATCCTTTGAGCGAGAAATGACTTTCCAAACGAGATTTTACATCCCCATATCCTTCTGGGCTAAAAAGCAAAACATTACGAGGAGTGTCAAACGCGAGGTGAAAGACAAACCTCTTCAAAAAGTCAGAATATTCAGCATTGGCCAAGGCAGGTGTTGACAAATAACCATAAAATATCTTATCATTAGGAAGTACCTTTAATGAGTTAAAATCGGTATCCGAAAGACTTTTGTCGGTTAGAAAAATAACATCACTGCCACGTGCGAGCTCACTCTCATACTTGCTTATTCCGCCATTCGTCTTGTGAGATTCAAATGGAAGAAAGTACAATTTCTGACCAGAAAGACGACTTGAAATATCTGATTGAACTTTCTCATCCACCTGTACGGTTCTAATCTTGACGGGCGTGTGATCCAGAATACCTGTCAGTCTCATCAGTACTTCAGGATTTCGGTGGACTGCAACAGCATTGCATTTACCATATCTACGAGTGTCTGCCATTTTACTTTCAGTTCTAGTGATCATGCCTTTATAAGTAGATGGAAACCAGGTTTATAAATTTTGCCGTCTCCACCCACCACGACGATACAGCCATCACACCCTTTTTAAAGCTTTCGACCTATATTTCGAAAATAAGATAAAGACAGAAAACCCTTGAGTTATTATGAGCGAACTGAACATTGCTATAAAACTGGCTTACGATGCAGGCAGGATGATCATGCGAAAGCACTTTGGAACGAAAGAGCCTGAAATAATAAAGCCTGATGGCACCCCGAAGACGCGAGCAGATGTTGAAGCAGACGAAATAATTGTCGGTGGACTTGAAAGACGGTTCCATAATCACTCAATCCTAAGCGAAGAACGCGAGGAGACCCCAAGTGATGTAGCACGCCGGCTTAGCAATCCTAATGTCTGGATTATTGACCCGCTTGATGGCAGCAACCACCCGAAAAATCAGTCATATGATTTTGCAATAAATATAGCATATGTTCGCAATGGAATGCCGCATGCGGCAGTCGTATATCTCCCAGCACATGATAAAATGTTCACTGCTGTTGCTGGCGATGTACGCGAATTACCATATCTTAACTGCCCGCGTGAGGACAACCCGATTTTCAGGCATTTTGATCAAATCCGAGTGTCAAATAGAACCCTAAGCAACGGCTTTGTCAGCCTGAGCGCGAAAGAATTCACAGAAAAGCCCAAAGCAGCAGAAGACTTGATTACCAAACTAGGAGCAAAAAATGGTTTCGTACAGGGAAGCAGAGCAGTGCGTATGTGCACAATCGCAGAAGGAAGAGCTGACCTTGCATACGTCAACGATACGATCAAATCAGGAATATGGGATCTGTGTGCACCTGCACTCATCGTACAAGCAGCAGGAGGTCAAGTAACTGATTATGACGGCAACCCCATACGATATGATGTGCCGAATCCTAAGGGGCTGCCCAGAGGAGCAGTAATCAGCAACAAAATAGTACATTCCAACGCAATTCCCCTCCTGCGAGAATACGCACCACTCAAATAGAGCAACCTTTAAAAAGCTCGTTCTGATAATTTCACCCAATGCCGACTGAAGAAGAGCTCATCAACGAGCGCAGGAAAAAAAGAGAAGAACTATTGAAACTAGGCATTAATCCATATCCTTACAATTACGCGCCAACGCATAATTCTGCGCAAGTCAGTGAAAAATACAAAACACTCCAGCCAGAAGAAAAAACAAACGACAATGTGAAAGTTGCCGGAAGAATCGTTGGATTGCGAAGAATGGGCAAAGCAACATTCATGCACATCCTAGACCAGCACGGAAAAGTCCAAGCATACTTCAAATACGACGACATACCAAAAGAGTACGACATTCTCAAGCTCATAGACATGGGAGACTGGATAGGAATAGAAGGCATCATATTCAAAACAAAAACAGGAGAAATCACAGTCTGGGCGAAAAAATTCGAAATATTATGCAAAGCACTAAGGCCATTGCCCGAAAAATGGCACGGACTAACCGACATTGAACAAAGATACAGAAAAAGATACGTCGACCTCATAATCAACCCACAAGTACGCGAAGCGTTCATCAAACGCGCCAAAATAATCGAAATAATAAGAAACTCACTAAATTCAAAAGACTTCCTAGAAGTCGACACGCCAATACTACAACCAATCTACGGCGGAGCAGCAGCAAAACCATTCAAAACACACCTGAACACGCTCAAAATGGACGTTTTCATGCGAATCTCACCAGAACTCTACCTGAAAAGACTCATCGTAGGAGGGTACGAAAAAGTCTACGAGTTCGCAAAAAACTTCAGAAACGAAGACATAGACCGAACACACAACCCAGAATTCACAGGCTTCGAACTCTACCAAGCATACGCAGACTTCAACACGATGAAAGAAATCGTAGAAGACCTCTACATCGCGTGCGCGAAAGCCCTACACGGAAGCACAAAATTCGAATACCAAGGAAACATAATAGACGTGAAAAAACCCTGGCAATCATACACCATGGCAGAAGCCCTCCAAAAATACGCGGGCATCGACTCAGACAAGCTCACACAAGAAGACATGAACAAACTATGCCAACAACACAAACTGAAAGTCGAAGCGCACTACTCAAAAGGACAATTAATGCAGGCACTCTTTGAAGAACTCGTAGAAGAAAAACTAGTACAACCAACATTCATCACACACCATCCAGTTGAAAGCACGCCATTATGCAAATCCTGCAGAGAACCACACATGAAAGAACACTTCATCGAACGCTTCGAACCATTCATCTGCGGAATGGAAATAGCAAACGCTTATTCAGAACTAAACGACCCAGTCAAACAAAGACAACTACTTGAAGAACAAGCAAACCAGCTCAAAGCAGGAAGCGAAGAAGCACACCCAATGGACGAAGACTTCATACAAGCAATCGAATACGGAATGCCGCCAACAGGCGGACTAGGACTAGGCATAGACAGAATGATAATGCTTTTAACAAATAACCCAAGCATCAGAGACGTATTATTCTTCCCATTCATGGGAAAACAATAACATGGAAAAGAAAATAATCGGGCTGACAACAAGAGTTGTCATATTCGGAAAAAACGGGAAAAAAGAAGTCGTAGCGAGAGTTGACACAGGCGCGACCAAAAGCAGCATAGACAAAGCCCTAGCAAAAGAAATCGAACTCGGACCAGCACTAGCCCACGTCAGAATAAAAAGCGCGCACGGCATACGCTACAGACCAGTTATCACCGCAGACGTCCTAATCGCAGGAGAAATGCGGCACGCAGAATTCAACATCGCAGAAAGAGAACACATGAAATACAAAATACTCATCGGACAGAACATCTTGAAACGGGGATTCATGATAGACCCTTCCAAAGGAGCTGACTAAATGAAAGCAGCAATAATCTCACTCGGAAGCATCTCCAGCAGATGGACAATCGACGCGATGAAAAAATATTTCGACCAAGTAGACCACATAGACATACAAGAACTAGAAGTCTCCCTAGGAGAGAAAAAAGCGCAAGTACTATACCAAGGCAAACCACTGCCAAAATACGACTGCATCTACGCAAAAGGAAGCTTCAGATACGCAATATTGCTCAGAGCTATTACGACATTACTGCAAAAAGAAACATACATGCCACTAAAACCCAGCAGTTACACAATAGGACACGACAAAGTCCTAACACACCTCAAATTCCAAGAACACAACATTCCACAACCAACCACTTACCTCGCATCAACAGCAGACGCAGGGAAAAAAATCATCAAAAAAGCATCATTCCCAGTAGTCATGAAACTCCCAGCAGGAACACACGGCAAAGGAGTAATGCTCGCAGACAGCCCAGAAAGCGCAAGCTCAATGATAGACGCACTAGCACTCCTAAAACAACCATTCTTAGTCCAAGAATACATAGAAACAGACGGCAAAGACTACAGAGTCATCGTCGTAGGAGACACAATAGCAGCAGCCATGAAAAGAGTAGCCGCAAAAGGAGAAAAACGAGCAAACATCCACTCAGGCGGACACGGAGAAAAAATAACCTTAGACCAAAAAACAACAAAAATAGCGATAGCAGCAGCAAGAGCAACAGGGTGCGACATCTGCGCAGTAGACATCCTACCCTCGCCAAAAGGACCGTTAGTCCTTGAAGTAAACCTATCACCAGGACTACAAGGCATCACTAAAGTCACGAAAATAAACGTCGCAGAAATCATCGCAGAATATCTATACAATCAAACAAAAAAATTCAGAGAAGGCGGAAAAGAAGCAATACTGAAAGAAATAGCGCCAGAACAAGAAATCCAAGGACCACTAGACTACCGCGGAAACAGGATTTTACTTCCAGAGGCTGTCACTATGGCATCAAAAATCAAAGAAGACGACGAAGTCAGCATCAAATCAAAAAAAGGCCACATAGAAATCACAAAAACAGGAACAGTCAAGAAAGAAAAAGAATAATTCAGCAATTAACTTCTTCTACAGAACCGCCGCACAAGTTCTTGCAAGCAGTCAACGCAGACTCTTCTGAAGGAGTAGCGTAAGTGCCACCACAACTGCACTCAAAACAACGAGAAGGAAGTTCAATAGCCCTTCCAGGGAAAGCACGCGAAGTAGAATCAGAAACACCTCTAATCTCTCCACCATAACTCTGAGCGCCAGGAACAGCGAACTCGCCAGTCACAGAAGGACGCCAAGCATAAGGATCACCAACAGAACTATACTGAGTACACCCAGCCAAACAAGCAGGACTATTTCCCTGATAAGTAAAACAGGCACGCCTGCAAGCAACCATAGGGCTTTCACTGCCAGGATAATTGTAATTATACAACGGGTCGCCTTCTGAAGCATAACCAGTAATAGACTGCGCAACAGCACGATACGGTATTCCAGGCCTGCACTGCTCCTTTGCATACGCACTGCACATAGACTGCGCTTCCTCAGATGAAGTTGTCACAAACATCTTGTAATCAACAGACTTCGGAGGATTGCAAGCAACACTGCACTGGTAATTGTATCCAACTGCCTTTCCAGGACCTTTCATAACATAAAAAAGCCCGACAATAGCAATAAGTAGAACAGCAAGAAGAATCAATAACTCAGCATTACCTCTTTTCGACATAACACCACTCACAACTATTCAGTATAAAAAGGTTTCGAGACATGGTTTCTTAACGAAGCCCAACATAATAATACGTAGGCCTGTCATACCTGACAATATCATAATGCCAGTCGTGATCAGTCGTATCAGTAATGCCCAGCCTTTGTTCTTCACACTCAGCCAAACAAGCACGAAGCCTCTGCCCACCATACTCCTGCTTAGTATATCTGTCCCTGTCAAAACTCTCAGGACGACCAAAACAAAAAGTCTGACAATCAAACATGCTCATCCTTAACTGACGAGGCGCGCCATAGCTAGGAGCATAAATGTACTGGTAAGACGACCCCCTGCTGGAATAAGGCAGGTTAACTTGCTGATTCCCATAAGGGTTCACAACAGGCGGATTGACAATACCACGCGAAAGAAAAACCATCCCTGTCGGCGATGATTTCTCAGAAATAAGGAAAAGGGTTCCTATAACAGCAACAACTAAAATACTAACAAGAACAAACGCTACACTGCCTCTTTTTGACATAAACGAACTATATGAACTAGCATATAAAAAGGTTTTGCAGAAATCACGCCCTGGATTTATTCACAAATATCACAATTGCAACCAAAATAAACCAAATAACCAACAATACAGCCATGAATGGCGTGATCGGGTCTGTTCCTGCAATTCCGTACAACGCGCCACCAACCTGCAATCCAGGACTAGAAATATAATGCCACGTCAGCACAAACGCGATGCCTACAAACACAACAAACGCTGCCAGAAGATAATCATTTTTCACTTATTACATTATTGCAGCTGTTTATAAAAAGGTTTCTTACATATACCCCTTTAGCTTGTGCTGAACACGTGCGAAAACTTCGCGCAACGCCCAACGCGCAGGAGAAATCGTCCAACGCTGCCTGTCATCAGGATCACTCCACTGCACTTCCTGCTCGAAAAACGGCACGCCATACAACCCCAATTTCTTGCCAACATCGATAACTCTTTGCATGTGCGCAGGATGGGCAACATAAACAACCTTCTTCGGATCCAAAAAGTTAGCATCAAGAACTTCCCTGACAACAGTCAACACTCCCCGCGTGTCAATTTCAGAAACAACACTCGAAATATTTTTGTTATTGTCCATTCCAACACTCATCGTCCTGTAAACACCATGCATACGAACATAATTATCAAAAATCTCTTTCTGTAAAACAGCGGGCATTTCAGGATTAAAATAACAGCGCGCATCATACGCTGTCCGCGCAAGACTTATATTGCAAGAAGTTGTTCCAAAAGACGCTCCAACAATAGCAGAACGGCCATGCTCCAGAACGCCTCTGTATGGCTTTCCTTCTATCGAAAAACTCACTAAAGACTTGTGCGAATAATTCAGCAAGTTCTCCAAAAGCCCCATTTCTAACAGTTCTGAAGAAGCTGAATATAAGTTTAACCGCAACGCTTTTAAACCATTTATTGACGAAGAAATATTCAGCGCATAGCCCGAGCCTTAACAAGACTCGTCAGCTCATCCAAACCCATGCCGTAAATATCAGCAGCAGAAAGCTTGTAAAAAATATTGCTTGCCTTCAGAACCCCTGCTCTAAGAAGCTCAAGCTTCTGTTCCTCATAAGGCCTCTTCGGATCAACAGCAAACTCTATTTTATCCTGAAAGTCACCTTCAGTTAAAAGTATAGAAATAACTTTAGCGGACGTGTATACTTCTGGACAATGGAGACTGCCGAGAGCCAAAGTATAACGCAGAAATTCTTTCGAACGGAGATGTTCAAACTGTTTGCGCAACAATTCCTCTGCACAAGACAAGTTAACAGCGATATGCCTGTCTCTTTTGTCCTGCACCTGGTACATAAGACGGCAAGCATTCCAATATTTGCCCAGAAAATCATCAATATCTCCTTTGACCAACGATACAAGCCCCGCTTTCGCGCTCATATCCGCAGCAGTATACACCCTTCTCAATTCATCTGCATCCTTAGAAGAAAATCTTTCAACGTGCCAGATGGTTTTTTTTGAACGGAAAATGTCATCGTATTCCCTTAACCTAAATACTTGCTGCTCAGGAGGCTCATTAGCAGACGCAGTCTCTACCATCTTCTTGACAGATGTACGGCTTCCTGAAGCAAGCATGCGCTGCCAGTCCTCCTCCGTACCAATCGCAACAACCTCTGTCATCGCAGCAGCCTCTGGCCCATAAACATCACACTCTGCTATATACTTCTGCAGCTTTTTAGCTGCGCCTAAACCTTCATGCATTACTTTCAAAAGAATAATCTCAAGCATACTTTCTCCAAAAGCCCCATTCCTATCAGTTCTGAAGAAGCTGAATATAAGTTTAACCGCAACGCTTTTAAACCGTTTATTGACGAGAATACGTATGAAACTCGGAGTTTTGTATTCAGGAGGCAAAGATTCCACTTTAGCCCTTATCAGAGCCCAAAAATACCACGAAATAGCCTGCCTGATAAGCATAGTTTCCCAAAACAAAGAAAGCTACATGTTCCACACGCCAAACATCGACATGACACTATTGCAATCACAAGCAATGGGAATACCATTGATTCGCGTTGTAACAAAAGGAGAAAAAGAAAAAGAACTAGAAGACCTGAAAAAAGCAATATTAGAAGCGATTTCCAGGTACAAGATTGAAGGCGTTGTTACGGGAGCAGTCAGAAGCACATACCAAGCCAGCAGAGTGCAAAAAATCTGCCACGAACTCAAAATCTGGTGCTTCAACCCATTATGGCTGAAAAACCAAGTCGAATTACTCTACGAAATTGTGGAAAATGAAATCAAAGCAATAATTTCAGGAGTATTCGCAGAACCATTAGACCAATCGTTCCTTGGAGCCATAATCGACAAAAAAATGGTTGAACGATTAGCAAAAATAGAGTCATCACACCACATCAACCCAGCAGGCGAAGGAGGAGAAATAGAAACCACCGTACTTGACGCGCCAGTATTCAAGAAGAAAATCATAATAACAAAAAACGAAATCAAATGGAACGGAAACTACAACGGAGTTTTCGACATCATAGATGCGAGGCTTGAACAAAAATGATACTCATCATCAGCACGTGCAAAGAAGAACTCAGCGAAATGGAATTCGTCAGACCAATAGCACTCCTTGCAGAAAACCACAACGTGAAACATTACTCAAAAATAACAAAAGAAGACATCAAAGGAGCGGACAAAATAATCATTACAGGAACAGCACTCAAAGACTTTGACTATCTTAACGGAGAGTTCAACTGGCTTAAAACATGCGACAAGCCAGTACTCGGCATCTGCGCAGGAATGCAAATCATAGCAAAAGAATTCGGAGTGCCACTAGAAGACCACACCATAATAGGACCACAACAGGTAGAAGTAGCTGAGAAAAACAAGCTTATAGAAGGCACGTTCAACGCATACTTCCTTCACACAAAGACTGGAACAGGCAAGTTCATCACACTGGCAACGTCAAAAGGAAAGTCCTGCATGATAAAACACCCAGAGAAAGAGCTATACGGGTGCATATTCCACCCCGAAGTCATGAACGAAGACCTTATCAGCCGTTTTGTACATACACAACTGTGAAATAGGCACATTCTCATAATAGAAGCATGCCATCTGTTCAACAATACGTTCGCGAGCAATTAAGGCTTGAATACACAATAGGCCAATATGAAAAGCTCATTAAAGAAGACCCTGTGCGGTTTTCACGCATTCAAGTCCCCCTACGAGACAGCAAAATAAAATATGAGAAAATCGACCTAATTCTAAGCAAAAATCCTGAAAACCCGCAAACCGAGGATGATAAATTGCGGCTCAAGCGATACATCATCAGCAACGAAGTCCGAAGAATGGAAGGCGGATTGTGCATGGGATGCACATATTACCTGCCAAACAGGCTAAAAGGAGAACACGGATATGTTGGAATGATAAACAAACTGAAAGCTCTGCCAGAAGATATCGTGGCATGCAATCCAGCAAACATGCGCCTGCCAGAGCCAACACGCACATCATGCGACATGTTTGTTGAAGACCCGAACGCATTACGAGATGATGACCTGAAAGAGCTAGAAGACCGAATAGCTTCATGGCTAAGCCTGCAAGCAAAATACGCTGCTCCTCTGCCTGCACGCATGGACCAAGCGCCCACAGAACCAAAACATACGTGATTAAAATCAATAAAGCATAAATAGCACCCCTATTAACCACGAGTTATGAAATGGGCAATACTCGCACTGATTTTACTCATAAGCTGCGCGCCAGCAACACAAGAAGTAGTAACTAAGCCAGTCATGGACACGCAAATAGAAGCACCACAGACTGAGCCGATTGTGCCTGTTCTAGAGCCGCAAATCAAAGCACCGCAGGAAATAGCAGTTGTACAATCCACACCCTCGCCTTCACCAAAAATAGAGACAACACTATCACCAGAAGAAGAATGCATACAAGACTGCGAAGAAAACTGCAAAGCAACCGCGCAAAACTCTTGCACGCAATCCGGACGCGCAGACTGCAAAGACATCTGCAACGACAACCCAGTCATAGACCCATCAGCCTGCACACAAGCATGCACTTACCTAAACCAGCCAAACGTGTGCAAACAACAAATGGAACAATTCTGCTCAGCACAATGCGTAGGATACTGCCATTGAGCGCAAATTTTAAATAATACCACGTTATTTCACACTTACCATGCAAGCGAACACGACAAGCAACATTGCTGATAGTGCTAGTTTGCTGTTCTTCTGGTATTTTAGATAAACGTCCTGCTTAGATGCTGAGCTGGGGCGCGCGCATACGTTCTAGCTAGGCTTCAAGCAGGATTACCAGAAGAGTGGAGATAAAATGGGACACGAAGGAAACGGACTAACGGACAAAAATATAATTACATATGAAGGCATCATCACTCCAGTAGAACTACGACTAAGCTATCCGCTCTCTGCTTCCGCAAACAACATGGTTCAAACAGCACGCAGAGATCTGGAACGAATCCTTGACGGAGAGGATAAAAGAAAACTCCTCGTAGTAGGACCATGCTCAATACATGATGTAAATGAAGCAAAAGAATACGCGAACAGATTGAAAGAATTGTCAGAACGAGTAAAAGATGTTTTTGTGCTTGTAATGCGAACCTATTTTGAAAAACCTCGAACAACACTCGGCTGGACAGGTCTTATTTCGGATCCAGACCTCAATGGCGAATTTAACGTAAACAAAGGCCTCAGACTGGCAAGAGAACTATTAGTCTACAACGCAGAACTTGGCTTACCCGCAGCCACTGAAATGCTCGACACGCTAATTCCACAATACACCAACGATATTATCAGCTGGGCATGTATCGGAGCGCGCACTGCCGAAAGCCAGCCCCACAGGCACATGTCCTCAGGCCTATCAATGCCAGTCGGAATAAAAAATGGCACAAACGGAGAGATCAACGTAGCACTTAATGCTCTCCACACCATACGAGAACCACACAGCTTTGTGGGAATGAATTACGAAGGCGAA
The DNA here is from genome assembly GCA_964617195.1 of uncultured Methanosarcinales archaeon. Taxonomy (GTDB): domain Archaea; phylum Nanobdellota; class Nanobdellia; order Woesearchaeales; family ARS49; genus CABMGU01. The sequence continues at coordinate 6,465 of CAZTVK010000022.1, read as the reverse complement.
ATAAAACAAGTAAGGACAAAAGGCAACCAATACTGCCACCTCGTATTACGCGGCGGCTCAAATCCAAACTACTCCACAGAAAACGTGCGGTCAGTCCAAGAACAATTACGAACAGCAAAAGTGTCAGAAAAAATAATGATAGACTGCAGCCACGGAAACTCAAGCAAAGACTACAAACGACAACCAATCGTTTTCAACGACGTAATTAATCAAATCACTGAAGGCAATAACAATATTGTTGGTTTAATGCTTGAATCAAATCTAGAAGAAGGAAACCAAAAGATTCCGAATGATTTAAGAGGCTTTGATCGCAGCAAACTAAAGAAAGGAGTGTCCATAACTGACGGGTGCATCAGCTGGAGGGCCACAGAAGAATTAATCATGGAAAAATACAAAGCCTTGAAGCGAACTTAGAACTTCAACTGCGGACCAGCCTTTCTACTCAACTTCTTCATCAACTTCTCAGGACTCTCGCCCTTCAACATCTTAACCATCTTCTTAGACTGTTTATACTGCTTAATCATATCACGAATATCACCTGTAGAAACACCACTGCCTTTACTGATACGCTCAATCCTTTGCGCATCAATAACTTCAGGATCCTCCAACTCGCCCTTAGTCATGCTGTTCATCGCAAACTTCCACTTCTTCAACTTACCCTCTTGAACTTGCAAAGCCTCTTTTGGCAAAGAAATAGAACCAAGACCAGGAATCATTTCCAAAACTTTACCCAAAGGCCCCATTTTAGACATCGCTTCCATCTGACTGTAAAGATCCATAAGATTGAATTCACCCTTCAACAATTTCTTCTCAATATCCTTAGCCTCTTCCTCAGTAATCGCTTCCTTTGCCTTTTCCAGCAAAGCTTCCAAGTCACCCATGCCAAGCAATCTTCCAACGAAACCCTTCGGATTAAACTGCTCGAAATCATCAACCTTCTCACCAACACCAATAAACTTAATTGATGCACCTGTAACAGCGCACGCACTCAACGCACCGCCACCCTTAGCAGTACCATCCATCTTTGTAACAATAACACCAGTAATAGCACCAGCCTCGTGGAAAGCCTTAGCCTGAGTCTGCGCAGCCTGACCAATATCAGCAGAAATAACCAACAAAGCCTCATCAGCCTTCGCAACCTCATGAACTTGCTTCAACTCCTCAATCAAATCCTGACTCAACGCATCACGACCAGCAGTATCGATAATAAGCAAATCAAACTTCTTGAACTCCGGCTCGAAATGCTTGAAAATTTTAATTGGGTCCTTCTCATCTTTAAGAATCAAAACAGGAACATTAATACCTTTTCCAACCTGCGCCAACTGGTCCATAGCAGCAGGACGGTGAACATCTAACCCGATCAACGCAACTTTCTTGCCACGCTTCATAAAATACTTAGCAAGCTTGCCACACGTAGTAGTCTTACCAGAACCAAATAAACCAACCAACATTATTTTATTCGGAGTCTTATCACCAAGCTTTAATTCTGATTTCTCCCCGCCCAAAAACTTCGTAAGCTCCTCATAAACAATATTGATAAGATGCTCCTTCTTCGTCAACGCGCCAGGAGTCTCCTCCTTCATTATCCTATCTTTGATTTTCTGCGTGAGCTCAAAAACCAGTTTAACATTAACGTCTGACTGCAAAAGCGCCCTTTGAATGTCCTTAACCAATTCATTGATTAGTTTTTCATCTACAAACATCGACTTCGCAATCTTCTGCAAAGTATTCTTCAGGCTTTCAGAAAGCTTTTCCAAAACCATACACCATTTACTAGAAGTAGGGTTTATAAAGGTTATCACGTATGCTTGACCATGCAAGTTATAAGAGCAATCATCAAAGAACTTGACCGCTGCATAGACAAATCCTCGCAAATGTTCGATCGTGAGTTCTCCCAACTAAAAAGAGTGCGAGAAGAACATAGAGGACAGGAACAAATCTCAGTCTCAACAGGCGGCATTATCACAGGACTCTGCCTAGGCTGCAACAAACAAGACGTCGCATATTCAATCCACGGCATCTGGATAGAAGGCAACAGAGAAGGACAAGCAGAAATCACGTGGACGTGCAGAATCTGCGGCAAAATATACAACTACCACGGACCACGAGCAAAAGTAATCGGACAACTAGGAAACATCACGCCACCAATGGCGGCTTAAATTAAGAATTATTTCTCTTTTGCAGCGTGTATCGCGTGCTCAATAATAGAAGGAGTCCAGCCCTTGCCCGCAAGCTCCATACGGATCTCGTGCAGTTTCCTATTATGCTCGAGCTGGTGATTCACATAACCTATAAGCTCGGACGGAGCAGGATGAATATGCTCTTCAGTGTGCGTCTCTCTATGCACATAATACTGCTCTCTAAGCCAGAAAATAAGAATAATGACTATCACCAACAAGAACACATTAGCGCCAAGCAAGACAAGCATGTAAGGCGGGAACCTAATCTCAGCAGGAACAGACAACTCAGGACCCGGACTAAACTTATCAATCCTGTCCTCAAGACTCTCAATAGAATTCTGCAAAGCGGCAACCTGCGCTATCATCGAACGCTGAAAACTATCCAAACTACCGGTCAACAGAGAAATTTCGCCAGAACGACGCTCTTCCATCTGCTCAACCGTACTCCTAAGCTCAGAAACATTCCCACCCAACGACTTTGCAGCATCCTGCAACCTCAAAATATGAATGTTATCAAGAGGAAAATCATCATAACGAGGAATAGTCTTCGTATAATTAGACTCCAAATTCTCAGCCGCAAACACCGCAGTTGCCAGCAAAACTATCACTACGAACAACACACTCTTTTTCATTACTTGAATACTTCAGAAGTAAAGGTATTTAAAGGTTGTGCAGAAAAGAAAACATGTCATAAAATCGGGGCTGTCTGCTAGTGGTAGGCTACACCCTTGGGGAAGAAATCCAAAATGGGTGTGACGGGAGTTCAATTCTTCCCAGCCCCACTCGCTTCGTTCGTGGAGGCTGTGAATTCCAGCGAACTTCGTTCGCCTGGCTTCCCAGCCCCACTTATTTCTTTCTACCCTTGTGCGAAGCTTTATTCTTAGACTTTGTCGGTTTCTCAATATCAACCGGTCTTTTGAAATCATCCAATGGGTCCTTATTCCCAGGACCGCCCTTATGAACGAGGAAGACGACAGCTCCCACCAATCCCAAAATAATGATTATGCCCGCAATCAACGCGCCATGCGCATTCAACTTTCCATCAAACGCGCCAGTCGCCTGACTAACAATCGGCGGACCCTGCACGAGCTCAGGAGGAGCAACTTCTCCAGGCGAATACGGAGCAGGTGGACCATCAGAACGTTCAGGCTCTCTTTCACGCGGGTTTGCCACTGCAACTGCTCCACCACCTATAACAGCTGCGGATCCTACAACAATAGCAGCTGCTTCTTCCGAAACTGCCTGGCCGCCTACAATCACGCCAGCGCCAGGACCCGAGCAAGAAAACCCTGTTGGACCGCACCCGCCATTGGCGAGAGGCATGCCAACACACTTGCCAGATTCACCACCTACACACAACACACAACCACATGTCTGAGGAGCTCGAACAAATCCTTTGGAGGCGCTACCACCCTTTGAACCACCATTACCGTTGGAAGTCGTAGGCTGAGTAGTCGTAGTAGTGGTCGTCGTAGTAGTCGTAGTTGTTGTCGTTGTTGTAGTCGTAGTAGTCGTTGTCGTAGTAGTAATTGAAGTCGTCGTTGTAGTGGTCGTAGTCGTTGTCGTAGTAGTCGTTGTCGTAGTAGTCGTTGAAGTCGTCGTTGTAGTGGTCGTAGTCGTTGTCGTAGTAGTCGTTGTCGTAGTAGTTGTAGTCGTCGTGGTCGTAGTTGTTGTAGTCGTAGTAGTCGTTGTAGTCGTAGTCGTAGTAGTCGTCGTAGTTGTAGTAGTAGTTGTCGTTGTCGTTGTTGTCGTAGCAGTAGTCGTAGTCGTAGTGGTTGTTGTCGTAGTAGTAGACTCAGTTGTAGTTGTTGTAGACTCAGTAGTTGTAGTAGTAATAGTAGTGGTCGGAGCAGAAGTAGTCGTCGTAGTACTTGGGGAAGGAGGACACACTTGTGGGCTAAAGCCTAGAACAGATGCTAAACATCCTGCGTTACCACTACCAACTATACAACTGTTAGCACCACCGCCTACGCCAGGATTACAAGTATCCTGCGCTTCACCATTTCCTGTAACACCCACGCAACACAATCCAACAGTCGGACCGCTGGTGGGATTTGTGGCACATTCAGGAAATACGGGATTGCTACATTCTGTATCACTTGTGCATACACCGTCACTCCCTGCATCACTGCTTGAAGGCACAAGAGCACAACAATCAGAATCATCAGTGCACTCATCACAATTGCCTCCATTACACTGGACAGCACTTGCAGGGCAAGGACCAGACCCGCTACACTGGCATTGTAACAAAGTGCCTCCACCTGGCTCATCTGCGCATGTTCCGTCGAATCCTTCCAAGGCAGGACAATCAGCACCAGAACTGCAAGCTTTAAAATCACAAGCGCACGGGTCTTTACAGAACCCGTTTACACACGTGTTACACACGGCAGGCATGAACGCATTGCTAGGTGCAGGACAAGCAAAAGGACAATCAGAATCTGTTAAACAAGGAATCTGAACACAACAACCATTATCACACATCTGATCAATGGCGCAGTTAACATCACTAATACACGTATCAATACAGTCCTGAGGCTCGATTACTTGAAGCGCAACCTGCCCAGTAGGACTTGACTGTTTGTTACCTACAAGAACAAAACCTCCACCAACAAGTGCAACCGCAAGAACGATAAGAAGTGTTACGATTTCTCCCTTTTTATTCATGTTAGTCCAGACTGATTGAATTAAGGCTTGCGCTTTTTCTCAATATTACCAATTGTTTCCTCAAGTTTCCTCAACACGGCAACATGACTATCAATCTGCGTTTGCAGTTTCGTGCCAGAAATCGGTTTACCAGGACGATTCGCAATAAGCACTGCAACAACTATCAAACCAGCAATCAAAATTATTCCAGCAACAAGCGCGCCAGCGATGCTAGTCTTTCCACCGTAAGCGCCAACAGCTTGGCCTGCCCCAGACTGCGCCTCAACCGGTAGCTGATTTTCAGCGCCTGCCTGCTGTACTTGAGATATAAATCCGCCAGCTTTGCTGCAGTCTGTACCAGTATCAGTGCAGGTGCCTGCAATCATTGCGAACTCATCTGAATTCGGAGTACATCGTAATAGTCCCATAATGCCTTTCATGCGCGTATTCTTCTCGCAAGATTCCGTGCAATCTTTTTCACCTTGCTTACCGGCAGTACAACATCCTATTTTTTCGCCAGACGAACTTTTCATGCACCCACCAACACACTTACACACCGACGGAATGCTAGCAATTACGCTTCCACCGCTTGGATTGTATTTTGGATTTACACTGCAAACGCCTTTGACAACTGGGATCTCACCTTCAGGACATGTTTGTCCTATGACGCCCTTACTCTCGCAATAATTCATGCAATCCTTTGTGCGTTGCTCATCAGTGGCAGTACAACTTATTTCTGTAAATTGACCAAACGGAGGATTCACGCAAGCAACACCACATGTGCAATCATTAGGCTTTTCTGATGGTGAAGCAGGAGCCTGTGCTGGCTGCTGTACTGCAGGAACCTGTGCTGATGGAACCTGTCCAGCTGGACCAGTAACCGTTAAACCGCCCAAGCAAGCAAGCTGACCTGGCTTGCATTTTTTCTCGTCAATTTCCCTCACTATCGGCCTGCAAACACGCAAAGCGTTTTCCACCTCTCTGGGCTTTCCATTTCCATCATAAATGATAGGCTTGCCGCATAAGAAGCTGGGATCCATTTTGCTGCATTCCGAAGCGCAACAGTCAGAACAACATAGCGGACCGACAGGTATGGAATGCTGAAGATACAACAACAAGTCATTACCCGCATTGTTTTTGAAATACCAATTCTCCTGTCCATTATAGCCGATCTGCGCACCATTCTCTTTCAAGACCGGAATCAAGTTATATTCTCCTACACCTCCTTTGCAACCAGGAGATCCAGACTGGCCACCGCCACTGCCATGCTTTTTCGTCGTCTGTGGCGGGTTGCACGCGCACTCAAAATCACCAGCCTCATCCTGCACATTGTTGACTTTCTCACAGAACCCATGCGATTGAGGCGTTATCGGATTCACTGCAGCACCAGTTATGCCATTTATTGCAGCGCCCGTAATGCTGTTCACTGAGAAAAACCCTGGTCCTAATGTGGTCGAGGTGGTGCCTGTACCAGTCGTAGTCGTTGTCGTAGTGGTAGTAGTTGTAGGCGCTTCAGTAGTTGTTGTAGTAGTGGTAGTCGTCGTTGTCGTAGTCGTCGTAGTAGTGGTAGTCGTCGTTGTCGTAGTCGTCGTAGTAGTGGTAGTCGTCGTTGTCGTAGTCGTCGTAGTAGTGGTAGTCGTCG
>CAZTVK010000021.1:0-1527 GCA_964617195.1 uncultured Methanosarcinales archaeon | reverse complement strand
GGCGTTCAAGAAGAACGGCGCCACGCTCGAGGCGGTGGAGTACGTGGGCCAGGCCGATACCGACTTCTACGCCCAGCTGACCAAGTTCAAGGCGGCCGGCGTGGACAGCATCGTCATCACGGACGACGCGCCGAAGACCGCGAAGATGCTCCAGCAGATGAAGGAGCTCGGCCTCAACGTCAAGGTGCTCGTCACCGGCGGCTCGGCGTGGCCGGACTCCATCGTCCAGCTCGCGGGCGCGAAGGCGGCCGAGGGGGCGATGTTCATCAACTTCTACAACCCCTACGACCACGCCATGTCGGGCGACCCGGAGGCCAGCCGGGCCTACGTGGAGGAGTGGAAGAAGCGCAACCTGCCGTGGATCGGCATCGTCGAGGGCATGCGCGGCTTCGACGCGGTCAACGTGGTCGCCAAGGCCATCGAAGCGGCCAAGGAGCCGACGGCGCCCAAGATCATGGCGGCGCTCAAGACGCTCGAGATGCGCGGGCTCTACGGCCTCAACAAGTTCGACCAGAACGGGCAGAGCTACTGCAACATCATCGTCACCCAGGTCAAGGACGGCAAGTACTCCGTCGTGGCCATGACGCCCAGCTCCAAGCTCTGGGAGATGTCCGCCGCCAAGTAGCGGCGGCCGTGTTCCTGGAAACACGCGCGGCCGGCAGCACGCGCGGCGGGCGCCTGAAAGGGCGCCCGCCGTCTTTGCGCGCCCAGCCGTCTTTTCGTTCATGATCGCCGAGCTCGTCCAGCACGTCGTCAACGGCCTCATCCTGGGTGGCGGCTACGCCCTGATGGGGATCGGCCTCACCCTCATCTTCGGGATCATGCGCGTGGTCAACTTCGCCCACGGTGAGCTCTTCATGCTGGGCGCGTTCTTCCTCTACACCTTCTTCTCGCTGTGGGGCGTCAACTTCTTCGCCGCGTGCCTGCTGGCGGTAGCAGGCGTTGCGCTCGTGGGCGCGATCGTGGAGCGGCTCATCCTGCGTCGCCTCCGCGACCAGCCGATCGAGATCCCGATGCTCGCCATGGTGGCGCTGTCCGTCATCATCCAGAACGCGGCGATCCTCATCTGGGATCCGTCGCCCAAGACCATCAGGCATCCGTTCTCCCCCGCGCCGCTGACCGTCGGGCCCATCCATGTGGTGGCGATCCGTGTCTTCGCGGGCGCCGTTGCTGTCGCGCTGATCGTGGGCGCGCATCTCTTCATCCAGAAGACGCGGCTCGGGCGCGCCATGCGCGCCACCTTCCAGGACACTGACATGGCGCGGCTCAGCGGCGTGGACGTGGACCGCATTTACATGTTCACGTTCGGCTTCGGCGCCGCGCTGGCGGGCGCCTCGGGCGCGCTCCTGGGCGCCGTCTTCTGGGTCTACCCCGCGATGGGAGACCTGGCGGCGCTCAAGTCCTTCGCCGTCGTCATCATGGGCGGGCTCGGCAACTTCCTGGGCGCCATCGTGGGCGGCCTGCTCCTCGGCGTGGCCGAGAGCCTGGGCGCCGGCTACATCTCCTCCGGCTACAAGGACGCGATCG
>CAZTVK010000020.1:0-47020 GCA_964617195.1 uncultured Methanosarcinales archaeon | reverse complement strand
TTTCTTAACTTTTCATCAATAATTGGATGCCTGTAACCTTTTACAGGACGCTTTTTCACAACCCTGCCATCTATCTTGAAGATTTGAGCTTCCGCGCCGTGACCAATCAGTTCAGACATTTTTTCTCCTTCTCGTATAATCTTTTCAATGCGTCATTAACGACGTCAGGATGCTTTTCCATTGCTTGATATATAATCACTGTTCTTTGAGCCTCAGCATTAGGCATGTAACCGAACGTGCCCACCAGCACGCCCATACTCAAGCCAGCAGCCAGCGACCCAAGAAGAGAGTTGCCGGAACTATATCCTGCATATGCAATGCCTGCTCCTGCCGCGACAATAAGCAATCTGGGCAATGCCTTTCTAACAACACGACCAGTCTTCTCAGCCATCATGTGAGCGAACAAATCCCTCATAAACTCAGGATTAGCACCATACAGTTTACACTTATTATAATCAGTCACGAAACTCTTAGCGCTTTGATATTGCCCATCATTCACTCCACTCTGCTCCCTAACTTTGCAAACCAGACGCGCAAACATGATAGTATCCTCAATAGTTCTCGTAAAAGTATTCTCACGAAAAACAGGATCTTCAAGACGCTGCTCGAGAGTCATATAAAGAATTACGCAGCTTCAGGCTGTTCTACTGGTTCTTCGCTCGCACTCTCTTTTTCAGATGTTTCTGCTACCTTAGGAGCTTCTTCCTTCTTCGGCAATTCCGGAAGGTTTTCTGGAGGCAAAGTAATCTTCAAACCGAGCTCCTTGATTTTTATTGTAGGAATGAGTTCTAATTGCCTGATTTCGCACGCGCCAATCGGGTATAAGCGTCTCAATAACTGGCCCAAGCCTTGCTGGATCTTCTTTAAAACAACATCTCTAACAAATGATTCAAAGTCCATCTTGGAAATCATTTTTGCAATGTATGCTCTTTCAAGCTTTCGCATTGCTGCCATAGTGCTGTGAGTAGTCCTGCCTCTGGTAACAATCAACGGTTTAACACGAATGTATTGCTTGTCAGCCGTTTCAACAATGAAAGAATCATCAATCTTGCTTCTCTGCCTGCGCATCAACTTCTTTGCCGCAGAAGGAATTACCTGGTAGCCGACTAATTCGCAGAATGCAGCGTTTTCCTTGACACCAGTAATCTTGAAAGAAACATTAACTGTCTGCTTTTGAGGATCACCAGTGAGAACCATTAAGCTAACCGTAACGTGCCTGCCAATAAGTTCCTGGGCTTCGCCTACATAAGACTCGCCAATAACCTGTTCGTTGAACAGCTTAGGAGCTCTAATTGGCACCCATTTCTTTTTCTTTACGATAACCGCTGCTGCGGTAGTCCCCTTGGCCATATCTCGAGAAACCAAGGGGGGCTTTATAAAGATTGCGGTAGGTTGAATATTGTTACTGCCATTGGACAATGAATGTTTTTATACAGCGATTCTACACTGATGCATGGTTGATAGTGGGTGTATAAACAAGAACTAGCAGGCAAAATACGTGAAGCTGGGTACGCAGCAGTACTAGAGATAACTAACGGGTTAAATTCTGAACGATTCTCCGGCAAGTGCAACGAAGCAAAATGGGGCAAATCATACCTGCGCAGGTGCCTCAAAACGGAGCAGCAAGAAAACCCTGATGAAGAACCAAAAATTCATGTTGACTCCGGCGTAATTTTCTTAAAGAATGAAGGAGCGATTGGAAAAAGCAAATATTCACTGGATTTTCTCTACCAGCTGAAAGAATTGAAAAGAGATAGAAGCCTGCAGGCGCTAGAAGCAGTGATAAAAAACGATCAAACCTCTCCAGGAGTCAAGGCCATTGCGGAACGCTTTTTCCAACTAGTAAATTATCATAGTTTTCCTCTTGAACGCCTATTTTATCCAAATAAAGAGGAGATTAAAGACATCACCAGAATAATGAATGACAACAAAATCCTGCCCGTGATGCCGTCAATTCCCGATATATACCAAGAAACTATCAGGCACGTAAAAGGAAGAGTGCTTGAAGATTATGTCAGCATATTATGCGGCCAGCTGATGTGCTCGCCACCGCTGACAATTGTGCAGAGGCACGAATACGAACACAAAGGACACATTGTGGATATTGACTTAATAATTATCGGCGACAAAGATGTCATCAGAAAAGCACTAATCAATTCGCACGACCTGAAACGATTTCAGACAACAAGAAAAGATAAAGAATCTCCGCTCAGATATTCATATAAGTTTTCAATGCCGAGAAGATAATGTCAGACGTCTAGTTCTTTGACTTCCAAACTTTAAGAAAGTTTGATCAAATTGCTCCTTGTTCAGCCTCGAGAAGCAATTTAACAAATCCTTGTCTTCGCCAAGGATGTTTAAGACTCTTCTCTCAGCTTCACAATCTCGCAAGAATTAAACGTCCAATTCCTTGACTTCTTTCGCATGCTTCAGAATGAAATCTTTTCTTGGCTCAACTTCATCGCCCATCAGGATTGAAAACATTTCGTCAGCAGCAACAGCATCTTCAATGGCAATTTTCTTCAACGTACGAACCGTTGGGTCCATAGTTGTTTCCCACAATTGCTGAGGATTCATTTCACCCAGACCTTTATAGCGCTGGATGTTGGCTTCCTTGCCGATAATTTTCAGAACTTCCTCCTTTTGCGCGTCATTGTAAGCATACTGGATTTTCTTGTTCTTCTCAATCTTGTACAAAGGCGGCTGGGCGAGATAAATTTTTCCGCCTTCAACCAACGCAGGCATCATCCTGTAGAAGAACGTTAATAATAAGCAGGAAATGTGATTGCCGTCAACGTCTGCATCGGTCATGATGATAACTTTGTCATATCTTAATTTTGAAATGTCAAATTCCTCGCCGATTCCTGTTCCAAGAGCAGTGATGATAGTAACAATTTCGTTGTTTTTCAAGACTTTGATTAATCTGGCCTTTTCAACGTTGATAATTTTACCTCGCAATGGCAAGATAGCCTGGAATTCACGATTACGACCCATCTTGGCCGATCCGCCTGCCGAATCACCCTCGACCAAATAAATCTCGCATTTTGAAGGATCATTAGAACTGCAGTCGGCAAGTTTTCCTGGAAGTGAAGAACCTTCAAAAAGCCCTTTCCTTCTTACAAGCTCCCTTGCTTTTCTCGCTGCCTCTCTAGCATGAGATGCCTCAACACATTTGCCAATGATAAGCTTAGCAGCAGACGGATTTTCCTCGAGGAACGTGCTTAAATTATCATAAACAACACTGTCAACAATGCCCTTGACTTCGCTATTGCCCAACTTTGTCTTTGTCTGGCCTTCAAACTGCGGATTAGGAACTTTGACCGAGATAATTGCAGTCAGACCTTCCCTGAAATCCTCACTGGTAAGCTCAGTTTTCTTGTCAGTAAAACCAAGCTTGTCAGCATATTTTTGCAATGCCCTTGTCAATGCCGTTTTGAAACCGGACAAATGACTGCCACCCTCATGCGTGTTAATGTTGTTTGCAAAAGTGAAAACGGTTTCTGTGTAAGAATCATTGTATTGCAATGCGATTTCAACAATAATGTTGTCTTTTTCTTTTTCGAAATTAATAACTGGATGCAATTTGTTCTTCGACCTGTTAAGGAATTCAACAAATTCCTTTATTCCGCCGGCAAACTTGAAAATTTCAGTTTTCTCCGTGCGCTCATCAGTGAAAACAAAATCAACACCCTTGTTCAGGAATGCAAGTTCACGAATTCTTGAAATAAGAATGTCATCTTCAAAGTTCAATGTTTCAAAAATCTGCGGGTCAGGCTTGAACGTAACAGTTGTGCCTGTGCCGGTTGCTGCGCCGACTTCTTTTACTGGTCCGATTGGAATGCCGCGCGTGTATTCCTGCGTCCACACTTTTCCTTCGCGCTTGACTGTGGCTACCAAATGTTCTGATAAAGCGTTAACAACTGAAACACCGACACCGTGCAAACCGCCAGAAACTTTGTACGCGCCTTTTTCAAACTTGCCGCCAGCGTGCAACATGGTAAGCGCCATTTCCATAGCAGACTTGCCGTATTTTGCATTCATGCCGGTCGGAATACCACGGCCGTTGTCTTCAACGCTTAAACGGCCGTCCTTGTGAACTGTAATAATGATTTTGTTGCAATAGCCTGCCAATGCCTCGTCAACTGAGTTGTCAACAACTTCCCAGACAAGATGATGGAGACCTCTTACGTCAGTAGAACCAATGAACATTCCCGGGCGCTTTCTGACTGGATCCAGACCTTCAAGTACCTGGATTGCTTCCACGCCGTACTGCTTTGCAGCTTCCTCAGTAGATTTTGGATCTGTCATCGTAGTTGAAAAGAACGGTTTTATGTCACTTTACCGACGATAAAAACGTCTACCTCTCGATAAAAAATAAGAGCTGTTGGCTTATAAATTTTGCGTTATTTTTGGTTTAGTTTATATATAGAAAATAAATAAAGAAAATGAAGCGACTCCACAGTAGTAAATTAAGAAAAATTAATAAAGAAATCCTGATTAAAATGCCCTGTGAATGAAGATGGGAATGGTCCGCTTATACGATACGAGCAAGGGAATCATTGCAACAGATGAACTGAATAACAGTTTGCGCAGACCTGGCTACATTCTCATAGCATATGTTAAACATGCTGACAACTTTAGACCAGGCTACACAAGAGAACCTGTCGCTTGTGATAACCTCGTAGAAGAAATTCTTAAAGGCACTAAACCAAAATATGATTTGCAAAGACTCATGAATGAATGCGCAACCATTAGACGCATGACAACCATCACCGAAGAAGCATACTGCAAAACAGCCACAGATTACGAACATCCAGGCTGCCTTGGAATGATTACAAGAGCATTAAGAGTGAGAGAAACATTTGACGACCTTCTGCGTGAACATTTTCCACAAGAAACTAAATTTTAGTCAGAATTTCAACTTTATCGCCGACGTACAATGTTTTTTCGAAGACAGCAACCATGCCCTTGTTCTTCACGATTAACGGCGGATACGGATGTAAAATTCCAGCACGCATCATTTCATTCATTGCAAGATTAGTTTTCCCGGCACCAAACTGCTTGATGATCCATCTTGTTGTAAAAGGCAAATTTTTGTAATTCTCCTTGATAAAATTCATAACTTCTCTTGCATACTGGCTTCTGACCGGCTTGGCATTATCTAAAGAAAAAAGATTTCCCTGATCAGCTTCATAAATCATGCCCACGCCATTTGTGGCAAAAGGCTCAATTGCAATAATCTGGTCGCCTCTGAGTGTTTTTTTGTCGCCAGTGTCATAATTAGGAACAGATGGCTTGTCATGAATAATCCACGGAGCAATGCCGTGGCCTGACAAGTTTTTTACCGGCGCAAGACCGTAGCCTTCAATGACATTCTGAATTGCTTTTCCGATTTCACCCAAAGTAGCGCCGACTTTGACTGTTTTAATTGCTGCAGCCAAAGCTTCTTCTGATGCTTTGATAATATCAGAGTACTTGCCTGAAAGGTCAACACTCAACGCATTATCACCAACACAACCGTCAATATGCGCGCCGACATCCAAACAGACCAAATTATTGTCAAAAACAGAATTGTCATCAAATTCAGGAGTAGAGTGCGCTGCAACAGCATCCAATCCAACTTGAGCGGGCCATGCAGGCTTTGCGCCAAGGTCAATCACTTTCTGGTCGATTTTGTCGCAGACTTCCCTTATAATTGCGCCATTCTTAATTAAAGTCCTTCCATATTCCAAAGCTTCAGCAGCAATCTTTCCTGCTTTCTTCCACTTGTCAAGGTCTTCCATGCCTTCGAGAAAAAGAGAGCACGTTAAAAGCTTTACTCAGGCAGTTCGACCAATACGGATAATTTTGAATGCCTTGGCTTGTTTGTCGGCTCACACCAGACACGGGAATAAAACGGCAATTCCTTATTGAAAAACTCCTGCGCCCAATATGACAAATTCTTGTTTTTCATGCCTTTCGAGCGCTCGACAAAAAACGTAAAAACTGCGTCATTTGTCTGGGTGCCATTTCCCTTTGATCCCTCAAATGGCGCAATATCCCCAAAATCCACACCATACAAAGAAACTGAAGTGTAATGATTCTTCAGCTTTGGAAGCACCCTGCTCTTCACCCGGTCGATAATAGCATCTTTCCAATCCTTTTCAAACAAATCAAGAATACTATCAGAAGCGCCAGGCTGCTCGGAATAAATGCCAAGATTAGACAAAGCGGCAGTTTTGTGCTCTTTTGTCATCAGCAAAGAACCGTGAGGATAAAACAAAACACATTTCTGCTCCTTGTCTTTCTTCCACGTTCCAGAATCAATCTCAAGAACATCGTTTTTTGGGCATAACGCAGCATAACTCATGCGAGGATCAGGGCACAGCATAACTTCCATAGTGCCCGGAATTAAACGCACACGAAGCATATCCTCAAGATCGCTGTCATTGCTGCCATGAATGATCAGCTTATTGTGCTTTTTTTCAACAGCGTCAAATGATTCAGCAGCAACGCTGCCCGCATCAACGCATACCTTGTAATTCAGGTTGCCATCGCAAAGACCGTTAAACCAATCAGCCATCAGGTCGATATCCATCATAGAATACTTTGCTGGCCCATTTTTAAGCCAACCAAGCTTCTTATACCAAAACAATTGAAAGTCAAAAACACCCGTAAAGTCCATTTCCACTCACCATAATGAGCGCCATATGATGAGAATAAAAAGATTGTGATAGTTCAGAATAATGAGAATAAATGGCCCCAGCGGAGCGCCAGGGCCAGAAACCGTTAAAAAACGGTCGGGGAGGTTGTGATTTAAAAAAAACTAATCTTTCTTTTGTTTAGTAGGCAGGTAGTGAACGCCTTTTATGACAATAGGAGTCATAATCAAAGCAGCGTACTTTTCAACAAGCTCGTGATCAGGCTGTCTCTGGAAGTACAGTCCACCAGCGCGCCTAAGCGCTTCTTTCTTGTCAAGTTCACCGATTTTATCGTGTTCCATAGTGCACCTAGTAAACAATCATAACTGTTACTCGCCTGACCATGTCAAATCTGACTTTCCACGGGTCTGGAGTCGGGTTGTTATCGCCCTTCAGAATTGCATACCAGCCATCCTCGTCATTGCCGATTTCAATAGCACGGTGGACAATACTGAAGCCAAGCGGTGAAGCGTAGCTTACGATGTCACCGACGTGAATATCGGATTCTGACTGCGGAATAACCTGAATCAAATGTGAAGTATCGTCAAATCCCGGATCCATTGAATTGGTGTTTGCCAAGATTGCCCATTGAGGGTTGTTCAGCTTAATGAACACTCCATCTGGACGCATTTCAATCTGCGATTCCTTAACCCAGTCGCCTGGCGAATCACGTTCAATAGGGCCTTCCAAATCCTGTGCTTTAACGCTTGCCTTCAAAGGCTGCGCCTGAGCAGCGCTTGGATCTGCAAGCTGGACTGAGTTAAACTGCAATCCCCTGCTGGAAGTTGTTTGAGTTTCAAATGAAATAGCATCTTTTACAGGCAACTGTAATCCGATCAAGCTGCCAATGCCTACTCCTGCTGCAAATACAGCCAGGACCAATAAAGCGAATAAGTGTTTCATGTTTCCCCTTGTGTTTCTTGTCATTTCTACCACCCCGATTTGTTATCTCTATAGGGTAGTAATGGGTGATTGAAGTATATAAGGTTTTCGGTTTGTATTCACTACACGGTGACGACAAATATGCTATTGAGAATGATTATTTTCAATATAAAAAATAAATATCTCCTTGCTCAATCAGAATGCAAAGAGAAGTTGGCGTAAGAGACAGGATTTAAGCTGTTCCCAAGGTCAATGCTATGCAGTCTGAGCACAGTGCCATCGGCAAGAGCATACCTAGACGGAGCGAACAATTCCTTGGTTACCTCGCCATTAATGCTAAAGATAACTGTGCCTTTGCCATTGTCGCCAAACTTATTGATCTGCGTAGGAGTAACAGCATACACAGGCGAACTTGCACTGGCCTGAACAACAGAAGTGGTCAATTCCGGAGTTGATTTACTGGCAGCACACGGCTTTGAAGGCAAACCCTGAGAAATAACGCCCTCAATAGTACCATCTGCAGTCCTGTCCATAACTATGCTTCCATCCAAATTCAAACCAAACTTGTAAGTCAGGCCGTCCATGACCAAGTCTCCACCCAACGCACCATCAGCGCGAAGAGACAAAGCAGCCACATAATTAGCACCAGTCCAGCGAGTGAAGCTTGCCACAGTCGGCGTGTGACCTGTATATTTAACAAGCTCTTTGCCGGAAACATTGTCCCCTAGAACAACGTCCTGACCAACTGGAGCAGCAATTACTTCGCACCTGCTCACCTTATTCTCGAGCTTATCCAGCGCTTCAAACTTGCCGTCTCCATTCTGGTCGACAAGAACAAAGCCGCCATTCAGATTCAACCACACTCTATGGTTGTAACCATTAAACTGAGCATTGCCCTCATACTCGCCATTCGGCTGAAGCTGAGCAACTAAATTTCTACTTGTTCCAAAATTGTCAACAAATTTCACCAAATAATCAGTTGGTCCAGACGGCTCTACACCAGAAAATTTCATGGCCAATGAACTATCCGCTCTGCTAATGATAGCCCAAGAATTATCACCATAAGAATCAAATAAGCGCGTTTCGAACTGCTGCTCGCACTTAACACCTGCCTCTGTAGGCACAGGAGTTTCAACTGGTTGATCAACATAAACATACTCTGTTTTCTTATCGCAGCCAGTTAAAGCTGCCAATGAAATAGCTATTCCTGCCAATGTTTTCTTGATTTTGTTCATAGTACACCTTTCCGTCGTAGGAAATACTTAATTCGCAACTACTCATATAAAAAGCTTTCTATTTGTAACCACTAAATAGTGACTATTTCAGAAGAAAAATCACTTCGACACGTGAATATGATTGTGGTGGCCTTCAAAAAAAGCGCACAACCCGTCCTTAATGAAATCCTGATCGTTGAAAAGAACTTTAAAATCTTTATTGTACTCCTTCCCATATTTCTGGATATAACGCAAAAGAAACTCTGCCTTCTTCCTGTCTTCTTTCTCATACTGCGCTGTGCCAACATTCGCGCCAAAATCAATATCAGCAGCCAAGCCTGAATAATGCTTTGAGCCTTTTGTGTGCCCCTTGTCATCCCACATCGGACCAACAAACAATTTTTGATTGAACTCAACCTTGTACGCATCAGCCATCTTTGCCAACAATCCATACAAGTCCTTGTCCACCTGCCTGTACTTGCCACCCTGCAAAACCCTTTCACCATAAAACTGAATGCTATCCCTTTGCTGGACAACTGCAAGACCAGTCTTTTCGTCAACAATTATCTGCTCCAAATTCTTAGCCTCAGAAACAACAGGCTGAGCCTCAACTTTTTCCGGCTGAGAAACATCAGCGGATTTCGGAATTTCAGCAGAAACCACAGCAGGATTCTTAGGAACAGACGCATCCTCAAACTTTGAAAAACAATACGCCCCAACAGCTAAAAGACCACCAACTACCAGCATCTCATTCCAAAAATCATTCTTCCGTCTTCTAGTCTTCTTACTCACACCCCTTAATTCTATCACACCCTATAAAAATTTAACTACTTGATAATGATTAATAGCCTGTTTCCTGACTAAAACAAACATTTATTATATACTGCCAAAGATTGGAAGAGCATGGTTTCATTTGACGCAGCCGCAACCCTTTCTCTAATCCTAATATTAGCACTCATTGTGTATTTCAACAGGCACAAACTCACATTCCACAAATTCGGAATCTTCTACGCAGCAATGTACAGAACCAAAGCAGGACTGCCAACAATGGACAAGCTAGCCAAAAAATACGGACACCTCTTTGAAAAACTCGCGCCATGGATAATCGGCCTCGGCTTTGTAGGCATGGCATTCGTCACAATAGACCTTGCAAGAAGCCTCATCTCAGTATTAATAGGCTCGTCCACTCCAACAGTCGGAGTAGTCTTGCCATTCAAAGCAAAAGGAGTCTTCTACGTACCATTCTTCTACTGGATAATCAGCATCTTCGTCATACTCGTATTACACGAAGGAATGCACGGAGTCATGGCACGAGTCTATGGACTAAAAGTCAAAAACTCAGGACTAGTAGTCCTCGGAGTAATAATTCCACTCATTCCAGGAGCATTCGTCGAACCAGACGAGAAAAAACTCATGGCAGCACCAAGAAAACAACAGCTCGCAGTCTACGCAGCAGGACCAGTAGCTAACATAATCACAGGACTAATCCTGATGCTTTTGATGTTCACAGTCATCACGCCATTCACAAACACATTCTACTCAAACGACGGAGTCGTAGTAACGGACTTAATGGAAGGAAACCCGCCAGCACAACAAGCAGGCATAGAAGTAGGAGAAAAAATAACTTCGATCAACGGACAAGCCATCCAAGACACTGATGATTTCAGCAGCGCGCTGAAAACCACAACACCAGGAGACACGATCAACGTAATAACCTCGAACGCAATCTACGACATAGAACTCGGCACGAACCCTCAAAGCAAAAAATCCTGGCTCGGAGTCTTTGTCGACCAACCATTAAAAGCGCCAACATGGGCAACATACGCAGTTCTTTGGGTAAAAGACCTAATCTTCTGGCTCTACGTGCTATCACTCGGAGTAGGACTATTCAACCTAGTCCCCCTAGGACCGATTGATGGCGGAAGAATGTTCCTCACAATGCTGCAAGCAGTCACGCATGAAAAAAGAGCAAGCACCATCTGGAAATCAGTAAGCTTTGTACTATTAGGAGTTCTAATCACTAATGTTGTTCTGGCGTTTGTTTGAAAATATGTCACAACTCTTATAAATCCCATTTTCGACGATATTCTCATGAGCTTACGTGAGTGGGGACTAGCAACAATACTTCTTTTCAGCGGATGCGCTGTCAAAGAACAGCAATCCAAAATTGAATGCGATGAAAACATACCGCACGGCAAAGTAGATGATTACGACATCGCCATGGATTTGAAGACGCGGGCAGAAACAGAAGACAACAAATACCTCCGCGAAGCAATATTCAAAAGAGCGCTCGAACAATTCAAGAATGCACGCGAGCACGGAACCAGACCACTAGATTCTCTCATACAAGAAGCAGATATTTACTCGCTAATCGGAGACTATGAAACCGCACACGCCATCGCAGACAAATACATCCAACAAAACCCAAACGAGCCACTAGGCTGGTACAAAAAAGCAAACATAGACCAAAGACGCGACAATCATGAAGATTCCGTCAATCACCTAACCAAAGCCATCGAGCTCAAAGACTCTCCAGAACTCAGATGGGAACGCTACCATTCATACCTCAAGATTGCTGTAAAAGACAATGGAGAAATATTACTTTCGGACCCGATAAAAAAGTCGCTTGAAGACATCAACAAGTACATAGAATTCAGAAAAGAAGAACCAGACGGATATTTCTACAAAGGCATAGCACAATGCATGCTGGAAAAAGCAGTTAACGCCAAACCACACAACAAAGAAGCATACGAAACATTCAAACAAGGAATACAACTCCTGAACAAAGGAAAGGAATTCAAAAGAGCAGGCTTCAACACAGAAGGAATACTCAAAACGTTCAAGGAATTAAAAAACCAGTACGAGCCAGAATCACCGAAAGCAGAAAACAAAAGCGACCTGTACTAAATCTTCAATAGAAACCTTTTTAACAGTTGCACAGTAAACTAAATTCTATGAGCATCACAAGAAAAATCACTACAAACGCCAAAAAATTCCAAAAAGACGTGCGCGTACAGATGGGAGTCGCTTTGGCAGCAGCATTCGCATTCGTAATCGCCTTTTCCTGGAACGAATTCATGAAAGAAGCAGTCACAGAGCTGGCATCACTTCTGGGATTCCAAAACGCAATCCTTCTCAAACTCGTCGCAGCAATCATTGCAACGGCAATTGGCGTCATCGGCATCAGCTATTTCGCCAAATGGGGAAAATAAATCACTTTCAAGACAAATTCTCAAGAATCCTGGCCAAACCGCGCACTTCCCTTTTCTTCAAAGCGCCATTAGTCTTCCTTCTAACATAATCCTCAGTTGATTCCATCTCCTTCGGACCAACACCACCGCCGATGTGCCGATCGAACGTTAGTTCGACCATCTTACCTCTAAGAAGGTACGCAATCCTATCATTATCAGGAGACACCAAATAGTTAACCCCGTTGCACTGCTCCGTCCAACCAACATAACGATTGTCCATAAGAAACATTGCGTCTTAGAAGACGTTTAAAAAGGTTTTGGCCTATCCGGCGATTAAAACTTTCCGGAAAAACAAGAAAAAACCGTGAATCTTACGGATGGATCCGGAAAGTTCACGTGTTTTTCTAAGAAACAATTATTAACAAGCAAGTTATTGCAACTTTATGCCTAAAAAGACCAACATCAAAAAGTCCATGTTCGGAACCGCAAAAGGAACCGGATGGAAAAAGAAAGACCGGCTTGAGTTCCGCGAGTTCTAATTACGTTTTAGACAGCTCAGCCTGGATAGAGTATCTAGACGGAACAGCCAAAGGAGAGAAGATAAAACAACTAATAGAGCAAGAAAACCATTCCACCTCCATACTGGCAATCGCAGAAATTGCAGACCGCTACGCCCGGACACAACACCCCTTTCAGGAAGCACTGACGTTCATACAAAGCAAGACCACGATAGTGCCATTAACCATCGCCATAACAGTCATTGCCGCCCACCTAAAAAGAGACATACGAAAGAAAAACAACAAGTTCGGCCTTGCTGACGCCATTCACCTCGCAACTGCCAACCAACATAAAGCAGTACTAATTACCACCGATACTGATTTCAGAGGATGCGACAAAGTAATGATAATCTGATACTTTAACGGATTTACCTATACGCGCCAGTCGACCCATCAAACAACGTGATACTATCGCAAGTTATGTCAACAATCACTTTTCTCGCCTGAGGAATACGAGACGTCTCAAAAGTCGTGCAGTACAACAACTGAGTCCTGTCAGGCCTCACAGGATCATAAAAACCAGCGTACAACGTCAATGCCGGATACTGAGACCAGCCGCCCTGCAAATTCAACTCATAATCAATGCCTGAAAGCCTGCCAGTTCCAACAACCACTCCATCCAGAGTTTTCGCAACCAAATAATTAGTATCAGAAGGACTAATATCAAACCTTGTCCCATCACTTCCAATCCAAAAATTATCACCCGCTGTCGGATACAAACGCTTGCCCTCAGCATCAAACATCAAACCATTCAACTCAACAGTCATCCCAAAAGCAGAAACGCCCAACATCAATAACAATGCAGCAATTGATATAATGCCGAGAACGAAAACACCTCTCATGCAATCACCATATGCAACACATTATAAAAACTTATTCAATCCGTAAAGTTTACGATTTCCTCCCAATTTCCCACGGAGTTTACGGATTTACTCGGAAAGTTTACGGATTTCTCAGCGGAGCAAATATTAGACACCTTGACAGTAATTTAAAGCGTGCACATCCAATACTCAGACCACGCAAGATTAAGAATGAGACAAAGAGCAATCACAGAACTTGAAATAGAACATGTACTAAAATATCCCAATCAGATAATCAAGTCATTTGACGGAACACAAGAAGCCATCGGAGAAGTAAACTCCCGACTTATCAGAATAAAACTAATCCCAATCAAAAACTATATAAAGATAATAACAGTAATGTAAACCCATGAAACTCGAATACGACAAAGATGTTGACGCGGCATACATCTACTTAGAATTCCCTCTAAAGTACGGAGAAGCGAAGAAAACAGTCAAAGTAAAAGAAGACATAAACATAGACTTTGATGACAAAGGAAAGCTTCTCGGAGTCGAAATCCTGAACGCCAGCAAACACTTAAACAAAAAAATCATTCTAGAAGCGCAACGTGCATAATTCTAACAACTCTCCGCCTTCCTATAACCGCGCTCTATCGCATGCTCTTCAGACTCAAAACACAGAGCATCTTCCGGCTTAACCCATTTAGCCCTAGGACAACCGCAATCGTAAAACAAATCTGAAACTATGTCCGCAACAACAACAGCATCAAAAGGACAGCCAAGCTTCAAACAATCATTCGGCACTTCCGACTGTTCAACAATGATTCTTGTTTTCGGCAAAGGGTCTACTGGCTTAACACTCGGCTCAAGAACCTCTGCCTTTGTGGACTCAGGAGTAACGGGCACTTCCTCCACTTCTGCCACTGTAATTACCGGCTCCGGAGAAGGCACGACCTCAGCAACAGGAGCACAAGCAATGAGTAAGAACAACAACGCGCAAAAAACTTTATTCATACCATCTTACAGAACACTACAGGTTAAAAATTTACCGATACCTTTTAGAATGCAGGTTTACTAATACAACACATGAAGATTGTTGCCTTCCTAATAGCACTTGTCGCATTCACAGCATTCGGAATGCTATTAAAAATGGAAACAATTACAGGAAACCTCGCACAATACCCAATGCCATGGCCAGGAATTGACGCTCTAACACTACACGGAGAAATAACAGACATCAAAGGCCATACAATACCACCCGGAAGCCTGAACGCGTACACATCATACGGCATGCCCTTCGGACAAGGAGGAATCACCCTAATCGATTACACGCTAACACTCAACCAAGGATGGCACGAACAACCACCAAACTACACAATCACGTATTACAGCTACCAAGACTTAATAGAATACTACTGCACCACCATTGACATACGCGACTACTTCAACAAACCAATAAATGACTACACCATATATTCTGACATGCAGTGCGAATTTGACTTGCGCAACCCGCAGCCAAACTGGCCGACAATAATAAAACCAAGAGAACAAAGCAACATTCTGGTAATCTAATGACAGAAAAAGCAATCGTAATCGTTGTATTATTGATCGGAATACTGGCAATACTGAACATTTCCACCGACGCGCAAATAACTGAAGGACACCTGCTCGTCTCAGGATATATTGATGACATTGAAGATGACAATGATCCCATGTGCGAAAGCAGAATGACGGCAGTAGCACAACCCGGCAACCGACTGATAGGCCAAGGAAGAGTCCACAGAATCAGATACTACATAGAATTACAGCCAGGATGGGAACAAAGCACCAGCATAGACTTCCTAGTTTATGACGTTGGACCAGTACTATGCACCAGCTTACCAATCTCAAACTTCACCAATGCAGTCAACGAACAAGTAAACATAGACCTAGCCTGCAGGTTTGAAAGCTTCAACTGCCACTATTATTTCGAATACGACCACATCGAAGAACAAGCCGAAAAATACTGGAGCAAAGTACCCTATATAGGAGGCGCGAGAGTATACGCTTTTCCGTAATACAGAAAGCCTTAAATAATACCATCTATATTCTGCAGTATATACTTAAGGAGGGATACACATGAACAAACTAACATCAATAATATCATTACTAGTTATAGCATTGTTAACATTCTCTGCAGTGGCAGTAGCCAAGCAAGAAGACAAAGCAAACCGAGTAATAGCGCACAGCCAAGAAGAAATCGACGCTGCACTAGAACAAGGCTGCACTATCGCACGAGAAACGCACGGAATGACCGCATTACTCTGCACTGAAGCAGCTGCAACAATACTAGGATTGCAGGAAGACATCCAAATGTTCGCAATGGACAGCGGAGCAAACACGCAAATAAAAGCAACTAATGTACACACCGCAGGAAATACCGGCGCGGGCAGAAAAATAGCAATTCTCGACTCAGGATACAATTACAACCATCCAGAATTAAGCTCAAGCTATTTGGGTGGCAAGGACTTCGTCAACTCCGATAACGACCCAATGGACGACAACGGACACGGAAGCCACGTAGCAGGCTTAATCACTGCTGATGGAATTGACTCAAAAGCAAAAGGAGTAGCGCCAGACGCAGGCATAATCTCAGCAAAAGTACTCGACGCTGCAGGAAGCGGATACTTCTCTGACTCAGTAGCAGCCATATACTGGGCTGTTGACGGACCAGATGGAATTTACGGCACTGGAGACGAGTCAAATGTTGACGCAATCAGCATGAGTCTCGGAAGCTCAGCACCCTACTTATACAAGGGAACGTGCGACACAGTCATGCCAGACATGAAAACAGCAATTGATTACGCAAGAAGCAAAGGCGTACTCGTCGTTGTAGCAGCAGGAAATAGCGGCAACCCAGGAGTCTCAATACCAGGCTGCATCAGCAGCTCTACAACTGTAGGCGCAGTAGACAAACTAGATAAAATCGCAAGCTTCTCAGGAAGAGGCAGCGCAGTAGATGTTACTGCACCAGGAGTAAGCCTCTGGTCAAGCGTACTTGGAAGCAATTACGCAAGCTACTCAGGAACAAGCATGGCAACACCAGTAGTTTCTGGAGTAGTCGCTTTGATCAAAGTAGCGCATCCAACCTACAGCGCCTCGCAAGTCGAAACATCTTTGACTAAAACAGCCAAAGACCTCGGCAAAGCAGGCAAGGACACCACCTACGGCTGGGGCAGAGTAGACGCGCAAGCAGCAGTGGCGTACAACGCGCCATAATTTTTTTCTTTTTAAATTATTATTTACCACAACAATTATAAAACAGAACTACTTGATACACCACAGAGGCAGCGCCGAAGCTTTGCTTCGGCTGGTCTCTTTGTAAACAAAGAGGTGAAACATATGAACAAAATTCTAATCGCGAGCAGTCTTGCAGCAACAACTGCACTGGCACAACTAACCGGAGACTGGGGCAGAACAGGACGAGCAGGCATGATGGACGGCACGTACGGCGGCACAGGACTCCACATGGTACTCTGGACCATCTTCTCCATCGGACTCATCTTACTAGTCTGGCTATGGGTAATCAAACTCTGGAAAGAAGTCAGAAGGATGAAATAATCTTCCGGAATTTTTTTATTTTTTCGTAAAGTTTACGGATCACTCAAAACAGACTGGGTCTTTTAATCATATAATGTTCGCCTGTACGATGAGGCAAAAATTCTTTTCTTATCATTGCAATCGAAAGCATCCACTTGGAAATATTCGTCCCACGTATCTTTATTTGCTGATAATACTGGAGAAATTCTAACTGATTGCAGGATTACTGCATTTGATTTGGCAGTAAGTTTATCTAATAAGACTTCTTCGCGCGAGACTGCACCGTTTAGAATACCTTTAACTCTGAAACAGATATCAATCGGATCAGGATATGTGTTTTTAATTTCAAGATTAATCTGATAATAATCAACGTCAAATTTGTTGACCTGAACTTTTTGATCGTGGCTGACTATCTTCTTAGGCTTAACGACTTCACGTTCGCACTCTACAGCTCCATTTTCCATTTCTTTACATACCAACCTAGGGACACGAGATTGGATTTGCTTTAGCACTTCATAATATTGCTTGGCAATATCAGGCTCTAGAGCAAACCCCAATCCTTCAACTCCCGCACCTACTAATTTGTAAGTATTAACTCCAATGACACGACCTTGTTCGTCCATCAGAGGACCTCCTGAATTGCCACTGTTGATTGCAGCATCAGTTTGCAAATACTTGGGTTCTCCTCCTTCGGTATGAACTCTGTTTTTTGCACTAATAACGCCTTTTGAAGCGCTGAAATCTAATCCTTGTGGACTTCCTAACGCATATACAGTATCGCCAATACTTACAGTGTAGGAACCGCCAATTTCAAAAAATGGAAATTTCTCATTAGAAGTGACTTTCAACACAGCCATATCGTAAATATCATTTCCTCCAATAAGTCGAACAACATTACCAAGATATTCCTTTCCTTCACGCGTTTCAATCTTTATAGGCTCAGGCCCGTAATCTTCTCCTCTATTCCACCAGCTCTCGAGGTCGTATAGCGCCTCAACTACGTGAAAATTTGTAATAATAAAACCATCTTCAGATACAAAAAAGCCACTACCTAGTACAGTACCATCTGTTTCAACATAAATTTTAACCACCTTGTCAAGAGAATCATAGATGATTCTGTCCTGAGACACCTTTGGTGCCTCAACTGTTTTTACTTCTTGTTTTTGAACTTCCGGCTTTATCTGTATTTGTTCTTGTGCTACTGGTGGTTGCGGTTGGACCTGTGGAGTTTGCTCTTCATCAGTGTCACAGACGTTGTTACCATTCTGATCTAAGCAGCACTTACCAGACTGCCATTCAAAATAGGGAGCATTACACATTGATTTGGCTGGTTG
The DNA here is from genome assembly GCA_964617195.1 of uncultured Methanosarcinales archaeon. Lineage (GTDB taxonomy): Archaea > Nanobdellota > Nanobdellia > Woesearchaeales > ARS49 > CABMGU01. The sequence continues at coordinate 28,783 of CAZTVK010000020.1, read as the reverse complement.
ACAAGCCAGTAAAAGAAGCAAAATTACAAGTATCGCGACAATCCCCCTCATATGTGATTTCCAGCAATCTAGATATAAAAATCTTTGCCTGCTCAGTCAGTATTTCTGTTCGTATATCAACTCCTCAACTTACTCGCACTTCTCGCCAGCAATACAACAACTTGCCATAATATGTCAAAAACTTATTAAATACCGGAAATATTCATCTTGTTATGAAGGGGTCGTTTTGGTTGTTAACATTCTTGGTTCTATCTTCTGCGGTTTACGCAAAAGCCGTCATTTTTGAGGATGACTTCGAGAACGGACTTCAAGGCTGGAGTGGAAATATTGAGGCTTTCGCTATAACTGATAGCTTTTCGCATACAGGACAACACTCGCTCATCAATAATGGAGTACACGACAGGGCACTTCTGAGAGACATTGGAGATTATGCTGAAGTAACCTACGAGTGTTGGTTTTATGACGTACTGGGAAGCATTTCTGAAACGGTCTGCCTCGTATCAAAAGGAGGATACGCTTCGGCAGACTTTCTATTAATAGGAACAGAAACTCAGTTAAGCCCTGATTTTTACACATATTTTCTTAGCCCAGATGTAAATTCGTGGGGCACATCCACAATTCCGAGAAGCCTGGGCTGGCATAAGGCTCAGTTCGTGAAAATAAATGGCAACACGGAATTATATCTTGATGACGTTAAAATCGCTGAAACAAGTAACAACAACAATTGGAATAAGATTGGAGTGGCTCTTAACAACTGGAATAGCGACACCCATTCACCTGCTATTTTTGACTCTCTTAGTGTCTTTACTAAGTTTCACGCCAAGAAAGAAAAGCCAGTATGCCCCTGATTGAAATTCTGTTCAGTAACTTTAATAATACCTCAACGCGTAAACTGGCTTGAAGCATGAACCTTTTGATAATATAAAAGATTTATTTTTTCCCTTTCCGCAATTCACTGATTTTTTTAAATCCAAAAATCGAAGCTCGTACTACAATCTGAACAAAAACAAACAACAGCCAAAACAAGGCCATGAACAACAAAATCAAAACTGCTGAAAATCCATTATTTTTACCCCACGACTTCCGATAGGACAACCCTGGAATTCCGGTTCTTATGCTGAAGCCACGAGTGCCGATAGACCCTGCTTGCGTTCTAACACTGGAAGAAACGCCTGATTTACTAATATTCAAACCAGTATTCTTACCAATCTTAACACGCTTGTAATACCGAATACCCATAACTAGCAAGTAGAGAAAGAAGTATAATAACTTTGTCGAAAGTCACCTTTACTCATTTCACTCATACCTCAACGCTTCCACCGGCCTCAGCTTACTCGCCCTTCTCGCTGGCAGCACTCCGCTCAGTGCTCCAACGACAAATGAGAACACCAGTGCTCCCGCTATGAGCCAGATTGGGAAGACTGCGGTGATTGTTCCTGGTCCGAATGCGGTATTCGCGCCAAACTCGACGCCTTTCGCGATGCCAGCGCCAATGATTATGCCGATTATTCCGCCGGCGACTCCGAGCAAGCCACTTTCTATCAGGAATAACCACAAAACATCACTATTTCTCGCGCCGATGGCTTTCATAACTCCAATCTCGCGCGTTCTCTCCAAAACTGCGGTGAACATCACGTTCATGATACCGATGCCGCCGACTAACAAGCTGATTGCGGCAATGCCGACGAACACAACCTGAATAATGTTAAAAACAGTATTGAACGAAGCGATCAGCTCAGAAGAAGTCTGCACGGCAAAGTCTTCCTTGCCCTCCTTCTGATGTCTATCGCGGCGAATTGCTTTCTCAACGCGCTCAGCAACATCATCGGGATTAACGCCTTTGGCAGATTGAGCGATAATATAAGAAAACGCTTCAGGCTCATCAAGAACCAAACGCAAATCAGCCTCTGGCAAAACAATTCCGCTATCAGCATTCGGATCACCAACACGCTCCAAAACGCCAACAACGTCAAACACCCTGCCACTGATTATAACCTTATCACCAACCCCAATATTCTTCCTGAAAGGCTGCTTGTAAGCAAGATTATACCCAACAACAGCCTTCTCCTTATCCCTATGCGTCAACAACCTACCAGACAAAGCAACCCAAGTATTCGCAGCACGAGCAAGCTCAACCTCCTTAGAACTTTCAGGATTACTAATAGCAAAATGAGTACGCTGCAAATCATTAAACTCTATCTGAACACCCCTAAACAACAAGCCAATAACCTCTGCAACACCATGAACATCCCCAACAATATCCAACTCACGCTCACGAAGCTGACCAGGAGCAAACTGGCCTCCAAAACCAATCTCCTTAGCCTGAACAAATATTTTATCCGCGCCGACTTTCTCAAACTGAGCATTAATCGTCTGCTGCAAACCCTGACCTAAAGAAACAAGAGCGACAACAGCAGCAATACCAATAAACACGCCAAGCATAGTCAGCGCAGTACGCTTCTTACGCTTGCCAATATTCCTGAAAGCCAGCTTGAAGTATTCAGTCAGCACGCAAAGCCTCCACAGGCGGCAATTTCGAAGCCTGACGGGCAGGCAACACGCCACTCAAACAACCAACAATAAAAGAAAACAACAAAGCGCCAACAATCAAATACCAAGGAAACGAAGCCTTCAGCACGCTGCCAGCAAAACCCTGACCGACAAACTCAACAAGCTTGGAAAGACCAACGCCGATAAGAACACCAACCGCGCCACCAGCCATGCCAAGAAGACCGCTCTCCATCAGGAAAATCCACAACACGTCACTATTACGAGCGCCAATAGCTTTCATAATGCCAATATCATGAGTTCTCTCCAAAACAGAAGTGTACATCGTATTCATAATGCCAATACCGCCAACAAGCAATGAAATAGCCGCGATTCCAATAAAAACTGCCTGAACAACACCAAGAATAGTATTAATAGAATCAATCAAGTCCTCAGAAGTGCCAACAGTAACGTCCTCAAAACCCTCCTTCTGATGACGATCACGCCTAATAGCACGCAAAACACGATCAGAAACCTCAGAAGGCGCTTCACCAGCAACAACTTGAGCAACAATCGCGCTCAACTCATCACTCTTCGCAATAATCTTTTTCAAATCATCCTCGTTCATCAAAATCGCGTCATTAATGAACGCAGCACCCTTCTTCAACAAGCCAACAACCTCAAACTGTTTCCCATTCAACAACAACTTGCTCCCAACAACAATCGGCTTGTCAAAATGCTCCTCACTCCAAAAATGCTCGCCAACCAAAACCTTGCCACTATCAGAAGCTTTCAACATCCTCCCATGCTCAACTTTAACATTCAGAGACTCAACAACCAAATCACGATCCTCATTAACCATCGGCAAACTAGCACCAATAATCACCTCAACAGAATCAGAATATTCAACACTAACAGAACGAATCAAACGAGGAGCAGCCCGAAGAATACCAGGAACCTGCCGAACCAAACGCAAATCATCCTCAGTCAACACACCAGCAGTATTCTGCCCAGGAGGACCAAAACCAGCACTAGCACCCTGCACGATAATCTTATCAGTACCAATACTCGAAAACTGCTGGTTAATCGCAGCCTGCATACCCTGACCAAGAGAAATCAAGGCAACAACCGCAGCAATGCCTACGAAAATACCCAACATCGTAAGAGCAGTACGCAAAAACCTCTTACGAAGACTGCCAAAAGCAATAAAAAAATAATCCTTAATCATCTTTTGGCTTTCTTACGCTTCGACCACCAATAAATAATGCCGATAACGACAAGCACGCCAACAACAATGGCGATCCATGGAGTCTTCTTCTGGCCAAGCTCTTTAGCAGTAATAATGCGCAAAGGCAAATCATACTGCTGCGAAAAGTCAACATTGTACGGGTCCTTGAACTCGAGCTGCACAGAAAGACGAGGCGAGTCTACCAAAGGCTTAATGGTAAAGTCAACAGTCTCAAAGTCATCAGAGTCAAGATTTCCCACGTAAGCCTCATTTGAAGGACTCAATATCTCATAATCAGGCGTCTGGGTGAGACGAACAGTCACGTACTTCAAATTCACAACACCCTTATTCACAACCTTCAACGAAACACTGCCTGGAACCTTCTTACTGTCAAACTTAGTGCTATCAACAGTCAATGAAATTTCCGGCTTGGCATTAACCACCAAGCTAATCTTAGCAGTATCAGAATAAGCAGTATTACGCTCATCAACATACGCCAAAGTAACCGGAACATTATACACTTTCACTTCAGTAGACGTGTCAGAAGCCAATTGGAAAGTAATTTTCTCAGTCTCGCCAATACCAATATAGCTCACACGCTGCTTAGTACCAGTGCCAATCGTAGAGAATTTCTGATCAGCCAAATCAATACTCACGTCAACATTCTTCACAGCCAAACGACCAGCATTACGCAATTCCAACTCAACAATCACAGTCTGACCAGGAACAACAGGCGAAGGAGTAACTTTGTAACTATCAACAACCAGCACAGCGCCTTTAGCCTGCAAACTAACAGGAGCCTCAAGCTGAGTCCACTGACCACCATCAACCTGATACTGGAACTTAACATTCCTATCACCATTAGGAGCATCAGAATCAACAAGCAAAGTAAACTTCACAACCTTGCTCTCAGTCTGAGCAACACTACCAGCACTAACCTCTCCCTGCTGGCCCTCAGGCAAAGTAAACGGATACTCTGGAACAAACTTAACAACCGCACTCTTCGCAGTAGTACCCTCATTACTCAAAGAAATCCAAACATCAACAGTATTACCCTGCTCAGCAGGAGTCGGCTCGTAACGCAAAATAGTCGCACTAACCTCAGCACCAACACGAGCGTAAACGCTCACCGCCAACAACAAAAATATTGCCAAAATTATTTTTTTATTCATCTTCATTACCTCCCGTGACGCGTGTGCTTAGACTGCACGATAACGCCATCCTTCAAAAACTGAATACGATCAGCAACATGAGCCAAAACATCATCATGGGTAACTAAAACAATAGTTTTCCCCTCTTTCTCATTCAACTCGCGCAAAAACGACATGACTTCCTTGCCAGTCTTACTATCCAGATTACCAGTAGGCTCGTCAGCCAAAATAACAGGCGGATCTGTAGCAAGAGAACGCGCAATCGCAACACGCTGCTGCTGGCCACCAGACAACTCACCCGGCTTATGATGCACTCTATCACCAAGACCGAATTGAGCGAGAAGCTTTTCAGCACGCTTTATCCTCTCACCCTCAGGAACGCCCTGAAAAGTCATCGGCAACATAACATTCTCCAAAGCTGTTAAAGTCTCAATCAAGTTGAACTTCTGGAAAATAAAACCGATCTTACGACCACGAATCTGAGCAAGATCACTCTCAGACAAACGACTAATATCCTTGCTGTCAAGAAAAATCTGGCCTTTACTAGGAACGTCCAAACAACCAACCAAGTTCATCGCAGTAGATTTACCGCTACCACTAGGACCCTGAATCGCCAAAAACTCGCCAGGCAAAACATCCAAGTCAATACCACGCAAAGCATGAACCAAATTATCACCCATCTTGTAAGTCTTCCACACGTTTCTCAACTGAATAATCGGCTTCATACAGACTTCAACTCCTTCAACGCCAAAGCAAGAGCTTTACGAACTTTCGGAGCCTTCTGCTTCAACTCCCCAGACTTCATCATCAAAAACATCTGATTACGCAAAGTATCCCACTCAGGATTAATCTCCTTGAACGGAAACACGCCCTTACGCATGCTCTCAACCATCGCCATCGGAAAACTCATATCCTCACCAGTCATGGCAGACAACATCTTCATGCCTTCCAAAAAATTATTCAAACACTCATTACGCTTCTCATCAACAGCATGCAACTTGTGCTTTCCATCAACAGTCAACTTGTAATCCTTTGCGCGACCGACGACCTTGACTTCAATCAGGCCTTCATTCTTCAAACTGTCAAGAAGAGGATACATACTGCCAGGACTCGGCTTAGAACCCACTTTTTCCTCAATATGCTTCATCAAAGAATAACCAGAATGAGGACTTTCAGCTAAAGCTTTCAGTACAACAATCTTCAAAAAACCTCTTAACATTGAGCTAGCCATGTCGGTACCGATATATCGAACTAGATATATCGGAAGCGATACTACTATATAAAGCTTGTGTCATAAGCCTTATTAACAGCGTCGTGAAAACCAAGTTTCTATGAGCTTAGAGAGTACAATTGAATTTGTGCCAGCACCAAAATGGACAGGCAGAGCCATAAATATCGCCATGAAACACAGCAGTATGCCAAAACCACCAGCAACAGTCCTAGACCTGGGAAGCGGAGACGGAAGAGTAGTAATGGCATTCGCGCAAAAAGGCTACAACGCATACGGAATAGAAATCAACGAACAATTAGTAAACAAATCATGGGAAAAAACATCATTTGTCACACTCTCAGGAACAGCAAGCTTTACGCACGGAAACTACCTCCCACAAGAAATGCGAACACGATTAAAACCAGAACCACACGTGCTATTGCAAGACACACCAGACCCTTACAAAAAAATAGGAAAAACGCCGCAAGACTTCGACATGTTCTTCATCTACCCACACGGAGGGCAAATGGATTCAATATTCGACTTTTTCAAAACATACGCGAGAAAAAGCGCAGTGCTGATGGCGCTCGGAGACGAGATAGACTGGCAATACAACGGAGACCCGCAAATCGCCCACATGGGCACTATCAATCTCCCAGAAGGAAGATACACACTATACAGGAAAGACTAAGCCTGAAACCCAGAGAGCAATACAGCTCGCAAGAACGCCGATAACAAAACCGGAAGCCAATTCAAACTTCTCATGCTTTCTCAAAACACTATGAGCGTAAAACATCACGCCAAAGAGAACTAATGTAAAAACGGCAAAACCAATTGACTTGTAATACAAATTGACAACAGACCACACGATAACTGAATTCATGATATGAGAGCTGGACCTAATTCCAAACAGCATTTTCACAACCTGCCATAAAACAAGCGAAACGACAAGTCCTGCAGCCATTCTAGAGAAAAACGACAAGTGCATGCCGATCATAGAACGCGCTGCGACCAGCACGAAAAATAAATAAGAACCCAACGCTTCAAGATCCCTGAACAACTCTTTTTTCCAAGACATATTACGGAAGTAAGCACGCCAGTATTTAAATAATTTCGGATGAATCCGTGAAGTTTACGGATTCTTCGTCGCAAGATATATTAAGCACTTAATCTTTAATTATTTCATGAACGTGAAAAGAGCTGAAAAGATTTACGACGAGATTAAAGAAAGCCTCAAAGACGACAAGATTGTGGCAATCGAACCTCAGAGCGGCGATTATTTTATCGGAGCCGACGTGGACGAAGCATTGGACAAGGGACAGGAAATACACCCGGACAGAGAATTTCTGTTAAAACGCGTTGGAGCAAAGGCAGTATATCGCATTCTATGACAAAGACACAATATTTATCCGGATTGCCCGCAGCCACTATCACAATAGAAGCGCACGAAATTGAATGCGTCATTGATACTGGTTTTGATGGCGCGCTTATGCTGCCAATCAGCATCATACAAGAATGCAATCTTAGAAAAACAGCACAAATCCAGTGTCTTCTGGCAGACGGCACATTGTCGCAAAAGGACGTATTTGATGGCGAAATAATCTGGCTTGGCCAAAAAAGAAAAACAAGAATTGTCGCCATGGATACCGACTTCGCACTTATCGGCATGAAACTTCTCACTCATGCCAGAACAACATTGCAACCCTCACACGACATTCTAACAGTAGAACCAGTTTAACTGAATATTCCCGCTAACCAGTTGAAAATACCCTTGAAAAAGTTAGCAATGCCAGAAGTCGCCTTAATCCCCGGATCCTCGCTGAAATTCTTAGCAGACAAGTCAACCTCGGACAACTCAGGAGTCTTATACTCCTCATCAATCTTCTCAGAAATCTCCTCTTTCTTCTCGCCCTTATTCGCCAAAGCAGCCTGCCTCATAGCCTCAATATCCGCAGGACTCAACTCTTTAACACACTTGCAAGATGAACATAAATAATCCGCAGGACAATCAGTATCCGCCTCGCAATCCTCATCTGGATGCTTGTAGGCATCGCCACATGACGGAGGCAGGTCACGAATATTCTTCAAAGCTGACTGCGCAATCCTGCAAGTACAGTCCGCCAGACAAGTACCATACTCCTGAGAAGACTTTCCAAAACAAATACTATTAGGAGGATCACACTGCTCGCCCTTGGCCTTTTCCAAAATCTTATTGCCGCAAGCAGGAGCGGAAGTCTGCTGTTTCGGAGTAGTCTGATTTGTCTGATTACTAGTAGTTGAAGAACTTCCACCCTTACACTCGCCATCCTGACACTTATCAAACCCGAGCTTCACACACTCATAAGCATGCGACTGCCTCTGACCGCTAGAACAATAATACTCCTTCAACCACACACCTGTAGCAGTAGAAACACCATCCTCAGCAGTCAAACAAACATCAACCTGCGTGGTAAGACCATACTTAACTTCACCCTTGGTCTTCAAAGCAGCATCACTAGCCTTTGCACCACCATTATCAGTATCACTGCAAATATTCGGACCAGTCTGGTTCTCAGCCGTCACAATAGTAGAGAAAACAACCAATAACGCCAATATAAGCCAGCCACGCATGACAATCACGGATATTTCCACATATATAAAGATTACTTCTGCTTTAAGGCAATCTTATTAGTATTTCCATAAACAGTCTTCGTAATAACACCGCGCTGCTCCAAATTCCTGATAAGACGGCTCACCTTTGCCTTTGAAAAACCAGTCGCTCCAAGAATCTGCTTCTGCCAAACCTCACCATTCTGCTTCAAAAACTCAACAATCCTCTGCTCATTATCAATCAAAGCAGGAACAACAACCGCCTTTCTCTTCCTCATAGACTTTTGCTTGGTCGCCTTACGAATGCCCAAAACAAACCAAACCGCAAGAACAGCAGCAACCAACGCAGACAAAACAGTAGTCGCAATCCAACCAAAAGGAGGACCAATCACCTTCCTAGCAAGAACAGTAATAGGCAATTCCTGCCCCTCCTGCTCCCACTGCAAAATAATCCTCTGCCCATCAGAATAAACATCAGAAGGCTTAGGAGAAATGTAAAAACTCTCATCCTTGCCCCTTTCCCTCGGAATGATATAGCCAACAGGCAAAGTCAGAGTAACCCTCTGGCTATCAGCAGCATAAGGCAGCTTGTCAGTATAATGGAATAAAGTGTTCTCGCCAACAGACGCGATCGGATAACTAGTCTCATACTTTATACTCACATTGTAAAATCCAGGAGACAAGTTGCCGCAACGGGCAAACTCTCCCTGAAACAAACACGAAACCTCAACACCATCAATCAAAACTTCAACATCCTCAGGATTTTCAGAAAGAATAAGCGTCAAATTGCCAACCTCAACCTCTGAAGAAAGCAACATCACGTGCTCAACCAAAGCAACGCCTTCTTCTAGCACTATCCTCTTCTCAGAAACGCTGATATCAGTCGCAAACACTGCTGGCAAGATAAGAAGCATTGCCACCACCCAAACTTGTTTCATCTTGTTTCACATAAAATGAACGACATCTTAAAAAACTTGTTGTTTCATGTTGTTCCACCTTGTTTCAAGGAGTTATTTAATAGGCCCTCATTTACTATAAACTCAATAAGCCACCATCCACGAGTGTGCGAAGGGGGTTCCACAAAGGCCCCCTCGCTACTCATTTACATTCATAATGAAAAAGATCTTCTTACAAACCGACAAAGACATCAAAGAGTACATGGAACAGATAAAGAAAGAACTCGAACAAGAACCACTTCTAGAAGACCGAAAAGAATAAAAACGAAATCCCGCCCATAACACATGTTAAAAAAGGGGAGAATAGTGGGTTTATGAAAGATCATGAAGAACCTGTTGGGTACAGGCCAATAGCCATTGTCGATGTTTCTCCTGACAAAGGATTTTCTTCAAAAGTAGCCAAACTGGTCGGCGTAGAACCTCACTCCACAGAAGTCGCAAAATTCAAAGACGGCGAAACCAATATCAAAATAGCACAAAGCGTCCGCGGCAGAGACGTCTACATCTTCCAAAGCTACGTCCCGCCAATAGGAGAACGCTTATACGAACTTCTCAACGGAATAAGCGCGACCCAATCAGGAGGAGACGCGAGCAGAATAACAACAGTCATGCCTTACTGCTTCGGCATGCGCGGAGAACGAGCAACCGGCCCCAGAGAATCAACACAAGCAGTCGTAGTGGCAAAAGCACTCTCTGCAGTTGGCGCGAATAAAGCGCTCGTGGTTGGACTGCACTCAGAAGCAGTCCAAAGCATATTCCTAGCAGCAGGCATCAAAGTAGAACCTCTTACCTTCGAACAACTCGCGGCAAACTACATCATCAACACCTCAAAAGAACACAATTACCAGCACGTAGTACTTGCAAGCCCAGACGTAGGCGGCGCAAAACGCATCAGAAGACTCAGAGACATAGTGGCCGAACAATACCCACAACTCCACACAGACATCGCCATCGGCGACAAACAACGCAAGCAACCCGATAAACCAGAAATAGTCGACATCGTAGGCGATGTAAAAGGAAGCGTTGTATTTCTTTATGACGACATAGGCGACACACTAGGCACCCTCAAAGGAATCGTGCATGCTATCAAATCAAGGCACGCCCAATCAATTTACCTCGTCAACATCCACCCAGTCCTGGGCCAAGGCTACGAAAAAAACCTCGACGTACTATGCAACGAGCGCTTTGTCAAAGAAATCGTTTTCGGCAACACTATTCCCATCAAAGAAGAAGCGCTTGAATGCCCAAAACTACGCATCATACCCCTCGAGCCTTTCGTTGCAGAAGCGATCAAGCGCATCAACGCAGACAGAAGCATGAGCGAACTGCACAATTACGAAGAAATCATGAAAATATACGAAGCATGCCCACTCCATTTCAACGGGCGCAGCGTACAAATAGGAAGACTTGAGGAATTAATGAAAAAAAATGGAAAAGAACCTAACACTTCTCGCAAAAGCCGAACTTCCCCTCTTTCGAAAGTCCCACAATAGCGTCTTCAAGCTTCTTGCTGTACTTTTTGAGATCATGCTCAATCTCGTCCATCAGTTTGCCGCACAATGGATGGCTGGCAGTCTTAGCATCCTTTCGGTAAGTGTCCAAACGCCAGATAATCCTTCTCATATCAACCAATAACGCAGTCTTGTTAAAATTACAGTTATGCATCACAATCACCTCTTTACGTATAGCGTAGAACACCCGGTTTAAAAAAGTTATGTCAGAGAACGCATATCAGGAATCAAATCATACCTGCCATTCGGATACAAAGTAATCAATGAGCCATCAGGCAAAGGACGCCACTTACGACTCAACAGAGTCTCAGAACTCACCAAGACATCATTGCTTTCAGCAGAAAAAGCCATCTGGTAATACTGCGCTTTCCGCGAGTTCTTATCATACCGCACCGCGACAACAGCCTTCTTAGGACCGACCAGCAAACAATTCGCGGCAGTGAAATCCTTCAACTCCATCAAAGCCTTGGCAAGTGAGACTTCCTCTTCCCCGGGCTTAAAGAAACTCTTGATATGCAAAACTAGCCTCTTCGGGTCATATGAACCATCATTAAACTGCGTGTTATGAAAAACATAATAATCAGGATGAAGCCAGAACGGGTGAGTATTATCAGAACTAACAGTTCCCTTAGGCGGAGACCTGCGAGCATGCAAAGCGAGCAAATTAGTCGTTACAGAAGTATATGCCTCAAGAGCCATATCTTGAAGACACGACGCGGCAGATTTCTGCATCACCAACCTCTCATCTTTCACATGCACGCCGCCCCACCCATCAGTATGGCCTTTCTGAGCCATCGTTTGCAATCCATCAACAAGATAATCAACAGAAATGTTTCCCGCACCCACAATCATACGACACATGAAAAAGAAAAGAAAGACGCCATGTTAAAAGGATTTCGCTGTTTTACTTTTTATAACCAGAAACTATTTCGCCAGGCATGATTATTCCTTTCTTATTAACATACACTCCTGGGTTTAGAACAGAATTACAGCCGGTCTGAACTCCGCTCTCAAGAATCGCACCAAGCTTTTGCAAACCAGAACTATACTTCTTATCCTCAACAGTCACTTTAACTATTTCTCCGTCCAAACGGAAGTTTGCCAGCTTAGTGCCCGCACCAAGATTGCATTTCTTTCCGACAATACTGTCGCCGATGTAATTATAATGCGAAGCGAAAACGCCATCCATGATGATAGAATTCTTAACCTCGGAAGAACCAATTTTACAATCGCTGCCAATAATCACAGGACCTCTCAAAAACGCGAACGGGCCAACCACAGTATTCTCGCCAATAATAACAGGACCTTCAATCCGCGTCGGAAACTTGATAACAGAGCCCTTGCCAAGAATAATCGGAACGTCCCATTTAACACCAGACTCAACCTGACCCTGAATACTCTCCTTATCCAGCACAAACTTCTGAAGAAGTTTCAACGCATCCCAAGGAAACTTCAAAGAAATCTTCGTCTTAGGATCAATCTGCTTCAAAACATCCTGCAACCAATCCTTAACCTCTTTAGTAAAATCGGCAAGAGCCATACGCTTATTTAGTCATGCTTGGCTTATAAATTTTGTCCAAGTCATGCCGCAGTTGAACAGCATCCTGGAAGCAAATAGCACGCATGCCAACAGCACGAGCGCCATCAACATTCTCCTGCTTGTCATCAACAAGAACAGCCTCTTCAGGCTTAACTCCAAGCTCCTTCAAAACAAACCTGTAAACCTCAGGAGAAGGCTTTGCTTTACCAATCTCAAAACTCAAAAACAGCCTGCTGAAATACGAAAACCAACCCTTACTCCGAGCGACCTCAGCATGCAACGGCATCTGATTACTCAACAAAACAACAGAAGGTAAGCTTTGAATTATCCTCACAACATCCTCATCCAGTTTAGCCCTATCCTCCAAGCACGTCCTGAAAAGACGCTCAAGACCGGCAGGGTCAACACCAAACAAAACGCCCAACCTCGAGAACAATTCAACAACGGATATTTTGCCAATTTCACACAATGCCAAGTCCTTTCTCATCCCCTGCTTAAACTCAGCTTCAGAAACACCAGCATACTTAGCCAAGCTGGAAATAACATACTCAGACTTCCAATCTACCACAACACCAAAGAAATCAAATACTGCAATCATGCAGACTGGAAACTAAAGACCATATAAAAAGCATACGCACAACCAAAAGCTTTATAAACAAGAAGTGCTTGTTTTTACTACTATGGAGTTACAAAACCTATTGGAAAAGACGGTGGAGTTCGTACGCGGCGGATGGCATGAAAAAGCGCCAACATACGAAGACGACCCAGCATACCTCAGCCTGCCACCAGAATCACGAGCAGAACTCAGAGAACTATTCCCAAAAATCAAGAAAGGCATAGATTTTGAGGAATTAGTACAAGATGCACAAAGAATGACAGAACAGGAAGCATTCTCCCTTCTAAACAAAAATATACCTGACAACAAAGAAACGCAAGTAGCCGAATTCTGCTCGGGACCAGGAATAAGATTCGCATACGGCTTCGCAAAAAGACACCCGCAAACAGCAGTAGTCCTGATGGACAAACTCGAATCAAATCACGTACTCCAGCCAGGAATCAACCACACAATATTCGAACAACACCTAAAAAGATTCGGGAAAAAAGACAGTGAAATACAAGACATCGTGTACCGAAGAGGATTCGAAAGATACGACAAGGATATTCCGTTCCATGGCGACGTCGAAGAATTCATGCAAAGGCTATTCCAGGCAAACAATGTGCCAAATATGCGCTATGCGCACAAATGGCTGACAAAAAACACAGACCTGAATGACGTAATCACTCCAGGCAAAAAAACATACTGCGTAGGATGGAACTGTCCAGGAGACGCAGGAATCCTCGCTCTAAAACACGCAGTAAAAAACAACGCAGAAGTAATAGCGCTCACACTTTCAGGAACAGAATACCTCTCGCCAGAAATGCAAGGAAGACTGAGCTCAAAACCAGAAATAAAAAAATGGAATGAAACCATAAAACTCGCACAAGCATCAAACGAACACCTCGTGAAAAGACGCTTGTTCTACGACTACGACAAGCCAGAAGAAAGAAAGCTCGGCTTCGCGCTCAAACACGCACGAATACTAGACTCATTATTATGGCTGGAAGAACAAGGATACAATACGAGACTGATATTGCTTGAAGACGAAAAAAATTACAACGCGCCAGAACACATAGTATACGCGTTCAAACAACACGACATCCTGAAATAATTACTTGACGAGCTTCTGAGCCTGCTCCAACTGATCACCGCTGTTAACCGTAACCCAGCTCCCATCATGAACAAACGCGTCAAAACGCTCACACCACTCAGAAACCTGCTTCTCAATACTAAACGCATCAGGAAGACTCTGCAAAGCAACAACATCACCACTCTTCAAAAAAGTATGACCGATATGCTGAACAGAAGTATTCTGCGGGTGCATCCTATTCTGAACCCACACGCTGAAAGGAACGGGCTTTGCAACAATCAAACTCTTGTTCAAACTCCTGCTCTTTTCAAAAACACTCCCAGTATTCACTTTTGCCATATCATCAACATTCAAAACGTAAACACCATCCCTGCACAAATCCAAATTGCTCAAAACAGCCTGCTTAATAGCACCGCCCGTTCCCAACGGAGATTTCTCAACAGAAACAACAACATTCATCTTCCTCTTCTCAAACTTAACTTCATCATGCCTGTGGCCAAGACACAAAACAACATTATCAAAACCCTCACCCTCAAGCCAGTCCAACTGGCGATCCAACATAGTCCTACCACTAACAACCAACATGCCCTTAGGAGGCAAAGTATCACCTAGACGCGTACCCTTTCCGCCCGCCAACACAAATGCAGTCTTCATAAAATGAGCTTCTCCCACATATTTTTAAAACTTTGCCATAAGGAAAGCCGCAGCAACAAAAACGAGCTCAAACGCGAGCAAAACAATAACGACCTCCCACTCTCTCGCCGTTCCCTTCACCTTTCTAAGCAAAGAAATAACAACATGATTCAAAGAATACCACTTATTGTACTTATTAGCCAGAGAGCCATTTGGCAAAGGACGAGCCAAACTCTCCTTCTGAAACAACCCTCTCAACTTCAATAAAAGCTCAATAAAATATGGAACAAAAAGAATCAAAGCAGAACGTTCAAGATCTCCCACGATAGCAACAACAGCAATACACGCTCCAACAGCATAGGTTAAACTATTTCCAGGAAGAATCCTGGCAGGAAATTTATTGTACCAGAAGAAAACAAGCAAAACAGCAACCATACAAAACGCAATGACCGCAGCAGCAAAACTTTCAGTCAACCAAGCCAGACTGCCAAGCGTGCTCAAAATAATGATTCCCATTCCAGCCTCAAGCCCATTCAAGCCAGCAAGAATATTGAAACCATTCGCAGCACCCACAATTCCAACAGGAACCACGAGAAACGGGTAAAAATGACCAAGAGCGACAAAACCAAAAAAAGGCAAGCTCATCACGTTCTCACCAGCATTAACAACCGCCAGCGGAAGAACAGCGAACAAAGTCAACAAAGGCTTCTGATACTGCCTCAACCCAATACGCTCGCCCAACAAGTCATCAACGATGCCGATCAACAAAGCAATAAGAATTGTTGACACGGATGCAAGAAGAACACTCGTATAATCGGCCGGGCCTTTAGTGTAAGCAAAAGTCTGAGCTGCAACAAAAAACAAAATCCCGACAACAGCACCAAACGCCACAATCAAACCAGCCAGGTAAGGAATCCTCTTTGCCGGCAGTTTTTGCGCATCACTAATCAACAAATTCTGCTTTTTAGAACGCCTAATCCAATAAGGAACAGCAATAAGCGCGAACACAAAACTGATTACAAATGAAATAACCGCATAAACCCCAAGCATGACAGCAGGAGTAAACCACCAATTTTTAATGCTTACGGTAAAAAGCCACGACTAGAAATACGAAACCAAAAAAGCCCAATATAACATTACTCACAATAGCGCCCCAGATGCCAAATAAAGGAACCATGACTGCAAGAATAATAAGATGTGCCACACCAATGCCAAGATTATACGCATACAACAACCTAACTGATTTCCTGCCCTGAAAGAAAGAATACAGAACAGAAGTAGGAATGAAAAACACAAGATACAACAACGCAACCTGAGCATACCTTACTGACTCAACATATCCCTCAGAAAACAAGAATGGAATCAGCCAAGGACTAACAAGAATAGCAACACCAGTCATAACCAATGCTGCCAAAGAAAACCACCAAAAAAGCGCCTTGATGCTATGAACATGACCTGGATGATCCCGCGATAACTTTGGAAGAAGCAAAGTGCTCAGCAATTTCCCGCAGAAAGCCAGAGTAGTAGGAATAGAAGTCGCGATGGAATAAACAGCCAAGCCCTCATAGCCAGCAATATAAGTGATAGCGAAACGGTCAGCATAAGGCGCGACAAAATTAATCGCAGTCATCAACGTCACGTGCCTGCCATAAGAAACAACCTGCCCGTCAACAGGTACGGGCTTTATTCTTCGCGCAAGCCTCGCGTACATTATCTCAAAAATCAAAATGCTGATAATTATTGAAGTCACAAAAATAACCAACAACGACTTTGTCAATAAGAAAGCAACAATCGATGCAATCGTGGTCAATATGCCTACACTGATTTCATAAAACGCAGCCTTATCGAACTGCTCCTTCCCACGATAATACGCCATAATAGTACTTCCAGCAGACCACAAAGGAAAAAACACGACCAATGCCATAAAAACATTCCAAAAAGGTCTGGGACTAACATAAATGAAATACAAGGAAACAAAAACTAGCGCAACACTGCCCAACAAAGACCATCTCATCTTCGCACGAGTGCCAGAAATCAAAGAAGACTCATAACCGCGCGCAACAGACTGAAGAATAGAAGTATCCATGCCCGGCATGGAAAACACCACAAGAACCCAAAGAACCGTCGAAACGAACTGGTACTCACCATAAAACTCCTTAGATGCAAAACGAGCGAAAATAACAAGCAAAATCACCCTAAACAGCACGGAGCATCCATAACCCAAATACATCCAAAAACCCGATTTCACGAAATAGTGAACATCGATATTAAGAGTGCGAGAAAGACTGCTAAGCAACCCATTACCGCTCTCCGCAATGCCTCGAGGAAACTTCATAACAAGAACATCCTGAGGATTTATTTAAAATCCTTTTGCCTACATACTTTTAAATATGGAAGTATAGAGAACTTATCGGGATGGACAATTACAAGAAAGCATATTTGTTGGTTCTTTTTCTCATTCCACTAATAATAGGAGGCATAGTCCTGAGCGCATCATCTGAACTAAAAATACTGGAAGACGCATTCAGCAAACAAGCACAACAAATCATTGCCAAAAAAATATTACAACAAGTACAGGCGAAACACCCGCAGCTAAGCCCTGAAGAAATCGTACGCGTAGCACAAACAGAAACGCAAAAAACGCTCAAAAGCGAAGAAGCTAAAAAAGCTATTGAAGAAGCAGTAAAACAGCACAAGTCATTCTTCCAGGAAAAAAGTGGAGCACCGTACCTGCTCGGAACAGACACTTACTATTACCTCAGGTATGCAGACAACATCGTCCAGCACGGACACCAAACACAAACACTAGCAAACGGAACACGATACGATGCGCTGAGAAAAGCACCGCACGGCTCCTCTGCGACATGGACGCTTCTGCCAATAATTGAAGCAGCCTGGCACAAAACGTGGAACATATTCTCGCCAGCATCCCTGATGAAAACATCATTCTACCTTCCAATCGCGCTTGGAATAATCTCCATAGCGCTGATATTTGCAATAACTTTCTCAGTTTACAAGAAAATTGAAACAGCTTTTTTCGCAGCAATAATGTTCGCAGTGCATCCCTACTTTTTCAGGCAAAACATGGCAGGATTCACAGACACAACAACACTAATCATGCCATTATCACTCGCCTTCTTCCTCAGCATTATATGGATAATAGAAGGAACACGAAAACAACGCATAATTGCAGGAATAGGCGCGCTTTTATCACTGGCAGCACTCGCATACACCTGGCATGCATGGTATTTCGTGCTGGCAATAATTGCTGCATTCTGCATCATGTGGCTGGCATACGCATTCAGGCAGGCTGGCAAAATAAGCATCATCCTCAGCATGCTTGCCGGAACAGCAATAATAATCATATTCGCACTACAAGGATACTTCACTAAAATACTAACAAAACTCCAACTTCTAAACATAGGCACGCAGGCAACGGTAAAAGAGCTAGCACAACCAACATTTTCACAATTCATAACTGCGCTCGGAGACCCCATATTCAGCATTTTAGCATTAACAGCAGCATGCTGGACAGCCTACCGCGCGATAAGAAAAAAAGCAACACTCCCAGAACTATTCCTGCTCGTCTGGCTACTCGCGCTTTTATTCCCTGCAGTGAAAATACTCAGATTCATGTTCTTCCTAGCACCGCCAGCAGTCATAATCACAGCAGCACTGCTCCAAAAAATACAAGAAATGCTTGCAACACTGACACAGGAATTCCAAATATCGCGAAAAACAATCGCGTCAATAGCATTCCTAATAATCCTGCCACTAGCAGTCGGCTCAACAATGATAGACACAACAAACACGCCGCTACCACCCATGACGACAGCAACAGCTGAAACAGGAGCATGGCTAAAACAAAACACCAGCCCAGACACAATAATCAACGCATGGTGGGACTACGGGTACATCTGGCAATACGCATCAAACAGGGCAACAACACTCGACGCAGCACCCGGATCACGCACCACACGATGGACAGCAAAAGCACTATTGTCCGAAAACGAAACATACTCGCGAAACATTTTCAGAATGATAGCCTGCAGCAGAGCCGATGCGGAGAGTATGGTGAGCATTGAACTATTAGAACTGGCACTAAAACAAGGGACAACCATCCCAGAACTGGCAGACCTGACACACTGCACTCCAAGAGAAGCCTATATTATCATCGACAAGCACACGCTCGACGTCATAAACTCAATAGAAGCAGAAGCCATCAATTCAAGCGAACCAGTATCCAACAAAGCACCATCAGTAATACAAACCTGCCAAGAAATAAACAACACGACACTTGAATGCTGGGGATATACGGTGGACATAAAACAAGCCAGCGCCAACAAAAAAAACAGCCAGCCACACAGCATCACAATCATAACAAACGAAACAACAACGGAAAAAACGCTCGACACGACAAAAGAGATATCACTGATAGTCTACCAAGAAGAAAACAACTATCGCGCAATACTCGTGCCCCCAGCATACCACAAAACGCTGCTCGTACGATTGTTCGCAGGAGAAAAAACAGAACACTTCACACTCGCACACCAATCATACGAGCCAGAACGCATAACATTATGGAAAATCAACTGGAATACAAGTCAAGAAGACGATCCAGCATCAAATCAGAATTGAACTCTTTTGCAACACGCTCAAAACTCCTCCTGCCAATCAAAGCACGCAATTTCCAATCCTGAAGCTTATTCATCGCTTCTACAAGAGCATCAACGTCAGCCGGAGGAACCAAAATGCCAGTCTCATTCACAAACTCAACACCAGTACCTAACTTAGTGCTGATAACAGGCTTTTTGCACGCCATGGCCTCCAACTGAACAATTCCGAAAGCCTCGGCTTTTGTTATCGAAGGCAGAACGAAAACATCACACGCGCGATAAAAATTCCGCAATTCAGCATCAGAAACATCAGGATAAAATAAAATATTGCCATACCTTGCTTTTATACGCAGCTCGTTCAGCAAAGGACCACTGCCCACAATAATCAAAGTGCCCTTAACACGCTTCATCGCTTTCACCAAATACTTCAAACCCTTATACTTCACAAGACGGCCGACAAAAAGAAAAATAGGACGAGAATGATTCCGCAAAGAAGAAACAATTTTCCTGTCAAACCTCCCCTGCTTTCTCATATCAACACCAAACGGTATAACAACACACTTGTTCCTGAACTCCTGCAAAGCACGGCACTCCAAAAGATGAGGAGAAGCAACAACAATCTTCTCAGCCACACGCAAAACCTTCCTTTGCAAAGGCAAATACAGGCTCGAGCCAAGCTTGCCAACAACATCAGCATGATAGCTAACAAAAAGTCGTTTCGGCTTAACACGCAAACAAGCAAGCTCAGCCCAAGGATTAGGCAAGTGCAGATGAACAACATCAAAATCATCCACCACTTTCTTCAAATAAGAAAACAAGGACAAATTAACAGGATGCCGGACAAAAGGAAGCTTTGAAAGCCTGACAACATTGACACCTTTAACATTTCCAGAACTGCCAAAAACAGAAGCAGAAGAAACAACACAAGCAACATGCTGCCTCCTCTTCACCAAACCTTCACAAACATCCCTGACATGGGTCTCAATACCACCCTTAACAGGCGGATAGTACTTGCCCAAATGCAAAACCTTCATATCCGACGAGGACCTGAAAAGGCTTTTAAACATTGTTGTTCAACGATATATAATGAGCAGCCTATTGTTAAGGGAACTTGAAGAGAGCATAAACAAAAGCAAAGACAAATTCCAATACATCTCCAAATGGTATTTCAACTTCCATAAAAAAAGATACGTGAAAGACATCTCCCTAGTCAAGAAAATCCTAAAAAACGGAAACATCATTGAAATGGGCGCCGCCCCATTCCACGAGACATTCTTATTTCAAAAAACAGGGTATGAAATAACAGGAATCGACAAAAAGCCAGAAAGGTACAAAAAATTCCTCTCCGCCAACAAGCTGAAAATAATAAAAACCGACATTGAAAAAGAAAAAATTCCTTTCGAGGACAACAAATTTGATCTCGCACTGATGAACGAAGTCTTCGAACACCTCACAGATCCAATACACGCGCTGCTTGAAACAAACAGAGTGCTGAAAAAAGAAGGAACACTAATTCTGACAACACCAAACCTATATTACTTCTCAAACATAATAAAATACCTGCTCGGAAAAGGAGCTATGCAAAGCCCCTTCCGCGCTTTTTCAATAAAATACTCCGTTGGAACTTCAGGACACGTAAGAGAATACACCAACTTTGAGATGAATGAATTCCTGACAAATACAAACTTCACAATCAAGAAAACATTTTACAGAAGAGACAACTCATTTCTCAATCCAAAAAGAATAATAATTTACATAATAACATGCATCTTCCCATTTTTGAGCCCGTATCAAGTATTTATCGCAAAAAAAGACAACAGGATGAAACAATGCATGGAAAACCTAAGAGCGATGCCTATTCTGCCCCAAACCGATTAAGATTCCATACCTATAACTGTTATTCGCGAACATAACGAAATAAAAGTTCGCCACATCATGACTGTTAATCATTTTGCCAGTATAGAAGCCCAGCTTGGCAAAAGACATCGCACACCTTACTGCCAAAAGCAAAGGAAGCCTGAACACTTTCAGCAATGGAAGCATTCCGAGAAGTTTAGGAGCAGGGAAATACTTAGCAACAAACTCTTTTCCATGCTTGTTAATCAATAACGCTTTTTCCCTGCCCTGCTCGCCAATAACTTCCGCATACTTGGAGAAACGCGTACTGTTCGCATGCCAGACTTTGCACGTCTTAAACTGATAGATGCCAATTCCTTTCTGATGAGCACGCGCGCCAAGCTCAAACTCAGCAAGAATAGGCAAATCCGGAGACAAACCGCCAAGCCCAACAAAACATTTCTTAGTCATGGCAGAATTATGAAAGTCAAAATAAGAAACCGCTGTGCCAAGACTACCTATACGCCGAACAATAATCCCCCGCATGTATTCCTCGGCAATACCCTCCCAACTATCAGTTGGAATTGTGTTAACGTCACCCCTGGCAGCCTGAATTTTCTTCATTTTGAACAAATCAACATAATTCTTCACCCAATCACGGTCAGCAATGCAATGAGACTCAATAAAAAGCAATAATTCTCCTTTAGCCCTCTTTACCGCCTCATTAATCAGCTCAGCCCTGTTCTTTCCTTCAACAGCAAAAACTTTCAGATGAGAATACTGCTTCTGGAAATCCTCAATCATAGTCCTGTCTTCAAGATCCCAGATGCCGCCATCAGGAAAAATAACTTCATACTCATCAAAGTGCTGATTACACAACATCTGAATGCACGGCAAACGCATGCCCTGCTCGTTCACATCAGATACGATTACTGAGACCTTCATACCCTTCCTTCCCCAACTCCTTCAAAATTCCATAACGCAAACAATTAGCCGCATAACCCCTGAAGCACGATTCTGACAATGCTGGAGACACTTTTTCAAAGAGATTAAGCCCCATCGATTGCGCAAGCATCACTGCCTGCGCAGTACAGAAAATCGGCAACCTGAACCTTTGCAGCAACGGAAGCAAATTAATCAGCTTAGGACTGGGAAAATAACGCTCCATGAACTCCCTGCCATGCTTAGACAACAATCTAACTCTATCACGGCCCTGACGCTTCACAATATGCTCATAACTGGAAAGCGTTCTATTGTTGTAATGCCATATTTTCTCATCCGTGACTCTATGGATAGGAATACCCTTCTGATGAAGTTTTGCGCCAAACTCAAACTCGGCCATGGAAGGCACTTCAGAAAACTGCCCCATGGAATCAAATAATTCCCTCGTAACACAAGAGCCATGCAAGTCAAAGAACGCATCATAAGTGCCAGCATTCTTATGCCTCTTAATTACGTCAGCACGCTGGCGAAAGACACACTTTGAAACCCAACGATCGCTAGGAACTTCCCCGATTGTAATGAATGAAACCTGAAACTTATCCCTATTGAAACGGGCAAAATATCTTTTCAGCCAGTCCCTGTCAATAATGCAATGAGACTCAACGAAAAAAATCAGTTTTCCTTCTGAATCGTTCACTGCCTGATTCAGAGAAGCGCTACGGCTTCCCTTGACAGGCAAAACCCTGAAATTCTCATACTGCTCCTCAAAATGCTTGAGAATGACTTTCTCCTCTCTGGAAACTTCACCGTGCAAAGGAAAAATAACTTCGAAATCATCAACGCTCTGAGTGCACATCGCCTGAATAGACGGCAATAAAACAGTCTGCGGCTCCAAATTAGGAACAATAATGCTCGCTTTCACACCACACCCTCATATATTTTTAATATATTTTTGGTCATACGCTCCTCTGTAAAAAGCTTTGCCCTTTTCAAGCCCGCACTTATTAATTCTTTACTTGACGACAAAGCACGCTCTATTCCATCTGCAATACTATCGACATCATGCGGATTGACTAAAATTCCTGCATCACCAACAACCTCAGGAAGAGAAGAAACATTTGACGTAACAACCGGAGTTCCAAGAGCCATAGCCTCCAAAACAGGAAGACCAAAACCCTCATAAAAAGACGGAAATACGAACAATTCTGCCTTGCTCATCAAACTGCACTTTTCAGCATCAGAAACATAACCAGCAAACACGACATCACTGCCAAGATTCAACCTCGAAACCGTCTTGAAAATTTGCTGATACTTCCAACCTTTGCCTCCTGCAATTACCAACTTATGAGAAAAACCTTTCGACTTAAGAATCGCAAAAGCCTCAAGCAAGCCTTCAATATTCTTCCTAGGCTCCAGCGTGCCAACATACAAAATAAAAGGCTCTTTCTTAACTTTCCTAAACTCAACAGGCTGCAAAGCCTCATGAACAACGTGAATTTTATCCTCAGAAATCTTATAATAACGCATCAAATCAGATTTCGTTGAATTGCTAACCGCGACAATCGCGTCAACTTTCTTCAAATACCAAGGCAAAAGAGTCCTGAAGTACAACTCCCGCTTCCAAGTATGATGCTCAGGCATGAAAACAGGAATCAAATCATGCACGGTAACAACAACAGGAACTTTCGGCTTTTTCACATATGGAAACTGCGGCAAAGGAAGATGCAAAACGTCAAGATCTTTGAAACAAGAATTATGAAAAAGAGCGGCAAACCGATGGTAAAACGGTATTGGAGGCGCTGCACGAAATTCATGATGCCTGACATTCTCAAAAACAGGATGGCTAGAACTTTTAGAATGAAAACAAGTAATTTCGTTCTTTGTTCTGCTCAAACCCTCAACCAAAGAATGAGTATAAACCTCAACCCCAGTATACTGCATTGAAAGACACTCAGTATAAACCCCAATATGCATGAAAAACAGGCGAGAACAGGGTTATAAAAACATTTAGCTACTTGATTCTAACAGTCTCCAAATTCCTCGGAGCAACAGTCTCAATCCTGCCAAGCTTATGGATTGCAGACGCCAAGTCCAACACTTTAGAACTATCTCCATGCTGAACAATAACCTTCTTCGGCCGCGGCTGACACTTGAAAATAAAATTCATCAACTGCTTCCTATCAGAATGGTCTGACACGGCAAGCTTCACAACCTCCATCTTAATCTGAACAACTTCCTGCCTCAAACCAGACTTGAACATGATCTCGCGCTCACCGCCAAAAACTCTTCTACCTAGCGTGCCCTCGCCCAAATACGAAGAGAAGATCAAGCTGTTCTTCGGATTATCAGCAAAATGCTTAAGGTATTCAACAGAAGGACCGCCAACAAGCATGCCTGAAGTCGCCATGACAACAGCAGGACCAGTTTCTTCAACAACTTGCATTCTCTCTTTTGAACTGCCAACACGCCTGAAAATTGGGTTCAGGAACGGATTCTGATCCTTATGGAAAATCAATTTACGCAAAGTAGTGTTCAAATATTCAGGATAAGCAGTATGAATGGCAGTAATATCCCAAACCATGCCATCAATATAAACCGGAATCGGTTCTAATTCTCCCCGGCGGACCATCGCTTCAATCATGACCATAATATCCTGAGCACGACCACTGCCAAGCACCGGCATCAAAACTTTTCCTCCGCGCTTTAAAGTCTCCTTAATATAATTACACAACAACACATCAGCCTCATTAGAAGGCGCTCCAATATCCATCTTGCCACCATACGTTGCCTCTATAATCACGGTTTCCAACCTTGGGAAAATCGTCCAAGCCGGATCAAGCAACGGAGCCTTACCATATTTCAAGTCGCCAGTGTACAACAAATTATGCAAGCCGTTGCCAATGTGCAAATGAGCCATTGAACTGCCAAGAATATGACCTGCAGGATACAAAGTCAACCTCACGTCAGGAGTGATGTCAGAAACTTCCTCCCATTCCAACGTAATACAGTGCTTGACAAACTCTTTGACATCATCAGTATCGTAAATCGGCTCCTTATTCTCAGACTTCATAATCTTAACCATATCAAGCATCAGCAAAGCAGCAACATCTCTGGTTGGCTCGGTGCAATAAACAGGACCTCGGTAACCCATCTTGAACAAGTACGGAATAAAACCAGAATGGTCAACGTGCGCATGCGACAAAATAATTGCATCCAATTGCTGAATGTTGAACTCAGGAGCGTCAAGAATCGGATACTGCTCCGCGCCTTCACCAGCAACGTTAATACCGCAGTCCAACAAGATTCTTGACTCTGGAGTCTGCAAGAAAACACAACTCCTTCCAACCTGCCGTGCCGCGCCAAGATGAGTAACTCTTATCCACTCGTTCTTCTTTTCACGCAACCAGCCGTCATAAATTCTATGACCCACCTTGTCCAAAAACTTTCTCCTATACTCAGAATTTTCATACAAAACAGCGCGAATGTTCTCAATCAATTGAGACTTCAACGCAGGAGTCCTTCTAATAACAGGAACCCAAAGCGCCTTTTCCCTGATTTCCCTCAACAAACTACCCTGCTTGCCAATAGCCAAACCAGGTTTTTCAGCCTCGATAATAACCATAGAACGCTCAGTGTCAAACAACACCTGAGAAATACCGGCTTCCTCCGGCATAATGGTCTTGATCTCCTTTTCAGCCTTCTCCTGACTCATAGTAATGCTAGGGTCAGGTCTCAATTCAACACGCTTCTTGAACTCGTTAACAACCTGCTTGATCAGACCTTCATTATTCAAAAAGAACTCTTTGTCCTTTGTGTACAAAACTATGTTGGCTCCTTCAAAAGCCGCATCGCTAACCTTGTCCGCAGGTAAAAATTTCAGTATTTCTTTAATGATTTCAACCATTTTGTTAGAACTCCCCTCTGGGATTATATTTCGATCTTAATATTCAAGTCCTTTTCCAGAACCATCCTGACGCCCTTACTGTCGATGACCATCACGTCAATACCGTTACCGGTGTTAACGTCACGCTGCAACGCTGCGCCAATCGCTTTAACAGCCAACTTGACGCCTTCCTCAACAGTCATGCCTTTCTTGTACAGCACTTCAAGAACGCCGTACGCGAAAATACTTCCAGAACCATCAGAAACATAATCATCAACTTCAGTCACGCTACCATCAATTCCTAAATCGTAAACATGACTTCCCTCTGCATCATTGCCGCCCAAAATAAAGCTGACAATACCAGGAACCATCGACATCTTTCTCAAATTCATGTACAACATTCCTGCAAGCAAATTAGCAGTTTCTCTAACCGTGCTTGACCTTAATGTTGCCAAATCCTTGAGTTTGACTTCTGCACGAATGAGCTTGACCAATAATTGAGCATCAGAAACAAGACCGGCCATGGTAACAGCCATGCTGTCAGTAACCTTGTGAATCTTCTGCGTCCTCTTGTTAACAACGAATCCTGCTGTTGCACGCTTGTCGGCGGCCAATATGATGCCGTCCTTGCACACAATGCCAACAGTTGTTGTTCCTTTCTGCACTTTCAAATCATTATCCATTCAAAACCCCTTGAGAATCATTAACCTCTTAACTAGCTGTTCTATATGGAGATATATAAAGTTTTCTGTTCAATACGACTTAGCGAACACGCCAACATGCGTTGCAGGCTTCTCACACTTAATACACTTAGCAAAAGGCTTCTTTTGGTCAAACGGCAGGTTCAGGCATTTCACGCCTTCTGTCAAACCCTTGATATGCTCTGCACACTCAGCAGTACAACACCACGGCGCGTAAATTAATTTTTTGTCCTTAACCGCCTTTTCAAAATCCTTCCATTCTCTAGCATGAACTGAATTATCATTCAATAACTTCTTCGCTTTATTGAACAAGTCCTCCTGCATTCTCTCAAGCTCTTCAGGAATAACTTTCGCAAGATCGGACATCTTGATGAAATCCTTCTTGCCAGTGTCTCTGCGCACCATAACAACATGATCTTTCTCCAAGTCTTTAGGACCGATCTCCAATCTTAAACAAACGCCTTTCAGCTCATGCTCATTAAACTTCCAACCAGGAGTATAACTGTCACGATCATCGACTTCAACCGACAAGCCAGCCTTTACCAAAACCTTGGCAATCTCATGAGCCTTCGCAACAACTTTCTCTTTGCTGTCCTCAAACATAATAGGAACTATAACTGCGTGCAACGGCGCCACTCTAGGCGGAATCACCAAACCCTTATCATCGCCATGAAACAAAATCATCGCGCCAATACTTCTTGTCGAGAAACCCCAGCTGTTCTGGAAAGGCAGACTCTTCTCACCCTTCTCATCCAGGAAAGAAATGTCAAAACTCTTCGCAAAACGCTGCCCGAGATGATGGCTCGTGGCAAACTGAACAGCCTTGCCAGAAGGCGCCATAGTCTCAACAGACGAAGTATAGTCTGCACCCGGAAACTTCTCGTTATCGCTCTTGACACCCTTCACGACAGGAACAGCAAGCATCTCCTCAGAAACGCGCCTGTACAATTCAAGAATATCAAGAACTTCCTTTTCGGCCTCTGGCTTCTTCGCAAAAGCAGTATGACCTTCCTGCCACAAAAATTCCCTGCCCCTCAAGAAAGGAACAGGATGCTTGAATTCCCATCTCACAACATTATTCCACTGGTTCAGTTTTAACGGAAGATCTCTATAACTCCTAATCCATTTCGAATAAGCCTCATACATGACAGTCTCAGAAGTCGGCCTAACAGCCAAACGCTCAGCCAAAGGAGAATGACCGCCATGAGTCACCCACGCAACCTCAGGCGCAAAACCCTCAACATGCTCAGCCTCCTTTTTCAGCAAACTTTCAGGAATCAGCAACGGAAAATAACAGTTCTTCACGCCCAACTTCTTGATCTCACCATCAAAGAAAGCCTGCAATTTCTCCCAAATAGAATAAACTCTAGGCCTCAAAATCATACAACCGGAAACAAGAGAATAATCAGCAAGCTCAGCCTTCTGAATAACCTGAGTATACCACTCAGACATGTCATCTGCTTTCTTTACAGTAATACCCTGAGTAGACTCATCCTTTTTTGGCATAGTATTATCCGACGAGATGTTCTTTATAAAACTTAACAATATTTAGGCTTCGCAATTACTTGCGAGAGGACTGTAACGCCCGTCCTCTCGCGCTCTCCTGACGCTCATGGGGCTGCCCGGATTTGAACCGGGACGACAAGGTCCCAAACCTCGCATCATAACCAAGTTAGATCACAACCCCGCGATCTAACAACTTCTTCTAACCACTGTTTTTAAATGTTGCCGTTAAAACAAGTGATTTAAATAATAAAACTGCCAAATATACTAAAAATGAGGCTGAATTACAAAAAACTCGCAATATCAATA
>CAZTVK010000019.1:0-336625 GCA_964617195.1 uncultured Methanosarcinales archaeon | reverse complement strand
GGTCAAGTATACGGGACTCTGACTCCTGTGACGGCGGTTCGAATCCGCCCAGGGCTATTTCGTGAGGTCGACAGACCTCACTTGACTTCTTTTGTTCAAACTTTTGAGAAAAAGTTTGGTTCTGAATCCGCCCAGGGCTATAAAAAACTTAAGAATTAATCATCTTCGTCTTCTTTGCAGAATCCGCCGGTTATTTCTACGCCTTCGTGGAATACTGTCGCGTTGGCTTCTTCCAGTAACCTGGTTTCGTTCATGGCGAGGCGCATGCTTTCATTGTTGACTAGTATGCTTATTGTTTCGTCATGCCACCAATCTGTTGGCATGACTTCGAATTCATTGTCTTTGATATCGAAGGTTTCTGTTCTGTTGAGATCTGAGACGAGTTTGCAGATTTTTTTGTCTTCTATTTTGATGCAGAAGCTGGTTTTCCAGTTTGTTGGAACGCAGCGTTCAAAACTGTCGCATTCTGTGTGCACGCAGCATGCGTCTCGGTCTATGCATTTCTTTTGTTCTTTACAGTAGAATTTGTCTTTCGCGCAGCCGCATTCCCCATCATCGAATTCTTCATTGAGCCTGCATTCTTTTGCTTCCATGCATTCTCCGTCATCGCAGACGCCTGTGCCGCAATCGTCATCTATGCAGCAGTCGCTTGCTGCTATGCAGTCATTGCCGCATGATTTTTTCCCGTTTGGGCACGTGCAGCTGCCTGCCTGGCATACTTTGCCTGCAGTGCAGTTTATGTCATTGCATAGATCAACTGCTGGCTGTTGAACTGTTATCGTGTCTGCAGGAGGCTGGTATTCTGATGTTGGAATCGTGCGTACTTGTGGCTGGCAAGCTACCAACAAAATGAGAAATGTAATAAAAAAATGCCTTGCCCCCATATGACACTACTGCACAGTCGTTGCTTAAAAAGGTTTCGGCTTATTAGTGAAAGACACGAATTTTAGTACAATATGCTGTGTCTTTTACTAATTAGAAAACGACAACTATTGTCCATTTACTTTTGTCGTTTTCTTTATTCAGTGTACAGTTTGACTGCGCTTGGATCGTATTTCCAGTCTGGTGTGAGCTTGTCTACTCTTTTGTAGTATTTAGCCAGCCTTTTGATTTTGCTTTCTGTCAGCTGGAGTCCGCGCACAGCAGTCATGTCCTTTCTGAAGTTTTCAAGGTGTTTTCTGATTTGGACTGAGCGTTTCATTAGTGCCATAATGTCTTCTGGTAGTTTTGGGCTGAGTTTTTTCTCTTCCAATACTTGCTGAAGTCTTCTGCCCGTCAATAGTTTGACTGATGGAACTCCGTAGCTGTCTCGCAGGATTGTTCCGATTTCGCTTGATGTTTTTCCTTCTTTTGCGAACTTGCCTACAAGCATTTCTATTTCTTTTGGCTTGTATCTTACCCATGTTGGTTTGATTGGGTTCAATAGTTTTTTTGAGCCTGAGTTTCCTCGGCCTCGTGAATGCATTTTTGCCATTTTTAATTCTCCGTTCAAGAACGCGTCATGTCGCCAGTACACACAAGCCAGAGCCGATGTGTCTCTTGAACCATATTGATTTCAAGAGGGTTGTTTATAAAGTTTTCTATGATTTCATCGACGAACAAGCCCGACCGAATGGAATTCAGAGGGCTTTCGAAGAGTGTCATTGTCCGAAAGACTTGATATGCAGAAATAATCTTAAAATAAAAAAATTAAAGCAGTCCCCTGATGTCGTCTATGCGCAATGCGACGTCGGTTCCTTTCTTGGTTAGAGCGAGAAGTTTTAATCGTCCTTGTTTGTCGAAGTTGACAAGGCCTTCTCTTTCCATTTCCTGAAGGATTTTTACAACGTGTGAGTATGTGCAGTCGATTGTTTTTGCCAAAGAACTCGCGTATACTTCGCTTTTCGCGTTGCGCAATTCTACCAGCATCATGGCTGGTTTCTCTCTGAAGAATGTCTTAAAAATTTCTTTGTTTTTATTCAAACTACCCACCCCGTCGATTATACAATGATTGTATTCGAATATATATTTAAATGTTTCGCAGACGCATTTTTATCGTCGATAAAACTGTATTTTATCGTGCATAAACCGGTTCCTGTTTAAAAGTTCTTGCGATAAGCATATAAACGCCTAACACACGGTGAAAATCAATGTTATTTTCTCATGATGTCATCAGGCCAAGCCAGAAAGAATTGATTGAGACTGTTCAGAAGGCTTTGAAAGAGAAAAAGCACGTGCTTGCACACGCTCCAACCGGTCTTGGGAAGACTGCCGCTGTTCTTTGTCCTGCGTTGGAGCTTGCTCTTCAGCGTGATCTTACTGTTTTCTTTCTTACTTCAAGGCATACCCAGCACAAGATTGTTTTGGAGACTGCTAAGCAGGTGATGGATAAGAATAAGATTCATTTTGCCGTCGCTAGTTTGATTGGGAAGAAGTGGATGTGCGCGCAGGATAATGTTGATAACATGCCTTCTGGAGATTTTGCTGAGTATTGCAAGGGCATGGTTGAGAATAATTTGTGCGAGTTTTACACTAATGCCAGAGGGAAGAATAATTTGTCTGCGCAGAAAATGTTGTCAGAGTTGAATGCTGATTCTCCTTTGCCTACTGAGAAAGTGATGCTGAAGTGTATTCAGGAAAAGCTTTGTCCGTATGAGATGTCGTTGATGCTTGCTGAGAATTCAAAAGTTATTGTTGCTGATTATTTTTATTTGTTTAATGAGCATATTCGGGATATGTTGCTTGGTAAGATTAAGAAGAAGTTGGATCAGGCGATAATAATTGTTGATGAGGGCCATAATTTGCCTGCCAGAGTTAGGGACTTGCTTACTTTCCGTTTGTCGAATAAGCTTATGAAGCTTGCATTGCAGGAAGCGAAGAAAAATCATCTTGATGATGCTCTTTCTTTGCTTGTTGAGATTCAGGACGTGTTGAATAAGTTGAGTGAAAATTTGAAGGAGGAGAGATTGGTGAAGCGTGAGCTTTTCTTTGAGCCTTTGAACAAGTTCAAAAAGTATGATGAGATTGTTGCCGAGCTTGATTTGGCTGCTGATATAGTCAGGGCTGAGCAGAAGACATCGCATATTGGTAGTGTTGCTCGTTTTTTGGAGGCTTGGAAGAATGATGATGTTGGTTTTGCGCGGATTATCAGCAGGAAAGACATGTTTGTCACGTTAAGCATTCGTTGCCTTGATCCTGCGTTGGCTACTAAGGAAGTTTTTGATGGTTGTTATGCTTCCGTTGTCATGTCCGGCACTTTGAGCCCTACAAGCATGTATGCTGACGTGTTGGGCATGCAGAATGCGATAACAAAATCATTTCCCAGTCCGTTTCCTGAGCATAACAGGTTGTCTATGATTGTTCCGAGGACTACGACGAAATTTACGATGAGGAGCGAGCGCCAATATAGAGAGATTGGTGAAGTTTGCGCTGATATAGCCAACAAAATTCCTGGTTGTGTGATGCTGTTTTTCCCAAGTTATTCTGTGAGGGATTCTGTTGCTGGTTTTTTTGCAGAGAAGTATGACAAGTCTATCTTATATGAATCGCCTGGGATGGACAAAGCCGAGAAGCAGGTGTTGTTAGACAAGTTTTCTCATTCTAAGGGTGCTTTGTTGGCTGTTGCTGCCGGCAGTTTTGGTGAGGGTATTGATTTGCCGGGTGTTATCAAGGGTGTTATCGTTATTGGTTTGCCGTTGGACAAGCCTGATTTGGAGACTACTGAGCTTATTTCGTATTATGATAGGAAGTTTGGCAAGGGTTGGGAGTATGGTTATACTTTGCCTGCTATGACGCGTTGTATTCAGAATGCCGGCAGGTGCATTCGTTCTGAAACGGATAGAGGTGTGCTTGTTTTTCTTGATGAAAGATATGCCTGGCCTCGTTACAAGTCGTGTTTTCCTCCCGAGTGGGAGTTGAAAATAACTGTTGATTATGCTGACGAGATTGCGCAGTTCTTTGGTAAGCTGATGTAAAAAAAACCGAAGTAAATAGGTAATTTTTTAAATAATTCATTCTTTAGCCGATTTATAAGAGGTGTCATTGATGCGCATTTCCTTGATTGTAATTCTGGCAACCATTTTTTTATTATTAGGGAGCTGTTCACCCTCACCTGAATCTAAATGTACCAAGCGCTGTGACAAAGCGTCAGAAAGGCCGGATATCGGCAAAGTTGTAAGAGGAGTTTGTAGTCCCATCGCAGAAGGGGAACAAGTATATCCTAACTGCAGTGGGTCAACACTTGCATGTTTAACTCCTTGCGAAGGCACTAATCTTAAGTGTGGTTGTGTTTTGGAAGACGGAAGAACCATTTACCAGTAAAATTTTCCCACTCAGAACCTCTACCTTCTAACACGTTCTTTTTATCGCAAAATCGTCAGTATTGCGCCTGACAATATTGGTATGTACAGGTTATCGTCTAGTTTGATGTCGAATCTTTCTACTATCATTGTTATCGCGCTGGCAATGATTGCGTGAAGGAGTAAAACAAAGAATTGCGCTGTTATAATTGAGACGATTATGGCGAATATCGTGCTGCTCCATGTTTTGATTCTTTTTGTTGAGTGTGCTCGTAATAGTCCTGCTACTCCGTCTCCCCAGGCTACAATAAATATGGAAGCTGTGGCGATGTCTGGTGTGTATAGCCAGACTGCGATTGTGCATCCGAGCATGTAGTAGAACGCTCCTATGCCTGGGAATTT
The DNA here is from genome assembly GCA_964617195.1 of uncultured Methanosarcinales archaeon. GTDB lineage: Archaea > Nanobdellota > Nanobdellia > Woesearchaeales > ARS49 > CABMGU01. The sequence continues at coordinate 331,946 of CAZTVK010000019.1, read as the reverse complement.
GTGAAGGTTGTGCTCTCTTTCAAGAGCCATCATTATTTCATGTAGTACTGGCAGTTTGTAGTGCTTATAGATGAAGAATAGTACTCCTGATAGTACGAACAAGATGGCAAAATGCATCTTGTTCATTATTCCAAGGTGGAACAATATTCCTATGACTGTTCCGAAGAGTATGTGGAATATGTGCCTCTTTATTTCTCTCATAGTATAGTGAGTTATAACAAAATTTATATACCTTTCTTAGTGTTGCACTGGTATGCCAAAAAAGAAGGGAAGTATTTTTGAGAAGGATAAGGATTCTGAGTTTGTTGATGAGCCTGAGGAGTTTTTGGAGCCTGAAGAGCATGCTGAAACTCACGATGAAGCTAAAATAAAGATTAGTATTGGTGACAAGGAAGCTGATGTTTACACTGCAGAGGGCAGGGAAGAGTTGACTGTTGATGGTGATGAGATTGCGCCTTGGGAAGAGGGTTTTGCAGAAGGCGCTGCGGGCAGTGAGAGCGCTCATTGCGAGAATTGTGACAAGACTTTAGGAGATAGGGAAGAAAGTATTATTGAGCGTGAAGTTAAGGGAAAAATTCTATTGTTCTGTTCTGAAAAGTGTGCCAAGGCCGGCGCGGTTAAAAAGACAGAATAATTAGTTCTCGATTCCGCCTACAACTTCTGTAATCAATGGCTTGTCTTGTTTGACTTCTTTTACGCCTTTGGTTATGCTTACCACATCAGCAACTAACTTGAGTCTTTTGTCAGTGAGGAGTCCGACGCGTTTTATTACGAAGTAGTCGTCGTGTATTTCTGTTACTTGGAATGATTGTGGTATTGTGAAGCCGCTGCCTCCGCCAAATTCAACGCTTTTGTTGAATACTTTGTTTAATTCTGGCTGGAAGTTGAGTATGATTCTGCTTTTGGTCAGGTTTATGGTGGCTGTGCCGAATGGTGTGACAAGTGTTTGGTTTTCTTCTGGGTCTTGGTAGAATAGTATGTCTTCGTCTGCTAATTTTGCAACTTTGCTCTTCCATTCTGTGTTTGGCAGAGTGTATGATTCTCCTTCTTTGGCGGATATTTTTGTTATGACTTTGTCTTCTGTTATGTTTATGATTTGGTATTTGAACGCGAGTTCTTTGTTGAATATGAGGTCTCCTAGTATTGGTGGTTTTTTGAACATTGCATCAAATGAATTGAGCGGGAAGGATTGTCTTCTGTTTATTGTGATCATTCTGGTGATGATGCGTGTTTTGTTGATGTTTAGAACTACTTCTTTCTCGCTTGGCTCTATGTATGTTTCCCTGTGTTCTCCTTCGCGGATGCTTAGTAATGCTTCGTCGAATCCTGGCATTTTTCCGCTTTGGCCCAGTATGAATGTGTATTGTCCTTTGACGTAATTGGTTATGCCGTATTGTCCTGCCAGTTCAGGGTTGTTGGTGTCTACAACTGTGCCGTTTTCTAGTGATAAAACGTAATTGATAGTGAGCATGTCTCCCAGTGAAGCTCCTGGAGTGATATTTGGAGATGGTGTGACGTTTGCTTCTGGTGGCGTGACTTGCGGTGCTTTTGTGAAGAAGAATAGTGCGCCCACAGCGATTATTCCTAGAATTATTAACAGTGATTTGTTCATCCAACCGCCCGTCTTACGTCTACTGCTTCCACTGATTCGACGTTTTTGATTTGTTTTATTTTTTCTTCAAGCTTGTCAGTTGAACCTATGCTTTCATCCATTACAAAAAGAATTTTGAGTGCTTTTAATCCAAAGCCTATTGGCTCTATTTCTTTTCGCATTTCTCCATCTTTGTGCTTAACGTCTATGAAGTCATTGACTTCTTTAACAGCTTCAGAATAAATATCGTCTAGATTAACGTCTGGGCCTGTCGGCATTATTTTTAGAGTGACGACAACGCTCGCCATTTAATTTGGACCTTCAAATTTGCATTCTGGGCATTTGTATTTTGCTGCTATTTCTCTGCAGTGCCTGCATCGGATAATTTCGTGCTTGAGGCATTTGGGGCATTTGAATTTTACTGCTCCGGGCTGCCCTGTGATTGCTCCTTTGCAAGTTATACATGATGTTGCCATATATTCGAGCAGTAGGGAGGGGGTTTAAAAAGATTGTGATTGCCAGATACTTCTCCATGCACTGTAACCACTATTCCGCAGAGATAACAAAAGTATATAAATGCAGTTTGGGGCTGAACCAATCATGGGGAAGCAGTTTTTGCTGTTTGGACGTGGTACAGATAAAGAGAGTGAGCTTAATTCTCGTATTGCTGAAAAGGAGAGGGCTATCGCTGAGATGAAGCGTGAGTCTGCGAATATCATTTCTGAGGCTCAGCGTCATTCTGATCAAATAAATAAGGAGAAAAACGCTTTAAGGATTTTGCGCGATGAAGCTACAAAGCGCATTAAGGCCGCTGAGCAGAAGGAGAGTCGGCTTAAGGAGATTGAGAGTTCTTTGTCTCAGAAGTCAAGAGCCATAGCAGCTGAAGAAGCTCGAATCCAGAAGATGAAAAAGGAAGAGGGGTTTTTGCGCGCTTCTATTGATGAATTGGGGCATGCTTATGATGAGAAAAAGTCTGCGTTGGAAGGGCGTCAGAAAGCGATTGTTTCTTTGACTAAGGAATTGAATTCTTTGTTGCAGAAGCGTGCTGATGTCAAGCGTTTGGAAACCGTTATGATTTCAGCCATTGAGAAAGAGAAGAATGCCAGGATGAATGCTGGTAAAATGGAAAAGCGTGTTGCTGAGGGTGAAAGGCTGGTTGTTGATCAGAATTTGCATATTGAGAAGAACAGGCGTGTTATGGCCCAATTGGCTGCGCAGGTCAGTGAGATGAGCGCTTTTAAGAAGAATTTTGATTCTGATCTTGCAGAGCGCAGGAAAAACTTGCTTGCTGTCGAGCGTGAGATGGCTGACATGGATGATGCTGTTAAGGATGTGATCGCTACTAAAGAGCAGTTTGAGCAGAAGAGGGCGTTTTTGGCTCAGCGTGATCGTCAGCTTGCCGAGCAGGAAAGGAGAGTTGATGAGAAGAAGAGGGAGCTTGAGAAATTGAAGTTTAATGCTGAAGCTGCTGAGAAGAACAAGCAGGAATTGATGGCATTCATTGAGGATAAGAAGCGTGTTCTTGCTGAGCTGAAGTCTGCTGTAGCCCAGAATTCACAAACGGTCAAGGAATTGCACGAGCATGAGATTAATGCGCGCAGGGGCGCTCATGATTTGGAGGTCGCCCAGCATAAGGCTGATAAGACTTTGAAAATGCTTGATTCTAAGGAGAAGGACTTGATTCGCAGGGAAACTGCGGTGTTGGAGCATGAGAAAAGCTTGAAAGAGGCTGTTGTCATGCTTTCAAAGGACAAGAAAGAGTTGATGGAAGAGGTTAATGCGCGAAAGGCTGAGCTTTTGCTTGTGAAGCTGGAATGGGAGAAGAGGTTTTCGGAGCTGGGTGAGGAGAAGAGGGATTTGAAGCGTGAGAAGTCTGATGTGCGCGTATTGGTCCAGTCTGATGTTCTTGCTTTGAAGGATAAGGAAGATGAGGTTGTGACTGCCATTGCCATGTTTGAGCGTGATAAGGATAAATTGCTGGCAGAGGAGAAATCTTTGTTGAGGCGTGTTGCTGAGCTTGAGCGTGCAAAGGCTGAGTTCGAGCGTGAAGTCAAAGTTCTGAGCTCAAAGGAGAAGCGTATAGCTGATGGCGAGCGCATTGTCCAGAAGGGTATGAAGTATATTGATGTTGAGAAGCGTAAGCTTGAGGATGAAAAGGATAAAGTGTATCGTGCTCGTGAGTTGAAGAAGATTTTGCCATCTTTGGAAAAAAGGTATGATCAGTTGAAGAAGACTAGCGGCAGGTTGGAAGCGCGCTCTATCGAAATCGGCACGACTCCGAAGCCTTCGCGCTTGTTGAAAGAGCGCGAGCATTTGGTTTCTGAGAGGGAAGAGGGCGTTCATATGGAGATGCGCAAGCTTATGGATAGGGAGCGTGAGGTTGAGGATCTTGAGTCTAGAAAGGAGCGCGCGTTTTCTGAGTATTTGCGTGAGGAAGTTGAGCGTGCTCGTATGGGCAAGCCTGGCAGGGAGATTGTGAATCCTGAGATTCATGGCATGATTGATGATGCGCGTGAGAAGGTCATGCAGGGCAAGCTTGATGAGGCTGTGCGTTTAGTTGCTGAGGCTGAGTATTTGGTTGACAAAGTTCCTAATGCGAATGAGAAGCGTTTGTTGTCTTATGACATCCGTGATTTGAAGGCGAGCATTAAGCTGGCTACTTTGACATAATTGTGTTGTCTTCTGTTTTGAATATTTTTCCTAGGAATGCTTCTGCGACTTGCATGTTTGTTCTCGTGTGAGATGTTATTTCGCTTGTTTTGATTGTGCTTGGCTTGCAGAGCGCGAGTAGTGGTATTAGATTGTCTGCTTGATGTCTGTCAACAGGTGTTTTGCTTTGTATTTCTTTCAGGAGTTTTTGTGCTGCTTCTGTTCCTACTTTTTCTGATTGTTTTCCTGGCGCGCCTAGTGCGTCTGCTCCTAATCTTGTCGGGTTTGCTGCTTCGATGTCTCCTTTTTGCGAGAAGATTGCCCATAGCGTGATGCCTGAGCCGGTTGAGTGAGTGTCTGAATATTCTGTTGTTATTTCGATTGGCACTTTTAAGTTTGTGAGTGCTTGTTTTGCCGCGTTTGCTTGTCTTTCTGCGACTTGCGCGTTTGCCAGGTCTTTGCTGGCGTGTGAGGTTCCTTTGATGCTTGAGAGTTCTTCTTGTTTTTCGAGCGTGAATGCTTTATGTGTTAGCGCTTTTTGGAATGCGTCATAAGTTTCGAATTCGTTTCGTTTGACTTCTGGTTTGATTGAGATTTCTATTTGTCCTCCGCCTTTTGGGTAATATCCTCGTTTGAGTAGTTTTACGTTTATGCCTGCCACTCTTCTGTATTGCGGGACTATAACGTTGGTGAAATAGTCTATTGGCATGCTCCATTCTGTGTCCGTTCCTCCTATTATTGTCAGAGTGTGTGATTTTTGTGCGAAAAGGCAGGGCAGGAGTACTGCTTGAAGGAGTAATGTCATGCTGCCTGCTGTGCCAATGTCAATTGTAATATTTTTGGCAGATATTTTTCCTGGAATGTAGAGTAGTTCTCTGCTTCCTATTTCTGCTCCGTCTGCTTTCGCGTTGCATAGCTTTTGTAATGCTTTGACGCAGTGGACGTGCTGTGCTTTCAGGCCTGGGTCTTTGCGTGATTCTCTTATGTTGGTTATTCTGAATGGTTGTCCTGTGATGCTGCTTAGGGCTAGCGCTGTTCTGACTATTTGTCCTCCTCCTTCTCCCATGCTTCCGTCAAGTATTATCATGTTAATTCGTCCAGCAGTCTTTCTTCGTTGTCTAGGTCAGTCAATTCTTTTTCTATTTGGTCTATTTCTGTTTGAACATCGATTATTTCTTTTCTTACGTCCGGAGCAGGTGTGATTGTCTGTTTTTCTGTTATTTTGAATGACGATAGCATCCATTTGTTGCCATTGCATTGCCAGGTTTTTCCTTTGTTGCACCAGTAGCTTATCACATAGTATGTTTTTCCTGGCGTGTACTTATTTGCCGTTATATCCAGCGTGAATCTGGCTGTTCCTTTCACCCATTGTTGTACTATTGAGTCTTTTGTAAGGATGGGGTTTATTGTTATTTTTTCCCAGATCTTGTAGTCCGTTAGAACATAGGTGATTCCCCAGGCATAGTCTGCTGGGCCTGTTGTTATTTCAATTTTTGATCCTATTGTCGTTTCGTCTGTGCTGAGGTGGAAGTTGGCTGGCTGTGCTGCCCATTTTGGCATTTTTTCTTGTGGTATTATGAGTCCGGCATGTCCGGGTGATGGGGGTAGTGCTATGCATGCTGTCAGGAATATTAATAGCCATATTTTATTCATAGTGTTTAGAAGTGTGCTGTACTATAAAAAGATAAAGAAAAAAAAAGAAAAAAATTTGCCGAGCTAGATTTGGTCTAGTTCGCTTAACTCAGCGTCTAGTTGGTCCAGTTCGTTGAGGTCTGATTCAAAGCTGTCTACTTCAGCTGCTGCGCTGCCTTCGACTGCTTTTACTGGTTGTGCAGGCTGTGCTGGTTGCGCGGGAGGCGCTTCCTTTTTTGGCGTACAGCTTGCTAATACCAATAACATCAGACACAACGCGATTACTGCGGTTTTCATATTTGTAGCCACCATTTTCTTCTATTTAAGGCTTACGCAGTTGCGGTAGGTTCTGGACTTGCAGTTGTTTCATCTGCATCGTCTGCATCTGAACCTTCAGTGCTGTCTTCTGCATCAGAGTCTTCTGGCGCTGGACTTGCTTCAGTTTCAGTTGGTGCTGGGCTCGCTGTAGGTTCAACTGGTGCTGAACTGTCTGCTGGCGTGCTTTCGTCAACTGCTGCTGAGTCTTGGCCTCTTACTGATTTCAGCCAGTCTCGGATGAGGCTTCTGGCATCTTTCAATGAGGCATTTGCTTCGCGGAACTTCTGAGCTGCTTGTTTCATAAGCTCGTCTTTTTGTCCAGGCTCTGCGCTTTTTGCTTGTTCAAAGAGCGCTTTTCCTTCATCAAAGAGGCTTTGTGCTTCTGTGATTTTTGCTTCGATTGCGCCTGTGTTAAGACCGCTTACATCTTTGCCTTTCTTTTCAAGGTGTGCTACAACTTGTGCGAGCTTTTTCTTGAGCTGTTCTGCGCGTTTGAATGTTGGGCCCATCTTTTCTGCGATGCGTCCAAGTATGTCGTGCTTTGCGCCACGAGCTTCCATTCGTGCGTCTTTGCACTCTTGGCTTTGCTTGTCTTCGCATGCAGTCTTTACTTTCTCTCTGAGCGCTCTGATTGCATCTTTCTTTTCCATGCGAACTTCGCGCTTTTCTTCGCGTTTTTCTTGGCGCGCGTCACGGTTTTCTGTGCGCTCTTCTCTATTTGATTTTCCTTTTCCTCTGCTTTCTGCAGAGTCTTCATTTGCGGATTCTTCGCTATCTGCAGAATCTCCGCTGTCTGCTTCTTCGCCACTTGTGGTATCAGCTTCAGTTGAATCGTCGCTTTCTTGTGCGATTGCAACCGGAGCCAATGCCATCAATAATATGGCGAGTATTGCTATCAAGTTTTTCATTTTAGTCCACCTCCATGTGGTCTTCTATTGTTACTGAACTCCAAGCGACACTTGTGTCGCCTGTGCCAACGTAATAATTTGTTTTCATGTACGTATCTGTGTCCAAATGTGCTTAAAAAGATACTTTCAGCTTGCACGTAATCTTAACCAATTAGCACCTCTTTAAACTTTACAAAAGTTCATTCAGTCCTCTTTACCTTAAAGAAGCTGTTTTCTTCCTTATTTTACCTAGAAAAGCTTAGTTCGATGGCTTAGCATCTCATAATCTTTATATATGAGAAAGCACCTATGGTATCGTATGAGATTGTTTTGGGTGGTGTGGCTCTTGATGCTTCCTTCAGTATTGGGAGTCACTATTCATGGTACAGTGTATGATTTTGGGCTGAGTAGGCTGCCTGATTCTGTTATTGAGATTAATAGCACTCCTCGGCAGCAGGTTGTTGCCAAGGACGGATCTTATTCTTTTTCCGTGCCTCCTGGAACGTATTCGTTGAAAGCGCGTCATGAAAAGTCAGACTCTGATGTTGTTGAGAATATTTCCGCAGTAGCCGATGGTGATTATGTTTTAGACTTGATTTTGCTTCCTTTGTTGGGCGGTGATGAGGAGTTGGTCATGGAAGAGCCTGATATTATGGGAGAGTTTGTGACTGAAAAGCCGGCTGTGCACTGGCTGCTCTGGGTTGTCGTTTTCATTGTTTTGGGATATCTTGTTTACAAAATTTCCAAAAAGCCTCAGAAGGTTACGGAAGTTGTCAGGGAAATTAAAGAAGTTGCAGTTGTTGAGGAACTGCAGAAAATTTTGGAATTTATCGAAAAGGAAGGTGGCAGGACAACGCAAAAGGATATTAGAAAGAATTTCCCGTATTCTGAAGCGAAGATTTCTTTGATGATTGATGATTTGGAAGCTAAAGGTTTGGTTAAGAAAGTGAAAAAAGGAAGGGGTAACATTATTATTAAATCATGATGAACCTCGGGTTCATGAAGTGCTCGGAAATTTGGAGTAAAATCTATATATGACAATAGCAAATTTCCGACACATGAAGTTTATTGCTGGAGTTGATCCGGGAACGACGGTTGGCTGGTCTGCCTTTTGCTTGTATTCCTGCTGAGGAATGTGAGTTGTTGAACAGGGTTGCTCTTGTGAAGCGCGGCTGGCTGGATAAGGTGCGTGCTGAGCGTGGTGTGTTTTCGAAGATTGTTGAGGAGTATAAGAAGGAACGATTATCTGATGGTTCTTGACAAAACGTCAAGGCTTATTTCTTTTTTTTGACCGCTTTTTACGTTTTTTATCTGTGCTCTGTGACCTATATTCATGATTTCTACTTGTTCTCCATGCACAGTTATTATGTCTCCGCGCTTGAAGGGCAATACTTTGAATAGTACGGTGATTCTATACACGTGCCTGCTGGTCATCTTATTCATAGTGTGGAGTCTTTTGCTGACTTTGAGTATGCCTATGAATTTTTCTTTGATTTTTCTGCCGAGGTTTTGCAGGTAGTGCTGGTCTGATAGGTACAAGTCTACTCCGTTTGTGACTTTCTTTTCTTTGGCTACGCGCGCTCTGCCATCAGAGACTATTTTGTTGTGCACCCATTGCGATAATTCTTTGCTGCCGCCTCTTATTTGCAGTATGCCTTCGAAATAATCAGCCAGTTGTTCCTTCATAATGCCTCTTTAAATCAAAATCTTTTTAAAGCCTTTGTTGGAAAGCTGTGCTATGGGTCCGAAAGCAGCGTTAAAGAAGATTTGGTTCTTTCTCTGGGAAGAGGACAGTATTTGGAGCTGGATTGCTAATGTCATCCTGGCTTTTTTGATAATCAAGTTCTTGTTGTATCCTGGTCTTGGTTTTTTCCTCGGAACTCCTGCTCCTATAGTGGCTGTTGTTTCTGGTAGCATGGAGCATGATGGTAATTTTGACCAGTTTTGGTCTGATCCTATGTGCTGTAACTCTGTTTGTTCTCGTAAGGAAGTGCAGGGCGCGTATTATGAGAATCTGAACATTACTCGTGCTGGGTTCCGTGATTATGATTTTGCTAATGGTTTTAACAAAGGCGACATCATTGTTTTGTATAGCCCGAAGGGCTCTGAGGTTGGTGATGTGATAGTTTATGTTGTTCCTAACAGGCCTGAGCCTATCATTCACAGGGTGATTACGAAGTCTGAGGAGAACGGAAAACTGTTTTGGACCAAGGGTGACCATAATTGCGAGACTGGTGATTTCGAGCAGCATATTCCTGATAATCGGGTGATTGGCAAGGCAGTGTGGCGTGTGCCGTTGCTTGGCTGGGTTAAGATTTTTGCAGTCTGGCTTTTGGATGCCGTAACTGGTGGTTTCTGATGTTGTTTTGTCCTAAGTGTAAGAGTATTATGATGCCTAAGACTGTTGGTGGCAAGAAGCAGTTTATGTGCGGTTGTGGGTACAAGCAGGCTGCTGAGAGTGTGATAATTACTGAAACTTCAAATCAGAAGAGACCTGAGTTTGTTGTTATTGAGAACGAGCCTACTACTAATGTTATTATTGATGCTAATTGCCCAAAATGCGGTCCTGTGAAAGCTGAATATTGGGAAATACAGACTCGTTCTGCTGACGAGTCTGCAACCAGATTCCACAAGTGCACCAAGTGCGGGCATACCTGGCGTGACTACAAATAGTTTTCCGTAAACTTTACGGGTTTTTCATAGTAGCAAATATTAATGAGTAAAATATTGAAAAATTCATGTCTTACGTTCATTTGATAATCGCAAAGGATGATAGCATCTATTTTGTGAACGTGCATTATCGCACTGCGATGAAATTGCTGGAAAACGGCATTGATTCCATTCTGCCTTTATTGAAGCCTCATTTTCTTGATGCTGGCTATCTGTTGGTTGATTTGAACAGGCAGGTGATTGTTAATGGGCAGTCTGCCTTTCCTGTGAATAAAGTTGTGAAGAAATTGTGCATTATAGAGGCATAAGTTTTTAAACTGAAAAAAGTTTCTTCCTCTTGAAAAGATGGTGAAGAAAACTATTATCGCAGTTGCAGTCATTGTTTTATTGACTGCTGTCTTTGTTGGAGCTGCTCAGAAATGGGGTTATACCAGATACGGCGCAGTCTATTCTTATGGGACGCCTTCATATTCTTATGCACCGCAGTATGTGTACCCGTACGGCTCGTATAATTATCCGTATGGTTCATACATTTCGGATCCGTATTCTGGCGCTCCTTTGCAGTCATATCCGTATTATTACAGGCAAGGTCCATTAGCTTCGGAAAATATGTACAGGTATGGCGCTCCTACAGTCTCGTATCCATCTTACACGTCTCCGCAAATTCCGCGTGGAATGGTTGGCCAGTTGTGCGGCACAATGTATAATCAAGCATATGGCTGTGAGTATGGTTTAGAGTGTGATTACACAAAGACAGGTGCCGAGGGCATTGGAATGTGCACTAGGCCTATTCATGTTACTACTTATCCTTATCAGGTTGGTCCTTCTACGACGTACCCGTATTATTACACGTCCTGAGTCCGCTGAGTCTTGCTATTTCCTTGATCAGGTGTTTTTCTAGTTCGCTTGGATTTGTAGTATAGACTGGCTCTCCTACTCTTAGCCAAATATTTGTTCTTTCGTACTCTATACCAAATGGTATGAATGGTATTGTTCCTGCATATTCTTCAATTATTCTGCCAATTATTGAGTTTGGATTGATGTTTATTTCTCCCATTTTTTTGTAGAATCTTGTGCCTTCGGGGTGTATGACTACTGGTTCTCCTTCTCTCAGACAGTCTATAACTCTCATTGTTGCGCGTTCGTTAATTTCGCGTGCTTGTTCTTTGCTGATTTTGCCTTTTCTGATGTCCTTTGGCCTTGCTACCTGTATTCCGCCACACCATTCTAAGACATGATTGAATGGGAATGGAAAGCCTCGCATTACAAAATAAGCTAGCCGGCCAGTTTGGCGTCGTATAAAGTTTCCTTCGAGCGGTATGTCAGCTCCTGATTGATGTTTTGGAAGTAAAACGTATGGTCCGTCTTTTGGCAGCTGGCCTTCGTGGTGTATGTTGTATTTTGTTCTGAAATAGGTGGCGATTGATAGTTCGCCTGTTTTGTAAAACCAGTCAACCCTGTTCATCAGAATCCGTCTAGTTTTGATTGTTTCTTGTCGTATTCTTCCAAATACTTTGGTGGTTTGATGCTTACGAATTTGAATCCCCAGTCTTCAAGCATTTTTTTGGCGTTTTCTGTTATTTTTGGCGCTGCGAGTATGCCTCTTACTTTTGTTATTCCTTTGCTGACCATTATTTTCTCTACATATCTGCGCAGTTGTGTTACTGCGGAAAGCTCGGCGCAATATCTTTTGCACTCAACTACTGTCAAGACTCCGTTCTTGTCAACTCCAAAAACATCGATGAATCCGTATTTTGTCTGTTCTTCTTGTGATACTGGTTTGAAGCCTTCTTCTATCAGGTCTGGATTGTTGTATATCATGTCGCTCATGTCTTCTTCTGTGCCGGAAACGCGTATGACTTGGCCGTCTTCGAGTTTGTGGCTGTTGAAGAAGTGTATTGTTTTTATCGCGATTTCCATTTTTTCTTTCATCATTGTGTTCTGGCTTTTTAGGGTTAGCTGGCTGTCTTCGTATCGCATTGTGTGGCTGGTGTTTGGTTTCATGTAGTTGATTGGCGCGTTTCCTGTTGGCTGGTGTACGAGCAGTGCGTGGTCTGATTTTATGATTAATAGTCTGTCTCCCCAGTCTAGAAAACTTTCTGCGCGTCCAGAGTATCTTATTCTGCAGTAGCAGGAGAACGTGATTGTTTCATTGCGTGTTAAGGCATCGTTCAACAGTGTGCAGTAGTCTTCTGGTTTCATGAGAATGAGGTTGTGTGATGCCTTTTTTAATCTATTTTGAACTGTCTGAGTTTTATTCCTGCTTCTTTTAGCACATTTTTGGCCGTGTCTGCCAACGGATAGTCTACGTTGAATACGACTTCTATTATGCCTGAGTTAATTATCATTTTGGCGCAAGTCAGGCATGGTGAGAATGTTGTGTATAGTGTGGCGCCTTTTAGTGATGCTCCGTGGTATGATGCTTGTACTATTGAGTTTTCTTCTCCGTGTGAGCATACGCATTCATCAAGTTTCGTTCCTCCCGTTGCGTATGTATTGCAGCGTTGGCATCCTCCTTCGTTGCAGTTTTTGACTCCTCTTGGTGTTCCGTTGTAGCCTGTGCTTATGACTCGTTTGTCTTTTATGACTATTGCCGCTACTTTTCTTTTAATGCAGTTGCTTCTGCTTGATACTGTTCTTGCGATGTTCATGAAGTATTCATCCCAGCTTGGTCTTGGGAGTTGGAGTTTTGGTGTCCATTGTGCGAGGAATTTGTCTAATTTCTGGGTTAGTGCTTCGACATCTTTGTCGTTAGTTATCGAAACATCTGCCATTTTGACGACGGTGTGCAATTGTTGTTTTGCCGGGTCAGAGCTCATTTCGCTTTGTTCTGATTTTTTGAAGTCTTCAAGTGTTTTGATGGCGCTGTCTTCTGCTTTTCTGCTTCCTTCTCTTGCCGTTAGGCGTTGGAATCTGATGTCTGTTGGAGCGTTTATGTTTATTAGAACGAAGTCTTTGCGTTTTTTCTTTAAGACTTCAACTTCTCCTGGACTGCGTATGCTTGTGACAACGTAATTTTTGTCTGATTTCATGGTTTGAAGTGCCATTTCTGCTAGAATGCCTGCTCCGTGAGTGCTTCTCAGCTGGTTGCCTATGGCGATTAGATTTTCTCTTGTTGGCTCTTTTTTCTGTTTTTTTGCTTCTGCTCGTATGGCATCCGATAGTGAATAGTGGTAAAAGCTTTTTTTGATGAGAATTTCAGCTGCTGTGTCTTTGCCCGAGCAGTATAATCCTGTTACCCCCACTATCATATTTTGAGCAAAATCGTGATCATATTTAAAATTTCATAGGCTGCAGTAGATTGGTTGCAGTTATCACATTGGAATGGATAGAAACTGTGCTATAAATGAATTTAAATCTCTTGTTCTTGCTGTTTTCTAATCCCAAAGAGGTGCGCGAAAAAGAGGTGATTCCCCTTCGGGGGAATGTTGTTCTTATATAAGAAAAAAAATTAACTCACTGCTTCTTCTGCGTTTTGTTCTTCTGCATTGCGGAAGAAAGAGTCAAGGTTTTTGTTTTTTAATTTTTCTTTGTAATTCACTGCTACTGCCATTCAATCACCTTTTTTTTTGTTCACAAAAAAAGACCAGCTGAAATTTGTTTCGGCGCTGCTTTTTTTTGTAAAAAATTTGTCGTCGTCCGATTTTATTGAAACGATTTTTATATTTAAAGAGTGTTGTGCGAGAAGATATATTCTGTACAATACATAGTGACGACAGTGGCAAGAAAATAATTAGCCGAATTCGGCAAGCGATTGCATTGAATGTTTGATTATCTTTCCTGTTTTCGCATCTATTTTTGTGTTTATCGTCTTTAAACTTTGTGTGAAGTATGTTATGTTGAACATTGTGTGTTCTTCTGCGTTTTGTATTATGAAGAATTCTTTCAGGGGTATTTCTGCTCGGTAATTTTCTTTCAGGCAGTCTTTTGCTGTTTTGAGCGCGTCTTCAACAGATAAGGTGACGTCTTCTGGTTTTAATGGTTGTATTCCTGTTGTTTCTTTTAGGACTTCTTGGTCTTCTGTGTGTTGTATGTCTGTTTCTGATACTACAAATGTTACCATTCGTTCTTTTTCCGCGTTGTAGAAGCCTATTTGCCAGATTCCTTTGTTTGGTTGGTCTAGCATGACGAACGCGTGCGCAAGGAAATATTCTTTGTTTTTGGAATGCCAGTCTTTGAAGATAGGATTTCTGGTTAGCCGTGCTAGTGTTTCGTGCAGATCCATCTATCTAGGAAAAAACCAGTGCTATAAATAAATATTGGAAAAATAAAAAAATTATCTAGCACACAGGCATTTTCCGCTAACTATTACTGAGCCGCAGGATGAAAGTGCGCCTCCTGAGGTCCATGCAGAAATGCAGCCTGCTTCTGCTAGTGCTGTGTCGCACGCTACTACGCAACTGCTGCCACCGCCTCCTGGTGTTACAGTTACAAACATTATCACGCTGACTCCGCTGAATGCGTACAATTCAATGCCGTTGGAGTTAACGTCAAAGACTGGATTTGCTCCTGTGTCTCTGAATTTGGCAATGTCGTGCCCTCCTGCTCCGTCAACGGTCAATCCTACATTGGTGTTCGCTATTCCGTGGGCGTTGTTGCTTGCGTCGATGAACATGCTTCCTACTTGGTGTGTTCGCAGTCCGTTGATTGGAGTGTTGGTTCCTATTCCTAATTGCGAGTCAGCATTGTCCCAGAAGAATAGGTTATTGCTTGATACTGTGTCTGTTCCTGTCCAGAATGTTACGCGTCCGTTGCTTCCAGTGCCTGTTATGCCTAATCCTGATTGGCACGTGACTGTTCCATCTGAGTTTACCACTCTTATTGATGAGCCTACTGAGCATGATCCGCTTACTCTTAGCTGTACTTGGCTGGAGTCTACTTCGCTTCCTTGTATTACTCCATCGTCAGCTATTGTATCTGCTGTCGGATCTCCTATGTCATCAACTTCGCACGTTACTGTCCCATCTGGGTTTATCGCTCGTATTGAAGAGCCCACTGGGCATGAGCCTTGCGGGTAAAGGAATGCTTGTCCTCTTGAGATTCCTATGCTTGATGGTGCAGCAACAGCTGCAGTCATTAAGGCAAGTAATAGTATTATAGAAATTATTGTTTTCTTCATGTGCATCACCACTCCTTTGTTTTTGTTTTTATTATTAAAGACTTTATAACTACACGTTGGGAACGAATTACTTGGGTAGTAATCCTGAGGCCACTCTTTTCACAATGTGTATCCCGTGCACTATTCCTCTGTTCGGATGGAAGTGCATTGCTTCTTTGAAAATGTAGACGAGCGGGTATTCTTTGTGCGGTCTTGGTTCTTGTATTTTAAAGAGGAAGAGTGTGCTGATTAGTCTTAATATGCTGCTGATGACGAATAGCAAGGGTATTCCTGCGAGTATTAATGTGACGTTTTCTGTTATCCATCCTCCGATGAGTGGTGCGATGATTAGTGGTATGCTGCAGTAGATGTTGTATTCCGCTACTTGCATTGCTCGTTTGCGCGGGTCCGCAAGTCCTAATAATAGGTTGAATCTTGATATGTCTGCTGCTGACCATACTAGTCCTGAGAATATTTGCACTGGGATTATCAGCCAGAGTGTTTGTTTTGTTACGAACAGCCAGAGTAGTGGGACGAGTACTGTGCCGAAGTGTCCTATTATTGCTATTGGCTTGTCTCCGTACTTGTCTGTTAGTTTTCCCATGTGGTGTGAGAATATTACTTGTGATAGTGTTGCGATTCCTGTTGCTATTCCGAAGTATTCGTAGCTGATTTCAAGGTTTTTCAGCATGTAGACTGCGAAGAATGGGGCTGCTATCATGAATGCGAAGTTGAACGCTACTCCGAACATGACAAAGGTGCGCATGGGTCCGTCGATTGTGAAGAATTCTTTGACAGCGTGGTGTTGATGGTCTTTGTATTGTGGTTCTTTTATGCGTGACATGATTACTGTGCAGATTATTGCCAGGATTGCTCCGAACGCGAACATTATGGCAAAGCCTACTGGACTTTCTTTTGGGAATTGTTTTAGCCAGAGTCCTCCAAGTACTAGTGCTATCATTCCGAAAAACGCGATGAGCCTGTAGCGCTTGCTTGTGAAGTCTCCAAAGTTTGTTTTTGGCACAACATCTGCTAAGAGTGAGGTGAATGCCGGGTCTGCTATTGTTTCGCCTAGTTTGGCTATCAGGTAGAATATGACGATGAATAATAGTGGTTTTTCGGAAAAGAATGGTGCTGCGAGCAGTGGTATCCAGCAGAGTCTGCCGATGAGACAAAAAATTACGTAGACTGTTTTCCTTTTGTAGTGCTGTGATAATTCTGAGCCTGGGATTTGTGTGAGTATGCTTGCAAGCCATGGCAGTGCGCCTAGCAGGCCTATGACCATGTTTGAGGCTCCTAGTGCTAAGGCGAACGCTACTAGATATGTTGAGGTTAAGCCGTCGAATGCCGCCCAGATCGCGCTTTGGGTAAGCATGACGCGTCTGTTATTCATAGTTTGAACACCATGCCTTCAGGTCCGGGGTTGCAGATTAGTGTTTTTCCTATTTTTTGTTTGACTCTGAAGTTTTCGTGTAGGTGTCCTGAAAGTGCTAGTATGGGTTTGTATTGTTTTATGAATGTGTGGTAGCTTGCGCAGCCTGCATGGCCTCCTAGCCAGTCTAGATAGTCTAGTTTTGTGTATGCTGGGGGCGCGTGTGTTAGCAGGATTATTTTTCCTTTCAGTTTGTTCTTGTTTTCTTTGACAAATGCTTCAAAGTCTTTGTCTTTTGCGAGTTTTCCTTGTCCGTAGAATCCTCCGCCTCCGTGCGCTATTACAGTATAATCTCCTAGTTTGGTGATTTTTCTGTGGGCAAAGGTCATGTTTTTGTATCGCTTGCAGAGTTTTCTGACAGTGACGTCTGTTTCGTGGTTGCCGTGAATGATTAGGACTGGTTTTTTGAGCTCGCTGATTTTTCTCATGACCGGTTCAATGTTTTGTTCGAATATTGTGAAGTCTCCGAGGCAGAAGATGTAATCTGGTTTTTCTTTCTTGATTTTTGCCTGTATTTTTTTGTATGCAGTTACTCCTGCGTGCAAGTCTGTGAAGGCTAAGATTTTCATGGTGAGAAGGCTTGTCTGGTTATTTTTAAATCTATCTTGGGAATGCGATATTAATTATGGATCTGTATACTTCAAAGTTTCCTAGTACATATGTTTCTACCAGCATTGCGAGTGCGAGGACTCCTATTGATATTAGTAACAGTAAAAGGTTGTATTTGAAGATGAATCCCATGTTTTTCGACATCGTTTTTTCTTTTACTAGCCCGTCTGACAGGGTGGTGCCTGATATTGTTGATAGCATGTAGCTGAGTCCTTCTAGGAATGTGTGTGGGAAGACGCTTATTATTACGAGCACGAATAGTATTAGTGGGTTTGCTGATGACTGTACTGCTGCTGTTTTTGCCAGGGTTCCGAAGATTGTTCCCCAGACGCTGGCGTTCCACGCGATGAAGAGTATTGCGCCGTTTCCTGCGATTAATGACAGTAAGAAGCAGAGTCCTAGTACTTGCATGTTCCAGCTGAATAAATCCCACCAGAGTGGCAGGCTGAATGTTGCTGCTTTTCCTGATATGATGTCTAGTTGTATTTTGAATAGGTGTCCTGCTGCGAGTTTTGGGAGCATGATTGCGAAGAATGCGAATGTGAAGAATATTCCGAAGAACACCGCGACATATACTTTGGTGTGGGGTAGTGTTTCTTTGATGAAGTTTTTGAAGCTTGGTGTTCTTTTGCTGGTTATTTCAGCGCTGTCAGTCAAGTCCGATAGTGATGGTATTAGGAAAAGCGCAGTTATGCCTATCGCTATGACTGCTGGGTCGTTTGGGAATATCATCAATGCGATGAATAGCCCAAGTATCGTATAACCTATTCCTAGCAGGAATCCGTACCATGGATGTGAGTGCAGGAATTCTGCTGAATACAATCGCTCAAAGACCATATGACGTTAAAAGAATAAGCGCCTTTTAAAGATAAGTGATGACGTGGGAGTGATTACCGCACCGCGTAATAATCTTCCAGCACTATCTGTCCTACTGCGTCTAGGTTTTTGACTTGGCTGAACCTGCCTTCTCCTATTCTGGTGATTTCGCTTGCCAGTCGGATGCCTGCTTTGTCTAACTGAACTCCGATTAAAGAAATAGTAATTCCTGCGCTTCTTGCTGTGCTGGCTGCTTGGAGTGTTTCTTTTTCTGGTTCTTTGCCGACTGTTGGAAGCGCATCAGTCAGTATGATCAAATGTTTTGTTTCTCTGCTTGGCGGGAATAATTCCACGCTTTTTGTTATCATGCCCGCAAAGTCTGTCTGCTTGCTTGCTTTGATGTGGGCGATTGCGTTAAGCAGTGTTGAAAAATCTCTTGTTGGTGGTATTGCTTCTTTGATTTCGCTTCCGAATATTATCAGTCCTACGTCGTCTTTGTCTTGTATTGCTTTGTAAGCGAGTGTTATGCCTGCTTTTTTGCATGTTTCTATTTTTTTGCCTTTCATGCTTGATGAAGCGTCCAATGCGAAAATGAGTGAGACTTTTCCTTTGCCTTCTCGTTCTGATGTCATCAGGTCGTCTTTTGTGATGCTTTTGTGTCCTCTTCGTATTGCTTTGTGCACTGTTCTTTTCAGGTTCAAATCTTTGTATCTGTCACCATGTTTGTAATTGCGAATGCCTGCTTTTTCTCCGTAATGCCTGCTTGTTTTGCTGGTTTTTTCGCCTATTTTGTCTTTTGTGATGAATTTGTCGAGTTCTTTTACGAGTACTATGGCGCCTAGTTCTGCTCCTTTGTTTGTCACCATTCCTTCGTCGTCCAATAATTTTTCGTCTTTTAGTTTTGTGATGTTTTCTTCTATTGCTTGTTGCAGTTCTTTTCTGAATTCTGGTATTTTCAGGTTTTTCTCTATGTAGTTTGGATCGTAGCCTGTTAACAAACGCAGCAATTTCTCTCCGAAAAGTTGTTTTGTTATGGAGAAATTCTTAACCATTTGTGAGAACAACGCGCTTGGCGTGAAGGCGCCTATGTTTTGATTGGTTGCTTCTTGGATGAGCTCTGCGTGATCAATTGTTGTTTTATCAGCAGCTAGCACAGAACTCATCAATTTATCCTCCACGTACTGTTTGTGGAGTTTTCCTTCAGAACTTTCGCCTTTGGAGATGTCTTTTATTTCTTGATCGATGTCAAAGACCACCACCAACGGATAACTCAGGATGTTGGCCTGAGAATGCGTCAAATTGTTCTTTGATGAACTCTTCGTTCGACTGTAGGTATTTGACGCTTGGTTTTAGCTCTATACGGTGGGCTAGTACTGAGATTAATGCTTCTGTCACGTCCTCAACTGTGACTGCTTTTCTTTTTGCCAGGAATGCGTTTGCTTGTGCTCGTTCGTAGATTCCTAGTGTTGCTCTTACGCTTGGTTTTTTCAGGATGTTTTTGTGTTCTCGCAGGAGTCGTATGAACATTATTCCGAGAGACAATAAATCATCGTCGAACTCGACTGCCAATTTTTGTCCTTTGTCTACAATTATTCTTTTCTCAATGTCCAGGGTTTCAGGATAGCTCATGTGTACTATGTCGAATCTGTCCATGAACACATCAGAAAGTTTTTCGGTTGCTGCTGTTTCTTCTGGGTTCATTGTTGCGATGAAGATGAAGTTTGCCGGCAGATCTACTGTGTACGCGCCGAGTGTTGCTTTGCCTTCTTCAAGGACTTGTAATAGCGAGTTTTGTATTTTTTCTGGGCATCTGTTTACTTCGTCGAAGAATAGTATTCCGTAGTTTGCTTTGAAGATTTTTCCTGGTGTGAATGCTTGGATGCTTGTTGGTCCGTATTGTAATGCTTTGACTGGGTCTATGTCTCCCAATAAGTCTTCTACTGTGAGGTCTGGGCTTCCTTGTATTCTTATGAAGCGTTGTTCTCCTGTGACTTTGATTGTTTTGCCTTTCTTGGTCTGGCATTCTGGGCATAATGGTGTTTTTGGGTCGCAGTGGTATTGGCAGTCGTTTAGAGTTAGCGCTGGCAATAGTCTTGCCACGTTCTTCGCTATTGTTGTCTTGCCTATGCCTGGTGGTCCGAATATTATGATGTGTCTGTCAACTATCAGTGCGCTTTTCAGTTGTTGTTTTGTCTTTTCCTGTCCAAGGATATCTGTAAATGGATCTGCCTGCAAAAAGACTTTTTGGAAATGTTCGCTCATGGTCTTAATATGGTGTTTAGAATGGTTTAAATATTTACCGTTTGCGCGCTTTTTTCCAGCGCTTTATTGCTCCGCTGACTGCGCCTTTGATTGCTGGTTTTGCTTTTTTGCGCGCTCTTTTCATTCCACGCGTGATTTCTTGTTTTGCAAATTTTGCTATTCTTCCTGCTTCTGTGCGCAGTTCTGAAGTGAGTGCGTTGAGTAGTTTTTTTGCTTCTCCTTTGTCTATGATGCCTGCTTTGAGTAGTGCTTTGATTTCTTTTTGTACACGTGCTTTTGCTACTGAAGCAAACTGCTTGCCTATTTTCACCGCTTTTTTGATTCTTGTTGCCATATGGTTTGTTTATGGGAATTTCTTTTTAAATGTTGTGTACGTCACGATTCGTGCGGGTCGTGCCTTGATGTGTGTTCCTGGGCTACTGAGATGAATAGCATTATTGCGAAGACTGCAGCAATGGCAAGTGCGAGCAGGCTTATGACGCTGTACGTTCCTATTTTCGGTCCTATTTGCATCATGAGCGCTCCTGCCAATATTAGTGCTGCTGATATCATTGAATAGCTTAGCCTGTTGCTTGACAGGTTGATGTCTTGTCCTAGGTGTCTGAATTGTGCGTCTTTGAGGTTTATGTTGAATCCTGTGCGTTTGAGAGAATCGACTGCTTCCATTGTTTTGCCGGGCAGTTCTGCTATTGCTTCTGCGAACGCGCGTGATCTGTTTACGAATCTGGAGATTATTTTTTTTGGAGTGCGTTGTTGTTTGAGCAGTTGTGTTATTTTTGGTTGCGAGTACGCTACAAAGTTGAATTCTGGGTCTAGTTGTTTTGCTGTTGACTCGGCTGTTATCATGGCTTTTCCTAATAGTATTGTATCTGTTGGTAGCCGTATGTGGTAGCGCGCGCATAGGACGAATAATTGGTGCATGAAATTGCTTATTCGTCTTTTTTCCGGGTGCGTGTCCCACCAGTCTTCGAGGAGTTGGCTGACGTGTTGTTCGAATGCGCTGACTTGTGTTTTGCTGCTGAGTGTGCCGTATTTGAGAAGTACTTCTGCTATGTTTCTTGGGTCTCGTTCTAGGACTGCTAAATACAAATCAAGCCCCATTTTGCGTGTTTTGTCGTCTACGTGCCCCACTATTCCAAAATCCAGCAGTCCGATTTTTCCGTTTTTTAGAAGCAATACGTTGCCTGGGTGGATGTCTGCGTGGAACGTGCCATTTTCAAAGATTTGCTGCACGAACGCGTCTACGAGTGCTCGCGCGATGTGTGGCTTGTCTGTTTTTTTGACTTCTGAGAGTTTTGTGCCTTCCAAATATTCCATTGTGAGGACTCTTTCTGTTGTGTGGCTCCAGAAGACGTGTGGCACTATTATGTTTCGTGATTTGGTGGCTTTTCTTATTTCGTCTATGTGGCTGGCTTCGACTGTGAAGTTGAGTTCTTTTTTTGTGTAGCGTTCAAACTCGTCTACGATTACTGCGATGTTGATGTTGTTTTTGTAGTGTTTTTGGATTTTTTGTGCTATGTATCGTATGATGTCGATGTCTGCTTTGAATGTTTTTGCGATGTCTGGCCGCTGGACTTTGACAGCGACTGCTTTTCCGCCTTTCATTCTCGCTTTGTGGACTTGTGCGACGCTTGCGCTTCCGAGCGGTCGTGGGTCGATGTGGCTGAATAGGTCTTTGACTGGTTTTTTGAATTCTTGTGAGATGACTGTTTCTACTGTGTGCAGTGGTTCTGGTGGCACGTCGTCTTGTAGTTTTGCGAATTCTTCGCAGTATTCTTGCGGCACGAGATCTGGTCTTATGCTTAACAATTGTCCTAGTTTGACGTACGCTCCTCCCAATTCTTCCATTGACTTGCGCAATTTGGCAGGTAAGTCAACAGGTAATTCTGTTTCTCCGCGTTTGAAGAGTGGTAGGTGCCAGGCAAATCCGTATTTGCTTAGAATTCCGCTAAGTCCGTGTTTTGCCAGCACGCGTATTACGTGCGTTATCCGCTGGATATTTTCTATCTTCATATGTCGGAAACCCCTTTCACGGAAACCACTGGCTTCAGCCCGTTGGATGAGCGCGGGGTTTCCGAGCATGCTCAAGAACCACGTGGTTCTTGACATGCCCCTTTTGTTGGATAAATGCGCTTTGTTGGTATATATACCTTGTGCCTTATGCTAATAGCTTACTATATTATAGCAGCGAAGACTTTTTAAATGTCTGTCAATGTCTGGTTAGGAAATGTACGAGTTAATCATTACAGAGAAGCCGGATGCGAGCAAGCGTGTTGCTGAGGCGTTGGATGATGGAAAGCCGATTAAGAAGGACATTAAGGGCATTCCTTATTATCTTGTTACTCGCGGTAAGAAGGATATTGTTGTTGGCTGTGCTGTTGGTCATTTGTTCGGGCTTGCTGAGAAAAAGAAGTCTAAGGGTTTTGCGTATCCTGTTTTCGATATCGAATGGGTTCCTACGTATGATATTGGCAAGGGTGCTGAGTTTACCAAGAAGTATTTGGACGCGTTGAAAAAGTTGGCTAAGGATGCTGATGTTGTTTCTATTGCAACTGACTATGATGTTGAGGGCGAGGTTATTGGTCTTAATATTGTGCGTTTTGCTTGCAATAGGAAAGATGCGAGAAGGATGAAATTCTCGACTTTAACCAAGGATGATCTTGTTGATGCGTATGAGAAGGCTTCTGATCATCTTGATTGGCCTCAGGCTGAGGCTGGTGAGACTAGGCATTTTCTGGATTATTATTATGGTATTAACTTGTCTAGGGCGTTGATGAGTGCGATTAAGGCTGCTGGCATGTTTAAGATTTTGAGCACTGGTCGCGTGCAGGGTCCTGCTTTGAAGATTGTGGTTGATAGGGAGCGTGAAATTCAGGCGTTCAAGCCTGTTCCGTTCTGGATGGTTGAGCTGCAAGCTAAGGTTAAGGCTGGTGCTTTGATAGCATGGCATGAAGGTGATAAGTTCTGGGAGAAGGATAAGGCTGCTTCTGTCATGGATAAAGTGGAGGGGCAGAAAAAGGGTAAAGTGAAGGACGTTTCGCGTGGTCAGTTCAAGCAGAATCCTCCTATTCCTTTTGATTTGACGAGTTTGCAGACAGAGGCGTACAGGTGTTTCGGCGTTAATCCGAGTGTTACTTTGCGGATCGCTCAGGAGTTGTACACTAATGGTTGGATTTCTTATCCGCGTACGAGCAGCCAGGAGCTTCCTCCAAGTATTGGCTTTCATAAGATTTTGAAGGAGCTTTCTAAGCAGTCTGAGTATAAGGAATTGGCAGGTATGCTGTTGAAGAAGGATAAGTTGGTTCCGAATAATGGTAAGAAGACTGATCCTGCTCACCCAGCTATTTTTCCGACTGGTCATGCTCCGAAGAAGTTGGAGGCCAGGCAGGCGAAAGTTTATGATCTTATCGTGAAGCGTTTCTTCTCTACTTTTGGCGAGCCTGCTGTGCGTGAGACTGTTGTTGCGAAAGTGGATGTTAACGGTGAATTGTTCATTTCAAAGGGTACGCGTACTGTTGTGCAGAACTGGCACGTTTTCTATGCTCCTTATGTTAAGTTGGAAGAGGCTGAACTTCCTGCTATGAAGGAAAATGATCCGGTTTCTATTCAGGATATTATTCTGCACAACGAGGAGACAAAGCCTCCGAAGCGTTACACTCCTGCTAGTTTGATTCGCGAGTTGGAACGCCGCAATCTGGGTACTAAGGCTACTCGTGCTGAGATTGTTGAGACTTTGCGCAAGAGGAATTATGTGAATGGGGAAGCGATTACTGCTACTGTGCTCGGCATGGATACTGTGGGTATTTTGGAAAAGCATTGTCCTAGGATTCTTGATGATGAGTTGACGCGTCATTTCGAGCTTGACATGGAATCTATTCGTGAGGGTAAGAAGCATCGCGAGCAGATTTTGGATGAGGCGAAGTCTTTCTTGACTGATATTTTGGGCGAGTTCAAGTCTAAGGAAAAAGCGATTGGTGATGAGTTGAAGAAGACTTACACTGAGACAAGGGCAATTATGACTACAGTCGGCCATTGTACTGTGTGCAAGCAAGGCGCGTTAACCTTACGCACTGGGAAGTTCGGCAGGTTTATCGCGTGTGACAAGTATCCTGAGTGCAAGACTACTTTCAAGTTGCCGGCTTCTGGTCTTGTTGAAGTTACTCCTAATATTTGTCAGCATTGCCAGTTCCCTATTGTTAAGATGATCAGGAAGGCTAAGCGTCCGCAGGAGGTCTGCATTAATCTTGACTGTCCGAGCAAGGCTGTTCCTAAGTTTGAGGAAACAGCGTGTGCTAAGTGCAAGGAAGGTAAGATGATTTTGAGGAAGAGTATTTATGGCGGTTTCTTGGCTTGCAATCGTTTTCCAAAGTGTCGTAATATTGCGAGGATTCCTGGTTTGAATCCTAAACCTAAGCCTGAAGATTCAAAAAGTTCTTAAATGCGTGTTTTCGTCATGCTTTTGATGAAAAGATTGGTGTTGATGTTTTTGTTGTTGAGCATTTCTGTTGGAGCTATGGATGTTATCAGCGGTGATATTAAGCTGTTGGCTTTGATTGAAAATAGTACTGGAAAGTCCGGTAATGTTGCTGTTTTGGGCTTGGATATTATTCCTGGCAGGGAGCGGGTGTTTTTGGAGACTTTCCCTATGACGAAAGTTACTACACAGGCTTCTTTGCGTTTTGCTCAGCAGGTTGCGTGCAAACAGCTCGATTTTGATTGTTCGAAGTATGATTTCTTGTGGACAATCAAGGCTTTCCCTGGAATTGTTGGGGGTCCGAGCGCCGGTGCTGCTGCTGCTTTGCTTGCTTCTGCGTTGTTGCTTAACAAGACTGTTCCGCACGAGTTTGCCATGACTGGCACGATTAACAGTGGTGGCATGATCGGGCCGGTTGGCGGGTTGAAATACAAGGTGGAGGCTGCCGCCCATAATGGAGTGAAGTTGGTGCTGCTTCCAAAGGGAACAAAAGACGTGAAGGAAGAAGATAGTAACAAAACTATTGATCTGATTGAATTTGGAAAAGAATTGAATATTACTGTGCGTGAAGTTTCAACATTAGGGGAAGTGCTTGAACTGGCGTTAGGTATTCCTCAGAATATTTCTGTTGAGCCTTTGCAGATTGAGGGAAGGTATCAGAGGATCATGCAGGAAGTGTCGAATGATTTGTGCAAGCGTACTCAGGAATTTTCTTCTATGGATTTGAAGGCGAACCTGACTCAAGCGGTTAATTTTACTGAACGGGCTGCGCGTGATCTGGCAAAGGGCGCGTTTTATGCTTCAGCATCATATTGTTTCAGGGCTAATGTTGAGTACAAGCACGCTTGGTTTGAAGAGCAGAACTTCTCTAATGATGTTTTGATTGAGAAAGTGAGCCAGTTGCTTAACGAGACTGAACATTTTGAGAAGGAGGTTGAAGCCAGAAATATTTCGACTTTGACTGATGTTCAAACTTTTATGGCTGTTATGGAGCGTATTTCTGAGGCAAAAGAGTTGCTTGAGTCTGTTTCAGAGGATCTTAAGAATAACAAGACTGGTCTTGGTGGCGATGTTGGTTTTGCTGAAGAGCGTTTGTTTTCTGCGGTTACATGGGCCCGGTTCTTTAATGGTCAGGACAAGGCCATCGTTATCGATAAGGAGTCTTTGAAGAACGCGTGTGCTGCCAAGATTTCTGAAGCTGAGGAGCGGTATAATTATGTTAAGAGCGTTATTCCTGAGGCGTTGGATGCCACTCGTGAGGATATTGATGATGCATACAGCCGCTTGAATGAGGAGAAATACATCATGTGCCTGTATGGTGCTTCTAAGGCGAAGTCTGAGGCTGATGTTTTGTTGAGTTTGATGGGTGTTGAGGAGAAGCGTTTTGATGAAGTTATTGGTTTGAAGTTGGACATTACTCGTCAGGCTTTGGTGAAGTCTCAGAAGAAGGATATTTTCCCGATTATCGCGTACAGTTATTATGAGTATGCTGATTCTTTGCGTGATTTTGATAGGGTTTCTTCATTGTTGTTTTCTGAGTACGCTTTGGAGCTTTCTAATTTGGACATTTATTTTGAGAAGAAAGTGCTTGAGAAGCCTTTGCCGAAGCTTGTTGTTCCTCCTAAAGTGTTCGCATTCGCGCTGGGAGCTGTTGTGGGAGGCTTTATCGTGTGGATTATCGTTACCCAAATGTGGAAGAAGAGCGTTTCATCTGTTGGTAGTTTTCAAACCCTGCAAGCGCCGAGTAAACGACGCCTGCGAGGGAAAAAGAGGTGATTTTGATATGAGCATAAGAATGGTGTCGCACCCCTTACACCCCTGTTACTACTCAAATATAGTATAACCAATATATAAATCTTTCGCTTTTAAACTACTTAAGAGTAACAACAGGAGCAATTTGGAAGGGGGTTTATAAAAGGCATGAAGTATGTTTTGCTGTGTCTGCTATTGACGGGGTGCTTGACTGGCTTTGTGGTCAACATACCTGAAGAAACAGGCTCTATAGAGGGCTTTTTCTGTGATCAGGTTAATTGTGCTCAGGTATTTGCTGAAAAGACCACTAATGCGAGGTCTATCTCCTGCGCTTTGTATCATGCGAATAATGATTTTTTCGACATTCTGGATGAGAAAGGTGCAAAGTTGGTGGTTGATGAGGAGCATCCTTTGTCTGGTGCTATTATAGAATCTGGTAGCGGCCTCATGCACAACAAGTTCTGTGTAATCGATGGGGAGTTTGTGTGGACTGGTTCTTGGAATCCGTCTCAGGGGATGTCTATTCCTAATAACGTTGTTTTAATTCAGAGCAAGACTTTGGCAGGTGCTTACCAGGCTGAGTTTGATGAGATGACAGATGGTGTGTTTCATGGCGGCGACTCTGCGCCTGGGCTTGTCAAGTTAAATGGCCAGTTGGTTGAAACGTATTTCTGTCCTGAAGATAACTGTCAGAGCCATGTGTTGGATATTTTAGAATCTGCGAAAAAGTCTATCCATTTCATGACTTATGCGTTTACTGATGATGAGATTGGTGATCTTCTTCTTGAGAAATCATCCAGCATTGAAGTTAAAGGTGTGTTTGACCCTAGAAAAGATAAGCATAGCGAGTTTGAAAAGTTAAAGGATGTTTCAGTGATTGAGAAAGTGCATCATAAGGTGTTTATTGTTGACGGCAGCACAGTAATCACTGGCAGTTATAATCCTTCAAGGAATGGTAATGAAAGGAATGATGAGAATGTCATCATCATTCGTGATGTGGCTGTTGCGCAGTTGTTTGAGGCTGAGTTCTCAAGGTTCTTTGGATCTTCTTCATGATTTTTTCATCAACCTGATTATTTCCATTCTTGCCATGCTTTCTCCAAGCGTTTCGCGTACTCAATGATTTGTTCTGGCGTTGCCTTCGGATTTTGTTCTGAACTGATTTTCAAAAGCACTTGGCGCAAGATGCGCGTATCCTTATATGATGGCTCGTTTTGCGTGCTTTCCTGGATTGTTTTTTTGTCAGCCTTAAAGCAAGCCAGGCACGATTTTTGCCAGTCAGCCTTGACTTCAAATTCAACATTGCACTTTTCACAATTCTTCTTCATTTTTTACCTTCCATCAACCCTTCTTGTTTTTTAGCAATGAAAACGCGTTTATTGTCAACTAAACTTCTATAAAAACTAGTTTCCCTGCGATTGTTTCCAATAATTCATGCATTTTAATCATTTGATCTGGCGTGACCAGTGTTTTCATTTAATCAATTCGTGTTTTTTGAGAAGAGTTTTCATTTTTTCAAAGTCTGGTGATTGTTTGAATTCTCTTAATTGCTCGTCTGGAAGCTGTTTTATCATTCCTAGCGCTATTTTCGCGATTTCTTTCATGTCTCCGAGTGCGTCTTCTGCCTGCATTTTTGTGCGCGCGAGTTCTTCGTTTGCTGGTTCTTCTTTTTTGAAGAATTTTGTTAGAACGTGCTCTTTTCTTTTTGGCGCTGGAGCTTCCTCATCATATACTTCGACTTCTTCTGGGATTTCCACTGCTTCTTTCTTTTTTGGTATTAAATTTTGCAGGATTGCCTTGAAGTCAAAGCTAGCGCGTTTTCTAACCCGTAGATATTCTTTCAGATCGCGTTCGAATTCGTCTCGTGACATAGGGTTCATTCAGCAGAACACGTTATAAAAGCTTTACGGAATGTCCAGTGCGAATTTACTTGTAGAAACTCTCGCTTGATGGTATTTCGCTTTTGCTTCTGTGGTTGACGTCAACGTCTCTGACTAGATTGGTTGCTAGGTCAATATAGTCATCTCGTTTGACTAGCTGGTTTCCTAGTTTTTGGTCTACTCTTAGTACTAGTCCTGAGCCTGGGTCAAAGTCGAGTTCTAGTTCTGGGTCTCCGTGGAAGGTTACTGTGATTGATGCTCTGCTGTTTATGTAGTATTTATTTTCATCCCAGGTATCTGGTTCTTTGTCAAGGTAGCTAAAGAGCCAGTCTTCTGGCAGTGTGATGTTATATTCTTGGAATGGTACAGGGTATGCCAAATCGTATAATTCCCGTTGTGCACATTGCGTGTTTACCTGGCCGTCATGGCCTTCACAGTACGCAATGGCTTTTTTTGTCGATCTGTCTACGTATATAGTGTCGTAATAGAATAAGCTCTTTTTTGTGTCGCCAAATGTTACGTCTTTTACTATTGTTGGTGAATGCAGTATTACTTTGTATCGTGTTCCTTTCGCGTAATAATTGTCTCCTTTGTATTCGAATTGGTAGCTTGTGACTTTTTCTGCGAATGTGTCGAGGAATCGGTACATTTTTGTTCTTTCTTTTGCTGCCGAGACTGTTTCTTCCATTGCTTCTGCTTCTTTCAGTGTTTCAGTAACTGGCTGTTCAGGAATAGTAACTTGAGTTTGTGCTTGTTCTGGTGTTTCTGTTTGTTCTGTCGTTTCTGCTGGTTGTTCTGGTGTTTCTTGTTTAGGAGCTTCTTCTGGAGTTTCTGTTGGCTGTGGACTTTCTGCTGCTTTTTCTTTTAGTTGTTCTGCAAGTTCTTTTGCCGCGCTTTCTCTTTCTGGTTGTGCGCAGGCTGCGAGAATTAGGAATGATACGACGATGAGTGAAAGGTATTTCATAATAAAAATACCCGGACAGGTGTATTTAAGCTTTGTTGTGACAGTGTTTAAATATCTGAATATATGTTTATGATGTATGCCAGTTCGCAGCGCCGGAGTTGTACTTTTCCGCGAAGGGAAAAAAAGGGAATACTTGCTTTTGCATTATGCTGCTGGCCATTGGGATTTTCCGAAGGGCATGGTTGAAAAGAGTGAGAAGTCTGAGCAGACTGCTTTGCGCGAGTTGAAGGAAGAGACAGGAATCTTAAAGGTCAAATTGGTTCCTAATTTTAAAGAAACTATAAAGTTCATGTATGTATGGGAAGGCAAGAAGATTTTGAAATTTGTTGTTTTTTATCTTGGCAGTTCAAGGCAGAAGAAGGTTAAAATATCTTGGGAGCATAAGGGATTCATATGGCTTCCATATGAAGATGCTGTGAAGAAGGCAACTTTCAGGAATGCGAAGAATGTTTTGAAAAAGGCGGAGAAATTTTTGAATGTCAAAGAATCGTGAGATAGCAGAGCTGTTTGTTGAGATGGCTGATGTTTTGGAGATGTTAGGGGTAGATTGGAAGCCGAATGCTTACAGAAAGGCTGCTCGTTCTTTTGAGACTTTGAACGAGCCTGTTGAAAAATTGTACGCTGAGGGTGGCGTTAAGGCTTTGTTGGAGATTCCTGGTATTGGGCAGGGTTTGGCTGATAAGATTGAGGAGTTCTTGAAGACTGGCAGGGTTAAGGAGTTTGAGAAATTGTCTAAAAAAATTCCTGATGGTGTTGAGGAGATGATGCACGTTCCTGGTCTTGGTCCGAAGAAGGTGATGAGGCTTTACAAAAAATTGAAGATTGCGGGCTTGGAGCAGTTGAAGAAGGCTGCTTTGGCTGGAAAATTGCGTAAGCTTGAGGGTTTTGGGCAGAAGAGCGAGCAGGATATTTTGCGCGGTTTGGAGATTGTGAAAAAAGGTGCTGAGCGTAAATTGTTGGGTATTGCTTTGCCTTTGGCTCGTGAGATTGCTGAGCGTTTGTTGAGGGTTGATGGCGTGAGCAGGGCTGAGCCTGCTGGTAGTTTGCGCAGGATGAAGGAATCTGTGGGCGATATTGATGTTCTTGTTATCAGTAGTAAGCCTGCTAAGGTTATGGATGTTTTTACAACCATGCCTGAAGTGCAGACTGTGCTTGCCAAAGGCCCAACAAAAAGCACTGTGATTCTGAAGGATGGTGTTCAGGCCGATGTGCGTGTTTTGGAAGAGAAATCTTTTGGCGCTGCCATGCAGTATTTTATTGGCAGTAAGGAGCATAATGTTGTTTTGCGCCAGATCGCTATCAAAAAGGGTTTGAAGTTGTCTGAATATGGTTTGTTCAAGAAAGATCGTTACGTTTGCGGCCGGACTGAGAAAGAAGTGTATGCGAAGCTTGGTTTGCCTTTGATTCCTTATGAATTGCGTGAAAATCAGGGCGAGATTGAGGCTGCGCTTAAGGGTAAACTGCCAGACCTTATCCCGTACGATGCTATGAAGGGTGATTTGCACATGCACACCAAGTGGAGTGATGGTTTGCATTCTGTTGAGCAGATGGCGAGAGCGGCTGAACAGCGCGGGTACAAGTATATCGCGATTACTGATCATTCTAAGAGCGAGCGTATTGCGAATGGGATGGATGAAAAAAGGTTACTGCAATATTTGAGGGAGCTTGATAAGGTTCAGGACGAGTTTAAGATTCGTATTTTGAAGGGTGCTGAGGTTGATATTTTGCCTGATGGTTCTTTGGATTATGATGACAAATATTTGAAGCAGCTTGATATTGTGCTGGCTGCCGTGCATTCCCGCTTTAAGTCTTCGCGTCAAGATATGACTACGCGTATTTTGAAGGCTTTTGAGAATCCGTACGTTAATGTTTTTGCTCATCCTACTGGCAGATTGATTGGTCAGCGTGAGCCTTATGATTTTGATTTTGAGAAGGTTGCGAAAGCTGCGAAAGAGAGAGGGATTGCTTTGGAAGTTGATGCTTATCCGAGCCGTCTTGATTTGAAGGACTTGCATGTTAAGGCTGCTGTTGAATTAGGCTGCAAGATCTCAATTGATACGGATAGTCATTCAGTTGAGCATTTGCGTTTCATGGAGCTTGGTATTGCGCAGGCAAGGAGAGGCTGGGCTGAAGCAAAGGACGTGATTAACACGTGGCCGTTGAATAAATTGGAAAAGTTTTTAAGACGATAAAATCACGAAATACCTCTAATGAATATCATTAACGTTACTAAGGACCTTGTATTGGCGCATTCTTTTGAGGAGTGCAGGACTTTTTGGGAGCAGACCAAAGGCATGATGTTTAGGAAGAAGGTTGTGCCTTTGTTGTTTGCTTTTCAAAAGGAGCAGATAGTGAAGCTCCACTCTTGGTTTTGCCCTGACAACATTGACTTGGTTTTTCTCGACGAGAATTGGGAGGTTGTTGAGCTGCAGCCTGAGTGGGAAACTTGGAGCAGTTACAAATCTCAGAAAAAATTCATGTTTTTATTGGAGCTTCCACGCGGCACGATTTGGAGGACTAATACCCAGGTTGGGGATGTCGTGCACATACAAAAATAAAAATATGGGGAGGCTGGGATTCCTCCGAGTCGTGCGAGGAGGGACGGGAGACAAAGTCGACCGGATGTTCAAATCTCACTAAAATAAAAATATGGGGAGGCTGGGATTTGAACCCAGATCTAGCGGGTTGGAGCCGCCAATTCTAGCCAGGTTAAACTATCTCCCCGTAGAATAATCGTCGATTATGAGCGTATTTAAAAGTTTCGTACAGCAGATTTAAAAATCAGATTAGGCATCATTGCTCAAAAAGAGGCGATATGAAAAAACCATTAGCGTATTATGAAGCGATAGCTACTTTGACTGGTTGTATTATTGGTGCTGGTATTTTCGGCATTCCTTATGTTGTTGTCATGGCTGGTTTTTGGACTGGCATGCTTGTGCTTGTTGTTCTTGGCTTTGCCGTGATGCTCGTGCATTTGCTTGCTGGCGAGGTTACTTTGCGTTCTAATGTGTGTATGCAGTTGGTTGGTTATGCTGACAAGTATTTGGGCTGGAAGGGTAAGTATTTCATGACTGCGTCTATGGTGATTGGCGTTTATGGCGCGCTTGTTGCCTATACTATTGGTGTGAGCGGAAGCTTGACAGAAATCTTTGGAGGCTCTCAGTGGGTGTGGGCGATTGTTTTCTACGCATTGATGAGTGCAGTATTATACGGTGGCTTGAAGGTTTTGGAAAAGTCTGAAGTGTGGATGGAATTGTTCAAGTTTGCTGCTTTTTTCGTGATTATTGCTTTGTTGTTTTATTCAAAGAATTTTTCTGCTTCCCGCCTTGTTGGTTTTTCGTGGGACAGAATATTGCTCCCATATGGTGTTATTTTGTTCGCTTTTGCCGGAACTGCCGCTATTCCTGAAGTTAGGGAAGAGATGAAGAAGTGCCGTTTGTTGACTAAAAGGGCGATTATTATTGGCTCTCTAATTCCAATAATTGTCTACGCGCTGTTTGCTGCCGCTGTTGTTGGTACAACTGGCGGTTTTACGACTGAGATTGCTTCTATTGGTATTGGGCCTGTTCTTGGCGGGTTTGGTTTTGTAGTGTTGCATTTGTTCGCGATTCTTGCCATGGCGTCTTCTTTTATCGCGCTTGGTTATGCTTTGAAAGAGTCTTACAGGGTTGATTTCCGTTTGCCTCATTGGGAGTCTTGGGCTTTGACTTTGCTGATTCCTGTTGTTCTTATCGCGGTTGGCACTCGTTCTTTTATTGGCTCTTTAGAAGTTGCCGGTACTTTTGCTGGTGGTATTGCTGGAATTACTATTGTGCTGATGCATGCTGCTGCTAGAAAGCGTTCTCAGAGAAAGCCTGAGTATCAGATTAATATGAATTGGCTTGGTTATGGAGCATTAATCACGTTATTTACTGTTGGTATGTTGTACGAACTAATTCTTTTTTTGTAGTCTTACGCTCCAGATTAGAAGTATTATTGCGATGATTGCGATTAGGATTGCTATGTATGGCTGTATTCTTGCTGGTATTAGAATTTTTTGGACGCGCAATGGCACTGTGTTGCTTGTCATTTTGCCGCCTTTTTCGTCGTCTGCCATAAACTTTACTCTTTCTTCTCCTGTCCAGCCTGTTTCTGGTGTCAGGTATGCTGTGCTTCCTGCTATGTCTATTGTTATGTGTTGTGTTTCTGTTGCTGAGAAGATCAACATGTCGCTATCAGGATCTTTGAAATAATTGCTTAAGTCTAGTGATTGTACCATGTCTTGCTGCCAGACTTGTGGTGGAATTCCTCTTGTGATGTGCGGTTGTGGTGATAGTGCGATTGCGAGTGCGATAAGGAGTGCTATTCCTACGAATATCCAGGTCAACTTGTGTGATGCTGGTGTTGGTTGTTTTTTTACGCGTGCGTAGAGTGAATAAGTGCCGTATTTAGCGATGTCTGCTGTGAAGAATATTGCGCTTTTGCTTTCTCCTGTTTTTTTGAGTGGGATTGTGTTCCAGGTTTGGTTTGAGTAGCGTGCTAATCTGAAGTCTTCAACTTCTGCGTTTTTGCGTGCGAGCCATCTCTTTGACACGCTGAATGTCGCTTTTGCGTCTATTGTTTCTTCTGGCGTGTTTGTTTTGAATTGGAATGTTTGGTAGACTGCTGGGGATGGTGTTGCTTTCGCGTGTGTTTTCTTTATCAGGAGCTTGAAGTTTTTGATTGCTTTTTCTGATGTTAGGCTCAGCAGTTTGAGTCCGTTTTCCCACGCGATTATTGTTTTCTCTGTGTTTTCTGGGAGGTATTTCCAGTTTATTCTTATTACTCTTGTGCGCGCGAGTTCTTTTGCGGCTAGTATTACTGCGAATATGATTAGGCCTATGCCTACTGATGCTCTGTTTGGCCATATGATTGGCCATGCTATGGCGATTAGTATGAGTACTATTATGCCGAAGATTATTGAGAATATTTTTGCTTTGTTTGTTTTTGTTTTGCCGATTATTAAGTCTTTCTTTGCGACGACGTGGTAGTCTTTTCTGTATGCTTTTTCGACTTTTCTTTCGATTTGTTTTTTGATGCGGTCTCTTTCTGCTTGTTTGCGCTCCATTTCTTTGCGCTGCAGTTCTAGTTTTCTCCTGAGTAGTTCTGCTCTTTTTTGCGCTTTGACTTTTTTGCTTGCTTCGCGTTTTTCTTTCCAGTGTTGCAGTCTTCCTTTGAAGGCTGGGCTTCGGAAATATTTAACCAAGTAGTATGCTCCTGCGATTATTGCTAGAATGACGACAATTATGGCTATGACGAGTGCTGGGTTTCTTTCGAATAATGTTTCTGGTCTTAGTACGATTGTGAGGTCTTTGCTGTAGCTTATTCCTGTTTGTTCTACTGTTGCGAATAGTGTGATTGGGTGCGCGCCTGCTTTTTCTTCTGCTGGTGCTAGTCTGAGCGCGATTGCTTTTGATTGTCCTGGGTTGAGGCTTACTGTGCTTGGGCTGATTGTCGCCCATGGTGCTCCTTCAACTGATAGGCTGTATTGTGTTACTCTGTCTCCTGTGTTTTCTATTGTCAGTTCTGCTGTGCTGTCTTCATAGTCTGTTCTGATCTTGCTTATTCCTTCTGCGAGTATTGGGATGTCTGTTGATTTGATTATGAGTTCTAGTGCGTATTCTTCGCTTTGGCTTGATTTTTCGCTTTCAATCGAGACCGTTAGCGGGAATGTTCCTGATTCTGTGCAGTCGTCTGGTGTGACTGATATCATGATTGTTTTGTGTTCATTGCCTAATATGACGGCATCTTTTTCGCTTACGTGGAAGTTTGGATGTCCTGTTCCGCTGATTGCGTATATTTCGGTAAAGTTGAGTGGGTTGTGCAGGTCTAGTGTGTATCCTGCTGTTTCGCAGGGCGCGATCACTGCGCTGTTTTGCTGCATTGTGACGTTTATGTTGTCTGGCGTGGATACTATTACGTCCTGTGTCAGGACTTTTTCTGTTTCGCCATCGCTGAAGTAAAGGTCTGTTGTGTATGTTCCTGGTTTTGCGTTGCAAGGGATGTTGTAGAATGTGTTTATTGTTGCTGATTGTCTTGGGTTTAGGATAAAGCTTAGTGTTGAGAAGGTTACGTAATCGCTTGCGTCTCCGTCAACGCTTAGCTCATATGTTGATTGCTCAGCACGTGTGTTTTGTATGGTTACGCTTTTTGTCGCGCTTCCGCATGGGATTGCATTTACTGTTGTGTCGCCGAATGCGTTGAAATCTTGGGCATTTACAAGTGGCAGAAGTAGTGCAATAATGAATAATATAGTAATAGTGCGCTGCATTGTCCCCCCCAAGCGTTTATTTTAGTAGTATGTCTCGGTTTGTTCCTTGCCGCGCAAGTGTGCAATGCCGATGACTATTCCGAGGATGACGAGCAGGACCACTAAGACTATGAGTATTACCTCAAAGACTCCTTTGGCGCTTGTTTTCTCTCCCAGAACAGTTGTGGTCAGAGTCAATTCTTGTGAAGTGTCGCCTGAGCTGACTGTTGCAGTGAGCGAGTGTGCGCCTGCTGGCGTTTCATCGCCAACCATTACGTTGACGAAGACGGTTTGTGTCTGACCTGCTGGCACGACAAGCATGCTGGTTGGCGTGATTGTCACGATTGCCCAGTCTGAGGTTGGCACATTTACCATGAACGTCTTGCTGGTCTTGCCCGCATTCGTTACGGTGATTGGGAATATTGCTGTTTGTCCTGGCGTGGCGCTCTGCATCTGATTGCCCAGTGTGATTGAGCTTTGTGGTGCTTTATCTTCATTGCAAGTGTCGTCTTCAAGAACTGCGATTGTGGTTCTTTGTGATACTTTTCTGTGCTTTTGTGAAAATTCAGCGTCAACTATGACGTCATAGTTTCCTGCTTTTGCGCACTTTGGTACTCTGAGGAAGATTTCTTCTGTTTCTTCTTCTTCGTCGCCGTCTTCTATTTCTTCTATGAATTCGCTGCCTGATACGCCTAGGCCTGGTATGCTTACTGTGACTTTGACGTCGTCCTGTTGCTGTTCTCCTTTGTTTTCAACACGGACTGTTGCGAGTAATGCGCTTCCTGCGCGTACTGAGCCGGATGGGTTGAGAACGACATCTTCAATCTTGAGCGCGTTTCTTGGAACGTCAATCTTCAAATTGTAATCTGCTATTCTTTCTTCTCCGAATCTGTCTGAGATTATGACTCTGAGCTTGTAATCGTCTTCGTCTGCGTCGTCTGGTATTTTTATGCTGAGCTTTTTGACGTATGTTACGTTTGCGTCTGCGTCAAAGACTGGTGTTCTGTCATCAATGTCGTCTACGTCGCTGTATTCGTATCCTGAAACAAATATTCTGACTTCTGCGTTGTCCATATCTTCGTATGGTGTGAATTTTACGCGTACTTCGTATTCTTCGCCGCGTTCGAGCGCTAGCCTGTTGACTGAATCTTCGTCTAGAACTGTGTCGTCAATTTCTACTTCTTCCAAATCTACTGGAAGTGCTATTGCTGAACCAAGTACTGCTAAGAAAAGCGTTAATGCGATGATTGCGTGAAATCCTTTCATTCTTTTAACCCCCTAATATCGTGCAGGACATCGTCCTGCTATTAATGTTTTTCTATTCTACAGTAGTTTTAAGCTATCACCACTTATGAGTTACTACTCATATATAAACCTTTCCATACTTTCTTATACGATTACTTCTACGTCTCTGTGTTTGATGCGGTGTACGGAACCGCTGTAAACTTCAATTCTTGCTGTGTAAGTGCCTGGTTCCGCGTCTTCTGGCAATTCTACATTTACTGTTTTGCTGACTCTCTTTCCGATTGGCAGGTCTAATGGGCCGAAGCTTGCGCGTACGCTCAGGTCTTGTATTACTACTGATCCTTCGAGGTCTTCGAGCTCGTGGTCGCCGTTGTTCTTGAATGAGATTGTTACTGGCACTGTGTCGCCTGCTTGCGCGTCATATGCGTCTGGGATTATGATTGCGCCGATGAATGCGCTTAATCTGTCGTCTTCTTCGGTTATTGGCGCTGGTCTTGGTGCGCCAGGTATTACTTGTAACGCGAAGTTTTCTGGCACTCCGTTGCACGTTACCGTGACTGTTTCTGTGCCGACAAATGCATGATTCAAGTCAAATAATCTTATGTCGTCTAGTATGAAGAATAATTCGTAGTTGCTTGATGTGCTTGTGATTTCAAAGTAGAGTAATTCGTCGTCTGGGTCTGTGCATTTTGAGAATACGTCTGTTTGGATTATTGTGCCGTCTGAGCTTCCTTGGAAGATTGTAACGTCTGGCAGGTTTTGCCATATTGCGTCTGCTTCTGTTGGGAATCCTGTGTCTCCGCCTGGCGGTGTTGGAGGTATTGGGTTTCCTCCTGTGAATCCGTCGTCAAAGCTTCCTGGATCGTCAAAGCTGACGCTTTCGTCTGTTGTGTCTGTATCATCAACTGTGGTTGGCTCGTCGGTGTTTCCGCTGAATGCGCCGGAGTCGAATCCGCCTGATGATCCACCGCTGAATGCTCCTGAATCAAAGCCACCGAAAGATCCTCCGCTGAATGCTCCTGAATCAAAGCCACCGAATGATCCTCCGCTGAAAGCTCCTGAATCAAAGCCTCCGAACGATCCGCCTTCCATTGCGACGATGAATGGCGTGAAGACCATTGTTGCTATAAGTAGCATAGAAATGAATGTTATTCCTTTTGTTGCTTTCATTGTTCTTACCTTTTAATGAAAATAAAAAAATTATTTCTTGGCCGGCTTTGCTGGCTCAGCTTTCTTTGGTGTTGCAGTGTAAACAACTCGCACTACTTTTAATTCGCCTGAGTTAAGCAATGATCCATATGCACTCTTGGATATTTGCTCATCTTGCTCATTGCTGATTGTTCCGTTTGGGAAGTAGTCTGCGAGGTTCATTTTGCTTTCTCTGGACATAAGTTCGAAGCTCTTGCTTTTGACTTCTGTTTGTTTGTCTTTTGTGTCCAAAGGTGTGCTTGTTGCGTATCCGAAGTCTGCGCCTGTTTTCATTGCTTTTCGCAGTATTGTTTCGAGTGGGATGTCGAGCCTTCTTGATTGGCTTTC
Source organism: uncultured Methanosarcinales archaeon (assembly GCA_964617195.1). Taxonomy (GTDB): domain Archaea; phylum Nanobdellota; class Nanobdellia; order Woesearchaeales; family ARS49; genus CABMGU01. Next base: position 293,863 of record CAZTVK010000019.1, on the reverse strand, counting down.
TATGCTGCCTTCTAATGATAGGTGCTCGCCTTTGTTCCAGCCCCATACTTGTACGCCTGATTTTTCATGGTCTTTTTGTGTTACAAGAACAGCGTATGCTGTGAAATCATGTGAATCCATGTAGTTCTGCATTTCTTTTGATAGTTCTGGTCCTAGCATGCATCCGCCTAGTGCTGTTCCTAAACCTGCAGCTGCTGCGCCTTTTAGAATGTCTCGTCTTGTGATTCCGTTGTAATTTTCCATGTTATCCCCCCGATATTATATACCTACTCTAGAGTGGCACTAATATTTAAAACTTGCTTCTAAAATCGTTTTCCGATTGAGATGAGCCAATACAGCCCGTCTTTGTCTTCATTAGTGTTTCCAGCTGTGGCTTTGATTTCTCTATCGAAAAACTCGTAACCGATTTTGCCTCCGAATGTCCAGCCGTCGCTTATTTCCAATTCGCCGTATACGTGCGGTCTGATTCTCGTAGCATTTACTTTTCTGGATGCGATTTCATTTTCTGCGTTAATTTTTTCGATAAGGATTTGCGGCGTTACGCGGAGTGTGCTTCCTTTTCCGTTTTCTTTCCAGTTGCGGACGTATTCTATTCCTAAGCGAACACCATATCCGTCTTCAGTAAGGAAGTCCTTGAGCTCGTCATTTTTCCAGTACGCTCCTGCGAGCAAATACGATGATTCTGCGAATTCTTCACCTTGGACTAGCTTGTCCAGTTCGCTGGCTTCTCCTGCTGATTTTTTTGCTTTGCCTGATAGTCTGTGCGTGAAGTCTGCTGCTACATATTGCATGTCTACTTTCCCATTCAGCTTGAATCCGCTGAGGAGTTCTCCGTCGTAATCTCCGAAACGGTTCACATATGTTACAATGAATTTTGTTCCGCTTTTCTTGTCTGCAACGCCTGCTTTTACTCCGACTCCGACCGTGTCTACGTCCAAATCTATTGCGTTTTCGTATTTTCCGGTTCCGAAATTAACTATTGGTTCGATGTACAATTCTGTTTTGTTGTTTTTGACTAAGAATAGTCCAAGTCCCAACCCTAATTCTCCGCCTGTGTATTCCAGATCTTCTGGGTCTTGGTCAAAGATGTCTCTTCGTGCTTCTGCGTAGACTACTGGTCTGAAGTCGCCTATTCCGAATTTGAGTTCTGCGCTTCCGTGGAATGTGTTTCTGCTTGGTGTGCCTTCTGCGTCTGCTTGTACTTTTCCGTAGATTAGCTTGAGTTTTTGCTCAACTGTTTCTTGGTCGTCTGAGATGCTGACTTCTGCGTCTTCTTTCTGCTTAGTATCTTGCGCATATGCTTGCTGCGCGAAAAGTGATCCTGCTAGAATAGTGCCTGTTACTAGTGCTTTTTTTGTAAATCGTGAAGTAGAATTCCACATTCCTTGTATGACGTCAGTAAGTCCCATGATTAACCCCCACTATATAATGTATGTCGATTATCCTCGCATATTTAAAACTTTCGTTCTGTTGCTATTCTGCAGTAGCAACTGATAGCAGCATAAACTTTTTAAGCCTCTCTCTGGTTGTCTGCATTAATGGATGAAAAGAGTGAGATTGGGGGGAAAGCTTGGCATTTTGTGCAAAAACACGCTCTTGTTCTTACTCTATTATTAGTTGTGATTCTTCAGTTCATTCCGAATAATGAGGGTAGCTTGCCTTGGGGCGGCATGTGGATGCGTTTGAGAGTACAGGATTTGACTGTTGCGGATCGTGCTGCTTCTTCAAGTGTTGAGCATTTTGTTAACGAGCAGGCGTCTAATATTGCGAAGCAGCAGTATCCGAATCTTCCTGAGTCTAATAGGAAGAAGGTTGTTGAGGATTTGAAGGTTAAGATCCGACAGGAAAACAAGGCTGATTTGGATAGGGAGGAGAAAAAGCTTGCTGACCAGATTCGCGACCATTATTCGTATGATGTTGATGGCAGGAAGTTTGTTTACATGCCTGATATTGACCCGTATTATTATTTGCGTTTTGCGCGCAATATTGTTGAGAAGGGTCATTATTATGATGAGTTGAAGGATGGCGAGCCTTGGGATAATCACATGTTCGCTCCTATCGGTTCTGTTGCTTGGCAGACTTGGCATCCTCATGTGCTTGCCTTGATGTATAAGATTCATTCAATTTTTGATTCTAAGGTTACTTTGATGCAGTCTGCGACTTATTTCCCGATTGTTTTCATGACGATTGCAGTCATTCTTGCTTTCTTTGTCGCCCAGCGAATTTCAGGAAATATTGGGGGATTTTTTGCTGCGACATTGTTGGCTTTGTTGCCTTCTGTGATGGGCAGGACTCCTTGGGGTCATGCCGACACCGATCCGTATAATATTCTGTTCCCGTTGCTTGCTGCGTGGCTGTTGTTTATCGCTTTGTCTTCTAAGACTCCGAAAAGATGGTTGTCTTTTGGCGCTTTATCTGGCTTGGCTGTGGGAATTTATTCTAATTTCTGGAGCGGTTGGTGGTATGTATTCGATTTTATCGGCGTTGCACTTGTCATCGCCATTTTGGCTGATGTTTTGCATCATAGAATGAATTCTTGGAAGCATGGAAACCTGCGAAAGTTCGTGTTTATCGGCTTGAGCATTTTTGTTGTTGCAGGTATTGTTACAACTTGGTCTATTGGATGGTCTGGTTTTGAGTATGGCGCGTTCAAGGCAGCTACGAGTTATTCTGCAATTAAGGAAGCCTCAGTTCCGACATTATGGCCTAATGTTTTGACCACTGTTGCCGAGCTTAACCCTGCCACTCTTGGACAGGTCTTTTCGCTTTCTGGCGGCGCTCTGATTTTCCTGATTGCTGCTCTTGGCGTCTTGTTATTGTTGTTGAGAAAGGATGAGCATGGAAGATTTGACCTTACGTATAGTTCATTGCTCGTCATCTGGTTTATTGGAACTACTTATATGTCGTTGAAGGGTACGCGTTTTGTTTTGCTGCTTGCTCCTGCTTTGGCTGTCGCATTCGGTGTCGGAATTGGAATGTTGTACACGCGTTTGGCTGTTTTTGGCGAGCGCCAGCTTAATTTGAACAAGTCTGTCGTGCTTGTTTTGTTTGTTGTTATTGCCGGCATTGTTATTGTGAATCCTGTTAGTGGAATTCATTTGGTGAAGGATTCTTATCAGGCTGTTGTTAATGATGTTCCGATTATGAATGATGCGTGGTGGGATTCTTTGACGAAGATTAAGGAAGCTAGCCAGCCTGATGCGATTGTTAATTCCTGGTGGGACTTTGGCCATCATTTCAAGTTTGTTGCTGACAGGGCAGTGAGTTTTGACGGCGCATCACAGACCGGCTATCACGCTCACTGGATCGGTCGCGTATTGCAGACAGATAATGAGGAAGAAGCCATGGCGATTTTGCGAATGTTAGATTGTGGAGCGAACTATGCTTTTGACGTTGCGTTTAACAAGACTAATGATCCTTTGAAATCAGTCAAGCTTGTCAAGGAAATAATAATGCAGGATAAAGCTGCTGCTACAAGTTCTGCTGAAGCTGCTGGCATGCCCGAGATTATTCAATTCACTCATTGTGATGCTCCTGAGGATTATTTTATTGCCAGCGGTGATATGATTGGCAAGTCTGGCGTTTGGGCGCATTTTGGAATGTGGAGTTTTGAGCGCGCCGAGGTTTGGCAGAAGTGGCGTTCTGTTCCTGAGTCAGAGGCTGTTCCGAAGATGGTTGAGCGTTTTGGCATTTCTGAGAAAGATGCGAAGGACTTGTACAATTCCGCTCAGTCGATTTCATCAGAGGAGGCTGCCAATCAGTGGATTAGTCCGTGGCCTGGTTATGTTCAGATGGATGCGAGTTCTTGTTCGCGTGAGAAGGATTTGATTACGTGCGGGAATAATATTATTGTGAACTTGACTGGTAAACGCGGAGAGGTGCGTTTGCCTCAGGGCATTGTTGCTGCTGGAAAGATGATTGTCTATAATAGTGACGGTGCGAAGTCTGAGCTTGAGACGGAAGGCGGCAATAAGGATTTGTCTATCGTGATGTGGCCTTCTGGTGATGGTATGAGCGCGATTCCGGCTTATTCTGATGTTGCTGACAGCATGTTTACTCGTTTGTATTTCATGCAGGGTCTTGGTTTGAAGTATTTCAAGCCTTTCTCTGCTGAGAAGCAGTTGACTGGCGGGGATGTTTTTGTTTACAAGCTTGACTGGGCTGGTTCTGGGGCGAATGTTCCTGAAGCTAGAACGCCAAAAGATACTGTTGAGCCTGGCGCCAGAGTTTTGGTGAATTATATTGGCTGGCTTGACGATAATAGTGTGTTTGACAGCAGTATTCCTGGCTGGAAGGATTTGACCTTGACGCCTGATTCCAGTTTTGATGATTTTGAGACTAAGCCTATGCCTTTTGTTGTTGGGAAGAAGATGCTTATTCCTGGTTTTGAATCGCAAATTCAGGGCATGAAAGCAGGCGAGATGAAAACTATCACAGTCCCTCCTGAAGAGGCTTATGGCACTGATCCGGCAAAGAATGCATTGGGCGGAAAAACGCTTCATTTCAAGATTAGAATTGAGTCGGTTGAGTAGGTTAAGTCGTTCTAAACCTTTATAAATCCCAAATATAGTTCTTTACTCATGCACGTCTGGATTGTTATTGGCGCGTATAATGAAGCGCATAGCATTGGCAGTGTTATGAAAGAGCTGGTTAAGGCTGGCTACAAGAACGTGGTTGTTGTAGATGACGGTTCAGATGATACCACTGCAAAGATTGCAAGGCAGTATACTAAGCACGTTTTGCAGCATAAAATCAATAGGGGTCAGGGTGCTGCGTTGAAGACTGGTATTGATTATGCGTTAAGTCAGGATGCTGATGTTATTGTGACTTTTGATGCTGATGGCCAGCATCGTGTTGAGGACATTCCTAGAGTTATTGAGCCTGTGAAGAGAGGCGAGGTTGATGTTTCTTTGGGCAGTCGTTTCTTGTCAAAGGGTACTGAGATTCCGTTTTTCCGCAAGCTTGTGCTGAAGACTGGTATTATTGTCGTGTGGATGTTTTACGGTATTAGGCTGACTGATGTGCATAATGGTTTTCGCGCATTTTCCAGTCATGCCGCCGAGCAGATAGATATTTCCATGGATCAGATGGAGCATGCGAGCGAGATTTTGTCTGAAATTAAGAAGAATCACTTGCGTTTTGTTGAGGTTCCCGTAATTATTAAATACACTGAGTATAGTAAACAGCATGGGCAGAGCAGCTTTAACGCGATTAAGATTTTTTACAGGATGCTTTTGCATAAGTTGACAAAATGAGCTTACAACCGATTCAGATTGCAGCGTTTGTTTTTGCAGCGATTCACATAGCTCGCATTATGGCTTTGTGGAAGACGAAGAAGTTGCCTTTGAAGACTGCGATTTTCTGGTTTTTCGTCTGGTTCGCGGTTTTGCTGATTGTCTCTGTTACGCCTATTATTGACGCGTTGTCTCGCCCGATTGGCGTTGGCAGGGGTATTGATCTTATAGTATACATCGCCATCATGATGTTGTTTTACTTGGTCTTCCAGCAAAATATGAAAATCGACAAGTTGGAGCACGAGATTACCAAATTAGTAAGGGAAATCGCCCTAAAGAAATGAGAATCCTTATTTTTTCTTCGTATTTTCTTCCGCATAAGGGCGGCGTGGAGAATTATGTTCATAATACAGCAAAAAGATTGGTGAAGCGCGGTCACAAAGTGTGGGTTGTGACTTCTAGTTTGCCTGGCTTGAAGAATAATGAGAAGATTGATGGAGTTTCTGTTTTGCGTATTCCTTCTGTTGAATTGTTGTCTGATAGGCTTACGCTTCAGCTTTCTCCTGTGTCTGATGTTTTTAAAAAGATTGGAAAGGTTGATGCGGTTGTTACGCACACGCGTTTTTACCCGTTGTCTTTTGCTGCTGGCTTGTATGCGCACCGTCATGATATTCCTTGGCTGCATGTCGAGCATGGTACTCAGCAGCCGTATGATAATCTCATTATTCAGGCAGGAGTCAGGACTGTTGATGCTGTTTTTGGCAGGTGGATTTTGAAGCATGCTCGCGTTGCTGGTGTTTCTAAGGCGTCGTGTAATTTTGGGAAGAAATTAGGAGCTCGCAAGTGCGATGTTCTTTACAACGGCGTTGACACAAAGTTTTTTGATGGTAAAAGAAAAAAGCATACTGGTATCCGGATAGCATTTGTTGGTCGGTTAATTAAGGAGAAGGGCGTGCAAGATTTGCTGAAAGCTGCTAAAGGCTTGAAAGCGGAAGTAGTTATTGTTGGCAAAGGTCCGTACGAGAGTGAGCTGAAAAAGCTCGGTGGAAAATTTGTGGGCGAGAAAGATGCTAAAGATGTGCGTGATGTTCTTGCTAATTCGGATATTCTTGTGAATCCGTCTTATGGCGAGGGCTTGCCTACTGCCGTTCTTGAAGCTGGCGCGATGGGTTTGGCTGTTGTTGCGACTGATGTTGGCGGCACGCGCGAGATTATTGACAACGGAAAAAGTGGATTTTTAGTCAAAGCTGGCGACACAAAAGCATTGCGCAATAAAATTTCTGTGCTGGTTAAGAATGCTAAGTTGCGTGAAAAGTTTGGCACCAAATCACAGAAAACCGTTCGCAAGAAGTTCGATTGGGATGTGATTGTTGGCAAGATGCAGAGTGTGCTGAGGGATATAAAATGACGTTCCTTCGCCGTGCTGTATGGGGAATTGGTTCTGTGTTGGGCATGTATGTGATTGGGACTTTGTGCGGGTTTCTTTTCAGGGTTTTATTGACTAAGAATTTGAGCGTCGCAGAGTATGGTCTGTATTATGCTATGCTTTCTTTCTTTTCTCTGGCGTTTATTATCCGTGACATCGGAACTACAAGCGCGTTGATTAAGTTTATTCCTGAATGGATGATTAAAAAGGAGTACGGAAAGATTAAGTTGACTGTGCTTGTATCCGCTTTGTATAGTTTGGTTGTTTCTTTGCTGATTCTTCTGTTTGTTATGCTTTGGAGTTCTTCTATTGAGACTTACTTTTTCAAACAGTCTGGTTTAAGTGGTATTTTTATTCTGTTTTCGTTTGTATTCTTGGTTGGTACACTGCACGCTTTACTTACTTCAGTCTATATTGGATTTCAGAAGCCTAGGCAGTATGCAGTTATGGGTGTCGTGCAACCTTTATTGCTGCTAGTGTACACTTTTGGCCTATTACAGGTAGTTCCAAATGTGAGAGCACCGGCATTAGCCTTGCTTCTTAGTTATGCAAGCATTGTTGTTCTTTGGGCGCCTTCTTTTGCTCGTTTGACTCAGTGGGGAGTTCCGATTAAATGGAATTTCGAGTTTTTGCGAAGAGTTTTTTCATTTGGCGCGAAGGTGTTCTTGGCAGGCATTGGTCCGTTCATCCTGCAATATACTGACTCCTTGATGTTGACTCGCATGAAGTCTGTTGCTGATGTAGGCATCTACAATGCCGCAGTTCCTATTTCCAATTTATTGCTTTATTTGAGCGCTGCTATTACAACGATTACTCTGCCGTTATTTTCAGAATTGCTTGCTCGGAAATTGAAGGATCGTATCAAGGAGGCGTTTAGATTATTGTATAAGTATGGGATCGTAATTGCTCTGCCTGCTGTGGCAGTTATGGTGACTTTCCCCGAGCTTATTATTCAGACAATATTCGGCGCGGATTATGTTTCTGCTGCTATGCCTTTGCGGATTTTGAGTATTGGTGCTTTGATGAACATTATTGCGCAGGTGAATTTGAGTTATTTCAATGCTAGTGGAAAGCCCGGCCTTGTCACGCGCTTTGTTGGCATTGTGGCAATTGTGAATGTAGTTTTGAACTTCTTGTTTATTCCGTCATATGGCATTGCGGGTGCTGCAGCGGCGACAAGTTTGTCATTGCTGTTATTGTTAATAATGAGCGCTTGGCATTTGCATCGTCATTTGGCTGTTGTTTCTCCTGTTTGGTCTTGGATGAAGAACGTGTTGTGTTGTTTGGCCATGATCGGGTCGATGTTTTGGCTGAAAAAGATTCTGCAGTTGAATGTTTTCGTTGAAGCGGGCCTTGTGCTTGCCATTGCAGGAATAATTTACATTATTTTGATATTCTTGCTGCGCGTGTTGGACGTTAAGGAATTGAAAGAGCTTGCCCGCGTGGCTTTGAAGCGTTAGCGCTTTCGTGCTTTGATGTAAATGCTGACGCTTTTTTTGCTTTGAAATAAGAGTGAAATCCATTTCATCAGGGTATACGCGCCTGGAAAGAAAGCAAGATGGCCTGCATGTACGCTAATTGGATTCCAGAATACGACATGCTCAACTTTGAAATGGGGAGTTAGGTGGCCAAGTAATTCTTCAGGTGTTAATTTGTTTGGATGCTTTTGGTAGTATGGGTTGTTTCTGTTAGGCGTTGTGAGGTATAGCGTTCCATTTTTTCTAAGATAACTTGCAATGTGTTGTATGAGTTTTTTTCTTTGTTCTCGCTGGAATATTTCTATCATATTCACAAACAAAACTGCGTCAACAGGGTTTGTTTTAAATTTCCAGAAATCTTTTGAGAGATAAGTGCTGTGCGGATTTAGGCTCTTTGCGATTGCGATTGATTTTCTGTCAGTATCAATTCCGATTATAGCGTTTGTTTTGTCTGCACATCCTGAAATGATTCCTATGTTGCAGCCAATGTCAAGTATGCGTTTTCTTTTAAGCTTCGAAATCTGTTCACATAAATAGTATCGTACATCTAATTGGTCTCCCCAGAAGTAGTTAGGGTATTTTTTCCAGAGTGCTCGTATTTTCCAGTACATCGTATTAATTGTAGCCACTGAATTTATAAACATTTACGTGAATCAGGTTTCTATGAATGTTCGTATTGAGAAATACCCGGATGGGAAAGTCCATGGTGGTAGTTTGTATGCGTCAGAGAGCTGGGCTGGCTTGAATTCAGAGAGTTCCCCTGTTTTTATTGCGCGCAGTACCGGGTACTGGATTTTGATAAGGCAGAATTTGGTTGCGCGCGCTCCTCAGTTTCATTGGCTGAAGCCGATTGGCTGGTTTTTCAGCTCTCTGCATGCGTATGGCAGCCCAACTGGTGATGCTGAGGATTTTGTAAAAGAGGGGATTGATTTTGCACGAAAGCTTGGCTGTGTTTCTTTTTTTGTGAATGACTTGCGCAGACCGCAGGATGCCTTGTTGATTGATATATTGGAAGCTAACGGTTTTGAAAAACAGATATGGGGGACTTTTCTGGTTGATTTGTCAAAGGATGAGGCAACATTGTTGAAAAATGTGAAGAAAGAGGCGCGGAAGCTGGTGAATAAGGCAAAGCGCGAAGACGTGACGGTTCGTGTTGCTGTTTCAGAAACTGATTTTGAAGGCTATTACAATTTGTTGAAGTCTAGCAGGAAAAAGTTGGGCTTTGCAACCGGGCCGTATCAGGACATTTTAAACTGTTGCAAGCATTTTGGTCCTGACTACAATGTTTTTCTTGCCGAATACCAAGGGAAAATTATTGCAGGTATGGGAGTTATGCATAAGGGCGGTTTTATCAGAGAGATCGGCGCCGGTCGTGATGAACAGTACAAGACTTTGTATGCGAATGACTTGCTGAAGTGGGAAATCATTTGTTGGGGCCATGCAAAAGGATACAAAGTTTATGATTTAGGCGGCTGTAACCCAAAGCCAGCTCCCGGCTCGAAAGAAGAGGGAATTTACAGGTTTAAGCAGAAATGGGGCGGAAGTTTTTGTGAAGTGTACACGTTTACGAAGGAGATAAGCGGATGGAAGAATGCAATTATTCGAAATATGAAAAAAATGATTGTCAAGAACATTTAAGATGGTGTATCTATGAAAACAGTATTAATCACAGGCGTCTCAGGGTTTGTAGGCACTGCTCTTGCACGAAAATTATCAGCATTTTTTCAAGTGCGCGGCACGAGCAGTCAGAAAAAACAAGGATTGATTCGGATAGATTTGGCGAAACAAAAAAAAGTTGACTTGAAAAACATCGATGTTGTTGTGCATGTTGCGACTGCCTTGCCTGAGATGTTTAAAAGCCAACCAGGAAAAGGGTATCGGATCAACGTCGGAGGCACGAAAATGTTGCTGAAGGCATCAAAAAAGGCTCACGTTAAAAAATTCATTTACATTTCTACTGGAGGCGTGTTTCAGCGTTCAAATTTTCCAATCACGGAAAATACTGTTCGAAGCCCCGTTGACAAGTATGCTGAAAGCAAAGATGCTGCTGAGAAAGAAGTTCTCAAGTATCAGAGACATTTCAAAGTGTCAATTGCTTATTTGTTCTTCCCGTATGGCCCTGGACAATCGCCGCAGCGTCTGGTTCCTCGTTTGATCAAAAAAGTGCAGGAACAGCAGCCAATTGCAACAAACGAAGACGGAGGTCCGCGACTCTCCGTGACATATATCGAAGATGTTGCAGAAGCATTGAAGCGGCTCTGCTTGCTTCGAAATCCTCCATTGCGTATATTGATAGCAGGAAGCGCGGTGCAAATTAAGGAAATAGCTAATAGTGCGGGCGAGTTATTGGGAAAGAAACCTGTTTTTTCTAAAAACGTAAAACCCAACCTTGATATGGTTGCTGATATCACGTCAATGCGCAAACTTCTCGTATTTACTCCAAAAACGTCGCTTCGAGAAGGTCTTCAGAAGGTGCTCGGATGAGAATTGCGCACGTAGGTAATTTGGGCAATGTGGCTTATTCGATTGTGAAAGAGCTGAGAAAAAGAGGTATTGAAGCTGATTTGTTTGTTAACATGTATAAGAATACAACCAAAACTGCGCTGCCGACGCATGAAGATGGTTCTGTTCCCGAGTGGGTCTATGAATGGAACATGGGTCCTCAATGGATGCTTCCATTTCAGGCAAGGCAGAAATTGAAAAGGTACGATATTATCCATGCGTATACAGTTTCACCAGCGTATTGCCAATTCGCCTCAGCGCCCTTGTTTTCACACAGCACAGGGAGCGATTTGCGTGAGATGGCTGTCTCAAATACTGTTGGCGGTTTCTTTTTGCGAAGAGCATATCGCAGATCAAAAGTGCTTTTTTTCACAAATCCTGATACAATTAAACAAGTTCACCAGCTTAAGCTGACTAATGCAGAGTATTTTCCATTCTGTATTGATACTGATAAATATTCACCGCGAAAGACTGCGTTGAGGGAAAAATTCTCTGAACAGTTGCTTTTGTTTTGCGGTTCGCGATGGGACTGGAACGGGAAAGGAACTGACATGTTATTGCATGGATTTGCTGAAATCATAGGTCAGAAGAAAAGTGCTCGCTTGGTTATGGTGGATCTTGGTCCGAAGTCGCACTCATACAACAGGGACAAAACATTGGAATTGATCAAGGAATTGAACCTTGAGAAAAAAATCACTATTCTTCCGCTCTTGAGTAAGGAGCAGATAATTGAATGGTACAATGCTGCGGACGTTGTTGTTGACCAGTTCAAGCTCGGTTCATTTGGTCTTTCCACAGCAGAGGCGATGTCGTGTGCAAAGTCAGTCATGGTGTATTTTGACGAGGAGATTGGCAAAGAATGCTATCACGATATGCCTCCAGTACTTAATGCGAAAACAAAAGAAGATATTATTGAGCAAATATCTAGTGCATACGACCACAAACGCGAGCTTAAGAAAATAGGCATGAAGGCGCGTGATTGGATGCTGAAATATCACAGCCCTGATGCGCTGATTCCTAAATTAATCCGCCATTATGAAGACGCTGTGCGAAAATAAGATAGACGTTAGATTTAAATACGCCCCTGAGTAGACTTGTGAGCATGGGAAAAGACGAATATGAAAATATCAACAAGATAGGCAATACGTGGGAAGACACGAATCTTGATACTGACAGGCGTTTTTGCGCATATGACAAGAAGACACGCGAGCGCATTGTAGCAAAACTTCTTCACGGAGAAAAAAAGGACAGAGTTCTTGATCTGGGATGCTCGATAGGTGCATGGTATCCTTTTTTGCGCGCGCAGAAATCGAAACACATCATTGGCGTTGATATCAGCAAAGAGCGGTTAGAAATCGCGAAAAAGCGCGGGTACGATGAAGTGGCGCTTACCAGCGGTACAAACCTTCCTTTCAAGGATAATTACTTTGATGTGGTAGTCTGCATTGATGTACTGGTGCACGTTCTGAAAGAAGAAAGTTGGAAGAAAATCTTTAAGGAAGTGCAGAGGACGCTGAAGCCAGGCGGAATATTCGTCTTTTCAACTCCAAATCGGCGCGCAAAATGGATAAATGATGTTCTGCGTTTCCCAGTGAAAGTTTTACGTACTTTGCAGGGTACGGAAAGGAAGATTGATTATTGTGTCTATCGTCCTTATTCAAAAACCGTAAGCATTACTGAAAAAGCAGGGCTCGAGATAGAAGAAGTCCGCTCATGCCGGTTCAGCTATCCTGACATTCTTGTCAAGTTCCCAAATTTTCTTTTCGGGTTGGATAAGGTTTTGGGAAATTCTCCATTGAAAAAATTCGGCCATGTGCTTTTCTTTAAAGCACGGAAGAAACGATGACTTGCATTGCAGTAATCGGAACCGGCGCAATGGGTTCCAACCACATCCGTGTACTTGCCAGCCTTGAAAGTGCTCCGCGGATTGTCGTTGTTGAAGTTGATGATGCAAAACGTGGCAGTATTGCTGCTCGATACGGGATTGGTGCAGCGTACAAGGACTTGGCTGATATGTTGGCAAATGAAAAACCTGATGGCATAATTATCGCAACACCTTCATCAACACATAAGTCTGTACTGCTACAGTGCCTTGACAAATGCAAGGCTATCCTGTGCGAAAAGCCGCTGGCGCACTCCATGGATGATGTTGAAGCAATAATAAAGGCGGTGAAAAAGTCAAAAACAAAGGTGCTGGTTGGGCATATTGAGCGGTTTAATCCTGCTGTTGCAAAGATGCAGGAACTGATCAAGGATATTGGAAAACCATACCTGTTCCAGACGCGTAGAAACGGCCCGTATCCAAAGCGCCTGATTGGCACAAAACAAGGTGTGCTGATTGATCTCGCAGTCCATGATGTTGATATTGTTGAACACCTTATCGGTCACATCTCAAGCGTTTTCGCGCAGCTGTTGTTCGAGAAGGAACAGGAGATTTATGCAAACGTGATGTTGGAGCTTGAAAACGCAGTAAAGGGTTCTTGTGAATTCAGTTGGGTTTCTCCGCGCCGTATAAGAAGCATTGAAATTTATGGCACAAAGGGAATTCTTTCTGTAGATTACCAGAATCAAGAAGTATGGTTTTATGAGAATGCTGAAGGTGCTGAACTGACGCCGCTCAGTCCCGATTACTTCAAAGGACTACAGTTTGGCGGAAAAGTGAGCGAGGGAAAAGTAATAAAGTATCCTATCAGGAATCAGGAACCATTGAGCAGGGAGCTTTCACACTTCTTGGATATTGTTACAAAAAACATCCAACCGCAAGTAACGGTTGAAGACGGCGCACGGGCAGTTGAAGTTGCATTGGCAATTCTTAATTCAGGGACAAAGAAAATTCTCGTAAAGATGTAGGTTACTTTAGCGTCTTTTTATACCAATCAATTGTTTTCTTCAGGCCTTCTGCCAACTTTATGCGCGGCTTGAATCCTGCTAATGTATTGAGAAGACGCGCGTCGCCTCGCAGCCGTCGGACATCACCGGGACGGTCTGGCTCAAACGCTATCGCCTGTTTATCCCCCATTATTTTCTGTATCGTTTGTATGAGTTCGTGAATGGTCACTTCTTCTCCGGTCGCGATGTTCAATATTCTGCCTCTGGTTTCTGGATGTGCATAGATGGCAATCGCCGCTTGTGCAGTGTCTTCTACATAGGCAAAATCGCGCGTTTGCTTTCCATCTCCATATATAACCGGCTGGTTACCGCTAAGCAGTTTTTTGGCTGTTGCAGGTATGACACCCGCATAGGAGCCTTCATTCTGTCGCGGACCGTATGTGTTGAACGGTCTTGCAATGGCGGAATCCAAACCGTATGTTCTGATGTACGAAAGAACTAGGTGGTCTGTTCCTGATTTGCTGGCCGCATAGGGTGTTATTGGATCAAGTGGATGGTCTTCGTCAATAATGGATGTTTTTGCAGTGCCGTACGCCTCTGATGAGGAGAAGTGAATCAGTGTAATCTTCTTCTGCCTGCATAATTCGCAGATGTTTGCTGTAATGCCGCAATTGGTCATGAAGCATTCGCGTGGATGCTCGAGTGAATAGGGCAGTGGTTGGACAGCGAGATTGAATACCACATCAATGGTGTGCTTGTCAAAGATTTTTTTGGTTGCGGAGTAGTCTGAAACGTCAATTTTGTAGAAAACAAGCAAGGGATATGCTTTTTTTGCATCCTCCAAATTAGATTCTTTTCCAAGAAAGAGATTGTCGAGTACGATAATCGACGCAGGCCGTTCTTTTATAACTGCATCGACGACATGGCTGCCAATGAAGCCGGCACCGCCGGTTACGCAAACATGTTTTCCTTTCAATGAGAGATTAGGCTTTTTCATAGAAGTCTTTGATTGTTTTAATTATCATCTTAATATCTTCTTCTGTTAACGCTGGATGCACTGGCAATGATAATACCTGTTCTGAAACTCGCTCTGACACTGGGAAATCTCCTTTTTTGTATCCGAGTTTTGCAAAGTGTGGGTGCAAGTGCAGTGGTTTCGGATAGTAAATACCTGCGCCTATTCCTTTTTCTTTGAGGTGTGCAAGAAGTTTGTCTCTGTCTTTCAATACTTTGATTGTGTATTGGTGGAAGACGTGCTTGTTGCTCGGAAGTATTTTTGGCACTACGATTTCTTTGATGTTTTTTAGCCCTTCTGTCAGCTTTGTGGCATTTTCTATTCTTTTTTTTGTAAAATTATCTATTTTGGCCAATTGTGCCAGTCCGATTACTGCTACGAGGTCCATCATGCGGTAATTATAGCCAATATCATAGTATTCATAGCGTGTCTGCTCACTTTGTCCGTGGTGTCTGAAACGTTTGCAGAGTTCTGCCCATTCTGCATTGTTTGTAGTTACAATGCCTCCTTCTCCACACATTAAGTTCTTAGTGGCGTAGAAGGAAAAAGCAGCAATATCGCCTATGACGCCTGACTTCATGCCGTCTGCTTCTGCTCCGACTGACTGGCAGGCGTCCTCGATTAATTTAAGATTGTGTTTTTTTGCAAGGTCTTTGAATGCTTGTGCGTGGCAGATTTGGCCGTAGAGGTTGACCGTAAGAATGGCTTTGGTTTTTGGCGTTATTTTCTTTTCAACTTGTTTTGTGTCGAGGTTGAATGTTTCTTCTTCAATGTCTGCAAAGACTGGCTTGGCGCCTTGCATTAGGATGCTGTTTGCGCTGGCCACAAATGTGAATGGTGTTGTAATAACCTCATCTCCTGGCTTGAGACCGAGTGCGTGCATGCAGGCATGCAATGCTGCTGTGCCTGAGTTCATGGCAATCGCGTGTTTGGAGCCGCAGTATGCTGCAAATTTTTCTTCGAATTCTTTGACTTTAGGCCCTTGTGCAATCATGCCTGATTTGAGGACTTCAAGTACTGCTTTTTCTTCTTCTGGGCCGATGAGTGGTTTTGAGATGGGTATCATTTTTTCAGTAAACTATAATCGGTAAGTGGAATATCAATCTCTTTCTTGCATGCCGCACAGTGCATGAGGTATGAGTGTTGCTGTTTTGTTTTTTCGTGTAATCGGTAGCCGCACGTGCACACAAAGCCCACAAGGCGTGCTGGATTGCCGAGGACAAGTCCGTGTGCGGGGACGTTTTTGGTGACTACTGCTCCTGAGCCAACCATTGCATGTTCGCCGATAACACGTTTGCCGCAGATGATGATTGATCCTGCGCCTATACTTGCTCCTTTTTTGACTAGTGTTGTTTGTAAGCGTATTTCATCCCAGATTATCGCACGTGGATACAAATCGTTGGTAAAGACCGCATTTGGGCCAACAAATACGTCGTCTTCTATGGTGACGCCTTTGTAGACAGAGACATTATTCTGTAATTTTACATTATTGCCTATTTTGACGTCAATGTCAACATAGACATTTTTGCTTAGAATGCAATTCTTTCCCAAGATTGCCTTTTCCCTGACTTGTGCGTGATTCCAGATTGTTGTGCCATCGCCTATTTTTGCGTCCGGGTGTACTTCTGCTGTTGGGTGTACTTTTATCATGATAAATCTGCTCTCCAGCATACTTATAAAGCTTTCTTGAGAACTTGCCTGTACACGTCCGCCTCTTTTTTCTCCATTTTCTTGCCTTCGATTTCTTTGAAGGTTTTGAGTCCTTCTTTGGCGTATTGTTGTCTTATTTTTGTGTTGTTTTTGAACTGTGTGAGCGCTTTGCTGAGCGCTTCTTGAGTGCTGTCTACTAATAGCATGTTTTTTCCGTTGTAGAGGTCTGGATGGTCGATGTACATTGGTCGTCCGTGTATTATTGGCAGCCCGCACGCCATTGATTCTATCATTGGTATGCCGATGCCTCCTTGTCGTATTGCTGTTATAAAGCAATGTGCTTTGTTGTAGAATGCTGGCAGGTCTTTGTTCGGTATTGAGTCGATGAATTCTACTTGATTTTCAACGCCATTTCTTTTTGCTTTTTCAACAAGCTGTTGTTTTAATGGCCCTTGACCTAATATTATCAGGCGTACGTCTGTTCCGTGTATGACATCTAAAAGAACAGATGTTCCTTTCATGTGCAACAAGTTGCCCACAGTGACTGCCGTAAATTGTGAATATTTTTTGACTTTAATTGGTTTGAATCGTTTTGCGTAGACTTTGTTGTAAATTAGTTGGTATGGGCAGCGTATGGTTGCTGGTACGCCTCTGATGGCGTGGGGGTAGACGGCGATGACGTAGCTTGCGGTGTGTACTATGCTTGGGAGCACGAAGTATTGCCAGTATTTGAAGAACAGCCATTTAGGGATGTTTTTTTCTAATACCCATGAGAATTTGAAATATTCTTTGTAGTTGTCATGGAGTGATATGACGAGCGGGATATTGAGCGCGCGTGCTGCACGTGAGGCGAAGTAGCCTTCAAATAGTAAGCCGTATGCGCGTATTGCGTCTGGTTGTATGTTTTGTATTTCTCGTATGATTTTTTTCTTGAGTGCGCTGATGTTGCCGGGTTTCCATGGTCCCATGTAGTGGATGTGGCATTTTGCTTTGCCGCACATTTGGGATATTACCGAATAGTCAAGTGTTTTGTCCTGGTGTGCGAGGTTGATTATGTGTATTTCGTCGAAGAAGTTGCCTGGGTTGTAGTATCCTTGTTTGACTTCTCCTTTTCTGGCATAGCTTTCAACTGGGTCTGTTGGAAAGACGACGAGTTTCATTTGAATTCGTTCACCGCTTTTATGACTAAAGCTATTTGTTCGTCTGTCATTTCAGGATATATGGGGAGTGAGAGTATTCGTTTTGCTGCTTTTTCAGTGGCTGGATATGCGCTTTTTATTTTAAGATCCTTGTGCGCTTGCTGTAAATGCAGTGATATTGGGTAATGTATGCCTGCTTGGATGTCTTTTTTCTTTAGGTGTTCAAGTAGTGCGTCTCTTTTCTCGTGCTGGACGACGTATAAGTGGTAGGCGTGTTTGTTTCCTAGCGCTTCTACTGGTGTTTGTATGTTTAGTCCTTTGTTATATTGTTGTGCGATTTTTCTTCGCTTGTTTATCCAGGCGTCGAGGTGTTTGAGTTTTACATTAAGAACAGCCCCTTGCAAGCCGTCCATGCGTTCGTTGTAGCCGACGATTTCGTGTTCGTATTTGGCACCCTTTCTTCGTCCATGGTCTCTAAGCATGGCTATTTTTTCTGCTAGTGCGTTGTTATTTGTGATTATTGCGCCTGCGTCTCCGTATGCGCCGAGGTTTTTTCCTGGGTAGAAGCTGAATGCAGCTACATCTGCGTATTTTCCTGGTTTTTCGTTGTTTTGTTCTGCGCCGTGGGCTTGTGCTGCGTCTTCAATTAGCTTAAGTCCATGCTTATCGCAGATTTTTCTAAGCGTCTTCATGTCTGCCATTTGCCCGTAGATGTCTACTGGCAGTATCGCCTTGGTCTTTGGCGTGATTGCTTTTTCTATTTGGTCCGTATTAATGAGGTAAGTGTCTGGGCTGATGTCGACGAAGACTGGCTTTGCTCCGGAGTGTATGATTGCTTCTGTTGTTGCGATGAAAGTGTGGGATATTGTGATTACTTCATCTCCTGGTTTGATGCCGAGTGCTAGAAGGGCTAAGTGTAATGCTGCTGTTCCGCTTTTTAGGGCAACGCAGTGTTTTGCGTTGTTGTATTTGGCAAAGTTCTTCTCAAATTCTTCTACGTGTTCTCCGAGAATAAAAGAAGTGTTGTTGAGGACTGTTTGTATGGCCGTGTCAATCTCTTTTTTGATTGTGGCGTACTGTGCTTTCAAATCCACTAGTGGTATCATTTTTTTGTTATCTCTGTTTTTTTCTTGACTACTCTAGCCGGGTTTCCGACTACAACGGCGCCTGCAGGAACGTCTTTTGTGACGACTGAGCCTGCTCCGACAAGGGCGTTTTTTCCTATGGTAATTCCGGGAAGGATTATTGCTCCTGCGCCTATTATTGCGCCTTCTTCTATTGTTGGCCCTTTGATTTTTTTCTTTGATTCTGGGTCCAATGGTACGCGTACGTTGGTGAATATTGCGCCTGGGCCTATCCAGCAGCCTTTTTTTAGAATGGAATATTCTGGAATGAACGCGTCGCTGTGTATTCGTACGTTGTCTTCTATTTTTACGTGGTGTTCGATAATAGAATGTGTTCCGATTGAGACATTATTTCCAATGGTGTTGTATTCGCGTATGTTAACGCCGTGTCCTGTTTGGAAGTTGTCTCCTATTTTGTTTCCTGCGTAGATGACTGTGTGTGAGCGTATGACTGAGTTTTTGCCGATTATGGTTTTAGTGTTGTTGCCTGTTTCTTTTGGTAAAACTCCTATTATGACGAAGTCTTGTACTTCTGTGCCTTTTCCTAGCTTGACGTCAGTCATTGAACACTATCTCCTTTCCTGTTTGTGCTGATTTGTATGCTGCTTCCATTATTTTGACTGAGTATCTTCCTTGTTCTACTGGTACTCCTGGGTTTCCGCCGTGTAAGAGTACATCTGCAACGTGCGCGATGACTTTGTCGTGGTTTGACATTGAGCCTTGGTACGTTCCGTATGTGTTTGGCTCTGCGCTTTCTTCTATTTTTGGCATTGGCGTGTTTTCAACGTTCCAGTATTCCATTTCGTTGAGGTATTGCCCGCCTGCTTTGGCACTGCCTTTTGTGCCCATGACTGTGAGGGAGCCTTCCATGTTTTTTTCATAGGCGCAGGTGGTGTATTGTAATACTCCAAGTGCTCCGTTTTTGAATTTTAGCAGCACTACTCCTGTGTCTTCTGTTTCTATGTCGTGGTTGTAGAGTTCCATTTTAGCGTGTATGCTTTTGACGTCTCCGCCGAGCCAGAGCATGAGGTCTAGGAAGTGGCTGCATTGCGTGTATAATGTTCCTCCATCCATGTTTTTTGTGCCTCTCCAGGCTTCTTCGTCATAGTAGGCTTGGTTTCTGTTCCAGAATACTGTGCTGTTTACCATGTAGATTTTGCCGAGCTTATTATTTGTAACAGCCTCTTTTAGCGCTACAATTGGCGGGTTGTATCTGTTTTGTTTTACTAGAAAGAATTTGACGTTGTTCTTTTTTTGTGCTTCGACCATTTTGTCTGCATCTTTTAATGTAATGCACATAGGTTTTTCGCAGAGAACGTTTTTCTTTGCGTCCATTGCATCTATTGACACTTGTGCGTGTAATCCGTTTGGCACGCAGACGTTAACGACTTCTATTTTTTTGTCTTTCAGTAGTTCGTGGTAATCTGTGTAGTATTTGCATTTGTATTTGTCTGCTACGGCTTTGGCTCGTGCTTCTATTACGTCGCAGACAGCGTAAAGTTCTGCTTCCGGAACTAATTGCATTTTTTCTGCATGTCTTGTTCCTATTTTTCCGCATCCGATTATGGCGAACTTTATTTTTTTCATTTGTGTTTAACGTACCAGTCATATGTTATTTTGAAGTGTTTTTGAAGATTTATTTCTGGTTTGTAGTCTAGTAGCTTTTGTGCTTGTTTTATGTTGGCTTTTCTTCTTAGGACTTTGTCCCAGTCTCGGCGTGGCTTGAATATGATTCGCGTCTTATTTTTTGACAGTCGTTGTATCGTTTTTGCTATGTCAATAATTTTTGTCTCAACGCCTGAGCCGATGTTGAACATTTGCCCGTTGGCCTTTTCTTTTGTTGCTGCCAATATGCAGGCCTGTACGACGTTTCCTACCCAGTTGAAATCGCGTGTTTCGTTGCCCGTGCCGGTAATGGTGAGTGGTTTTCCTTTTATAGCATTGTCAATGAAATTAGGTATGACGTTTCTGTATTTTCCTCCGAGTTCTCCTGGCCCGAATGAATTGAACACGCGCAGTATGACTGTGTTGAGCTTGTGATATTCGTGGAAAAATGAAGTGTAGTGTTCCCCGAGGTATTTTGTTATGGCGTAGGGCGTGTCGAGTTGTATTTTGCTGAGGTCTTCTTCCGCTGCGTCGTGGTTGTTGCCGTACACGCAGGATGATGAAATGTAGACGAATTTTTCAATTTTATTTTTGACGGCAAATTCTAGCAGTTTTAATGTTCCCAAGCCGTTTACCTTCAAATCCCGTCGTGGGTGTTCGACTGAGTTTTGGTTGGCAAAGTGCGCTGCTAGATGAAAGATAATTTGAATGGGTTGTTTTGAAAGTTTTTCGTAGAGCTCACCATCTGTTATCGAGTCTTTTATGAACTCTATTTTTTTGTTTCTTGTTAGGAACTCTGAATGCCCTGAGGACAGGTCGTCAACTACTATGATTTTTTCTGCTTTATCAAGAAGTCCGTTAACAAGGTTTATGCCGATGGCTCCTGCGCCTCCTGTTACGAGTACTGTTTTCATTAGAAGTCCCTTCCTAGCAGGTGGCTGTTTTTGATTCCCATGTTTCTTGTGTCTACCACTGTTTTGACTTTTGAAAAGTCTATTTTTTTGTATTCGTCGTGGTCTGTGACTATTACTACAATATCTGCTTTGAGCACTTTGCCTAGATCATCCAGCGGGTGTTCAAAGCGTTTAACCAATGGGTCGTTTATAGTTATATTCCAGCCTTTTTCTTTTATCAACCGTATTAGTTCTAGTGCTGGTGTTTCTCGTGAATCGTCAACGTTTTTCTTGTACGCAACTCCGAGTATGCCTATTGTTGGTTTTCCTTTTGCCATTTTTTGTATGTATGAGAACACGTGTTTTGGCATTGAGTTATTGATTGTTCGAGCTGCTTTGACCAGCTCGCTTGGGTGTTTTTCTACCAAAAACCATGGGTCTATTGCTATGCAGTGTCCTCCTACTCCTGGTCCTGGCTGGTGTACGTTAACTCGTGAGTGCATATTTGCATATTTTATGACGTCCCAGACGTTTATGCCTAGTTTGGCGCATATTTTTGCCAGGTCGTTTGCAAACGCGATGTTGATGTCTCTATATGTGTTTTCCACGAGTTTTACTGTTTCTGATGTTGTGCAGTCCGTCAGGATTATTTCTCCTTTGACAAAAGCTTTGTAGACTTCTTGTGCTTTTTGTTTGCTTGCTTCGTCATAACCGCCTATGATCCTAGCGTTATTTATCATTTCATTTATAGTGTTTCCTGGTATTGCTTTTTCGCAGACGCACGCCAATTGGAAGTCTTTTCCTGCCTTCAGACCTGTTTGCTCAAGTATTGGTTTTACGACGTTTGTGGTTGTTCCTGGTGCGACTGTTGACTCAAGTATTACTATTGCATTTTTCTTGAGCGCCGGAATTATAGAGCGTATTGCTGACTCGACATATTCAAGGTCGCAGGTGTTTTGTTTGGTGTGCGGCGTTGGGACGCAGATTATGAAAGCGTCATAATTTTTTGCAAGTGTGCTTGTTGCTTTGAATTTCTTTTTCGCTTCTGCGAAGAGTTCTGGAAGTCCTTTTTCTTGGAAGGGCAGTTCTCCTTTGTTTAGAATTGCGATTTTTTCTTTTATCAGATCGTAGCCTTCTACTTCGTGACCGCCTTTTGCAAGTAGAAGGGCTGTGGGCAGTCCTATGTACCCTAGGCCAATAACACAGACTTTCATGCTTCTTACTGGGAGCGTTTGTTATTTAAATCTTAGCTTGATAAGCATCTATGGCGTCTATGAAGAATTTTGCTGCCCAATTGATGTATCTGAACGGCATATACCAACCCCAAAATGGCACGCTACCAGGAAGGGCTCCTCGTACGTTCGGATTATTTGATTTGTTTTGTACGTCGCATAGGTACTTAAGCATTTTTTCTGCGGCTGGCTTGTATCGTGTGTCTAGTCTAATCAGGCACAGGGCTGTTTGGGCAATTCCGGTTATGCATCTGCCTGTAAGCTTGGGCCGCCACTGGTCGTCATAGTGACCGTAGGGTATTCCGTCTGGTGAAAGTTTTACAAGTACGTTGCAGGTTTTTCTGGCAGCATCAAGTAGTTTTTTGTCTTTGAGTATTTTTCCTGATTCTATTAGGCCTTCTAGTGTGTACGCTATTGTGTGTAGTACTGCCAAATCTTTTCTGAAGAATCCGCTATAGTGGAAGAATCCGTTTGGCTGTTGTTGTTTGAGTACCCATGTGAGTTGTTTTTCTGCTGATCGTTTGTATGCTTTATCCTTAGTGACTTTCCAAAGCTCGAGCAGCGCCCATGAGACGCGCGAGTAGTACGTGTGGGGCATGTTTTGGTACGCGTGCTTGATCCAGTATCCTTTTGAGTCTTGTTGTTTTATTATCCAGTCTCCGGCTTTTTTTGCTGATTCAAGATATTTTTTGTTGTGTGTTTCCTTGTATAGTGCCGTCATTCCGAATATTACTTGTCCTGTGTCGAATACGAGTGGGATTGTTGTTCCTATGCAAGGCATGGCTCCGTTTTCCATTTGCATTGTGAGAAGCCAGTCTCCTGCTTGTTGGGCTATTTTTTTGTCTTCCTTGCTGCTTGTACGCAGCATTGTTGGTATGATGTATCCTGTGGTTTCAGGGTATGATTGCGCCCAGCCCAGTATTGGTATGTACCACGCGCTGAATCCTTTGCCTGTCATGCGTTGTGAGCGCCTGAGCCAGTTGAGTGCTAGTTCCTTGTTATATTTTAGATTCATAATTCACCCAAGGAATGATTTTATATTTTTCTTGAGAAGCCGCATTATCCACTTCATTCTTTCTGTGAGGCTTTTTCTTTTCTTTATTTGTAGTACGAGTTCTTCAACTATTCTTTCTGCTGCATGACCGTCACCGAATACCATTTTCCACTTTATTTTTTTGTTCAGCATGGTTTTGGCACAGGAAAGTATTTTGTCTGGGTCTGTTCCTGCCAGCACGTTCATGCCTGCTTTGATGGTTTCTGGCCGTTCGGTGTTATCCCGTATTGTTACGCAGGGGGTATGAAGGATGCTCGATTCTTCTTGGACGCCTCCTGAGTCTGTTATGCAGAGCGCTGCGTTTTTTTCTAGTTGGAGGAATTCGAGGAAGCCGACTGGCTCTGTGACCTGTATTCCTTTCGGAATTACAAGTTTGAACTCTGCAATTTTTTTCTTTGTTCTGGGATGCATTGGATAAATTATTTTATAAGCAGGATAGGCTTGTTTTATTTTTCCGAGTCCTGTAAGAATTCCTTGTAATCGCTGTGGTCTGTCGACGTTTTCTTGCCTGTGCGCGGTTACTAAAAAGTATTTTTTGGATTGCAAGTGAAAAGTTTTGAGTATGTTTACTTTTTTGTCTGCCAGTTTGATGTTTTGTAAGACCGCATCAACGATGGTATTTCCTGTTTTTGAGTGGTATTTTGCGTTTAGCCCTTCTTCTTTGATGTTTTTGATGGCGTCTTGGGTTGGTGCGAAGAGGAATTCGGAAAGGTGGTCGGTTAGTGTTCTGTTTATTTCTTCAGGCATGGAAAGGTCGTAGCTTCTGAGTCCGGCTTCGTGGTGTGCGACCGGTATGTCCCATCTTTTTGCTGCCATGGCGCCCATTAGGATTGTTATCGTATCTCCTTGAACGATTACTGCATCTGGCTGCTCTTTTAGGTAGACTTTCATCATGCCTTTCATCATCATGCCAACGTGTTTTCTGAATGGTTGTGAGCCTACTCTTAGGTTGTATTTTGGTTGTGGTAGCTCGAGTTCTTCGAAGAACAGCTTGTCCATTTTGTAGTCATAGTGCTGTCCGCTGTGGAGTATGAAGAAATCTATTTTTTTGCGTTGGCACTCGCGAATAACGGGCGCCATTTTGATAATTTCTGGCCGTGTTCCGACAACAATGCAGAGTTTCATAGTGCTTTTTGGTAAACCTCTATCATTTTGTTCCAGTTGTACTTTTCCATTACCAGACTGTATCCTTTTTCTGCCAGCTTCTTTCTTTGTTTGGAATTGTTTTTAAGCATCCTGAGTTGTTTAATAAATTCTTCGCTCTTGTTTGCATATAACACTTCGCCTTTGAATTGTGCGAGTTCTGTTGTTTTCGTGCACACGACTGGCTTTTTTGCAAGCCAGTATTCGAATAGTTTGATTGGTGATACTGCGTTTGTTATCTCGTTTATGTAGAACGGGATTATGGCTATGTTAAATTGGGACATGTGCTCGTACATTTTTTGATGGGATACGAATCCGAAGAGTTCTAGGTTTTTTAGGTTTTCTTGTTTTTTGTGTTTTTGCAGTGTTGCAAGCCCTTCTCCTGATCCCACTATCCATATTTTTGCGTCTTTGAATGCGCGTGCTATGTCGAGTATTTGGTCTGTTCTCACCCAGTGCCCTATTGTGCCTACGAATCCTATGATGAATTCTTTTCTTGTTTTGGGGCGAATATCCTTTGCATCTTCCAGATTTACCGAGTTTGGTACGTAGTAGACTTCGTCATTGTGTAGTCTTGCTTTTTGCTCGAGAACTTTGGCCGTGCAGAATACGTCTTTGCTGAATTTGAGGAATAGCCAAGTTCCGATTGTGGCGATTGCTTTGAGGAGTGGGTGCTTTGCGAGTGCCGGGTAATCGTCTATGTACATAAAGTGTACTTTCTTGCCGAAAATCTTTGCCAGTATGAAGAATGGGATGTCGTATGTGTTGTAGAGGAAGAAGTGCTCTGCTTTTGGCAGGGAGAAAAACTTTGTTATAGTGTAGAACTGTGTGTAGATGAGATACAGTAGCGTGTATTTTTGGAATACTTTGTCTGAGAATACGACTGTTGTGTTCTTCGGTATTGGATATTCTGTTTTCTTGCTTATGTTTGGATGTGCTGGGTCTTGGCAGGATGGCACGCTGAGGAAGATTACTTTGGTGTGTTTTGCAAAATATTTTGCAAGTTCATGGCTGTGCGACCACAGTCCGTTCCAGTTGCTGCCAGAATATATTAGAACTTTCATGAGTTCACGTGATAAAAACAAATCTGCCGCTCAAGATAAGCATGCTTGCGAATATTGCCATTACGACAATTATGCTTGCTACTGCCATTCCGACTTTCATTGGTTCCATTGTATGAGCCTCTTTCTGAATGTTGATAAGTATTTTTTGTGGAAGCCTGCTCCTGCTGCTGGTGCATGCCCGCCGGCGTTTGCTCCTGCGAAACCTTTGATCGCTTTTTCGAGCAGGTTGTTGACTGCTATTTTTCTGTCGTGTCTTCTGGCGCTGACTGATATTGGGTTTCCTGTCTTGTTAATGATTATGACTGTTTTGTGTGGGTGTTTGAGTCCTAGGATTGTGCTGAGTGGTGAGTGGACTCTGTAGGGTGAAACTAGTTCATAGATGCGCAGTTCTTTGTGTTTTTCTGCTTTTTTCTCGAATAGGACAAGGTTTTTGTTCAGTTCTTTGTCGATTATTTTTTTGTACTTGCCTAGTTTTGATGTGAGGATGTCTTTTGGCTTTTTTGCTTTATAGAAGACGTCATAGCATTGTGGGACGAGCTTGACATCATAGACTTCTGTGCTGCTGATTGTGGCTGCTACTTGTCCGATTTCTGTTTGGAAGAGTTCTTTTTTCATTTTTACTTTGTAT
Source organism: uncultured Methanosarcinales archaeon (assembly GCA_964617195.1). GTDB lineage: Archaea > Nanobdellota > Nanobdellia > Woesearchaeales > ARS49 > CABMGU01. The sequence goes on along the minus strand of CAZTVK010000019.1, from coordinate 267,847 downwards.
TTTTTGAAAACGTTTGATAGCCATTTTTTCCAGGGTGCTGTGGCGATGTCTGCGATGCATGCTGTTGCTGCTACCCAGTCCAAGTCTTTTGCGTCGACCATTCTGTTTGCTGCGTCGTATGCGAGTTTGGCCGTGCAATAGGTGCTTGGTTCTATGTTTGTGAAATATTGTGGTTTGTAGAGTATTGTTTTGTCGCTTTTGTAGTCTGCATAGAGTTTGTGGTGGTCGACGACGAGTATTTCTGCTTGTTTTTCTATTTCTTTCAGGACTGGTATGTTGTGTTCTGCGCTGAAGTCTGTTGTTATGAGCTTGGTTATTTTTTTTGATTTAATTTTTTTCATCATTTTATCTGTTATTCCGTATTGTTTTTTGTCGAGTGGAATTCTCACGTCTATTTTCTTTCCGTGCAGGCGTTCTATGCATTTCGCCATTATTACTGCTGAGCATACTCCGTCTGGGTCTGTGTCGTGTATTATGCATATTTTGTCTTGTTTGGTGATGTTTCTAAGAAAATTGTCGACTCGTTCAAGCGTTTGTGGGTTTGTGATAGTGTTCATTCTAGCTCGGTTTTAATTGGCGCTAGAAAAAGGTGGGGGTGCGCCAATTTGTTTTGGGGGGTTTGCATTGAAAATCACGATTTTTGATGACCAGGAAATTCTGCGAGTTTCCTTGGCATGAGTTTGAAGTGGCAGGCCTTTGAGACCTGCCCTGTGAGTGATGCTGCAACTTTCGTTGCGTGTTGTTGTGATACTTCGGAATTCGCCAGAATTCCGAGAGTACTCAGAAACCTCGCGGTTTCTGATACGCCAGTATCAAATTTATCATGGCAAAAGATTTATATATACTTATGGTATCATAAGTACGATAGTACGACTAAAAAGGTGAACACATGATTATTCGTAGACTGGTTAAGGCAGGACAGGCTTCGCATACGATTTCTCTTCCTAAAGAATGGCTTGATCGTCATAAATTGAAGAAAGGCGATTTGGTGTATTTGTACGAGAAAGGTGATAAGGAGCTCACTATAACTCCTGAAAGTAAGGCGGATGAACAGGTGCCTCAGAAGGAGATTACTATTCCTGTTGACGATAAGGAGTTGAGTACTATTCAGCGCGAGATTACTAGCGCGTATATCAACAATTACAACACTATTATTCTGAATGGTCAGAGTGTGACTAGGCTTACTAAGGATATTCGGAAGATGTTGCACGATTTTGTGGCGTTGGAGGTTGCTGACCAGACTACTAACAGCATTGTTGCTAAGGACTTGTTGAATTTGAAGGAAATCAGCATTGATAAGACGTTGCGCAGGATGGATATGCTTGTGCGTAGCATGATTCAGGACGGTATTGGCTCTCTGGATAATGCTGAGTTGGCGCAGAGTGTTTTTGTTCGCGATTATGAGGTTAATCGTGCTTACTTCTTGTTGATGCGTTTGTTGAAGAGTTCTTTGCGGAATAAGCAGATTGCTGACTTTTTCCAGTTGTCGAACGATAAAGTGCTGAGCTACTATTACTTGACTATTAATCTGGAGAATTATGCTGATTGCGCTAAGCAGTTGGCTGATTATTTGGTTAAGGAGAAGAAGAAGGATAAGATTAAGGGTGTTCTTCAGAAGGTTGAGAAGAGTTATTTGGACGTCATGAAGGCGTACTTTACTCGTGATAAGAAAGTGGCTGATGGTGTTGCCTTGCAGCGTGAGAATTTGCTGAAGGAAGCTGGAGAATTGCCCCCTGGCGTTTCTGAATTGTTCAGGACTATGGTGACTTTGACGAATAATGTTGCCAGGCTTGTTATTGACGAGGAATAATTAGTTTTTTGGACAGGCGCATATTACGTATTCTCCTTCAGTTCCATAGCCTGGTGAGTTGTATACGTCGTATATGAAGAAGTTTTCTGCTATTCTGCTTTGAATGCGTGCAAGGTCTTCTTGTGTTTCAAATGGGAAGTAGGTGCATCTTGACGGGCAGCCTGCTATTACTGCAATGTTGCCTGTGATTGAGTTTACTGTTATTACAGCTATTGTGCTTATAAAAAAAATAGAAATAAGAATTAAAAAATAAAAACGCATTTATGGACCGAGTCGTGGCGGGTTTTCCTGTCCTGATCCGTATGGATATTCTACAGGGTATGATCCGCCGTATTGGTTGCTGCCGACTGGCACTCCGAATCCTCTTCGGGTGTCAAGTGACGTGTCGCCTCTGTCTAGGACTTGCGGGTTGATTCCTGCTTGGCCTACGACTGGGTTTCTGCAACACCAGGTTGAATAGCTGTACTCGTCAAATTGTGTTGCGCCTGCTGCCGGGAGGCATTCGTAACCTGCTGCAATCCATCTCTCTAGGAATGCCTGGTTCTCGTATGGTCCTGCTAGGACTGGGAACCATTGTGGTTGTCCCACTTCTGTGGCTATTGGGCAGACGTACGTGCCGTCTGTAGCGCTTGTAAAGATAGCTCCTGTGCTTTTCTTTGCTCCTGAGAACATGAGCACAAGGCCGATAACTGCGATGATTGCTATTATTCCAAGAATGACGAGTGCAATTCCTCGGTGTTCTTCTTCCATTTGACGGTCACCTCATTTAAACGTAATAGTCAATCTTAACTGCTTCTAATATATAAATCTTACTTTTCCTTGACTTTTGTCAAATTTCATATATAAATGGGCAAAAGTCGAGGATAGTAAAAATCGTCTATTCTGATTATTTCGCGACTTTTACTTTTCTCACTTTTTAGGTTTTCGTAACCGTTCGAAGCTTTCCACTATATCTATAACGTATTTTCCTTCTTCGAGCTTGAATATTAATGGTGCTCCTTTGAATAATTGCACTAGGTCTAGCTCGTATTTGCCTGGCTCGACTACTCTGACGCTTTCAAAGTCTAATACTACTGGCGTGTCTTCTGTGTATCCTACTAAGTTCAGGACGTCCTGTTCTATTTGTTTTTTCTGTTCTGGTGGCAGTTCTGTTGGGAGGACTTTCCTTGCCGCTTCGAGTTTTTCTTTTCTTATGAAGAAGAAGAGTCTTGCTCCGCATGGGCATCCTTTGAGGATTTCTTTTGCGCCGTCTTCATAGAAGATGCTGCATCTGACGCACTGGTGCGGCATTGTTATTTGCGCTTGCGCGCCTCCGACTTATAAGAGGAAGTTCCGGCGAATCTTTTTGCCGATACCTCCGATGTGAGCAGTTCTATTTTGTTCGGATCTTTTTTGATGCTTTTGACTATGTTTGATGGTCCGATGATTGTGAGGCCTTGGCTTTCTCCCAGGAATAATCCTAGAAGGTCGTATTTGAATTTTTGCAGACCATCTTGCGCTGTTTGTGATGGGTTGATTACTGCGAGTTCTATGCCTTTGAATTTTTTGTCGATTTCTTCCATTGTTGTTTTGATTAGTTCTGCTTCTTCTTCTTTTCTTAAGCGTCCTTGGAGCAATACTATTTTGTTCATCTTTGCTATGTTAAGGAGTTTTCTGATCCTGCCGAGTCCGGTTAATCCTTCGATTTCCGTGTAGGGTACGAATTGTATTGTTACCATTTTATTTTCTCGCGAGCTCGAATAGTTTTTCGTATAATTTGTCGATATTTTTGCCGTATTTGGCGCTTACTCCTAGAACTTCGTATTGTGGGAAAGCTGATTGGACTTTTTTGACTTTGCACTTTCTCAGGTCTGCTTTATTTGCCACGATGAGCACTGGTATGTTTCTTGCCTGCAGGTTGCCGATGATCGTGACATTTACTTGTGAGTATGGGTCTTGTGTGCCGTCAAGCACGACCATTACTGTGTCTACTTCGTCAAGCCATTTGATGCTTTCGATGACTCCTTTTGTTGCTTCTCTTGCTCTTTTTTTTGCCTGGCCTGCTGACATTCCTGCTTTCATGAAGTCCTCATAGTCGATTTTTGTTGCGATGCCAGGCGTGTCGATAAGTGAGAACATGAGTTCTTTTCCATCTTTACTTTTGATGGTGACGTTTTCTTTTACTCCGATTTCTCTAGTTTCGTGGGCTACTGGACTCACTTTGCCCATTTCTTTTCCTGTCCAATCAATGCATATTTTGTTTGCGAGTGTTGTCTTGCCGGAGTTTGGTGGTCCGTAAAGTCCGAGTTTGAAGTTTTGTTTTGTTCCGCCAAAGAAATTTGTGAAGAATTTTTTTATTTTTTGCAGCATCAAACCCACCTTTTTTGTTACATTAATTTAGCCTACGGCGTAGTATATATAGTTTTCGTTGAGTTAAGAGGTGTTAGCTTCGATAAATTTATAAGATTATAGCGTCTAAACAACTCAAATGAAAAAAGAAGTGCGTAAAGCGATGGAACGGGCGAAAGAATTGGAAAAAATTCCAGTTCCAACTAGAGAAGAAATCACTGCTATCTATAAGGACGGGCTTGAGCAGGCGGAGAAATTGAGAAAATTGCTTAAGCCTCAATGGTTCGTTCACGACGAGAAACTCGACAAAAAAGCGAGTTTACCGACGAGAAAAAAGAAAACTTTATAAACATCAGGCGTTTTTCTAAAAATAGTCAGATAAAGAATATCGACGGGGGAAGGTTATTTTCTAAGACCTTCTTAAAAAAGACGGAGGAAAACAAAATGGCAGAAAAAGTAGCAAAAGTTGGCGTAAAGAAAGCAACAGGCTATCTATACTTTGTAGACAAAGCAGGAGATGTTTCCAGGGCAAAGATGGCACGCGGTCGAAAAGGAAAAGCTGGCAAAGTTGAAAAAGTTTCAAAAGTCGGCGTAAAGAAGCAATCAGGATTCTTGTACTTTGTCGACAAGGCAGGCGATGTTTCACGTGCAAAGATGGCACGCGGCGGCCGCAGATAAATTATTTTTTTCTTTCTATCTTTTTCTTTTATTAAATCTATTTTCCAGTCGCGCAAATAATATATAGTGCTGAAAACCAGTTTTTATTGTGACTAAAGGGTTGATTATTGGGGGAGAGTTTGGAAATATTCTCGTCCGCCAGAAGAACGAGCAGGCGTTGGAGTTAGGTGAGCTTCTGATTGCTGATACATCGAATGGACAGATGTTATTGCAGGCTTTTGATTTGTTATATGGTTCTCAGTTGACCCAGCAGCATCTTGAGCTTATTTCTGGTTTGAAATTGGAGGAGGATGAGAAGTTAGAGCTGATGGATGCTAAATTGCGAACTTATGTGCTTGCTCGTTTGAAGAATTTGGCTTTTATTTCTGGAAAGAATGCGCGTTCTGCTAAGACCCTGCCTACCTTTTTTAGTAAGGTTCGCGAAATTCAGGCAAGTGATGTTTCTTTTATCACGACTCCTCACAATCCGTTATTTCTTGGTAAGCTGAGGAGTGGTTCTAAGGTGTTGGAGGTTCCTGTTTCGGTTGATGGCAGGTTGGCTTTAAGCCATCATATTCTGATTGCTGGCACGACTGGTCGTGGCAAGAGCGTGTTGATGACTAATTTGTTGTGGGATGCTCTTGACAAGGATTATTGCGCTATGCTGGTGCTTGACCCTCATGATGAGTATTATGAGAAATTGCAGAAGCATCCTGGTGCGCGTGAACAGATTGTTTACTATACTCCGTATAATCCTCCTCCGGGTGGAAGGACTTTGAAGGTTCATCTTGGCCAGCTTAATCCGCGTCATTTTGATGGTGCTGTTGAGTGGACTGATGCTCAGCGTCAGGCCCTGACTGCGTATTATCAGGCTTACAAGGATTCTTGGGTTGAGGCTGTTTTGCGGGAGCATGAGTTGCGCCAGCAGTTTCACGAGGGGACTTTGGCTGTTGTCAAGCGTACTTTAATGCAGTTGTTGCGTTTGGATGTTGATGATGAGAAGAATATTTCTTGTCATGGCGTGTTTGATACTAGTGCTGGCCAGACTACTGTTCCTGATATTGTGAATGCGCTTGAGTCGGGAAAGACTGTTGTCATGGACACGAGTTCTTTTTATGGTAATGTTGAGATTTTGATTGGCAGCATGATTGCGCATATGGTTTTGGAGCGGCATAAGACTTATTCTTTGCATGAGATGAAGAGCAAGCCTGTTGTGAGTATTGTTTTGGAGGAGGCTCCTCGTGTTCTTGGCAAGGACGTGTTGGAGAGAGGTCCGAATGTGTTTTCTACTGTTGCGCGTGAAGGTCGAAAGTTTAATGTTGGCTTGATTGCGATTACGCAGTTGCCTTCTTTGATTCCAAGGGAAGTTCTTGCTAATATTAATACGAAAATTATTCTTGGTATTGAGTTGAAGCCTGAGCGTCAGGCCATTATTGAGAGTGCTGCGCAGGACTTGTCAAGTGATGATCGTATGATTGCGAGTTTGGATAAGGGCGAGGCTATTGTGACGAGTAATTTCTTGAGTTTTGCCACGCCTATCAAGATTTTGCATGAAGAACATAAAGTTGTAAGTAAGCCTCGTCAGAGTTTTGCTGGGTTGAAGTTATGAAGTTCGCTCATTTGTCTGATTGTCATATTGGTGGTTGGCGTGAGCCTCGGCTGCGTGATGCGAATAGCAAGAGTTTCATAATGGCGATTGAAAAATGTCTTGCTGGAAAAGTGGATTTTATTCTCATCTCTGGTGATTTGTTTAATACTGCTGTGCCAGGCATTGATAGTTTGAAGATGGCTGTTGAGCAGTTGAAGAAAGTTAAGGATGCTGGGATTCCTGTGTATTATATTGCCGGCAGTCATGATTTTAGTCCTAGTGGCAAGACCATGTTGGATGTTCTTGAGCATGCTGGTCTTGCGGTTAATGTTGCGCGTGGTGAGGAAACTCCTGATAACAAAATCAAATTGCATTTTACTGTTGATCAGAAGACTGGTGTTAAGATTACTGGTATGCTTGGCAAGAAGGGCGGTCTTGAGAAGGGATATTATTATCATTTGGCTAAAGAGCATCTTGAGAGTGAGCCTGGTTTCAAAATTTTCATGTTTCATAGTGCTTTGGCTGAGTTGAAGCCTAAGGATTTGGAGCAGATGGACGCGATGGCTGTTTCATTGATGCCTGCTGGTTTTGATTATTATGCTGGCGGTCATGTGCACGTGGTTGATAAGCAAACTATTGGCAAGTACAAGAACATTGTTTACCCTGGTCCTATTTTTCCTAATAATTTTTCTGAGGTTGAGAAGTTGAAGCATGGTAGTTTTGTGATTGTGGAGAATGGGAACGTGTTGCATGTTCCTCTTGTTGTGCATCCTGCTGTGTGCGTTTCTGTTGATGCTGACGGTAAGACTCCTTCTGAGGTTGAGGCGTTGATTATGATTGAGCTTGGCAAGTATAGTCTGGCTAATTCTATTGTGGCTGTTCGTGTTTCTGGTTGTTTGCGTCAGGGCAGGCCTGCTGATGTTCGTTGGAATGATGTTTTCCATGAGGTTTACGCTAGGAAGGCTTATTTTGTGATGAAGAATACGAATGCCTTTACTAGCAAGGATTTGGAAGTTATTATGGTGAAGGAGGCTAATGTTGAGGAGGTTGAGCATTCATTGTTGCAACAGCATGCTTCTCAGTTCAAATTCTCTGCGGATGATGTTGAGCTTGCCAAGAAACTGATGCATTCGTTGTCTTCTGAGAAGTTGGAAGGCGAGAGAAACGCTGATTTCGAGTCAAGATTGCATTCTGAACTGGATAATTTGTTCCAGAACTAGCGCTTCTCTTCAAAAAGAGCTATGACTTTTTCGTGGCCAAGTGCTTTTGCGAGTTCAAGATAATTTTCAGCTTTCACGGAGTATTTGATGGCTTCATCAGGATTTTCAGCTTTTATTTGCATGGCGTGTTCTTCACAGTTTTTCGCTGCGAAAACAAAGTTGCCTGAACGTTCATAGTTAATTATAGCTCGCTCAAGAAATCCGTTTTTTTGGGCGAATTCTGCAGCTTCTACATATTCTTTCATGTTTTCTAAAGCATCAATAATTCTTTCTGAATATTGCGGTAAATCAAGCTTCTTCAGTCCATCAATTGCACTGTACTGGTCAGTTATCCCTAAATTCACATAAAATTGGAATGTGCGCTCAATATAATCTGGATTGGTAATCAGCTTACGTTCAACAGCATCGACAATTGCTGCGATTTTTCCTTCTTCTGTTTGAAGTTTTTCTATCAGTTCTTCAAGTTCTCCCATAGAATTTTAGAAGATAATCCACTATATAAGATTTATTCTACTTCAGAAGCGATTTCAACAATTCCTGAATCACTTGCGCTGATGCTGTTCCTTTGGTCTGCTTCATAACCTGTCCAACCAAGAACATAATCGATTTCTGCTCTCCTTTCTTGTAGTCTTCAACTGCTTTTGGATTTTTCGCGATTGCGTCTTTGCAGGCAGCTTCTAGTGCACCTTCATCTGCGACCATCGTTAAATTCTGTTCTTTGACGTATGCTGCTGGTGAGAATTTCTTGTCAGCAAGCTGTTCTATGAGGCGCTGGGCTACTCTGTTGTTTATTTTTTTGTCTGCGAATAATTGCAATAGTTCAGTTAGTCCTTCCACGTCAAACGCTGTTTCTCGTAATTCTTTTTTCTTGTCGTTCAATAGTCTGAGTACTTCTCTTCTGATCCAGCGTGCTGTCAGTATTGGATCTGTTTTTTTCGCGATTGTTTCAAACAGTACTGCGACGTCTAAATCTGAAGCGATTATTCTGGCGTCGTCTTGGTCTATTTTCCAGTCTTTCATCCAGCGTAGTGCGCGTTGTTCTGCGAGTTCTGGGATTGTTGCTTGTATTTTTCGTATCCAATCTTGCGAGATTTCGAATAATGGCAAGTCTGGTTCTACGATGTAGCCGTAGTCTTCTTCTGTTTCTTTGCTTCGCAAATGATATGTTGTTCCTTTGTCTGCGTCCCATCCTCTTGTTTCTCTTTTGACGTCTTGTTGTTTTTGTCTTTGAACTTCGTAGTTTAGTGCGCGTTCTATTTCTTTGAATCCTGTGATGTTTTTGATTTCTACTCTCGTGTAGCCTTTTTCTTTGATTGAGACGTTTGCGTCTGCTTTTATGACGCAGGTGTTCTGGTCAAATATTCCTAGATATCCGAGCACGTTCAGTAGTTTTTTCATGAACTCGCGTGCTTCTGCTGGAGAGCTCATGTCTGGCAAAGTTACAATCTCGCATAATGGTATGCCGCTTCGATTATAATCAATAAGTGAGCTTCCTGCTTCGTGGATTAATGCTCCTGGGTCTTCTTCTATGTGGACTCGTTGTATTGTGATGAGTTTTTTGTTTTCCAGCACTATTTGTCCGTTGCTGCCGAGTGGAACTTCGTATTGTGTTATTTGGAAGTTTTTGACTAGGTCTGGGTAGAAGTATGTTTTTCTGGAAAAGACTACTGTTGGCGCGATTGTGCAGCCGAGTGATAGCGCGAGTTTTGTGCCGTACTCTAGTGCTTTTGCGTTTAGTGTTGGTTTGCTTCCTGGGTGTCCTAGGCAGGTTGGGCAGATTGCCGTGTTTGGCTCTGCTGATTCTGTTGGGCAGCTGCAGAATAGTTTTGTGGCTGTTTTGAGCTGTACGTGAATTTCTAGTCCTATTATAATATCAGTTTCCATGTGCTTTTGCTACCTGTATTATTTTTTGTTCTGCGAAGTGTGGTCCGGTTATCATCAGGCCGATTGGCAGGTTGTTGTGTTGACCGCATGGTATTGTAATGTGCGGCAGTCCTGCAAGATTTGGAGAAACAGTAAGAATGTCCATCAGGTAATTCTGGAGTGGTGTTAGTTTTTTGATTTCGTCGAATGTTGGCGCGACGATTGGCATTGTTGGCGTTATCAAAACGTCGACTTTTTTGAACGCTTCAGCGTATTCTTTGAGTATTAAGGTTCTGACTTGTGCTGCTTTTTTGTAGAATGCATCGCGGTATCCTGCCATTCTGGCGAATGTTCCTAGCAATAGTCTTCTTTTTGCTTCTTCTCCGAAATTGTTGGTTCTTACGCGTGTGAAGTATTCGTTGTATGTTCCTGTTAGTTGGTCTGTTGCTCCGTAGCGTAGTCCGCAGTATTTTGCGAGGTTGGTGCTTGCTTCTGTCATGGCTAAAGTGTAGTATGCTGCGAGTCCGTATTTCATTGAGATTGGAAGTGAAATTTCTATTCTTCGTGCTCCTTTTTGTTCTAGTTTGTAGATTGCTTCCATTACTGCTTTTCTGACGTTAGCGTCCACTCCCTCGAATGCTTCCGTGACTATTCCTATTTTTAGTCCGTTTATTGCTCCGGCCGTGTCTAGTGGGTGTACTGGGATTTCTGCTGATGTGCTGTCTTTTGCGTCGTGTCCTGAGATTATTTCTAGCAACAGCGCTGCGTCGTCTACTGTTAGTCCCATTGTTCCGATTTTGTCCAGGCTGTTTGCGTAGTCGATGAGTCCGTATCGTGAGACGCGTCCGTAGGTTGGGCAGATGCCGACTACTCCGCAGAATGATGCTGGGTCGACTATGCTTCCTCCTGTGCTTTCTGATAATGCTAGGTGTGGGAATGTTGCTTTTTTTGTGAGTCCTGCTGCTCCTCCTGAGCTTCCGCCTGTTGTTCTTTTCTTGTCTATTGGGTTTAACGGTTTTTCAAAGCCTTTGCCTACATTGACTGCAAATCCTCCGAATCCGAATTCGTCTTGGACTGTTTTGCCGAGTATTATTGCTCCTTCGCGCAGGCATTTTTCGATTACTGTTGCGTTGAATACTGGTTTGTAGCCTTTCAGTATGGCGCTGCTTGCTGTGCTTTCTACTCCTTTGACGCAGATGTTGTCCTTGACAGAAATTAGGACTCCGAATAGTCTTCCGTGTGCTGTTCCGTTTTTGACTTGTTCTTGCAATTCTTTTGCTCGTTCAACTGCGTCGGCCCATGCTGTGACATACTTGTATTCTTTGTTGATTTTTTCTGCTTCCTCTATTGCTTTTTCTGTGTGTTCTACTATGTTTATTTTTCCTGAGATTGCGTCTTTGACGAATTGTTTTATCATATTGTTTTTGGCCCTCTGAAGTATTTGTCTTTTTTGTGGGGCGTGAGAGCTAGTGCTTCTTCTCTGTCAAGGCATTTTCCTGGTTTGTCTTCGCGTACGACATTCTTTACAGGTATTGGGTGGAAGCTTGGCTCTATATTGTCTGTTTTGACTTCTGCGAGTTTTTCGAATGTTGCGAGAATTTCTTTCATTTCTGTTGCGAACTGTTTGAGTTCTGTGTCTTTCAGATTCAGCCGTGCGTTTGCAGCTACTCTTTTTACTAGTTCTGGGGTTATGTCCATGAGCGTCGGGGGTTCCAAAGGGGGCCGGGCGTTAAGGCCCCCTTGTTATAATTGCAAAACCTATTATTTTTTAACAATGTCCAGTTTCATTCGTAGTTCTTTCAAAAATTCTTCTGTCCAGTCTTGTGGGCTGCCGTCTAGCGGGTTTTCTGATGCTTTGTTTCTTGGGAACGCGATTGCTTCTCTGATATCATTTAGTCCGCACATTAGTGCTACGAATCTGTCGAATCCGATTGCTATTCCGCCGTGTGGTGGCGCGCCGTATTTGAAGGCTCTCATTAGGAAGTCGAATCTTTTTTCTGCTTCTTCATATTCGAGACCAATAACGTGTAATACGCGTGCTTGTACGTCTTTTCTGTGGATTCTGATGCTTCCGCCTCCTAGTTCTACTCCGTTCAGGATGCAGTCGTATGCTTTTGCTCTGACTTCTCCTGGTGCTGTTTCTAGTTTGTCTAGGTCTTCGTCTTTTGGATGCGTGAAGATGTGGTGTCTTGCTTGCCAGCTGTTGATTTCTTCGTTCCATTCGTATAATGGGAAGTCTACTACCCATAGGAAGTTGTATTCTCCTTCTTTGATTAGTCCTAGTTTTTTGCCGATGTGTAGTCTTACTTGTCCTAGCGCGTTTGCTGCTTTTTCGAATTGGTCTGCTGCGAAAAGCAATAAGTCTCCTTCTTGTGCTTTTACTGCGTTGATTAGTTGTGCTTGGATGTTTTGTTGGAAATACTTTACTATGCTGCTTTCGAGCATGTTTGTTCCTGTTACTTTCATCCATGCTAGTCCTGGGAGTTTGTATAGTTTGGCGATTTCGATTAGTTCTTCTATTTCTGTGCGTGTGAACTTTCCTGCTCCTTTTGCGTTTAGGCAGAATATTTTTCCTTTTTTGTCTGCCACTGATTTGAATATTCCGAAGTCGGAGTGTTTTACTATGTCTGTTACGTCAACAAACTCTAACCCAAAGCGCAGGTCTGGTTTGTCGCTTCCGTATTTGGTCATGGCTTCGTGGAATGTCATTCTGGCGAATGGTGTTTGCACTTCTTTGTTGAGTACTTTTTTGAATGTGTGTTTGATGAGTCCTTCTACGATTGTTTGTACGTCTTTTTCGTCTACAAAGCTCATTTCTAGGTCTATTTGTGTGAATTCTGGTTGTCTGTCTGCTCGTAAGTCTTCGTCGCGGAGGCATCGTGCTAGTTGGAAGTATCTGTCGCATCCGCTTACCATCAATAGTTGTTTGTAGATTTGTGGTGATTCTGGTAGTGCGAAGAATTTTCCTGGGTGTGCTCTGCTTGGTACTTTGTATACTCTTGCTCCTCCTGGTGTTGTTCTTTGGAGTATTGGTGTTTCTATTTCCATGAAGTTTTGCGATGACAGGTATTCTCGTGCTGCTTGTGCTGCGTTGTGGCGTAGTAATAATCTTTCTTGCATGCTTTGTCTTCTTAGGTCTAAGTATCTGTATTCTAGGCGTAATTCTTCGTTTGTTTCTTCTCGGTCTTCGATTTCGAATGGTGGTGTTTCTGATTGGTTGAGGACTGTTAGTGAGTCGCAGAGGACTTCTACTTCTCCTGTTACGATTTTTGTGTTCGTCATGCCTTGCGGTCTTAGTCTGACGTGTCCGGTTATTTGGAGTACCCATTCTCTGCCTAGGTGTTGTGCTGTTTCGTGTGCTTGTTTGTTGTGTGATGGGTCAAAGACTGCTTGGGTGATTCCGTATCTGTCGCGTAGGTCTACGAAGATTTTGCCTCCGTGGTCTCTTCTTGTTTGTACCCAGCCGCAGAGCACTACTTCTTTTTGTAGTTCTTTTTTTGTGATTTCGCCGCATGTGTGCGTTCTTTTCATCTCTATTCTGGTTTTAGAAGTAATTTATAAGCTTTTGGCGAAAGCATAGATATCTTTAGGCGCCTTTAGAACGACATCTGCGAGTTTTTTGTCTGTTAGTTCTCCGTGTCCCCAGCTTGCGAATGCCGTTTTTGCTTTGACTGCTCTGCCTGCTTTCATATCTTCTTCTCTGTCTCCTATCATTAGGTGTACTTGTCCGCAGTCCGTAAGTGCTTGTCTGAGCAATTGTTCTTTTGAATAGATCAGATCTGGTGTGTTGCCGTATACTTTGCTGAACGTGTTTTGCATGCCGAACATTTCCAAGGTTGGCTCTATGATGTCTGTTCTGAGTGTTGTGACGATTGACATTGTCGTGCCTTGTTTTTTGAGTTTTTCAATTACGTCTTCCATTCCGCTATAGAATATTTTGTGTTTCCACTCATTGACAACGCCGAGGTAGTGCAGGTGGAATAGGTTCGTCATGATGATTGTCTGCATTCGTGGATCTGTTACACCTGTGTATTTTCTGATTGCTTCTTTGTTGATTTCGTAGTGCGCGTGTGTTTTTTGCATTTCGCGCATTTTTTCCAGAGGGATGGAGATGTCTAGTGTTTTGCATCTTCTGACATTGGCTTCTTCGACTACTTCTTTTTTCGCGATTGTGCCGTCCCAGTCAAAGGCGATGTGAGTCATTTTAGTTTTATCTTCAAAGAAAGGTCTTCTAGTTTTTCGAGTCCGTATTTGATCGCGTCAAACTTTTTTCTGACTGGTGTGTTTCTCCAGTCGAAGAGCATGAGTTCTTGGTATAAGTCTGTTACAAAGTCTTTGATTTCTAGTGCTGTTGTGTAGTCTCCTTGTATGCTGCTGTTGATGGCTTTTCTGACTAGTTCTCCTACTACGTCTGAGAGTGCTGGAAGGTATACTTCTACGTCTACGCCTAATTGTTTGGCTGTTGGTATTTCTTTTGTTTTCAGGTAGTGTACGTAGCAGCTTGCTTCTGTGTATTCTTCTAGTGCGTCTGAATATGCTCCTGTGCTTGTTGCGAGGTTTGAGTCTTTTTTTAGGAGTGTGTCCATGCTTTTGATGACTGTTTTTGCTTCTGTTAGCAGTTTGTCTGCTTCTTTCATGTCTCCTCTGTGGGCTGCGTATATGGCTGCTTTGCTTGACTTGAGTATTACTCTGCTGTCTGCTATTAGTTGTTCTCGTAGTTTGTCGAATTTTTCCATGTATTCGCGCATTTCTGAGAAGGCTTTCTTGTTTATCATTGTATTTTTAGCTTTCGTCGTGATTTATAAATGTTGCCACAGAAAGCTTTATATAACCACGAAATCCAATAGTGAATCGTAAAGAGTGTGACTTGATGGCTGAAACTGCATTGGGCAATGTGTTAGAGTTCTTCAAAGAATTGGGTGTCTATGATGTTGTCCTTCCATTCATTCTTGTTTTTACGATTATGTTCGCTATTCTTGAGCGAACTCAGATTTTCGGCACTGAGGGCACTGTCAAGGATCGTGCTATTACTAAGAAGAATCTGAACGCGATGGTCAGTTTTGTCATTGCTTTCATGGTTGTGGCAAGCTCGAAGTTGGTTGAGACTATTACAAAGGTGAGCAGTGAGATTATCGTGTTGCTTTTGTTGATAGTGTTTTTCTTGATGCTTATTGGCACTTTCCGAACTTATGATGAGATTAAGAAAGGTGAGCTTTTGCCGACTGACAAAGCGTGGAGGACCACGTTCATGTTCATCATTGCTATTTCAATCATTTTCATCTTTTTGGATGCTATTGTGGCTGAGGATGGCCGTACTTGGCTGGAAATCTTTTGGGACTGGCTGAGTCAGTTCTATACTAATGCTGCTGTTGCTGCGATAGTTTTAATAATCGTAATCATTATCTTTATGGTCTGGATAACTAAAGAGTCTAAGAGTGAATAAAAAAGGAGGAGTAGAATGTTGTTTCAAGCATATGCACCGTATTCTGGTGGCGGCGGAAGCGCTATCCAGTCATTGTTCCAGGCTTTGGTAGACTGGGGCTTCATTGATGCTTTATTGCCGTTCTTGTTGTTGTTCACAATCATATTTGGTATTTTGCAGAAGATTGCTTTGTTCCATAAAGGAGATGACAAGAAGCCTGATAAGCAAATTAACGCTGTTCTAGGCTTTATTATTGCTGCTATGGTTGTCGTTCCTCATATTATTGGGGCTTACCCTCCTGGTCAGGATCCTGTTGACATCATCAATCAGTTCTTGCCTAGCACTGCCGTTATCTTATTAGCAGTGTTGTGTGTTATATTATTGCTTGGCTTGGCTGGCGGCGCTGTTCCGAGCTTTATGTTGTGGACTGTTGCTCTTGTCGCTTTGGGCTTTTTGATCGTGATGATCTTGATGGCCGTGCTTCCTGGCTTCTGGCCTACTTTTAGCTTCTTGCATGACCCGTCCATTCAGGCTTTGGTTATCATTCTGCTAGTCATGGGTCTGGTTGGCTTTTTTGTTATCCGAGAGCCAACGGCGCCAAACTCGCATGGATTTACTGATTGGCTGAATCGTATGTTTGGCGAGATTAAGTGAAAATGTTGTTTCAATTTATGCAACAGTACCCGAGTGGCGGAGGTCAGCTTAGTAGTTTGTTTCAGTACTTGACTGACTTTGGCTTTCAGGATTTTCTCTTGCCTGCTTTGTTGTTTTTCACTTTAATTTTTGCCATTTTGCAACGAACTCCTTTGTTCCAAGTGCAAGTGATGGAGAAAAATGCGCAGGGACAATTGGTTGGGAAGACAAAGACTGTTGGCACGGGCAACGATGCAAGAACCGTTGACGTCATGGTTGGCAACAAGCGTATTAATTCTATGATCGCGATTGTTATCTCTTTGTCTGTTACCATGCCTCATATTCTTGGTTATTATCCTCCTGGTCAGGATCCTATTGACATGATTAGCGCATTCTTGCCTAGTACTGCGATTGTGCTTATGGCTGTTTTTGTCGTGTTGTTATTGCTCGGCTTGGCTGGTGCTGGCATGCCTAGTATGATGCAGATGTTTGTGGCTGTTGCTGCTGTTGGCGTGCTTGTTGTTTTGTTCTTGATGAACATGTTTCCGTATTGGCTTCCTACGTCTACGTGGCTTCGTGATCCTGCAATCCAGGCGCTCATAGTTGTGTTGTTAACTATGGGCTTGGTTGGCTGGTGGGTTATCAGGCCTGAGGGCGGAGAGAAGATGGAAGTGGCTATGAAGAGGTGGATGCTTACTAAGCCCTGACCATGGCGACTCCTTTAGACATTAGTGTTTTGCAGCAGTTTGGAGGGATTTTCCCGTTTTTGTTAGTTCTCGTGCTTGTTTACGCGATTCTTTCTCAGAGTGATTGGTTTAAGGAAAAGCAAGGCATGGCTGCTTTGATTGCGATTATTGCTGCTATCATGACTTTGTTTTCCAGGATTGCGATTAAGACTATTAATTTGATGGCGCCGTGGTTTGTGCTGTTCATTATTTTTGGCGTGCTGATCGTTCTTGCTTACATGACTTTTGGAATCAGCAAGGAGAAGGTTATTGAGACGATTACTGGTGAAGAGTATGGTGGCGCTTTTGGCATGTGGGTGCTTTCTATCATGTTGATTATTGGTCTTGGCTCTTTGTTTTTCGTTATTAATGAGGAGAAGGGCTTCAGGGATTTGGCTGGGGGAAACGCCACGTTAGGTGAGCATCCTCCTGAGAAAGAATTTGGTTTCTGGCAGACTTTGTTCCATCCTAAGATTTTGGGCATGGTTTTGGTTCTGCTTGTTGCTTACTTTACTATTAGTAAGATGACGAGTTCTGGCTAGTTTATCTTTTTACTGGGCCTTTCACGTTTTTTGTTATTCTAGAAAGCTCTTGAATGTTTCCTGTTAGTTCTGGTAATACTTTTTGGAAGACTTTTTCCATGGCTTTGATTTCTGTTCCTACGTCCATTAGAGTCTTGTCGTATTCTCCTATGCGCGCGACTATTGCTTTGTGGAGTCCGTCCAGGTCCATTTTCATGTCTGTTGTGCTTTGTTCGAGTTTGTCCATGCGTGATGTGATTAGTTCTTTCCACTCGTTTATTTTTCCGAGGTCTTTTTGGAGTTCATGCCATTTTTCTTCTATTATTTGTTCCACTATTGCTTCTGATTCAGGATGCGTTGTTGTGGGCGGCATTCTCATTTCTGCTTTTGGCGCCATTTCTCCCGGCACTTCCATTGGTTCTATGCTTCTTTTTGCTTCTGCCTGCGCCAGCGAGTCATAGATTTGTGTTGGCTGGTAGCCTTGTCTTTGCAATGATTGTATGATTTGGTTGTTAGTTAGTCCTTGTGATTGCATGCTTACGACTTGTGAGATTGGTACTTCAGAAGATGGTGCCATGGGTGCTTGCATGCCTTGTCCCATTGGAGGAGGCATCATTTCTTGAGCTCCTGGCATTGAGTATGGTGATCCTTCTGGTTTCTTTTTCTTGAATATATCCATTATTGGCATTGTGTTCAACTCTTTTTATGCGGTTATTTGTATGATAGCTTTTAAAACCTTTTGCTATGACGGGCTGTCATAGTTCGGCGGTATGCGTTGTTCTTCTGGTTTGCCGAGTTTTTCATCAATGAGTTTTTCCACTCTGTCTGCTGTGATGAATTTGACTGGGTCCCAGAGGTCTAGATATCTTTTCATGACGTCTACGTCTTCTTTTCTTGCTGTTAATCGTAATTCTTTAATTACCATTATTATTCTGTCTTCGACTGTTTGTATTGTGTGTTTCATTTCCAGGAGGTCTGTTTGCAGTGTTTTTATTTCAGACATGGCTTTTTTGTGGTTTGATAGCATGTTTTGTTCTATTAGGAGTAGTTTTTTGCGGATTTCGCTATATCTTTCTTCTCCTATGCGCACTCTGGCAGCCATTGAGTTGATTTGGTCTGTCATTCCGCTGATGTCTGGCATTGGAGGTGGTGTTTTTGCTGAGAATAGCCCTTTTTTGGCTGGCTGGGCTGGTGTTGGCGCTTCCGCGCCATATTGTATTGCTTCGTCTGCCATGCTAAATGTTTAAATACCTCAAGTCTTAAAGTTATTGGGGAATATCATAAACTTGTGTGACTTTATATTAGTAGTAAAAGAGGGGAATCATGGAGTGCGGAAAGTACGATATTATTCGTGAAGGGGAAGATATTATTCTCAGGGTAGATTGTGAAGGCTGCTCTTTTTTCCCTAGCTTGGAGGATGAGCCTCGTTTGATGGGTATGACCATTGACATGTTGTCAGAGGTTGGAATGGTTACCCAGCTTGTTTTTGTGCAAAAGCGTGATTTTGAGTATGATGAGGGCCAGGTTGCACTGCTTTCTGAGCTTGCGGTTGTTTACAAGAATTTGGTGAAGCAGAAGTTTGCTTATGGCATGCTTGCTAAGCCTGAGTGTGCGCGTTGGATTAATCCTAGATATACGTTGATTCAGAATATTTTGTATCGGACTTTTAAGGCTGATCCTGTTGCTGCGTATGTTGAGCTGAAGCGTTTGCTTAGAGAGGAGAAACGGCAGATTGAAGCGAATATTACTACTCCTGATGGCGTGCAGTGTTTGCAGAATTATTTCAGGTTATTGCAAGAGACTATTGGCATGCTTGAGCAGACGAAGTTGATCCAGCTCGCTCAGCCGTATCTGCCGGGTTTTCAGCCTGGTGATAGGACGATTTATCGCCGTTTGTTTTCTCCGACGATCAAGCCTGATTTCATGTTTACTAAATTGATGGCGACTTTCCCTTCAGAAGGCGAGGAATTGGCCAGTTATCAGGTTGGTGAGACTGAAATTACTATTTTCCAGCTTCCGGAAACAGTGCAGTATCTTTACCATATGGTTCCTCCTGAGTTCAAGCTGTCTGAGGAAAAGTATGAGTTGTTGGATGCTGCCAGGAAGATTATGTCTGAGCATCAGCCGAAGCGTTCTGAGTTTGTTGATCCTCAGCGGATGCGTCAGGTGTTCACGAGTGTTGGTACTGATTTGTTGGAGGAATTGTCAAATCATCGTAACATTCACTTGCGTAATAAGGATCGTGATGATTTGGCTGAAATTCTGGTTAGATACACTGTTGGTTTTGGTTTGATTGAAGTTTTGCTTGCGGATGATAAGGTGCAGGATATCACGATTAATTCTCCTATGGGCAGGATTCCGATGTTCATTGTGCATAATGATTTTGGCGATTGCACTACAAATATTATTCCGACTGCTCCTGAGGGTGAGAGCTGGGCTTCAAAGTTGAGGATGCTTTCTGGTAGGCCGTTGGACGAGGCTAATCCTATTCTTGATACAGAGCTTGTTTTGCCTCAAGCGCGCGCTAGAGTTGCTGCTATTGCTGCTCCTTTGAATCCTACAGGTCTCGCGTATTCTATTAGGCGTCATCGTGACAAGCCGTGGACGCTGCCGTTGTTCATGAATACTAGGATGTTAACTCCGTTGGCTGCTGGCGCGTTGAGCTTTTTGATTGATGGAAGCAGGACTATTTTGGTTGCTGGTACTAGAAGCTCGGGTAAGACTTCTTTGCTTGGCGCGGTTATGGTTGATATCATGCGCCGTTCGAGAATAATTACAATAGAAGATACTTTGGAGCTTCCTGTTGATGCTTTGCGCAAATTAGGGTATAACGTGCAGAGCATGAAGGTCGCGTCTGCTTTGACGAGGGGCACGACTGAAGTTAGTGCTGATGAGGGCATTCGTAGTACGCTTCGTCTTGGCGATTCCAGTTTGATTGTTGGTGAAGTTAGAAGTGTTGAAGCGCGTTCATTGTATGAAGCTATGCGTGTTGGTGCTTTGGCTAATGTTGTTGCCGGCACGATTCACGGTGATAGTCCGTATGGTGTGTTTGACCGTGTCGTGAACGACTTGGGAGTTCCGAGAACGAGTTTCAAAGCAACTGATCTTATTGTTGTTGCTAATCCTGTTAGAAGTCCTGATGGAATTCATCGTTACAGAAGGGTTACTCAGATTACTGAAGTGCGTAAGTTGTGGGAGGACGACCCTCTGACCGAGAATGGTTTTGTTGACTTGTTCAAGTATGATCCTCAGATTGATGCGCTCGTTCCCACAAATGATTTGTTGAGGGGCGATAGTGATGTTATCAAGTCTGTGGCTGGCAGTGTTAAGGAGTGGGCGGGCAATTGGGACGCAGTGTGGGATAACATTCAGCTTAGGGCTAAGATTAAGGAGACTCTTGTAGCAACTGCAAACAAGCTGAAAAATTTTGATTTGTTGGAGGCTGGTTTTTACATTCGTGCGAATGACGAGTTCCACAGGATTTCAGAGCAGGTGCGGGAAGAAGTTGGTGTGTTGGACAGCCAGCGCATCTTTTTCCAGTGGAATGAGTGGTTGAAGAATGCGGTGAGAAAGTGACTGCTGAACAGGATTTGATTGAGAAGTACAAGCATAAGTTGTCTGAGCAGTTGGACATTCAGGGTTCTGCTGGAAGCGGGCAGTTGTATAGTCGCGAGTACAATATTTTCAGGAAGGAGCTCTTGCCTCCTCATATGACTGCGTACGAGAACTTGTGTAATTTTTGTGAGAAATTGTTGAAGATGAAGGTTAAGCCTGAGAAGGCTGCGCAGGTTCAGGATTTGATTAATATTGCTCATTTGCAGACTACTCCTGCTGGCGTGTTGGCTGCGAGCATTGTTGTGCCTGTTGCGTTCATTTTTGTTAGCTTGATATTTTCTCTGTTTGTGTTGAACAGTATTTTTTTCACGTTGTTTGGTCTTGCCATTGGTATTTCCGGTATTTTTTTGTTGCAAAAGACTCCTGAGTTCATGGCTAATACGTGGAGGATGAAGTCTAGTAATCAGATGGTGTTGTGCATTTTTTATGTTGTTACGTACATGCGTCATACTTCCAATTTGGAGCTCGCTATTGAGTTTGCTTCCGAGCATTTGGCTCCTCCTTTGAGTTTGGACTTGCGCAAGGTCATTTGGGATGTTGAGAACAGTAGGTTTGAGAACATCAAGGATTCTCTCTCGTCTTATTTGGAGAGTTGGCGTTCGTCTAACATGGAGTTTGTTGAGTCTTTCCATCTTGTGCAGAGCTCTTTGTATGAGACTTCTGAGGAGAGGCGTTTGGGCTTGTTGGACAAGGGTCTTGATGTTATTCTTGATGAGACGTATGAGAAGATGTTGCATTACGCGCAGAACTTGAAGGGTCCTATCACCATGCTGCACATGTTGGGAGTCATCCTGCCTATTTTGGGCCTGGTAATTTTGCCTTTGATGATTAGTTTTATGGAGGGAGTTTCCTGGTATCATATTGCTGCATTGTATAATGTCGTGTTGCCTTTGACTGTTTACTTTATGGGCAAGAATGTTTTGTCTAAGAGGCCGACTGGTTATGGTGATACGGATATTTCTGAGATTAATCCGGCTTTGAAGAAGTATAATAATGTTATAATAAAGGTTGGTGGTGCTGAAATAGTGATTCCTCCTTTTTTTATCGCGCTTATTGTCGGTTTTGCAATGCTTGTTCTTGCACTTTCGCCTTTGATTATTTATTTTGTTAATCCAACCTATGATATTTCTTTTGCTGGTTTTGAGTTGTTGGGCTATAAGGAAAGCATGAAGGTTGAGGACTTGATTATTGGTCCGTTCGGGCTTGGCGCGAGTTTGTTGTCTTTGTTTTTCCCGATTAGTCTGGCTATGAGCTTTGGTTTGTACTATAGGCTGCGCAGTCAGAACGTGATTAAGATTCGCGAGGAAGCGAAAAAATTGGAGGACGAGTTTTCTTCTGCTTTGTTCCAGCTTGGTAACCGTTTGGGTGATGGTTTGCCTGCCGAGATTGCGTTCCAGAAAGTTGCTGAAGTTATGGAAGAATCAACTTCTGGTCGGTTCTTCAAGTTGGTTGCTACGAATATTAGCAGATTGGGCATGAGTGTGCGCGATGCTCTTTTTAACCCGCAGCAGGGTGCTTTGGCTGCTTTCCCGAGCGCGATTATTCAGTCTTCCATGAAAGTGCTTATTGAGAGCGTTAAGAAGGGTCCTTTGATTGCTGCGCAGGCGTTGTTGAATATTGCGCGTTACATTAAGGAGATTCATAAGGTGAACGAGCGGTTGAAGGATTTGATGGCCGATATCATTTCTGACATGAAGTCTCAGATTGCTTTCTTGACGCCTGCTATTTCAGGGATTGTTATCGGAATTACCTCTATGATTACTTACATTTTGGGTAATTTGTCGAAGAATATCACTAATTTGGGCGAGGAGCAGGCTGGCACTCAGATTGGCGCGTTGGCTAACTTCTTTGGTGATGGTGTTCCTACTTATTATTTCCAGGCTGTTGTTGGAATTTATGTTTTCCAGATAGTGTACATTTTGACTGTTTTGTCTAATGGAATTGAGAATGGCGCTGATAAGCTGCAGGAGCGTTATTTGCTCGGCAATAATTTGATTAAAAGCACTTTGTTGTATTGTTTTATTTCTGGTGTTGTGATGTTGTTGTTCAACATTATCGCTTCGAGAATTGTGAGCGGCGCTGTGATGGCGATTAATTAAGAAAAAATGGGAGTGGCCGGATTTGAACCAGCGACAGCACCGTCTTCAGCGGTGTACTCTCCCGGGCTGAGTTACACTCCCATCAAGCGTTTCTCTCTATGAAAGCTTTAAAAGGTTTTCTGTTAAAAGAAGAAACAAAATAATTTACTGCACAACTTCCAGTCTTCCGAACTTTCCTGTGCCTAGTTGTTTTTCTCCTCTGAACTCTGATACGTAGCCGTTGATTATGTGGACTTTCATTCCTGCTTTGACTAAGTCGCATTGTTCGTTCCAGAGTGTGAGTGTTATCTCGCCGCTTGCGTCTTTTGCTTTGGCATTTGCCACTTTTCCTGCTTTTCCAAACTTGTCGAATGCTCTTGGAGCATCTACGCTGGCTACTTCTACCGTAATGTCAATTTTTCCTTGTCCTGCTTGTAGGTCTTTGATTTCCATTTTGTTCCCTCTTAAATGTGCATTTTTCCTGTTATTAATTGGTATAGTGTATCTTTTAGTTCGCTTATTTTTACTCTTTTCTGTGCTGCAGTGTCTCTTGCTCTGATTGTTACGTCATCATTTGTGACTGAGCCGAAATCTATTGTGATGCACCATGGCACTCCTATTTCGTCCATTCGCGCGTATCTTTTACCAATGCTGCCACTGTCATCGTATTGTACTTCGTAGCATTCGCGGAGTTCTTCTCGTATTTCTTCTGCTTTCTTGACTAGGTCTTTGGCTTTTTCGTTTGCCATGAGTGGGAATATGCCTACGTGTATTGGTGCTAGTGATGGTGGTAGTGATAGCCATATTCTGTCGTCTTTTTGTCTGTATGCCATTTCTAGTGTTGCGTAGAATGTTCTGTCCAGGCCTATTGAGATTTCCCAGATGTGTGGTATGAATTTTCTGCCTTCTGGTGTTGCGAATTGTAAGTCTGTTTTGCTTCCTTCCATGTGTCCTTTGAGGTCATAGTCTGTTCTGTAGTTGTTTGCTACTAGTTCTACCCAGCCTAGTGATGTTTCGACTTCGAAGTCCCAGCCTTCTTTTGCGTAGAATGCTCTTTCTTTGTCGTCTAGTTGTCTGAACCTCATTTTTTCTGTTGGTATTCCGCATTTTTCGAATAATTGTTGTGTTCTTGCTAGGTAATAAGCGATAATTTTGCCTGATACGACGTTATCTTTGACTAGTTTTTCTGCTGGGATATATTCTGTTTTGTCGCTTCCTACTTTCATTATGCGTAGTGCGTAATTTTTGACTTCTTCCCATCTTTCTATTTCGTTGATTTGTTCTGGGTCGAAGAATACTTCTGCTTCCATTTGCGAGAATTCTACTTGTCGTAATAGTGTTTGTCTTGGTGAGATTTCGTTTCTGAATGATTTTCCGACTTGCGCCACTCCTTTTGGCAGCTTTACCCTCATCGATCTTACCATCCTTGACCAATCAACAAATATCGTTTGACATGTTTCTGGTCGAAGGTAGCATGCTGCTTTTGTTGATACGCCAATATCCGCTTTTACCATCATGTTGAAGCGTTTTACGTCCATTAAGTCTCCTTTGCATTTTGGGCATTTGAGATTGTGCTCTCGCAATGCTGCCGTGAGTTCCTCTAGTGGTGCTGATTCTTTGTATGGTTTTTTGGTTGTTTCTTCCAAGAGTTTGTCTGCTCTGTGTATTGTGTTGCATTTTTTGCATTGTGTGATTGGGTCGTTGAAGTTTGTCAAATGCCCTGACGCTTTGAATACGTCTTCTGGCATTGTTATCGCGCCGTCTAGTTCTAAGAATTCTTCTTTTTGCACTAGGTGTTTTCTCCAGAGTTCCACGATTTTTCGCCTGATGGTCGCTCCGTAGGGTCCGAAGTCGTAGAATCCTGCTGGTGCATTTGCGTAAATCTCGTTTGCTGGGTAGAATAGGCTTCTTCTTAGTGCTAGATTGACGACGTCTTCATATGTGGCCATAAGAAAAAGCTATCGAGAGTGCTTTTTAAAGGTTTCTGGAAAATTCAGGATATTAACAAGGAGGGCACTGCAATCATAATGGTCGAGCAGAATGCTAAGGCTGCGTGTGAGATTGCAGACCACATTTACGTTCTTGAAGAAGGCAGGGTTGCTTTGCATGGTGATAAATCAATCATGAAGACTGATAAGATCAAGCATATTTATCTTGGCGGTCACGGGCATAAGTAGTTATTTATTCAGCCATTCTAGCTCTTCTTCATCCAGCTTTAATTCCTCTGTTATCATTTCTGCGCTTGGATGTTTTAATTGGTAGAGTCTGTGGACGTATGGCAGTGTGTCTTGTAGTGCTTTTTTCTTTGAACAATGGGTTGCGGCTGCCAGTTTCTCAGCGACTCTTTTGCGCCGTGCGTATTTTTGGTTTGCCATCCAGTGTTTTAGCAGTCTTTGTGTTCTGCTGTATGTGATAAATGTTATTGATTTTTTGTCTTTTGCTACCGCAACGCCTGCTGTTATTAGAACATCAACATAAGCTAGATAACGCCAGTATTGCCATCTTCTGATTCTTCCGCGATAAATGTCTGCTTTTGACAACATCTCGTATGCGCGTGCCAGGTCTTGCGGATTTTTGTATTCTTTTGGCAGATTCTCATCTATCCACAAAAAGCATTCGTCGATATCCTCATCTACTAGGTCTAGTGCGCTTACTGCTACGACTGGGTCTGTTGATTTCAATATTTTGACTAGTGCTTGCATGATACTTTCTGAGTGTTCTCTTTCGTGGAGTGTTTCTAGGCCTTGAACAGTTAGCGCGTTTGCTAGTGAGAGTGTTTGCAGGTCTGTTATTGCTCCTCGTAAGTCTCCGCCGCTTCTGCGAGCGATTGTTTTTACGATTACGTCGTCTGCTGTGATGTTTTCTTTTTGTAGAATGCGTTGTAATGCTGGTATCATTGCCGTCATGGTGATTGCTGGGAATTCAACGAGTGTGCTTTTTGTTCGAATAGTGTTGAATTTGCTGTTCCATGGGTCGTTTGCTATGAGAATGATGGGAAATTTGGATTCTGCAATGAGGCTTGCCAGTGCTGAGACGCCTCCTCGATCTTCGTTTCCTGCTATTCCGTCTAGTTCGTCTACTAGAACGATTTTTCCTGCTGAGAATAAGCTGTATTGTTTCAATGCGTTTCCGATTTTTGAATTTATTTCATCGGCATTTCGGTAGTCTGAAGCATTTACTTCGATGAGTTCGAGTCCTGTTCGTCGTGCGAGTGCGTTTACTGCCGCTGTTTTTCCAGTGCCGGTTGGCCCGTACAATAAGAGTGCTTTTTTCTTTTGTTTAGCATAATTTGTAACAAAGTCGTATAATTGTTTGGTGTCGTGCGGGATATTCTCTAGTTCTGGTTTGTGTTTGTTTGCCCACATGTTGTTTATCGACGTTATGATGTTTTATTAATATTTGTGTAGAGCAATATTTATATAGAGATTCAGTGACCATTGGGAACATGAAAGCAGTAGATGTTGACTTTAAGAAGGTTGATATTGTTGATTATTATTCTCAGCTTGACCAGGTGAAGGTCAGAGTTGTGTTTAGTGATGGTAAGGAGAAGGCTTTGGTTAAGCAGTTTTCTATTACTGATCCTGGAAAGCAGGCGATGGATATGCTTTCTGAGATTAGGACTAAGTTGAAGGAGCAACATAAGGAGTCTTCTCTTGATGATCATCCTTTGGCTGGTGCTTTGGTGTTGCGCATTAAGCAGGAGGAGGATTTGGTGCAGGAGAGGCTGGCTAAGTTTTTGGCTTCAGTGAGAGAGCGTATTCGTTCTGCTAAGCTTGCCAAGCTTAGTTATCATGATATTGAGAAGAAGATTAATGGCATGGTTACGAATTTTTAGAACTCTACTGTTATTTTGACGTCTGGTGTTAATTCTTCTGTTGCTTTGCCTATTTCTATTTTTTCTGCTGCTGTTGTTGCTTTCAAATCGTCCAGTACGCCTGAAATGTCGATTTTTGTATCGATAACTAGTCTTTTGACTGGCGCTTTCATGGATACTTTCATTTCTGATTTTTTCTTGCGTACTGCGGCGAGAATAACAACTGCAATATTGCCTGCTTGTTCTGCTTTTTCGTTAATTGCAGGAATTTCAGGCCAGTTTGACAAGTGTACGCTTTTGTGGCCTTCTTTTTGTTTGAAATACAGGCTATAGACTTCTTCTGTTATGAATGGCGTGAATGGTGACATTAACCGTACGATGGCTGATAAACATGTATTGAGCGCGTGTTGTGCGCTTTTTTTGTGTTGTGGTGATTTTGGCTCGTACATTCTTGATTTAATGAGTTCTAGGTAGTTGTCGCAGAAGTCTTTCCAGAAGAATGCTTCTATTGCTTGTTTTGCTTTGAAGTATTCGTAGTTGTCAAAGGCTTCTGTTGCTTCTTTGATTGCTTTTGCGAGGCGTGCGTGTATCCAGAGGTCTAGTGTTTCTATTGAGGTTCCTTTGTGGTCGTATCCTTCTAAGTGCATGTTTGTGAATTTGGCTGCGTTCCAGAGTTTTGTTACGAACTTATCTCCAGTTACGAGTTCTTTTTCTTGGTAGGCGATGTCTTCTCCTAGTTTGCTTCCGCCTGCCCAGTATCGCATGGCGTCTGCGCTGTATTTTTCAAGGACTTTTTGTGGGGCTACGACGTTTCCTTTGCTTTTTGACATTTTTTCGCCGAGTGGGTCTGTTACGTAGCCTGATAGGACGATGTCTTTCCATGGGTTGACGTTGTAGTGTAATTGGCTTTTGACCAAAGTATTGAACAGCCAGAAGCTGATGATTTCGTGTGCTTGTGGGCGTAAGCTCATTGGATACAATTTCGCCCTATATTTTTCTGGCACCATTTGTATTGCTAGTTGTGGTGTCATGCTGCTTGTCGCCCATGTGTCTAGGACGTCTTTTTCGCCGATAAACTCTGTGAACTTGCATTTCAGGCATTGTTTGACTGGTGGTTGGTCTTTCAGTGGATCGATTGGCAATTTTTTGTCGTCTGCGAATGTTGGCTCGTCGCATTGTTTGCAATACCATACTGGGAATGGGACTCCGAAGAATCTTTGTCTGGAAATGAGCCAGTCCCATTGTAGTCCTTTGACCCAGTTGTTGTATCTGTGTATCATGAAGTCTGGGTTCCAGTTGAGTTGGGCTCCCCATTCTAGGAGTTTGTCTTTAAGGTCGAGGTATTTGATGAACCATTGTTTGCTTTGGATGATTTCTATTTCTGTTTGGCATCTTTCGTGTACTTTGACTGCGTGTTTGATTGGTTTTTGTGCTCTGAGCAGTCCTGTTGTTTTCATGTCTGAGAGGATTGCTTTTCTGGCTTCGTGAATTTTGAGTCCTTGATATTTCCCTGCTGCTTCTGTCATTACGCCATTCTTGCTTATTGCGTTGATGAGTGGTAAGTTATAGGCGAGATACCATGCGATGTCTGTTTGGTCTCCGAACGTGCAGCACATGACTATTCCTGTTCCTTTGGCTGGGTCTACTCGTTCGTCTGGCATTATTGGTACTTCTTTGTTGAATACTGGCGTGATTGCTTTTTTGCCGAATAATTTTTTGTATCGGTCGTCGTTTGGGTGTGCGAATACTGCGACGCAGGCTGGTATTAGTTCTGGTCTTGTTGTTGCTATTTCTAGGTCTTTTCCGTCTAGTTTGAAGACTATGTCGTTGAATGTGCTGTTTTTTTCTACGTCTTGGCATTCTACTTGTGAGATTGCTGTTTCGCATAGCGGGCACCATAGTGATGGCGCGTTTTTTCGGTAGACTCTTCCTTTTTTTTGCAGGTCTAGGAAGCTCCATTGGCTTATTCTTCTGGAGTTTGCGTTTATTGTGCTGTATGCTAGTTTAAAGTCGCAACTCATGCCTATTCTTTTCCAGTCGTGTGTGAATGCTGGCATGATTTCTGCTAGTGTTTGCTCGCATAGTTTGATGAATTCTTGCCTGTCCATTTTGCTGCCCTTAACTCCTTTCAGTTTCTCAACAAGGCGTTCTGTTGGCAGTCCGTTGTCGTCTGTTCCCCATGGGTAGAATACGTTGTAGCCTCGTAGTCTTTTGTAGCGTGCTATGATGTCTTGTTGTGTGTATGAGAATGCGTGTCCGATGTGCATGCTTCCCGATACTGTTGGTGGAGGTGTGTCTATGCTGTACACTTCTCCTTTTTGTTCAGGATTAAAGGTGAAAATGCCTTCTTTTTCCCAGAAGTGCATCCATTTTTCTTCTTCGACTTTTGGTTCGTATCGGTCAGCCATAGTTTATCGTCTTGAGAACAGGTTTAAAAAGCTATTGTTGTCTGACCTTCCTGCTCTTTCTTTCTCTTCTGAGCAGGTCTCCGATGTCAAATAGTCTTTTGATGACGACTCTTGTGTCTGTAAAGGGGGCTGTCATGTCTCCGTAGCCGAGGCATTCTTTGTGCTGGTTTAGGATGACTACTCTGTCGCCAACTTCTGGATTGTTGTGTGCGGTTATTCCTTTTGCGAATATGTCTCTTCCGCAGATGAATAGCCATTCTGCTTTTGAGTTGATGATGACGTGCCTTCTTGCTTCTTTGCCGATTTGTTGTAGGAAATCAATGGAAGGGATAAGTACTGGTCCGCGTATGTGTGCGATACACTCACCGCTATAGGCCGGGTTTTTGCCTAGAAAATTCTTGTCTTTGACGATGAAGTATGATCTGCTGACGATTTGCGAGTCTAGTTTTTTCTTTATGCCGAATGGTTTGAGGAATTCGTCAAGGTTCATTTTTTTGGGGTTCATATTTTCACCATTTTTGCGATGAAGAATCCTTCTGTTTTTGTTTTGTGTGGCCAGAAGCGTTTGCATAGCGCTATTTCCGGGTGTAATTTTTTTCCGAAGACGCTGGTAAGGCCTGGGTCTCCGATTTGCAGGTTGACTTTTTCTAATCGAACTGGTAGGTTTTTGAGTGCCCAGTCGATGTTCATCTCGTTTTCTTCTGGTTCTAGTGAGCAGGTACTGTAAACGAGTTGTCCGCCTGGTTTGAGCATGTTTATGCAGTCTGAAAGCAGTCTTCTTTGTATGTTGCTGCTGATTTGTATGCCTCCTAGTGTTCTTTTCTCAAACCATCCTGGTTCTGTCAGATAGTTTCCCGCGCAGGGCGCGTCGAGTAGTATTTTGTCGAATTGCACTCCAAGTCTGCCTGCGAGTACTGCGTTTCCTTCAAATACTGTTGTGTTCTTGACTCCACAGCGTTCTAAATTCATTAGCAGGCTTGGCATTCTGTGTGGTTTGAGCTCGCATGCGACGATTGTTCCTTGATTTTCCATGTGCGCGGCGAGTTGTGTTGTTTTTCCCCCTGGTGCTGCGCATGCGTCAAGCACGATGTCTGTTGGTTTTGGGTCTAGGACTTCTACCGGTAATTGTGATGCTGTTTCTTGGAGGTAATAGTAGCCGAGCAGGCATTCTGTTATTGCTCCGAGTGAGAATTTGCTTTGTACTGTATACCCGTTTTTTGTGATTGGTACGCGTTCTAGTTTGATTCCTAGTTTTTCAAGCCGCGCAATTAGTTCTTTTGCCGTTATTTTTAGTGTGTTAACTCGCAGTGTTGAGAGTGTTTTTATGTCGGCGATTTCCCCGCCAAGTTGTTCGTAACGCTTACGAAAAAATTCTTTTCCATCGTTGTCCATGTGGTGTGTCCTCGACTGATATTCCGTGTTTTTTAAGTTCGTCTCGTAATTCGTCTGTGCGTGACCAATTCTTGATTTGTCGTGCTTTTTCTCGGTCATCAACTAGTTTTTGTAGTTCTGGTGATAGTTTTTCTTCTTTTACCAGCACTCCAAGCACTGTGTTGGCGTCTTCCATGAATTTAGCGACTGCTTCTGCGTCTTGTTTGCTGAGCTCGTGTGAGTCAAGATGCCTGTTTATTATGTTCATTAGATCAAAAATTGACGCGAGCGCTGGACTCATTTCTAAATCGTCATCAAGTGATTTTTCAAATTGTAATCGCGCTTTCTGTATTGCGTCGTGTACTTCGGCGTTATTCTTGCTGCCATGTGCTTCTTTTAATCTGAGCATGAAGTCGTTCAGTCTTTGTACCGCGACTGTCGCCGCTTCGAGCGCTTCAAGTGTGAAATTCATTTTTTGTCTGTAGTGGGTTGATAGTAATAGGTATCTGACTGCTATGGGGTTGTATCCTTTTGCGATTAAATCTCGCAAGGTGTAGAAGTTTCCGAGTGATTTTGACATTTTTTTGCCGTCTACCAATAAGTGCTCTGAGTGCAGCCAGTAGTTGGCGAATTTCTTGCTTATGCATGCTTCTGTTTGTGCTATTTCGTCAACGTGGTGTGGGAAAATGTTATCGACTCCGCCAGTGTGTATGTCAATAGTTTCGAATTTTTCCGGGTGGAATATGCTTCCTGAGAATGCGTCAGTCAGGTTTTTTGCGCTCATTGCCGAGCATTCGATGTGCCATCCTGGCCTTCCTTTGCCTATTTCTGTTTCCCAGAAGACTTTGCCGTCTTTTTCGTCCCATAATTTCCAGAGCGCGAAATCTGCAACATTTTCTTTCTCATATTCGTCCGCTTTTACTCTGCCTGATGCTCCTGCTTCAAGTTTGGTGACGTCAATGTTTGCCAATTGTCCGTAATTTTTGAATTTTGAAATAGAGAAATATATGCCGTCGTCTGTTTTGTAAGCGATTTCTTTCTGAAGCAGGCATTGTATCATGGCAACCATTTCAGGAATATAGTCAGTTGCGTTCGGATATACTTCTGCTGGTTCGATGTTGAGTGTTTTGATGTCATCAAAAAATGCTTTCGCATAACGTTCAGTAAATTCTTTGAGCGAAACGCCTTCTTTTTGTGAATCGCGAATGATTTTGTCATCTACATCTGTGAGGTTCATGATTTGTTTGATGTTATAACCGCGGTATTTTATCCATCTTCTGAGCAGGTCTTCAAATAGGAAAGTGCGCAGGTTGCCGATGTGAATGTAATTGTACACTGTTGGCCCGCAGGTGTACATTCTGACGAGTTTTTTGTCTATTGGCTTGAATTCTTCTTTCTTTCTCGTCAGTGTATTGTGAAACTTCATAATCTACCGTGCTATATGACGATTTAAATAGCTTTCGAGAAGGAAGACCGCCCGGCCCCGAAGGGCCAAGGCAGCCTTTTTGGACGACAGTTATTTTTTCTTGAATCTTACGCGCGCAAATACTGGCGTGATTGCTTTCATTAGTTGTTGCATTGAATAGCGTCTGGTGAGCAGGTAAATGCCGGTTGCGAGTATTGCGAGGGCTACGATGTATCCTAGCATTATTATTATGTCTCCGAGCATGCTGAGTAATGTTTGGTCGAAGATTAGTGCTCTTCTGAGTAGTTGGCTGCTTAGAACGTATGGGTTGAAGCTGGCGATGTATGCGAATGATTCTGGCATGCTTTCTAATGGGATGATTACGTCGCTGAGGAAGAGGAAGACTGCTCCGATGCTTACTCCTCCTAGTGTGGCTGCTTCTTCGCTGTTGAATGCGTAGCCGATTATCATGCCTATTAGGATGAAAACTGAGTTGATGATGACTAGTAGCACTAATGCTTCTGGGATATTAGAAATAACTTGGCTGGTGAAGAATACGCTCGCGATTGCTAGTACGATTATTGTTTGCAGGGAAAGCAGTATTGAGGCTGTGATGAAGTTTGATATTACGTAGCTGGTGTCTGCTACTGGTGTCATGTATGTTCTGAAGCTGGCAGGGCTGTTCTTGTCAAGCATGATTAGTGTTGGCGTGATCAGCAGGGCTGTGAACATTATGATTAGTATGCTGAGTATTGGGAAGAGGTAGTTGAGGTAGGTTTTTTCTTGTACTATTGGCTTGATTGAAGTGACGATTGGCTGCGTGATTGCTTCTGGGTCTTTGATTTCTATGGCGCTTATCCGATTGTCTATGTCGTTTAGTGCTTGTTGTACGTCGCTTATGCTGATCAGGCTTTTGTCAAGTAGGCTTGTTATGGCTTCGAGCACTCTTAGTCCTAATTGTCTGCTGGTGTCTGCTTCATTTAGTCTGTCTTTTGTCATTGTGATGGTTTCTGTTAATTCTATCATTTGTTTGTCAAATCTGAGGAATGATTCTTTGGTGAGGTTTTTTGTTTCAGCGAGTTCTGCTTTGGCTTTTTTGATTTCGTCTAAGCTTTTTTGGAAGTTTTCGAGGAGTTTGTCTTTTACTTGTTGTCCTGCTGCTGAGCCTTTTACTAGTGCGTCTGCTGCGCTGATGAAGTTTGTTGCTTTTGACAATCCTTTTTCGCTTATTGTGAGTGTGCTTTCCATCCATTGTTTGACTTGTGTTTTTGCGCTGGTTATGTTCTGGACTCCGAATTCGTTTTCGTTAAATTCCAGGCTCATGTCGCCGAGTTCTGCTGCGAGGTCTTGGACGTTTTTGTTCATTAGTTCGTTTTCTGTTGCTAGTTTGACTATGATTTCTCGTTCGTCTTTGATTTTGTTGTGCGTGAATTCAAGGGTGTCTATGAGCAGTTTTGTCAAACTTTGGCTTTCTTGGAGTGTTTTCTCTCCGACTTTCTGGGTCATGGTTTGCATTATGCTCCATACGAGGTTTATGCGTGAATAGTCTACGTAGAATGTGATTTGGTTTTGTGGCGGTTTTCCTATTGTGAAGTCTGGTGAGAAGGACATGCACGTGTTGATGTCTGTTTTTTTGATGGCGTCTACGCAGTCTTCTTCTGTTTCGTACTCGCTTACTTTGAATTGTGTTCTTAGCTGGTCTAGGAATGTTGTTGTGATGTCTGTTGGTTCTGGTGTGTATGTTCCTATTTTTACTGCGTAAGCGTTGCTGTTGTCGAACGCGAGTCCTGCGAGGAAGATTACGATTAGTGGTCCTAGTATTACGACGAGTGATCCTGCTTTTGCTCTGATTAGGTTTTTCAGGTTTTTCTTTACTAGTTCTAGTACGTCTGAGTTCATCGTCGCACCACTGCTTCGAAGACTTTGCCTAGTGTTGGTCTTTCGACGTGCAGGCTTTGTATTTTTTCTTTCTCAAGGCAGGAAGATAGTATTGGCAGGACTTGTTCTGGGACTGGTGTTTCTATGATTAGTTCTCCTGCTTGTTGTGTTGCTTTGACGAAATAGCGTTTTCTTTTTTCGAGTTCTGCCAGTATTTTGGTGTAGTCTTGTGTTTTTGTGGTTAGGTATATTTCGTAGTTTTTGGAGTAGATGTTTCTTAGCTCTTCTGCTGTTCCTAGTTCGGCTATTGTTTTGTTTTGCAGTATTGCTATTCTGCTGCAGAGGAGTTCTATTTCTGCGAGGAAGTGTGATGCTAGTATTATCGTGGTTCCTTTTTGGTTGATTTGTTTTATTAGTTCCCAGAATTGTTTTCTTAGTACTGGGTCGAGGTCTGCTGTTGGCTCGTCTAGGACTAGTATGTTTGGGTCGTGCAGTAGTGCGCAGGCTATGTCTAGTCTTTTTTGCATTCCTCCTGAGAGGTGTGATGATGTTGCGTCTCTTGCGTCTTTTAGGCCGACGAGGTCTAGGAGTGCGTTGCAGCGTCTTGTCAGGTCTGGTTCTGTTAGGTGGTAGAGTTTTGCGAAGTGTTCGAGGTTTTCTCTTACTGTTAGTTTTCCGTAAAAGCTTGGTGTTTGTGTTGAGAATCCTATGTGTTGCCTGATTAAATGCGGATTTTTGTATACGCTTCGTGTTGTGCCGTCTTGGAGTGCCATTACGACGTCTCCTTGGTCTGGTCTGAGGAATCCTACTAATAGGTTGAGCAGTGTTGTTTTTCCTGCTCCGCTCATTCCGATTAGGCCGAAGATTTCTCCGCTTTTGATTTCAAAGTCGATATTTGAGAGGACTTGGTGGTCTTCAAAGTTTTTTGAGAGTCCGTGCGCTCTTAATATTGTGCCTTTTTCGAGTTTTTTGAAGCTTTTTTCAAGGTATGTTGTTACTTGTGATTCTGGCCAGCCTGCTTTTAGAAGGAATTGTTTGATTTCGATTCGTGAAAGGCCTTTTTCTGCACTTATACGTATGTGTTCCTCTAGCACGTCGTCCATGTGTGTTTCAAACACAGGGGTTTTTAAAAACAAACGCCACTATTTTGTAGTGGTCAAGGCAAAATGTTTTTATAGTGCGTTGGCTGTTGGATTTGCATGACTGTTTGTGAGTTGTGCGGTAAGGAGACAGAACTGTTTCGCGCGAAAGTGGAAGGCTCTGAGCTGAATGTTTGCGCTGCGTGTGGTAAGTATGGCAAGATGCTCCAGAAGCCTGTGATGCATGCTGCTAAGAGTTCTCAGGTCCAGAAGGCTGTTGAGCCTTCTGAGGTTGTCGTGTCTGATTATGCGCAAAGGATTCGTTCTGCTCGCGAGAAGTCTGGGATGACGCAGAAGGAGTTTGCTTTGAAGTTGAATGAGAAAGAGAGCATGATTCACAAGTTGGAGAGTGATTTGTTTGTTCCGCCTATTGATTTGGCGAAGAAATTGGAGAGATCGTTGAAGATTAAGCTGGTTGAGATTGAGGAGGAGGAAAAGGCCGAGGCTGCGAAGAAGACTTCTGGTCCTTTGACTATCGGGGATATTATTAATCTGAAGAAATGAGCCAGACTCTGTACCAGCATCTTCCTGTTTGTTTGTCGAATGTTCTTGTGAATGTTTTGTCGAGAAGATTGATGAGTTGTTCTGTTTTTTGCAAGCAATTCTGGTCAGCAGAAGGACAAATTATTCCTCCTCCGCAATTGTCGAGGAGAACTGCGCCGATTTTTTTATTATGTAGTGTGACGTAATCAATGAATCTATTCTGCACGTCTTGGTCATAGACCGGATAATAGATTTTCTCAAGTTTTTCGTCAGTGTAAGCTGCAATAATTGGGTTTGCTGTCCAGATTTCTCCTGTAATGTTTTTGTCTGAGAGATAGTGGAAGTATTCTTCTGCTGTTGTGTCTGGTTGTTGGAGTTCATTTGCGTAGTAATATCTGATTGTTGTGTTAAGCATCCATGCTGATAAGAGAATGGTGAGTATAACAAATGCCAAGTTCTTCTTTACTTTGAATTGTTCGTATATCCAGGCAATGCCTAGTGCTGTGAGTATGGCAACAAATGGCAGGAAGAGTGTGATGTATCGGTAGTCTCTGCAGTTGAGTTGTGTGAAGTATAGCAATGGTATGATTAAGCTGAAAACAAATAGTAAGTGTTGTTTTTTCCATTTTTTGTAAAGAGCGAATATGCCGATGATGGCTAGAAGGTGTAGTTTTGTTTCGCTGAATATTAGCCATGAGAAGTATTGGTGCCATGGCTGGTGGCGTAATACGTTGCAGCCGAGTACGTTAGCAATGGCGTCTTGTGCTGCTGAAAAGGTTGCGAGCGGGCTTCCATATGCTATCCAGCTGTAGATGAAGTAGGGTGATGTTATTATTGCGAATCCTGTTCCTGTTAGTATTGTTGGTTTCCATTTTTTGTTGATGGCGAGATAGAGTATGATTATTCCTGCGAACATTCCTGGTGCGAATTTTGATAGGAATGCTATTCCTGTTGAGATTCCTGCGAGGAAATGTTTTTCTTTGAGTGAGAGCCAGATTGCGAGTAGTACGAAGAATGTGCTTGGGATTTCGTTGTATTGGTGGAAGCTGAGATAATAGAATATTGGGCTGAGCGCGATGATAAGTGATGCGATGATTGCTGTTTTGTTTTCAAACCAGCGTAATGCGAGTTCGTATGTCAGCCAGACTGTGCCTAGCATGAATATTATTTCTAATAGTCTTCCGAAGAGTATTGGTGAAAGGCCTGTTTTCCATAGGAAGCCTAGCATTATTGGTAGGAGTGGTGGGCGTATGTGTTCCCATAGCCCGTTTTCTCCTCCAGAATACAGGTGTTTTCCCATGCCGATGTAGACTCCTGAGTCCCACCAGACTTCGTGCCATGAGAATGCAAAGATGAGGCGTATGATTAATGCTAGAGCGAGAATTATGTAGAGCGAATAGTTTCGTTTCATATGAATTCTGGGTTTGGATCGTCGAATGTTGTTTGGTTTGTGTATTCTCTGAATATTTTTTGTCCGTAGGGGTATGAAGAGCTGTGGAAGAGTATGACTTTTCTTTCTGGGCTTTCGTCAAGCCATTTTTTGATTGCTGAATAATCATCGCTGTTGAAGATGCGAGTGGCTATGATTGTGGCTTTGATTTCGCGTGCTTTGTCTGTTATTTTGTCCATTTGTCCGAAACTGTCAAGGCTGACGTACGTGACATTGAGTGGAATGGCAGTAGTCAGTGTTTCGAAGTATGATGCTGGTGTTTGGTAGTACCAGAGTGCGTATGCTGTGTCTGTTGAGTTTGCAATGACGATTTTGTCTTTGGTTGTTATTTTGATTGGTCTGTTTCCGATGACTGCTTTGTCTTGTGTGATTTCGGTTGGAGGGCTGCCAACTAGAGACAGGTTGTGTCCGAGTGCTAGGTATGCGTATTTGTCTGGGAAGCAAACAACTGAAATTCCGTGTTCGCTTAGGTATTTTGCCGCGTAGACTTTTCCTGGATGGTCGCAGTCGCTGACTACTGTTGTTGCGTTGTATCTTATTGCTTGTTCGACGAGCATGTTTACGCCATGGGTGTCTATTATTACTGCTAAATCTCTGCGTAGGAAACGCGTGGTTGGATAGCTTAGTTTGTCGATTGGCACTTCAAATCTGAAGGTTCCATTGTTGTCTACCGCAAACCATCTGTCTTTGCTGCGGGCGACTAGTGTTCCGACTGCTGGTATGTGCGTGAAATTTATGGTTTTGAGCTCTTTTATTCTTCCGCCTTCGTGCCATCCTATTTCTGGAAGTAATTCTGTCTGGTTATACGTCAGTCTTTCTGAGAATGTTGTTAGTATTGTTGGCCCGTATGGGTTTGCTACTTGTCCGCTTAGCCAGTCGCGGTAAACGCGGTCGTCTTGAGAGATAATAACGCTGTCCTTATCCAGTGTTATTGTTGTTTTTCCTATGATGACTGAACTTGCGTTTGTTTTCACAAGTTTTGGCGTGATTGGTGTGTTGTATCCGGTGATTACTGTTGTGTTGGCGTTGTTTGCTTTGTCGAAATTGATTTTTTGTCTTGTTCCTGTTGATATTTTTTCGAGGAGTTCTGCGCGGAAGGTGTTTCCGGTTGCTTTCCATTCTTTTGCTGCTGCTTTCAGGAATGCCTGTCTGTTTCTTCCGCAGCCGAGTGAGGCGCTGGTTTCATAGATTAATGCTTTTTCTTCGTGGCTTGTGCTGTTTATTTGGTCGTAGAACTGTAGGCTTTCGCAGATAAGTGTATCATTGGTTGTCAATCTTCCGATGATGAGTGTGGCGTCTGCTCGCGCCCATAGGTCTGCTTTTTCATTGCTGGCAATGTTTTCGAGCTGGGTTAGCAGTCGTTGTTTGTCTATGCCGGCTGCTTCTGGCACGAGATTGAAATTTATGCTTTGCGCGTATGGGTCTGCGCGTTTTAAGAATTTTTGTATGCTCGCGTTGAGTTGTCCTGTGTAAACGAGTCCTGGGATTGATTGTTCATCTATTATTATCGTTGGTGCTTGTGTGACGTTGTAGTTTTCAGCGAGTATTTTTACTAATGGCTCATCTTCGTAGTCTTTGTCAAGGGTTAGCACTATCAGGTTCTGGTCGTAGTCTTCGCTTAGGTCTTGGAGTATGAATCCTTGGCGTTCGCTTTCGTCTTGGTCTATTTCGTAGAAGAATATTATCGGGAGGTATGGTTTGTCGCATTCTTTGTTGATTTTTTGTATTAGTGCTAGAAATCTTAATTCCAGGAGAAAGTATTTTCGTTTCAAATAATCGTAGTCTTTTCGTCTGAAGAAGCTGAAGCGCGAGTAGCTTCCCAGGTCTTCTCCTACTTTTCTGACTTCTTTTTTCAGGTCTGAGATTCTGGCTACCATCATGTCGCATTGTTCTTCTCCAAAGGTTTCTGTGAAGAAGCGTTCTACTCTATACGCTTCTGTGTTTATTTCGTGTTCTGTCATGACGTCTTCTATGATTGATATTCTGAATGCGTCAAAAGTGTGGTTGAGCAGTATTCCTGCGGCGAAGATCAATATTGTCAGAAGTAGGCTTCTGCCGAGTATTTTTATTTTTTCATCCATGGAGGAGCGGGATTAGTTGTTCTTTGGTGACCAGTCCTGTTTTCGTGTTGTCGAAATTCACTACGAGTGCTGGCGCGTCTTTTATTTCGTAATAGTCTTCCAAGAATTCCAGTTCTTTTGAGTATCTGTATTCGATTGCGAAGACGTGCAGGTGGTATTGTCCTACTAGTTCGTCAAGTATTTTTCCTTGTTGTTCGCTGGGCGCGTCTTTCCGTTTGAAATAGTATAGTATGACGTTTGTTTTGCTTCCGCAGTCTTCTTGTAATTTTCTGTCCAGAATGTACGTGCGTATTTGCATCAAGTGATATTTTCTTTTCAGGAAGCCGTAGTTTTCCTCTCCGAGTTTTTCTTGGGCATCGTCTGCGCCTAGGACTTTGCCTAATTTCAATAGTTCTTCGCTGAGCGAGCTCAGGCGTTTTTCGGCTAGTGCGCAATTTGTTTCAAAGCTTTCAAAGAGTTCTTGTTCTGCCAGAAAGCTTTCCGCGTCGAGTTCTGATTGACGCAATACTTTTGATACTTCTGTTGTTTCTGCGCTGTTCCAGGAGTTGCCTAAAATTATTCCGAGTACGAATACTACGCAGACGAGCAGGATTGTTGTTAATAGTGTTTGTTTTTTCATCTGATTCTCCACACCTTGGTATTTGAGCCTGTTTCTAGTTTTTTAAACGTTTCGCTGTTTTCGACGAGGAAATCAAGACCGTCTTGTTCTCTTTCCCATAAGAGTCCGTGCTGCATTTCAGGTGTTATCAGTATGTGTGTTATGTTGTATTTTTGCAGGAGTATTTTTGTTTTTTGCAGGTCTGTTGAGCTGAAGAGTGCTGCTGTGTCCCATATGCGGTCTTCCGCATCTGGAAGTTCTTTCCATAGTTGGTCTATGACTGCTGTGTGTCCTGCTGATTCTATCCAGAACCCGTATTTTTCATGGGTGAGTATTACTCCGGGTTTGAACTCTATTGTTTTGAAGAATGACATCGTTGGTGGCATGTCCGCGAGTATTACTGCGTGTGATATGCTGCTGAATAATAGTCCGCAGAATAGTACTAGCAGTGCTGCTTGTCTGAGGAATGTGAGTTTCCATTTTCTTTGTGCAAGTGATGCCAGGGCTACTCCTGCGAGGCCTGAGACTAGTATGTTTGCGAAGACTAGCATTCCTGGGAAGAAGAAGCTTGAGATTAGGAATATCATGAAGACTGCGTAGGCTCCGTAGTATTTTTGTTTGTGTTCCCAGATCAGGATTGCTCCTACTATTGCGAGCATTAGCGCGAATATGCTGAACCCGTACGTTCCTCCAAGGTCGCTGATGTATTGTAGTATTCCTCTGTCGTGCGGGACGTATGCTGGTGAATAGTTCAGTATTAGTAGTATGAAACATATGAAGGCTGTTATTGAGAGGTTTTTTGTTTCTTTTTTTACTGTGAGGATTAGGATTAGCAGGAATGCTATTGCTGCGATGGCGTATACTGGTCCTGATAGTGCTGCGATTATTGTTGCGATCATTCCTAGTATCCACCAATGGTTTAGGAGCAGAAGGGCGCCTCCTGTGAGTAATGCTAAAACAAATGAGTATGGGTTTCCGATTATGCTTGTTGCTAGTAGTGGTGGTGATAAAGCGTATGCGAGAAGTATCCATGGTTGTACGTGTTCTGGTATTGCTAGTCTTTTTGTTAGCAGCCATACGAAGATGAAACTCAGGAGTGCGAATATTGGTGGGAGAAGGTTGAATGCAAGGGGTCCTAGTAGTTTGTATGCTGCTGCCAGAATCACATGATATGGGTTTAGCGTGTATGGTCTTCCTGAAATGATTGCCGTATCTGTTGTTGGAATTTTGCCTTCTGAGAGTTGGATGGCCATGCGGGCGTGGTAGTATGGTTCTGTTCCTGCTAGTGTTGGATTGTGGTGTGAGAATCTGAGATGTAGTGGTAGCATTATCATTACAAGCGCTAGTACGAATATGCTGAAAATATGTATTTTCATCGTGCGACCACCTTGACTTCACAGGATGCGTCTTTTCTGTATATGATTATGTTTGTGGCGTGTATTCTCTTGAAGCATAGCCCGTTTCCATAGGCGAGGTCTTTCGTTCCCGGAGGCACTACTATGTACATCGCTTTGTATTTGTCTAGAAGTTCTACTGCTTCTGTTTCGAATGTTGTTTTGTATATGCGCGCTGCATCTTGGTATCTTTCGTTTGCGCGTGGCTGGAGGAAGAAGTATGTGTCGATTACGTTTTTTCTTTTTGCGATTGCTGTTATGTAGTTTCCGTATGATGCTGGTGCCATGAACACTGCGTTTTCTGGTGTTATGTTTTGGAGTTCAGTAAGTGCCGTGACTTCTTCATGGGTTATGGTTTGTTGTAGTTGTGATTGTGTTTGCGTGTATGCTGGGTAGGCCGTTGTGGCGAATGCTGATATTGCGATCAGTGTGAGTATCATCGGTGTGTATTTTCTGATTTTTGTTTCATTGAAATAGTTCTTTGTAATGATTAGTGATTTGGAGAATATTATGGCGAGTGTTGTTCCGAGGAGCATGAATCCTGTGGTGATGTCGATTAGTTTGAACCAGAGTGTTAGCGCTGAGACGATTGTTATACTCAAAAGCATTAGTGTTTCTTTGCGTGGTTCTTTGAATGCCGTTTTGTAAAGCGCGTATGTTCCGTCCACTAGAGGGAAGATTCCTATTTGTGCTATTGCTCCTAGTATTGTGACGTTTGAGTAGAATGCTGAAAAGAGTTCGTTTGGTATGTTTTGCCAGATTATTCTTGGTCCGTGGAAGAGTATTAGTTTTTTGTATAGGAGGAATTGTGCCCATAGTGCGAAAAATATTGAGAAGAGTCCGAGTTCGTATTCTGCTGCTTTTGGTTTGATTTGTTCAAGCGCTGCTAGAACGAGGTATACTCCGATGCTTAATACTAGGATTATTGATAGCGGGCTGAGGAATACGAATACGAGGAGGACTGTGAGGAATGTGTAAATCCATGGTCTTGATGGTATGTTGAGCCAGGCGTAGACTAGGAAAAAGAAAAGGGTCAGAGATAGCGTGTGGGTTGCTACGTGGTTGAATGTGTGTGAGAAGTATGCTGGGACTAGTCCTGCGAGCAGTGCTGAGAAGAGTGATATGTTCGTGTTGTCTGTTAGTTTTTTTGCTATCAGGAATGCCGGAATTATGAGGAGTGATGCGAAGATGTTTGGTATTATTTTGAGCGCGTATGGTATGAAGAGTGCGAAAAATGCCAGGATTGCGTCAAACACTGGGCTTCTGATAAGAGTTCTTCCTCCGTTGCCTAGTGGGTCTTGCCAGAGGAGTTGGCCTTGCATCAGGCTTTCTATTGATCTGATTTCCAGGTATGCTGTGTCTGAGGTGTAATAGGGTGTTTGGAAGGCGAAGTATAGCCTGGCAGCTAATATGAATAGCACTACTGTTGTAAGCCCCACCCACGATTTACTCATGTGTTAGTCTGAAAGAGGAGGCTTTATAAAGGTTTTTGACTTGAAACACGTCAAGGGTATGAACACGAAAAGGGTGTCTTCGGGGGTTGGGTTCTTGGATGACCTGTTGGAAGGTGGTTTTGAGGCAGATGCCATTACCACAATTTATGGTCCTGCTGGTGTTGGGAAGACTAATTTGGCTTTGTTGGCTGCTGTGGATGTTGCCAAGCAGGGTAAGAAGGTTATTTTTGTTGATACTGAGGGTGGTTTTAGTGTTGCGCGTTTGAAGCAAATTTTGCCTGAGTACAAGAAATTTCTTGACAGGATGGTATTTTTGCGCCCGATGTCTTTTGATGAGCAGAATAAATCTGTTGATATGATTAAGAAACTGGTGAATTCCAAAATTGGCTTGATTGTTATTGACACGATGACCATGTTGTATAGGCTTCAGCGTAGTTTTAAGGAGGATAACAATTATAATCGTGATTTGAGCTTGCAGATGTTGGCGTTGAATGAGATCGCACGAAAGCATAATATTCCGATTTTGCTCACGTCTCAGGTGTATGCTTCTTTTGAGGGCAGTCGTGTTAAGATTGTTGGCGGGGATATTTTGTTGTACACGAGCAAGTGTTTGTTGGAGTTGGAGTCTTTGCATAATGGCAAGCGCAGGATTATTCTGAGAAAGCACAGGAGTATTGCTGGTGAGAAGGAAGTTGAGTTTGAGATTGTTGAGAAAGGAGTTAAAAAAATTGAATAAAAAAATTATTCATCCGTGAATTCTTCGACGGTGAATGTTGGTTCTTGGTCTGTTGCTAGTTGTCCGCGCTGGCGCAGGTATTCTCTTGCGAGAATGTAGAACAATAGTCCGAGTGACTTTTTGCCTTTGTTGTTGCACGGCACGACTAGGTCTATTTCGTTGCTTTGGTTGTTCGTGTCGCAGAGCGCGATGACTGGCATTCCGACTTGCATTGCGTCTTTTATCGCGTTTCTGTCTGGCCAGCTGTCTGTTACTAGTACTGCTTTGACTTCGATGAACGTGTCAAGTTTTGGGTTTGTCAGGATTCCTGGCGGGTATCTTCCTGCAAATACTTTGATTCCTGTGTGTTTGCCGAATGCTTTGACTGCTTTCCAGCCGTTTTCTCTTCTGCTTACGATTAGCAGGTCTGCTGGGGCGTATTGTCCGAGCAGGTTTGCTGCTGTTCTGATTCTTTCATCGATTTTTTGCAGGTTTAGAACGCTTAGTCCGTCTGGTCTTGTTTTGTAGATGAACGCGCTCATGTAGCCGGTTCTGAATTTTGTTCCGATATGGATTCCTGATTTTAAGTATTGGTCTTGTGCTACTAAAAATGGTTGTTCTGTTGTCATTTGTGTTCTCCCGGTGGTTTTTCTTGCCCATCCAAGTTTTTGCTTGGATGCCCGAAAATCGTCAGATTTTCGATGTCACACCGTGTTTGTTCGCGCCGAGCTGGCATGAACTGTTGGCAATTCATTGTCGTCGAGAATGGAGCTATTTAAAGCTTGCTATAAGTAGCAACGTCGGTATAGATCGATCCTTCGCTGGTGAGTTGGCTTTGTATGAGTTTGAATTCTTTTACTTCAAATGATAGCGGTTCTACTTTCAATTTTTTGACTTGTTCTACGAATTGTTTTTTGTTATCTACTGTCTTGACGCGCGCGAGTGTTATGTGAGGCTGGAAGCTTTTTTCTTTTGGAAACAGGCCGTGCAGTGCTGCATCGATTTGTTTTTGTAAGTTGCAGATGATGTCGTGCGGTTC
The DNA here is from genome assembly GCA_964617195.1 of uncultured Methanosarcinales archaeon. GTDB lineage: Archaea > Nanobdellota > Nanobdellia > Woesearchaeales > ARS49 > CABMGU01. The sequence goes on along the minus strand of CAZTVK010000019.1, from coordinate 224,158 downwards.
TATTCCGATCCATACTACTCGTATCATTTGTTCTGATGGGAATATGCCTGTTCCGGAGAGTGTTGCTGTGAATGGTTTGAATTGTATTTTTCCTAGTCGTTTCTTTATTTCGTCCGCTTGCGCTGGCGTTATCTCACCTAAGAATTTCAGGGTTAAATGGAAGTTTTTGGTGAGTGTGAGTTTTGCTCCTGTTAGTTTTTTTTGTACGTCTGAGAAGTAGTTTTGTATTTCTTTCGGCGTGTTTATTGCTATGAATAGTCTCATTAGGAAAAAAATAAGATAAGAAAGTTAAAAAACTTATTGCTCGTCTGAAGTTTCTTCAGATGATTCTTCAGTTGATTCTTCTGCTGGGGCTTCTTCGCCAAAGCTTTCTGAGTCTTCTGAGGAGTCAGCTGGGGCTTCTTTAGCAGGAGCTTCTTCTTCGGATGCTCCTTCAGCTGGGGCTTCAGTGCTTTCGCCTTCTGTGGCTGGTGCTGCTGTTCCTTGGCCGACGACTTCTGCGAAGCCAACTTTGCGCAACACTTTTGTCACGCGAATTTTTACCTGTTGTCCTTCTTTGACGCCAGGTACGAACAGCACGAAGCCGTTTTTCTTTACGAGGCCGTCTCCTTTTTCGCCGACTGCCTCTATTGTCACGTCTAATTCTTCGCCAACCTTAACTGGTGGGGTTGACATCCCGCCTCCGCCGTATCCACCGCGGAAGCCTCCACTTGATCTTCTTTCGCCGTACATATTTTATTTCACCTACCTAAGTATTTTGCATGTAGAACTAGCTACATACAAAGACTTTTGTCCGAGGATAGTATATAAATTTTGTGCATAAAAAGAAAAATTTAGGCGTCTTTAACGCCGGCTTCGGTGAGTTGGAAGATTGCTTCTGCTTCCGGCATGCAGGGCGAGTCTACCATTTTTGCCACTCGTGTTCCTTTTTTTCCTCGGCGCAGGTATAGTCTGTATGTGCTGTTGTGGGCTACTATGTGTCCGCCGATTGCTTCTGTTGGGTCTCCGAAGAACTGGTCTGGTTTTGCCATGACTTGGTTTGTGACGTAGATTGCAATGTTGTGCTTGTCTGCTACCTTCATGAGGGCGTGCATGTGTTTGTTAATTTTTTGTTGTCTGTCTGCTAGTGTGCCTCTGCCTATGTATTCTGCTCTGAAGTGCGCTGTCAGTGAGTCAACGATGACTAGTTTGACGTTTACGCCTTGTTTAATGAGGTCGTCTATTTTTTCTGCTAGCAGCATTTGGTGGTCTGAGTTGTAGGCTCGTGCTATTCTGACTCCTTTCAGTGCTTCTTGTGGGTCTAGGCCGCAGTCTTGTGCGATGCTTTTGATTCGTTCTGGTCTGAATGTTCCTTCTGTGTCTATGTAGACTGCTACGCCACTCGCTCCTCCTTTTTCTTTTGGGAGTTGCACTCGTACTGCTAATGTGTGGGCTATTTGTGATTTTCCTGAGCCGTATTGGCCGTAGGCTTCTGTTATTGCTCCTGTTTCAAAGCCTCCTCCTGTGAGCTTGTCGAGTTCTGTGCTTCCTGTTGTTATTTTTATCATCATTTCTCTTTTTTTCATGATTTCTTCGCCTGATGTGAATTCCATTTCGAGGTTTGCGCGTGCTATTGCGATTATTTTTTTGGCTGTTGCTTCTGAGAGTTCTGTTGCGCCGACTATTTCTCCTATTGTAGCCACTGCTATGCTCATTAAGTCGTGGAATCCTGCTGCTGCCAATTTTTCGATTGATGCTGGTCCTACTCCTGGGAGGTCTTGGACGCTCGTGATTTTCTTTTTTGGCTCGTCTGTTTCGGATTTTTTGACGACGATTGAGAGGACTGCTTCTCCATCCTCATTTATTGTTTGTTCTTCTTCCATAAATTTTTTGTTTACCATTTTTGATCATCTCCTTTTTTTTGTTTACAAAAAAAAGACCAGCCGAGTTTTGCTCGGCGCTGCCTTTTTTGTTTCTGTTGATTATGTAAGCGCTTAAAAAATAAAATTACCCGCAGCAGGGTTGCTGCTGGGGTGGTTGTGGGGTTTCTGTTTTCTTTTTCTTCAAATTACTACCTCCTGTTGTTTTTGTTCATCTGCATGGCCGTTTAGTACAAGGTATCTGTATGCTTCCTTTACTACTAGTTCGACTTTTGGCAGGTCGTTTAGCCGTAAGGAATTCGTGGTCTGCCATTGGCCTGTTTTGTCTTTGTATCTTCGTTGTAGGCTTATTGTGTGGCTTTCGAATGTTTTGCCGTCTTTTCCTACTCCTGTATTTTTCCAGACCGTTGCGCTGATTGCGCCGGTGCTGAACTTTTTTTCTGGTTGGTTTTTTTCTTCCATTTTTTTGACCTCTTGCTACTCGAAGATGCTTTGCATTTCGAGTTTCCGACGAACTTGTTCGGCGGAATTCGCGTTTTGTTTCAACTCGCGGTTTTGCCGTGAGTGAGGTGCTCGCCTGTTTTTTATTCAGAAGTCTTGGTTTAAATAGTTCAGGAGGGTGTTTGTCCAGTGTCCAGTGGACCTTTCATACATAAGTCGGAATTTTTCCGACAGAATTTAGGCTGTTCTTGTCTTGTATCCGAAAATGGATTCGAGAAGGACAAATTTTGGGTTTTGCTCTGTTTGTCTTGATGCAGTATAGGATAGTTCTCCAACGTACCCGTTTTTGCCGGTGTGGTCTTTCATTGGGACGAGAATTACGTATTCGCTTCCGAGAATTTCGAGGTATTCTTTCGCGCTTTTGCCGTCAAAATTATTTCGCATTTCGAATTCTTCTCCTGCTCGTGCAATAACTTCTAAGTCGGGCAACGTAACAAAACCCATTGTACTGCGTGCTGTGCTATCTTCAAGAACTCGCAGTTTGAGTGTGTCTTCACTCACGTCCACGACTGCGACTGGTACGCTTTTGCTGCTCAAGGCGTCTGCTGTCTTTCGGACGCCTAGGTAAAATCTCTTTTCCATTGGGTAGGGGTATCTTCGACAATTCTATTTATAAACCTTGTGACCTAAATAGGTCACCCAGTATACTTTTTTGGTCACCCGGTGCTATTCAGATTTTGTCTTTGTACTTGCCTAGAAAGAATGGTAATTGTGAGTGTAGTGGTGTTGGAAATTGGCTTGTTTTGAACCAGCCTATCGCGTCCATTTTTTCTGGTTCTCCTATTTTTACTTGTGAGCGGTCCACGTGTACTTTGAAGTCGAGCGATATCCAGTGTGTGTCTTTGCCGTTATTATTCCGGTGTATGTCTCGAAATCCGAGAAACTCATAGCCAAGTATGTCTGTGCGGTATTCTTCTTTTATTTCTCTTTTTAATGTGTCTTCTATTTTGTGCCCAAATTCTAGGCTGCCGGCTCCGATGTCCCAGTTGCCGTGTTCATCTCTGCATTTTTGTGAGCGTTTGTTCATTAGTATGTTGCCATTTCCGTCATGGCAGATGAAGACAACTGTAACTCCTGTGAAGTCGACTCCTTTTTTCTTGTCGTAAGCGTTAAGATTGTTCATACACTATGGAACTTCGCACCGATATTTAAAATTAGTTGGACTCTAGAATATTGTTATAGTAGTTTAAACATCCGATAGTCGTATGCTTTGTATCCTTTCTTAGTATAAACTTTGATTGCGGGATTAGTATAGAAAACATCGAGCGTTGCCATTATGCATTTGTGAATTTTGAACCACTTTTCAACTTCTGCAAAAAGTGCTTTGGCTATGCCTTTTCCTCTATACTTTTTTCGTACTACGATCGCATTAAGATAGCCGATAGGATGTACCTGGAAATAGTAGCTGTATTGGTAACGAATGATAGTTGCATAAGCATAACCAACAATCTTGCTGTCAATCTCTGCAACTAAATATAGTGATTTTCGTTGCCGGATTGATTTCAGGAGTGATTTCTTTGCTTGTTTTTCAAAGTCGGGCTTTCTTTTTCGGAGAACTGAGTATCCTTTGATTTTTTTTGCTGCAGAATCTTCTGATCTTACTAGTTCTAGAAAGGTTTGGTACACGCCTTCAGTATCTTTGGGAATTGCTTTTCTTATGCGCATGTTAACAAAAATAATTGCATGCTTCATAAAACTTTCTTAGAATACGTGTTTTATGACGAGCAGCACGTCTAGCAGGATAACTCCTCCGAGTGTTAATAATTCCATCAGTCCGTTCGTCATTATTGGTCCTTGTATTCTGAATGTACTTACTGGATGCAATAGATTGCATCCTAGTCTTGTAAAGCAATCTGATGCCAGGTGTGTGCTGTAGCCGAGTGCTAGTGGGAGTCCTATGTAGTCTAGTTTTGCAAAATAAAATCCAGCGTAAATAATAATGGCAGGAAATATGCTGTGGAAGAATCCTCTGTGTGCAAAAAATGCAGGAATCCATCTTGTCAGCGGCATCATTCTGTTGATTTTGCTGTTTTGATGGTCGACGTCTGGCAACAGGCTCCCGAGGATGACAAGTGGGATGAAAATGTACCATTGCTGGTGAAGAAATGTGAAGAGAAGTAAGCCGGCAAGCAATCCGATTGCCATGTGTGTTCTTCCCATCATTTCAATTTTAGAAAAAAAGCAGAGTATAAATTACTGTTGTTGTAATCTTGCCATTTCTTCTTCTGGGTGTGCTTTGTGTACTTGGTTTGCGATGAATTCTATTCTGTCGAAGAATGTGTTCTTTTTTGCTTTGCCGATGAAGCGGAATTGTTCTCCTAATAATTCTGTTTTTAGTGGTTCGAATGTTTCCGGGTTTACTCTGAATGCTACCATTTGTTCTTTTGTTTTGGCGAGCAGTCTTTCAGCTTGATTCCTGAACAGTACTACTCTCATATTTTCTGTGCCGTCGTCGAGGAATACGTTGACCAGGTAGCTGTAATCTGGCATTAGTGCTGAGTGTTCGTCGCATACCCATTGTCCTTCTACTTCTTTCAGTCTTGTTCCGCATTGAGGGCAGACTTCGAAGAATTTTGGGTCGAATACTTGTACGATTGTGCCAATCACTTCTACTTGCTCGTCGCTTTCCTGTAATTCTTTGAGTGTTTTGCGTGGTGCTTTGTATGATTTGACTTCTGGCACGTTTTCTTTTGGGTTGACGACAACTTTGCTGTAATCATTAAGGTGGACTTCTTTGAATCCTCTTTGGCTTTCTCGTACTAGTCCTCCGCTGACTTTGACTGGTGTGCCTGAAGTTATTTGTTTTAAGATGTCTGCTTGGGTTCCCCAGCAGACTACGCGTATGACTCCTGTGTCGTCTCCTACTAGAAAACTGCCGACTTTTCCTGCTGAGCCGTCTGCGCGTTGGAAGTCTTTGACGTCGAATAATTGTGTTACTCTTCCTAGGAATTCTACGCTTCTCATTCCTGGGAGTAAATCTCGTATTTTGCCGCTGCTTTCGAAGAGCTTTACACCTAGTTCGTTAGCGATTATGTGTGCTGCGCCTTCTTTGGAGATGAGTCCTGCTAGTGAAGTGCATTTTGCATCTATTTTTGTGAGCAGTTCTGCTTCTTGTAGACCTGTTTTTTCTTTGATGCGGGCCAGTATGTCTGGCAATGGCATTCGTATCATTATTGCACCCCGTTAAATTGTCAGAACTGTTGTGTTTTATAAAGATTTGTGTGGCTAAGCAGATGGAAGGCTTAACGCATAGCATGCTTTGTTTGGTCCTATTGGGATTTCGAATATGAAGTTGTTTCCGCTGGTTGTGGTGGTCCATCCGGTTGTCAGGTGGCTGTTGTCTGAGACGCATTTTGCCGGGTTTGCGTGTTTGAAACAGTCGTTTGCTAGTATTGTTAGTGCGTCAAAGGCTTTTTTGTAATCGTCTAGTTTGTGTTCGTATTGTATTGTGAAGCTTGGCGCGAACCACATCGTGCCTATCGCGTCCAGTTCTGTTCCTTTTATCGTAAGTGATTTTTTGACTGGCAGTATTGCGATTGCGTGAATGTTGTTTCCTTCTATGTAGACTTCGTAATTGTTTGTTGGCAGTTTTGTGAATGATTTGGCGTTGAATTCTTTGATGTGATTGTCAACGTACAAGTTAAAATATCCGGAAAGTGTGTCAGTGATGCTTGGCCTGCAGATGTTTGTTCCGGTGTTTACTATCGCGCATTTTTTCCCTGTGCTGTCGAGTGTTCCTCCGCAGGGTGGTGTTGAGTATCCGTTTGCGAGTGCCATCGCGCCGAGTATTTCTGGCATTGAGAGTTGTGCTGCTTTTTCTGCGTAGTTTATCGTGTCTTCTTTGTCGTATGGAGCGCTGAGCAGTATGAGTTGGTCTTCGCTTACTGCTTTTTTTGTTTCGTCCATCTTGACACTTAATCTCCAGTACAGAATTGGTACTGCCATGAGTACCATGAATAGTAGGAAGAGCGGCAAGTATTGCGCTGCTCGCTTGTTCATGCGAACTCCACGGTTATGTCTAGAGTAAATTTCATTGCTTTGTTTCCAGTCATTGGAAGGTATGCCGATGTTTTTGTTTGGTCTAGGATGTCTAGGCTTAACGCTTTCATGAAGACGTACGCCGGTATTGTTAGTGTGTTGAGACCTATATTGAAGAAGGATGCTATCCAGATTTTACTTGCTATGTCGTTTATGGTGATTTCCAGTGTGCATTCTTTGTCTATTCCTTCTGTTGAGCAAACGGCGTCATAATCGCCTTTTTCTATTGTTGCGTATTTTTCTGAATATTTTTCTATTATTGTTTCTACTTCGTCTTCGTCTTTGTTCGCAATGTCTATTCCGTGTTCGTTGATTAGTGTTGAGAAGTATACTCTTCTTTCTACGTCTGCCGCTATGCTTTCTGCTTGGGTTTTTGCTTGGTCTGTTATGTTTTTTTGTATCCAGACGTAGAATACGCTTAGTATGAGAACTATTCCGAATAGTGAGAACAGGAATATTAGTTCTGTTGTTGCAGCTTTTTTATTTTGTTTTAATTTCATATTCGTGTGGGTAGTATTCTTCTATTTTGAGTTCTTTTGTTGTGCCTTTTACCTTGACTTTTCTGTTTTCTTTGTAGCCGAGGTATCTGAATGGCGCTATTGGTTGTGCGATGCCGTAAAATTCTTTGTCGTAGATTACTTGTTTTCCGTCCATTGAAACGCTGTACGTCATTTGTTTGCGCGTGATTGTTTTTTCTACGAGTGCGAGGTTGTCTGTGTATTCGAATGGGGATGTTCTTCCGGTGTACGTGTTTGTTGCCCATAGTTTTGAGTGTATTATGCGTGATTGGTCTACCTGGTCCATTGGGACTTGAGGTATGGTTTTGACAACTAGGTATGTTGGCATGCCTACGAGTGCTGCGCAGATTCCTATTATCATTGGGAAGAATATTAGTCCGTACCAGAGCGGGTATTCTTCGATTTGTGCTTTTTTATTGAATGCCATATGCCTCTATTCCTTTGTATATTTGCAGTGCGAGTTGGTTGTCTTCTGCTAGTATGCTGTCTTTTTTTTGCGAATTTCCTATTTCTAGTAATATTGCTGGCCTGTTTCCTTTGAGGACTTGTTTTGGATCGTTATCTGGCAGGTAATCTAGGCTTGCAGGGATTGGTCTGACTGGTATGTTGAACTTGCTTGTTATCTCGTTTAGTATTTCGCATGCGAGCCGTTTGCTTTCTGGTGTTGGGTTGTAGTATGCTTTGACTACGTCTTGGTCGTCTGTTCTGCTTCCTATGTGGAATGATATTAGTGCGTCTCCTGTTGTTTTTCGTCTGTTTTCTATGCTTACTGGGTCTTCGCCTCTTGTCAAATTGAAGCGTGTTCTTCCTGCTTTTAGCGTGTTGGCTAGTTTTAGCGTGTAGGCTGCTTCGTTTGTGCTGGAGAATGTATAGCCAGAGTCTGTCATGTCGTGTCCTGGATCAAGCGCGATTGTTTTGAGTGGTTTGCCTGGCAGAGTATCGCATGTTAACAAGTAAGGGCTTGGTACATTTGCTGGTCTTGCTGCGCCATAATTTCTACCTCTTTTGAATAGTTTTAATGGTCCTATTGTTGTTTTTCCTTTTTCTGGAGAGAATTCTCCTCCGATAAAACGCATGTCTGGTGAGTGTGTGAATAGGAATGTTGTTCCTTGCGATCCGCGTTCTTGTACGTATACTTGTGTTCCTTCGAAGAATAAGTTGTAAGCTCCTGCGTCTGTTATGTCTCTTTCTGCATTGATGTCATTTCCTAGGGCCTGCATCATTTGCATTCCTAGTCCTAGGCTTGAAATGTAGACTTGTTCGTTGTATGCTTGGTTGTTATTGATTTTCATTACTGCGAACATTATGCTGATGAATACCATCACCGAGATTATTATATCGAATAGTGGTGGAAGGATTGTTTTTGCTTGTGCTTTTTTAGAAATCATATTGCTTCTACGCTGAACTGGCTACCTTTGTCGGTGCACGAGATTTGTACGTTGATCGCGTTCCCTTTTTTGAGTGTGAACTCTTTGTATGGTCCTGCGCAGAGTTCTTTGCCGCATGTTTCTAGTGTGCATTTCGTTTTGACTTCTATGAGCTTGCAGGTTTCTTTGATGCTGCCGTCAGCTTCTATTCGGTAATATAGGCACATGCAGTTTTGTCCTCTGCATTTGTCTGGTGGTTTGACTGGTCCTCCTGCTGCGGGGAAGAATACTACGTTGAATGCGGTTTCTGATGCTATCGGCACTGGTATATTGGCGTTGCCGTATATTTTTCCGTCGTCGAAATCGTTCATTAACACTTCTGCTGCGTCTAGTATGTGTTTGAAATCATCATCCATCTGTGTTTTTTTGCGCGCGTTCCAGACGACTGATACTAGTCCGATTACTATGAATAGTACGAGGATGAGTCCTGCTGCTCCTCTTAGGAGGTTGAAGAGCCAGTTGAGTGGTTCTAGTTGCCCTCTTTTTTGCATATGTTTGATTTAAGAAATTAAGTATTTAAATGCTTAGGCTTCGCCTTTGCCGCAACAGGTTCCTTTGCCTTGAAGTTTTCCTTGACCGCAATCTGTCCATGCGTTTGTTGGTGATTTTCTTTCTTTATATCCTGCTGTTTCATCACATTTGTCTGTGCAGAATGTTCCTTTTATGATTGACTGGCATTTGTCTGCTGCGTAGTCTGATTCTTTTTCTATTTCGCCGAGTTTTGTTCCGCTTTTTGTGACTTGTTGTTGTACGAAAATGATTAAAATGATGAGAACGATTAATCCGAGCACTAGTGCTACGATTGTGCCCATTGCCATTTCAAGTCCTTTTTTGTGCATCATTTTTGTTTTATGCGTTATTGTATATAAATTTAGTCGTCGCAGTCTGTGTCTGATGTTCCTCGTGTGACTGATACTTCGTTGCATCCATCTTCGTCATAACATACTTTGAACTCGCTGTCTGCCGAGTTGACTGTTCCTACTTTCCATACGAAGTCGCTGCAGCTTGCTGTTGCTATGTACCTGCCTGTTTCTCCTTTTGTTTTGAGTTCTTTGGTGATTTGTTCTTTTGTGACTGCTGCTGTGAGTTTTTTGGGGCTTATTCTGTAACAGCATGGGTATTCGCCGATGTCTTTTGCTTTTTCCCAGCAGTCTACCATTGATTGCGCAAGATGGTTTGCGTCGGCTATTTCAATTATTGAACAGCCTGATTTTCCTACTGTTGTTCCTTTGATGATGACTGTTTCTGTTGTTGCTGGGAAGAATTTGTTCCAAATTTTTACAAAGATGGTTTCTTCTGTTTTTCCTCTTTGTTGGCCGATGAACAGCATGAATATGAGTATTACAATTGCACCTAGCGCTAAGTAGATGACGGCAGTCGTGCTGATTCCTTTGTTCATGGTATCATGTCGAGGACGTCGACGCCTGCTCTTCCTGAGCGGACTGCGAGCCAAATGAGGAATATTAGTCCTAATATTCCTATTATGAGGGCTACGATTAGTGCCCATCCTGGTATGTCCGCTTTTTTTCCTATGCTATTATGTCTGTGCATATATTTTTCAACTCCACGTATGGTACGAGTATGATTTGTTTGACGTCGTTTTCAGCTGCTTTTCCGAAAAGGTCAAAGGCGACTACTAGTGCTCCTATTCCCCCGCCAACTACTGTTCCTAAAGGACCACTCATAGCAGTGCCTGTTCCTGCGCCAACAGCAATGCCTTCCGCATATCTTTTCCAAAAACCTGCTTTTCCATGCATGAATGTTATGGCTAATGGGGTGTCTGTTGAGTAATAAAGCATTTCCTTGTTTAGCTTGGCTGTTTGTCCGTCTTTGACAAAATCGTAATAGGTTGTTTTGTAGTATCTTTCTGCGTTCATCCATTCATATAGTGAGGTTATTTGTTTTTTGTTGACGTATGCTGGCAAATCATCGGAGAATCTTATGACGCTGCAGGCTACGCAAAAGTTGCGTTCGCCGGCATTTCTTCCAAAGAAGTCTAGTTTTCCGTGCCAGACTTTGTTCCAGCATTCTACCATTCTTTTTCCGATTAGCGCGTTCATTGCCCATTCGTTCATGTTGTCTGTTGTTGCGGGGCAGAATTCTTTTGCCGCGTCTGCGTAGAATAGGCTTGTTTGTGATACTGCTTTTCCTGTGAATATTGCTGCTCCTGTTTTCAGGCTTTCTCCGCAGTATTTCGTAATTCTTTTTTTCGCTGTTTTCGTCATTTTTTGTATTGTGCTGGCGTCTGCTGTTGCGTATTCTGCTTGGCAGCCTACTGGTATTTCTCCGAAGCCTAGTGTTCCTGCTTTGAATCCTGCTGCGAGCAGGAGATTCCAGTCGCATTTGCCTGTTTCTCCGCCTTTTTTTATGAGTGAGTAGAGTGGTGGTGCGAGGACTATTAGGAATACTAGAATGCCTGCGACTATGGCAATGAGTCTTGGCAGGTCTTCTGTGATTCCCTTTTTGTTCATTTTGGCAGTATTGTCCAGAGTCCGTAAGCTATGGCTCCGACGATTACTAGTACTATGATGATGGTTCCTATTTCTTCTGCTGTCATCTCTGCTTTTTTTGACTTCACTGTTATTTTGTTAGAAACAGCATATAAAAGTCTTGCTATTGGGTGGCTTTCGGTTTGCAGCAGACTTCCTGTCCGACTTTTACGTTTGAGAAGCTTCCGTAGATGACATCATCGCAGTCGCCGATTATCGCCACTGTGTTTGGCAGAGTACATTCTGCGCCTGTGACTTTTTTAATTTCTTTGCCTGATTTGGTTACTTGTACGTATAATATTCCGGCGACGATTATTAACACGAGAACTCCTAGAATGGCGATGATTATCGTGTTTAATGGCAGTCCTTGTGCTTTTCTCGAAAAAATCATTGGATTATCCGCCTGTTAGGAGGCAGCATTGGTCGCATTTCCAGTCGCTTGGATTGTCTACTTTCGGCATGTTTTTTGGAATGGAGGCGCCGCTCATGCTTGTTTCGAACTCGCTGCATTCTTGAGTTGAGAATATGCCTGCTCCTTCTGCTGGAGGGTTTGCCTTGTAGCATCTTCCTGGGCATTCGCTTGCTACTTTGCCGAATTTGAAGATTTGGCTGCCGAATATGGCGCCGATGACAACTAGAACTAATATGCCTAGTGCTGCGATGATAATTGTGCTGATTGGAAGTCCTTGCGCTCTCTTCATTAAAACACCTCTATTATATTGACTTCGAGAATATGCGGATATTTAAATGTTGCTTTATGGTTAGCCTGTGAGTGTTTTTTCTGCTTGGTCTGGTTTGTTGAGAAATTCTTCTCTTTTTAGCTCTTCTAATACATAGTGTACTTGTTTTTGCTTGATGTGAAATTTTTGTTCTATTTTTTCGACAAAGTTTTCAAGCAATGGCATGTCTTTGAACATGCATTCCATTATCAGGCTCCACCCATTGTTGATTTTGTACAAGGCGTTGACGTTTGGGTGTTCTTTCAGGTATGCGAGTAATGCTTCTTTTTCTGCTGGCTCTACTGTTAGTAAAATATGCGCTCTTGTGCTGAATCCTATTTTTTCAAAGTTGATTAGCACTGTTGGCTTGATGATTCCTGCGTCTATTGTGCTTTTCAGCCTGTCATGGATTGTGCTTACTGGGAGTTTTATTTTGCGTGAGAGTTCTGTGAGGGGCATTCTTCCGTCTTCTCTTAGGTTTGTGATGATTTTGATTTCGGTTTTTTTCAGTTGCATCATAAATATAGTATATAGCCGCGTTTGGCTTATTCTTTGTTCTTAAGTTTCTTAAGATGGCTTAAGTTCAGGTATCTTGGCGTAGAATTCTGGCAGTTTGTCGTATTGTTCCTTGTTCTGTTCATAATAACCTGGGTTGCCTATTTTTAGGTCATCTACTGCTCTGATTGCGTTTTTGACCAGGTGTTCTTTTTCTTCTTTTGTTCTGTTTCTTCCTTTTTCATTCCACGCGACAAGCAGGCAGAGTGTTCTGTGAAGTGTGGCGTTGTTGTGGGCTTTGAATAATGCGTTCATGTTTCCAGTATATGCGCGTAGTGTTGGGTTGTTCGTGCATATTCCTTCTTCCCGTAGGTTGTCAGCGAACTGTAATACAAAGGCTTGTCTTTGCGCTGTGTTGAACTCTCCACAGTATTCAAAGAGGTTTGCTGAGTCTAGGATTGCTGGCTGGACTTCTTTTAGTTCTGTGTCGAGGAAGCTTGTTTTTGCTGTTATGTGTGGATTGTTTAGCATCATCCATTGTTCTGGGTGTGCGTCTGCGTTTACCGCCCAGATTGGTTGTGTTTGCAGGTCGTCAATTGCTGGTTTGAATAATTGCATTGCGTCTGTCATGCCGAGCTGTTCGAGTTTTTTGTATGTTTTTTGCGTTATGTCAACGTGTGGCAGTCCTTGTGTTGGGTATCTTGCGTGTATTCGCGCTAGTGTTGGTATGACTTTGTTGAGTCCTGACTTATCTCCTTTTATGAGTTGTTTTGCAAGGAGTTCTCCGCTTAGGTGTCGCATTATGTAGACGTATAGTCCGTTTTGTAGCTGGTCTGTGATATGAAGTGGTTGTGGGGAGATTGCAGTTTCTCCTAGTATTTGTTCGAGTTGTATTGTTGCTTTTCGTTCATTTTCTAGTTCTTCCAAGTTGTCGTTTCCTTTGAAAACAAATGTTCCTGAGAAAAATTGTTTATCCTCGTCTTTTAGAATCCATGTTGGGTGTCTTGATTCTCCTAGGCGTTCTGGAGTGCATTCTTCGTTCATTACTGCGAACGCGTCCTGCCATGCTTGTTGTTGGTCTGAGCGTTTTTGCGCTGTTGCGAGCAGTGCGTGGAAGACATACATTTCTTTTTTGTAGGTTGTGTTGAACTCAGTTGTAACCATTCTTCCTAGTTGGCTCCAGTACCATGCGTGTTCTGGGTTCATTATGCTGTCGTATGCTGCGCTCACCATGTACATGCCTGGTTCTCTTACATCCAGCTTTCTGACTACTTTGAGCGCGAGTTTTATGTACCAAAACATAATGTGAGTGGCTATGTTCACTATTGGTTTTTTTCCGTTTAGCCAATCAAGTGCGTCTCTGATTATCAGGAGGCTTTTGTCGAATTGCTTTCGGCTTCCACCATATTTGATTGCGGCATCAAGCGCCAGTAATGGGTTTTTGTTTTCGTATGCATTTTTTTCTACTGATTCTGCGCTGTGACGGAAAAATGGAATATGATAATATTTGAGCATGTCTTTCAGCTTGTAGCTGATTTTTTTCTCGCCTTCAAATGGAGTGTGCGGCGGTTGCTGTTGTGCCAGATGTTGTTCTAATGTTTTGATTTTTTTGTAATCTTCCAGTCTCAGTGCATTTTTTTCTTTTGTAAACACATGCAAGACGGCTGTTCCAAGATATGCACCGAGAAAGACTCCTACTGTTGGCATGGCGCGTAGTGCAAATCCTAGTCTGCTGTCTCCTGGGTTTTCATCCAGGTGTTGCCATGTTTTTGATATAAAATAGGGAAATGTGCATAGTGCAGCTGTCCACCCGTTTCTGATTGCAGCGTTTGGCGTGTGCGCGAGCCATTGAACTATTCTCTTCCCAAGCCCCATATTACTACCATGTAGCGATAACATTTATATATTAAGCTATCGTCGGGAATTGTATGAAACGTAAGGTTATCCAGATTGCTGATAAGACTCTTGTAGTGAGTCTGCCTAATAATTGGGTTAGGCAGTGGGGTGTTAAGAAGGGTGATGAGCTTGATGTGTCCGAGTCTGGTCCAAAGCTTATTGCTAGCACGACTGAATATCGTCCTTTGAAGAAAGGTGGTGTTGATGTTTCTAATGCGTCTGAGAGAACGTTAAGATGGCTTTTGTCTTCTTTGCATAAGAAGGGTTATGATGAGATTGAGATTAAGAGTGAAAATCCTTTGCATGCTGTTATTATTGATAATTTGTTGAAGGATTTGTTTTTGGGTTTTGCTGTTGTTCATCGTTCTGGTGCGACGTGTCTTATTCGTTCTTTGGCTAAGGAATTGGATGATCAATTGCAGGTTATCGTTAGAAGGGCTTTTCTTGTCACGCTTGCGTTGGCTGACCAGTCTTTGGAGACAGCGAAGAGTAAGAAGTTCGAACAATTGAAGGGTTTACTTGAGTTGGAAAAGACGAATAATCAGCTGACTAATTTTTGCGAGAGGATTTTGAACAAGAAGGGTTTGGATGAGCCTGTTAAGACTAATTTCTTGTATGTTATCATGTGGAATTTGGAGAAGATTGCTGATGATTACAAGTATATTTGCGAGCATGTTGCTGTGAAGAAAAAGCTTTCCAAGGAAACAATGGAGTTGTACGACCGTGTTAACAAATTGCTGAGAAATTATTACGAGTTGTTTTACAAGTTTGACGTGGAGAAGTTAAGCGCGTTGTCTGATGATTTTAAGAAGTTAAGCAGGGATATCGAGACAGCGTTATCAAAAGGAGAAGACTCAATTGTTCTTTCTCATTTGTATCATGTTGCTTTGAAGACTGTTGATTTTAGTGCTTCTACTTTCGCGCTTCATTCTTAACCGCGGGAAGATTCCAGAATTATTATTGACAGATATGCAGCGTTACTTCTACATCTAGTCCTGATCTGATTTTTTCCTGTCTTGTGGTTCCTTCTCTTTCTCCTTCGCAGAGTCCTGATTCTATTTTTATTTGTTCGACTGCTTCTGTTCCGTTCATGTAGAACTCGTAGTTTTTGCCCCATTTGCCTAGTGTTTGGTTGAGCATTCTTGAGGTCATGCTTTGCAGTAGCTCGCAGGTGTTTTGCCCGTTTTCGCATTGGGTTGCTCCTATCCAGTCGCTTGTTGCGAGTGCGCAGTTTTGCAGGAGTTCTCTCGCGCTTCTTTTTGAGCATCCTTGTGATGTTGTTCCCATTATTGTGTTGAGGAAGTTTGCTGCTTGTACGCTTTCTTTTACGCGTTGTACTTCTCGTGTTGGTGTTTTTGTGAGGATTATGACAGCGAAAAGAAGTCCTATGGCGAGTAGTATGACGATAACTACTAGTCCGAAGATTTCTGTTTGCGCTTTTTTATTGTACATATACGCTTACCTCGATTATTCCGAAGGCGTAGGTGTCGTCCCACGCGTCGTATAATAGTATTGGGCTTTGTGTTGAAAGCTTTCCCGTGTAGTCTGGTGGGATGTTTTCATACATGGTCCATTTTTCTTCTGTTGGGAATGCTTCTTCTACTTTTATTGTTGCGTAGCCGAAGTCGCTGTAATAGTCCATGAGTGCGTTTTCATCATTTTTTATTAGTTTGGATAGTTTTGATAGTTTTATTTTGTCTATGCAGTTGTCTCTTTGCGTGACGAGGAATGAGCAGTCTAGTTCCGGTAAATAAAGTGATTTTAGGACTATTTGGAATGCGTATTGTTCGCTTGATTTGACTTTTTCTTTTTGCATTGCTGATTTTTGGACTCCGAAATAGATTACTGATCCGATTGCGAGCAGGAAGAAGAATACCATTAGTACTCCTACTGTTTCAAACATTTTGATTTGTGAGCGTCGGGAGTTCACCATTCAAAACAGCTCCGGGCAGCTTTGTTGGATGAAATTTCTGTTTTTGCTGTCTAAGTATTGCATTAGCGGGCTTAGCCTGTCGATTTTTGGTTTGTCTATGTTTACTGAGAGTTCTTGCGCTAGTTTGTGTTGTTCGCAGAGCATTCCTATGACTGTGCTTGGGTCTGCTCCTTCGCATGGTTGTGCTGGGTCTATTGCTCCGTAGTTGCACCAGTCTCTTCCTGCTTCTATTGATTTTTCTTGCAGTTCTGCTGCTCGTTCTGCGTAAAGTTGAGCCACGTAGCTGAGTTTTCTGAATGCTGTGCGGAGTCCGCAGGAATACATGATGTAGTCGTGTGCGAATATTGCCGCGTAGAGGCTTGGAAGTCCTACATAGCTGAGTGTTCTGACGTTTCGGAATTGTAAAATGTTTTTTTCGTAGAATGTTACTCCTTGTTCATCTATTTTTATTGCGCTGAAGCTTTTCTT
Source organism: uncultured Methanosarcinales archaeon (assembly GCA_964617195.1). Classification (GTDB taxonomy): domain Archaea; phylum Nanobdellota; class Nanobdellia; order Woesearchaeales; family ARS49; genus CABMGU01. The sequence goes on along the minus strand of CAZTVK010000019.1, from coordinate 207,815 downwards.
TCTGAACGAGTCGTCTAGTGTTGGCGGGTTGGCGTTGAGGAATACGAATTTTGTGTGTTGGTAGTCTTCTGCTTTGAGTGATGTGATTTGTGTTGTGGTTATGTTTTCGTAGTCCATGAATGGGACTATTTGGTCGTCTTCTCTTAGCAGTGGGATGTGTTTGGTGAGTTGTTGCAGTCGTGTGGTGTCTCCTTCGTTGTAGACAAAGTAGTATTTGATATTTGGATTTGTTAGATAGAGGAAATTGGTTGCCCTGTAGGGCATTTTTAGTTCTTGTGCCCAGACTTTTATGTTGCGTTCTTCCAGTAGTTCTGGTGCGAATAGTGATTTGTCTCCGTAAGAGCGTTGCGCGTTTCCTATGCGGAATGCGCAGTCGCATCCTTCTGTGCATTCGAATGCTATGCCTTGTGGAGGCACTGGCAGTGATTGTGCTGTGCCTCTGCTTACTATTGCTCCTGTGAAAATGTTTTCTATGTCTGTTGCGAGTGTTAATTGAAGTCTTTCTGTGCTGATTGCTCTTTGCCTGTGCGCTACTGTAAAGAAGAACGCGAGGATTAATGCTCCTGCTACTAGGACGAATATCCAGTGGAATTGCATTTCGAATTGTGCATGTCTGCCTCTAAAAGGGGGCCCCGAGCTCCCGTAGGAGCTCGTGGGCTTGCGGTCGTTTTTCATTGTGATTTCCATTCTGAGATTTTTGCTTTTTTGCCAGTGCCTTCCATGCGCACTGTGATTTTTCCTGTGTTTGGCACGCACAAGTATCCGTTTTCTACTTGTACGTCTGGTAGTGCGATGGCTTGGTCTCTGGGTATTGTGAACACGTTTGCTGATTTGAGTATGCACGCGTCTTGTGCCCACGAGACAGCTACTTCATGTGTTGGAAGGATTAGTTTTGGTGTTGTTTGCGCGCACTTTTCAGCGTCAAAAAAGCAGGCTCCTTGGTATTTGCTTGGAAGTTTGAGTTCTACTTTTCTGACAGTGCCGTAATCGCGTTTGACTCCTTCTACTGCTATTTCTAGGTCTGTTCTGAAGTCTACCATCATGACTTGTTCTTGTCTTTCTAGGAAGTATTGTATCGCTTTGTATCCGTATGTGAGGATTAGGATGAATACCAGGCCTGCGAGTATGTAGATGAATACTTGGCCGATGATTTGCGCCCTCGAAGTACGAAGTACTTTGAGGCTCGAAAATGTATTGCATTTTCGTGGTTTAGTGTTTTTTGCGCCTGCCATAGTGTGCCAGTTCTTGGTCGAGTTCTTCTTTGTGCGCGTGGTAGTATTGTGCTGTTATTTTGAGTCTTCTTAGGAGTTCTTCGATTTCTGCTTTTGTGAGCAATCCCGCTTTCAACATTTTCCAGCGTGCTAAGAGTTCTATTTTTTCGTCTTCGCCGATTTCATCCAGCATTGCTCGTAGTCGCATTAGTGGTTGTTCTGGTTTTGCGCGTTCTTTGTGCGCGATTTTTCGCAGTTGTTCTATTGCTTCTGCGAATTTCTTGGGTGGAAGTGGTTTTTTCTTGATGACTTTTTCCAGTGATATCCAGTCTTTTTCCGGAATTTCTTCTTCTTTTGCGAATTCTTTTAGTTTGGCGATTTCTTCTGCTGCTGTGATTTTAGCTGGTGGTCTTTCGATGGCGTATTTTTCAGCTATGGCAGGTTTTTTCTTTTCTTTTCGTGCTTGCAGGACTATGTAGATTCCGTAGCCTGCTCCTGCGATTAGGAGGAGTATGAATATTGTCCAGAGGAATCCGAGGAATATGCTTGGCGGGTGGCTTGCTGGGTCTGTTGGACTTGTGCCTTTGTCTAGCTCAACGCCGTCTTTCCATCCGTCTCCGTCTGTGTCTTTCTTTGTTGGATTGGTTCCTTGTGTGAATTCTTGGAGGTTCGTTAATCCATCTTTGTCTGGGTCTGCGTCTGTTGCTGCTTCTGGGCAGTCTATGCATTTGAAGTGGTCCATTCTCCATCTGTCGTTGATGTCGTCGCCTAGTGTGAATGTTTGTGATGGCCCGCAGCCTTTTTCGTCTGGTGTTTCGTCTGCTGGTGTGCCGAAGCAGTCATCAATGTCGTCCAGTATTCCGTCGTGGTCTTCGTCTCCTGGTATTTCCGAGCTGCATTTTTTTGTGTCTGGTGTGCAGTAGAGTTCTTCTGAGCAGTCTGTTTTTTCAGCGCAGTTTTGGTCTTCTTTGCATTTTTCGCATGGTCCTCCGCAGTCTATGTCTGTTTCTCCTGTTGTGAGTAGTTTGTCTGCGCATGGTGGCGCGTCTACGCAAATTTCTTGTTGTATGTCGCAGTATTCTGTTTTGCAGTCTGCGTGTTGGATGCAGCGCATGTCTTTTTCGCATTGGTTGCAGGTTTGTCCGCCGCAATCAACGTCTGATTCGAGGCCGTTCTTGTAGCCGTCTTCGCAGCTTGCTACTTTGCAGAGTTTGTCTTGGCAGTAGTTTGTCGCGCAGTCTCCGTCAATTCCGCATTTCCTGTTTTCTGGGCAACCGTCGCATTCTCCTCCGCAGTCCATGTCTGTTTCGTTTTGGCTTAGTTCTCCGTCTCCGCAGGGTCCTGGTTCTTGGGACGTGTCTACTCGTACTCCGTCACTTTCCATTATTTCGCTTTCAAGTCCTACTCTGTTGACTGCTTTGACGACGAATTTGTAACTGTTGTCGTTTCTGAGTCTGAATGGCTCGCCGTTTGGCTTGAGTCTGATGTAGAAGTACTCTCCATTTGTTATGTCGCTGACGTAGTCTTTGAATTCTATTTTGTTGTCTGTCTGTCCTTTGAGCGTGATGAGGTAGTGTGATATTCCGCTTTCTTCGTCTTTTGCGTTGACTGCTACTCTTATTTTGCTTTGCGACCATGTGATGGCTGGGTCTTCTGTTATTGAGCCGTCGTCTTTTACGTAATCCATTGTTGGCGGTGAGGTGTCAATTATGACTGGGATTTCTATTACGTCTGATTGTTCTCCTGTGACGTGTGCGCATTTTACGAAGTAGGTGTATGGGCCGGGTGCGCTTACCGTGATTTTTTGTGATTGTGTGTAGCTTGACGTGCAGGCGCCCATGCATTTTGTCGTGTCGTCTTCTTGTTCTCCGAAATAGCAGAATACTCTTTTGTTCGCAACTACTCCTATTGTGAAGTTCGTTGTTGCGAATCCTTGTGGAGTGCTGCTTGAGACATTCAGTTTTTGCGCGAGGTCTATTGTGAACGATACTTTTTCTGGTTTTGACAGCAATTGGTTTTTGCCTTTGCATACGATCCAATAGTCGTGTGTTTTTTTCTCTGTGACATTAACGTCTGCTCCGAGGCTTTCTTTTGGTGCGATGTCGTATCCTGGGAAGAGTCCTTCCATATTGGCGAAGTTGCTGATGCTTGCTGAGTATTTGCAGAATCCTGGCTTGTTCAGTTGTGTTTTGAGTGTTGTGACGTAGATTTCTCTGTCTGGGTAGTATTGTTCTGCTATTACTGATGGTTCTGCGAATGATTTTTTGATTATTGGCGGGTCTGGGTCTAGTGTTAGGTTGAATGTTCGTTGTATGATTCCGAATCCGTAATCTTCAAAGTTGCAGTAGACGTGGAGCGGGTGCGCGTTTGGGTCTCCGTAGTTGATGCTTAGCCCGCTTGATGTGTGCATTGTGCCTGTGCCTTCCATTTGTTTGAAGAATTCGAAGTCTGTGCTGCTTGGTGCGGTTGGCGCGTCGAAGACGTATGCGCATTTTGCGGATAGTTGTGTTTCTATGCTTGTGTTGAATATTGAGTATGCTGTTACTCCGAAGTCTGGTTTGGTTAGTCTTATTCCTGGTTTTGTTATTGATACGAAGAAGCTGCTTTCTTTGTAGATGTTGAGCGCGTTGTAGCCTAGCGCGTCTACTATTATCGTGTTTTTTCCTCCGGAGATTTTGTCTGCTTTTGCCGTGTATGTTCTGTTGTTGGTTGTTTTGAACAGTGCAGTGATGTCTCTTTTTGTTTCTTTTTTGATGTATGGGTCTTCGAATGTTTCTAGTGATAGTGTGATGTTGTTGAGTGTCACAGGTTTGCTGAAGTTTAGTTCTATGTCTACGAGTGTTTTGTTGAGTATGCTTCCGTCTGCCGGGGTGATGTTGACGTCTGCGAGGTCTGGGTCTGCGATTAATGTAAAGGATAATGCTGGGTCGAAGTAGATGTTTTGGTCGTTGTGCCCGTTGATTGTGAAATTGTAGGTTCCTTGCAGGTCTGCGATTGGGATGAATGAGTGTATTTCGTGTGCTCCTGGGGTTTGTTGTGTTAGCGAGATCGTGCCTGTTTCTGGTCTTGTTATGTCTGCGTACGTTACTATTGTCTGCTCGTCGAAAGTGAACGTGAATGTTGGCCTTTTTGCTGAGGTGTAGATTGTTTTTCCGATTATTCTTCCGCCTGTTACTGTGAAATTCAATAGTGTTGGCCCGCTGCATTTTTCGCAGGCGAATATGTTCATGTCTCGCAATATTTCGAGGTTGTTTGCTGCGTCTCTGCTGTAGAATGTTATTGTGTTGTTGCCTGTATCTAGTTTGGCTAGCGTTTTGTTTGCAAGTTTGAGTGCTGTGTTTTTCAGGACGAGTTGCGCTGTGTTGACTGCTATGTTGAATGCGCGCGAGTCTGCGCACGTGTTTGTTTCATTTTTGACGCATAGGTATGTTCTGTAGCCTGGTTTTCCTGCGTAGTTGACTGGTGCTGTTGCCCTGCTTGTCTTGTCGAATATTCTTATGTTGATGAGGTCTACTCTTCCTGCGAGTCCTGTTGGTATGAGTGTGGTGATTGGTGGGAAGTAGTCTTGTTCGCAGGTTTTGTTGCCGTACGCGCAGTCTTGGAATCCTGCTCCGATGTTTCCGTCTGCATTTTTTATGCATCCTGTTTCTCTGGTGTGGTGGCAGACTCCTATGCTGCAGGTGTCTGTGCTTTTCTTGATTATTTTGTTGTCTGGGTTTAGTTTGATTCCTCCTTCTGGTGAGCCGCATTGGAGTTCTGTGTAATCAGCGCACGTCGCTTCATCACATGTTTTGCTTCTTTTTCTGTCTTTGTCGTAGAAGCAGGGGTATGCTGTTGTGCTTAGTGCTGTGCTTTTTTCTTCTCTGCACGCGTCCCAAATGTCGCTGGTTGCGTTGGAATTTTCTATGTCTGGTGTTCCTTTTTTGTCGCAGAGTTCGCAGTTGTTGTATCTCGTGTCAACGCATACTCCTGTTCCTATGTCTTCGAATACTTGTCGCCATTGGCAGTCTCCTGCTCCGCAATTGTCGCGTTCGCATGCGTTTTTGCCTTTGTAGTCATAGCAGGTCATTCTTGGGTCGCAGCTGTAGCATTTGTCTGGTGTTGTGATGCTTTTGTCAAAAAAGCAGTATCTTGGCAGGAATCCTGTTGCTTCGCATGCGTCTTGGATGGCATACAGGCCGAATGGGTCAAATCCTGGTCCGCATGGTTCTCTTCTTGCGCATCTTGCTCCGTTTTCGTCTGAGATGCAGTATTCGTTTTGTTTGCTGTCGCAGGTTGTTTGCGGGCTTGGCTCTGCTAAGAGGTTGATGTCGTTGCATTGCCATGCTTTGTTGAATCTTGTTGAGAATGTGAGGTCTACTGTTCTATCGAATGCTGCTTGGAATATTGCCGCGCTGTTTCGGGCGTATCCGAATTTTGTAAGGTATTCTAAGTATTGATCGTACGAAAAGTCGTTGAGGCAGAAGGTTTCTTTTTTTTGCTGCCAGCATTCTATGTCTCCTGCGTTTCCGATGGCTGTTGCCGGTTCTCCTTCTCCTGCTATTGTGTAGTGTGCTTTTATTTGGTAGTTGTAGTCTTTGTTGAATTCTAATTGTGAGTCTTCGTCTGTGAAGACTGTTGTTGGCGGGATTTCTGCTATTGTTGTGAAGTTTGTGCAGTCTGTTCCTGGACAGCGCTGAACTGTTATGTAGTCTGATGGGCAGGGCACTGTGAAGCTGAGTATGAGTGCTTTGGTGTTTTTGACTGGTGTGATTGTGAATTGTTCTGCTGGGGGCTTGTAGGCTGGGCTTCCGCAGCCTGAAACTATTGGTGCGCAGTCTCCTGGGCAGGTTGAAGCTGTTTCTGTTGCTTGGCAGATATTGTCTCCGCATTGTGCTGGCGCTTCTGGTATGAGTATTGCTTCGCAGTGCTGGTCGCAAGTGATGCTCAGGCTTGGTGGTGGTCCTGTGAAGTTGAATCCTAGTGCTGCGCATTCTGCTGCTGTTGTGAAACTGCCGCGTTTTAGGATTGGGTCGCAGCAGCATCCGACTGCTGGTTGTGCGGTTGTGAAGATTGGTAGGATTAGTAAAAGCGCTGTGATCGTGACTAGTATGTTTATCGTACTTCGCATATTCCTACCTGCATTGGTACGTCTTGGAAAATTATTTCTTCTGAGTCAAACCAGTTATTGTCGTGTTGGCTTCTGTCTTTTGCGTATATTGTGATGCTGAACTTTTCGAAATTTACTGCGTCTTGCGGTATTCTATCGTTTGTGCTTGCCGGAATGTGGACTGCGAAGCTTACTGGGTCTTCATCTGGGTCTGATGCTCGTAGTTTGATTATTGGGAGTGTTTCTGTTGGGCATGGGTCTTCGAATTCTATTTGTGATTCGTTGTCGTTGATTTTCACGATTTTTATTCGTGTTCCGGTTCCGTCTGGTGTGATGTGCAGGGTGATGCCTTTCAGTGGTGTTGTATCTATTTTCCATATTGCTGGTCGTCTGTTCTTGCGTGGTATCCAGAATTCGAATGGTTTGTTTCCAACCATGCTTTGCGCGTCTTTTGTTATGATGAAACTGTTGTGGCCGTATGGCAAAATTAAGGTTGAGAATTCTCCTTTGCTTTCTGGAGTGTAGGATACGTCTGTTACGTCTCCGTCTATCATTGCTTTGATCGTGTAATAGATTGTGACGAGTCGTACTTGTGTTTTGATTGCGAAGTCTTTGAGTATTGTTTTATCTCCTCCTGGCGTGGCGACTTCTATCGGCCAGAGTAGTTCTACGCTTATGTGTTGTTCGCCAAACGCTCCGCTCGCAACAAACTTTTCTACTTGTTCTTTTTCTGCGAATAATAAAGACGCATCTGCAGTGCCTGCAGTTATTGTGTATCCTTTTTCTTGGAATGTTTTCCAGTTCACGCAGTCTGTTGTTCTTTTTGCGATGAATGTTTCCAGGTTTTCTTGTATGCTTCCTTCGACTTTTTTGCGTTCTGCGTCTTGGCTGATTTTGTATAATGGTGGGAGTTTGCTTATGCCATAATATCCGTTGAATAGTGTGCTGCCGTCTGGCAGGTATGGGAATCCTTCAAAGGGATAGGTTGGTGGTTCTGAGTAGAAGAGGCATGTTTTGCTTTGCTGGCATCCTAATTGTCCAACGTTTTCCATTGGGGGATGGATTAGGAATGATACGTCTAGTATTCCTAAGTCTGGGTCTGTGTACTTGACGTACTTTTCTCCTTCGCCTTCAATGTGGTCTTGTGTTAGTCCTCCTTGTTTTTTGTAGATGGCTCCTCCTTGTCTGCCGATTAGGGAGAGTCCTTCTGTTGTGGCTAGCGAAAGGCATGTTGTGATGTAGTCTTGTATTGGTTGTATGCCGAGTTGTTCTATGCGTTGTGTGGTTTCTTTTGTTTCTATGCGTTGGCCCATTTTTGAGCCGACGTAGAATGTTATTCCGAATGCTACGAGGACTAATGCACCGATGATGATGAAGATTGTGATTTGCGCTTTCTTCACGGGCTCACCCTGATTTTTTCCATTTCTTCCCACGCGTCGACTATGCTTGCTCTTTGGTCTGTTTTTGTTGGCGGGGTTCTGTGTGCTGCGATGTAGAATTCTGATGGGTTTGGTTGTTCTTCGCAGTTTGCCCAGCTGTCGTATCTTTTGATTATTCTGCTGCACGTGTCGTCAGGTAGTTTGATGTTTGATAGGTACCATCCCGCGTATGTGATTTGTGCTAGTGTGACGTTTTTTTGTCTGAATGAGTAGAAAAAGTCGAATTCGTCTTTTGCCATGTAGACTTGTTGGAATTGTGGTGGCAGGTTGAAGAATGTGTAGTTGTATCTGACGATGTCTGGTTTGTGGACTACTGTGTAAACGTAGTCTTTGAGTTTGTTGTATGGTAGCATGAAAAAGTCATTTGTGACGCTTGTAGGCACTGGAAGAAGTGCTACGTCTGGTGCGTAGATTATGGAGTTTGTGTTGTGGTCGTACCATAGTCCGTTTCCGCATGGGTCGAACTTTGCGTCATTGTCTATTGCACTGTCGCATTCGCTTGGGCTCATGTTGAGTGCTTGTAGCGTGCTTTTTGCTCCGTTGATGTCTGTGTTGATCGCCATTCCGAAGGCTGTGCTTTGTCCGTATCGCATGACGCAGATGTTGTTTACGCAGATGTCTGAGCGCTTGTTGCCGGGTTGTATGCAGAGTGTTGATATGTAGCTGGTTACGGTTCCATAATCCGTGCTGTACGCGTACCTGTTGAGGACAGTTTTGTATGTGTCGCAGAATATTGAGAAGTTGTTTGGTGTTGTGTTGAGGGCTGTCGCGAGCAGGTGTTCGGCTATTAATTTTGTTCTTGAGCTCCAGATTCCGTTGTCGCAGTAGTTGTCTGAGATGTACTGCCCAGTCGTTATGCATTTTGGCTTGTTTTGGTTGAGTGTTTCTGACCAGTATCTTTCTGGCAGGTTGTCCCAGTTGTCGCTGAACGCGTTGCTTACTAGGCATTGGTTTGGGTCTTTGCAGTATCCTACTGATTTTCTGTCAGTGGTGTACTTAACATTGACTTCTTTCCAGTCTGCTGCCGCAACTAGTGTTGAAAGGAGCAATGCTGTTATGATGAGAATTTTTATTCGCATCTGTACCCCTTTCCGATGATTTTGTCATAGTAATATCCGATGTCTTTGCATTGTTGTCCGTCCCAGCATTGGTTTTCCGGGCAGCATCCTTTTTTGTCTTCTACTTCTGATGGCATCCAGATTGTTTGTTTTACGAGGTGTGGTTCTGTTTTGCTTGTGAACTGCCAGTCTCCGCTTGGCATGCAGACTATGTGCTGTAAAGTTCCTGTCAGGATTGCTTGTTGTAATGGTGTTCCGCATGGTCCGTATGCTATTGGCGTGATTGTTGTGCCTGTGAATTCTGGCGCTGTTGTTGTTGCGCTTGTTCCTGGCAGTCTTGTTGGCTCGCAGATTGCGAACTTTCCTCTGTAGTTGATGATGTCTTTTGTTCCTGAGAAGAAGCTTCCTGATGCGATGAATTGGTTGTTGTAGCAGGCTCCTGCTGTTCCTTGTCCTGTGTATGGGTCTTCATACGTTTCTAGTGGGTCGTCTGTTTCTCCGCAACACTTCGTGCCTGTCCAGCGAAGTCCGGCAGCGACACAAGAGTCTCTTCCTGCGCTGTCAAGGCTTGTGACCCATCTGCCTTGTGCTGTACAGTATTGTTTTTTGTTTTCATATGTTGTTGATGCTCCTATTTGTTTTGCGGTTGGTGAGTATGGTGCGCTTCCTCCGCATTCTATTATGGTTTCACCTTGGCAGAAGTATTCGTGTCCGAAGATCGTCATCTTTTCTGTGAGTGGTTTGACTAGGTCTGTTGGAATGACTGTCTGGCTGCCCGTGCTGCACGTGTAGAATGTTGTTCCGTCTGAGACTATTTGCATTGTTGGGCAGCTGCCGCTTAGTATGTTGATTAATCCGATATCTCCTAGTGCTGCCCATTTCCATATGCCTTGGTCGTCTTTTCCGCATACTGCGTCCATTTTCTTCGTGTTTTCTGTTCCGTACCATTGGCATTCATTTGGAGGTGTTTCTGATTCCGGGTTGAATGGAGCGTCGTGGCAGCAATCTCCGTTGTACCAGTCTTTGTCTTGTCCTTCACATTCCAGTTCGTCGTCGTAATCGCATAGTTTGTTTGCGTCTGAGTCGAGACATGCGTGTATTTCGTCATCAAAGTTTGGTGTTGTTGTTCTGTCTACTGCGCTTATTCCTCCTGTTGGGTGGAACCATGCGAGTGCTCGTGGGTCGCTGCTGGAGACGAGGAAGTCTCCTGTGTAGTCGCCTACTACTATTTTTTCTCGTACGAGTCCTAGGAATATTGGTGCTGGTCCTCTGAGTGATGGTAGTGAACGCGGAATTTGTGCGAATCCGCCTCCGGTTGAGGTGATTTGGTTGATGTTGACTTGCTGTCCAGTCTGAGTTGTTCGTCCGTCGCCATATGCAAAAGTGACTGTACGGATGACTTTGTTGACGTTGTATGTTATGGTTTGCTGTGGCGCAAAATTTCCGAGTGGCTTGCAGTCCACTATTGTGTCATCATCATATCCTGCGCAGAGCCTGACAGATCCGCAGTATGTGTAGGCGTCTTCGCCGCCTATTGAGCATCTCCATGAATCGTACCACCATCCTGGAGTGCAGCAGGGAATGGTTGCGCTTACTGTGAGTGTTTGCACAAAGAAGGGGTTGCCCAAGTCGTAAGTGCCGCTTACTGCGCTGGTGCTTAGAACTATGGATGTGCTTTTTGGGACTGTTTGTGAGAATGAGACTGTTATTATTGCATCTTGCGCTAGTGCTGAGACGCTGAGTAGTAGTATTATGATGTATGTGTACGACCGCATTATCCCCCTCTTTTTATATAGGGGAAAAACCAACATTGGTTTAAATACTTTCCTCTTGGCGCTATTTAAGCGCGCTATAGGGATTTTGCATGCCTAGTTGTGCGAAGAATGCTGCTAAATCGGCTGGTGCTCTCAGTTCGTATGGTTGTGTTGCAAAGCTTGCTATTTTCATTGGTGTTTTGTATTTTTGGCAGAAGGTGATGTTTTGCATTATTCTGCCTAGCAATTGTGCTCTTTTTTGTCCTGTGCTGTTCAGTATTGTTGAGAACGGGAATCCTATTGCCGTTTTTTTGTCTGTTGCCAGCTTGCATAATACTTGGTTTAGTCCTGATCTTCTGTAGTGCGTGTGCTCTTTTTCTTCTAGCAATTCGAATCCGAAGACGACATTTGCTCCTCGTTCTATTGCTTCTCTGCTTGCGTTGCAGATGCTTGGCGCGTTTAGTTGTTTTGCTTTGCTGACGTTTTTCGGTTCAACATGCAGTGCATTGATTATTGGGATGTCTGCTTTTTTTTGGTAGAACTCTGTTTTGTTTTTGTATGTGAGGATTAGTCCGCCTATGCCGAGGCGTTTTGCCATTTCTATGAATTCTTCTTCGTTTTTGTTCGGGAAAACTATGTCAATCATGGTTAATTGCTCTCGATAAGTATTTAAAAGACTTTCTGCGACGGGGGAAGTATGGAGCAGCGTATTCAAAAGATTCTCGCGCAGGCTGGTATTGCTAGCAGGCGTAAGGCTGAGAATTTTATTGTGAATGGTCGTGTTCGGGTTAATGGCAAGGTTGCAGTTATTGGTCAGAAGGCTGATCCTGAAAAGGATAAAATTGTTGTTAATGGCAGGCCTGTTTCTGTTGAGAAGAAAGTTTACATCATGTTGAACAAGCCGAAGTGGTTCGTAACGACTGTCAGCGAGCATCATGGGATGAAGACTGTTATGGATTTGGTGAGGGTTCCTGAACGAGTTTTTCCTGTTGGCAGGCTGGACAAGCATACTGAGGGTTTGCTGTTATTGACTAATGATGGTGATTTTGCTAATAGGTTGACGCATCCTAAATTTGAGGTTTTGAAGGAGTATTTTGCTGTTCTTGATAGGCCGTTGTCAGATGAAGCGATGGACAGATTGGAGAGGGGTGTCGTGATTGATGATAGGAAAGTGAGATTGTTGGGTTTGGATGTTGCTGGCAAGGAAGTTGTGGTGAGGATTCATGAGGGCAGGAAGCATATTGTGAGGCTTTTGTTTGAAAAGCTTGGCCGTACTGTTGAAAAACTTGTGAGGACTCGTATTGGTTCTATTGAATTGGGCAATTTAAAGCCGGGTAAATGGCGTGTTCTGACTACTGCTGAACTCAGAAGGCTGTCGACGAAAGCTTTTTAAAGGGTTCCTATTCCTCGAATGTTATGCCACGAGGTAGATATCGTTCAAGGACATTCCGTCGGGTATTCGTTAAGGTGCCAGGCGGTAGTACTGAAATGCATTATCGTAGGCGTAGGAATGCTCCTGCGCAGTGCGCTAAGTGTGAGGCAATCTTGCCTGGTGTTGCTCGTGGTACGAAGACTCAAGTTCGTGCTTTGCCCAGGAGTGCTAGAAGGCCTAGTCGTCCGTTTGGTGGCATGTTTTGTAGCGCGTGCACGCGGCGTGTTATTATTGCGCGTGCGAGAGTTTAATTTTTCGTGCAGGGTTGCGGTAACGTCCTGCGGAGGAAACGAAAATGGTTGAAGTCGGAAGAGTTTGTGTGAAAATCGCCGGCCGTGATGCTGGTTTGAAGTGTGTTGTTGTTGACGTTCTTAACAAGAGTACTGTTTTGATTGACGGCCAGACAAGGCGAAGAAAGTGCAACGTGGCTCATTTGGAGCCTTTGCAGCAGACGTTGAAGATTGATAAAAACGCGTCTCACGATAAAGTTGTTTCTGCTTTCAAAGAGCTTGATGTTGTGATTGTTGAGCGTAAGTCAAAAGCCAAGGCTCCTGCGCAGAAAGCAAAAGCTGCCGCGCCAGCCAAACCTGCTCCTGTTGCGAAGAAGCCTGTTGTTAAGAAAGCCGCTCCAGCTGAAAAGAAGGCTTAAATACGCTGCATGGCTTTGTTGCCGAATGGCAATATCTTGGATCGTTTACGCGCTTTTGTATCCGGCATTACTTGCCGCGATTAATGTTCTTGACAAGTTTTTGCTTGAAAAAAGAATTCGCGATTACCGCAGTTTACTCTTAGTCATTGGTTTTGTTGCGCTGCCCGGCGGAGTGCTCATCACGTTTTTTTCTTCGTGGGATAACGTTGCATCGATGCAGATTGGGCTCGGCATGTTATCGGGTGTGTTAATAGCCATCAGCTATGTCGTTTATTTTCACGTGCTTTCATTTGAAGAGGTGTCGCGCGTGATTTCTATTTGGTACGCGACTCCTGTCTTCGTTGCCCTTTTCGCTGCAGTTATCCTGAAGGAATATTTGCCGTGGTGGAAATACGTTGCAATTGTTGTGGCGGCTAGTGGCGCAGTGGTTATAGGCATGGAACGTTTTACGCGCATTCCGATCATGCGCAGGGGATTTTGGGCCATTATTTTGATGTGTGTGCTAAGTGGACTAGTGAGTATCATTGCAAAATACCTATTGTTTGATCTTTCTATCTGGAACGTTATCGGACTTGAAATGCTCGGTGTTTCATTGCTCGCTTTGTTTATTTTCTCAAAGCGTTCACGGACGAATGTTTATCAAACGTTGAAGAGTTTGCATTTTATTGTGTTTTCTGAATATGCAACATATTGTGCTTGGCTGCTCTGGGCTGCCGCAGTTGCGCTGACAAATGTTTCTTTGGTAAGCGCTATGGGTTCTGTGCAGCCACTTTACGTTCTTATCTTGACTCTGTTATTGAGCACATTTAAGCCAAATATTTTGAAGGAAGTATTTACGAGAAGAACATTTGCGATTAAAGCGACTGCAATTCTGATGATTGTTGTGGGAACTTTCTTCGTGGCTATTTAGAAAAGTGCGCTTAAATTAATCTCGCACGCGGCAACCGGAACATTGAGCCCGAATCTTTCAAGTACTGCTGGGTGTATTTCTCCGAGGAAGCCGACTTGTTTTTTGTTGACCATTATTTTTGCTGCTCTTCCTGGTATGAAGCAGGGGAAGTCGTATTCTTCTATTGTGTAGTTGATGTTCGCGTTGCGTAGTGTTGCTTCGGCTGCTTGACGTATTTCTGTGAATGTTGCTGTTGAGTGTGCGGTTGCGGCGGCAATGTGGTGTTCATCGTTTACTTCTTTGCTTCTGAGTGAGATTAATCCATTTTCAAAGATTTTTTGCGGATAGTCGACGTGTGTATTCTTTGACAAAATTTCCAGCAGTTGTGGCAATATCCATGTGCGGATGCAGCTGTAAGTTTGCGAGATGAAGTTCTCTATTTCTACTGTTCCAAAATCAGGTACTTTTGTCTTGACATAAAGAAGTTCTTTGTTGGATAGTGTTGGGCTCATGGTTTCTTGGTAGCCAAAGCCTGTCCAGAGTGTTCTTTGCGTGTCTATTTTTTGTTGTATTGGGAATGTTCCTCCGATAGTATAGGATGTTAGTGGGAGTGGTGTTAGTTTGTCGTAGCCGTATGCTATTGCGATGTCTTCAATAACATCAACAGAATGCATGATGTCGTTGCGGTAGCTTGGAATTGTTACGATTCCTTTGTTGTACGAGTAGCCCATTTGTTCGAGTGATTTTTTTATTTCGGCTGAAGAGAGTTTGATTCCGAGTAGTTTTTCGATTTCTGTTTCGTTTAGCTTGACTTTTTTGGTGGCGAGTGTTGGAGTAATTGTTCTTTTGCCTGAATATTCAATGGTGACTGGTTCTATTTTGAATCCTCTTTCTGATAACGCATAGGCGAATATGTTTGCTACTAGATTGACTGATTCTTCGTCTGTTCCTGTTGTGTCAAAGAATAGGCTGTCATCTCCTGATTGTAGTTTTCCTGTTTGTTCGCTGTTGATGATTGGAATTAATGACAATATTTCTTTTTTTGAATCTGTAAATACAGGATATACGCTTTCGTTTTTTATCAGGTGTCCGTATTCTTTTCCTTTTGGGTGTTTTTCAAGGACTTGTCTTAGGCTCATTGATTGGTGGAAGTCGAGTGGTGTGAACTTCTCATCTGGCGATGCCGCTTTGCAATAAACAGGAAACGTTATTGATTTTAGCGGATAAATACCAATTGAGATTTTTTGTCTTTTTCTTCCGAAGTTTTCTGCTAGTTTTTCCTGCATTTGGATGAGTTGTTTTAGCAGGTAGTCATCGATTTTTTTGCCGTGAGCTTTGAAGCATGCGATGTATGGTCTTATTTTATTTAGTCTTTTGTCGTATACGACTTTGTCTTTTGGTTTTTCTGTTTTAAGCGAAGGAATACCTTTTTGTTTTCCTAATATTCCTCTGAATAATCGGGCCAGTCCTTCAACGCTCCACAAATAGGGCAGGTTTGTGTCGTTGTACTTGACGGATAGTTCGTTTGTTAGCGCTGATTCGAGTTCTGCTTTTGCGCAGTCTAATAGGTAAACTAGTTTTTTCTCGTCGAGTTTTTGGCCTGTTAGTTTGTTGAGGTCTTCTGGTGAGAATGTGATTGTTGGCATTTTATATCACCGGTGTGTTGCGTAGGAATTCTAGGTCTTGGCTGAATAGGTGTCTGATGTCTTTTAGTCCTAGTTTGAACATTCCTATTCTGTCTATGCCTAGTCCCCAGGCTAGCACGCTGACGTTTTTGCCTAGTAATGGAGTTACTACTTCTGGTCTGAAGATTCCTGCTCCGCCTAGTTCTATCCAGCCTAGTTGCGGGTGTTTTGCGTATAATTCCGCACTTGGCTCTGTGAATGGGAAATATCCTGGGACTATTCTGATTTCTTCCGCGTCTGCGAATTCTTTTGCGAACATTTTGAGTAGTCCTACAAGGTGTCTGAATGTCAGTCCTTCTTCTACTATGATTCCTTCTGTTTGGTTGAAGTCTGGTAGGTGTGTGGCGTCTATTACGTCGTGTCTGAAGACGCGTGTTATGCCGAAGTATTTTCCTGGTATTTTGAGGTTTGGTGATGCGAGCATTCTTGCCGAGCATGCTGTGCCTTGTGTTCTGAGTATGTGCCTGTGTGTTTTTTGCGCGTCGAATTGGTAGCGCCATCCTGTGCTTCCTTGTATTCCGTTCTCGTGCGCTGCTTGCACTTTTTTGACTAATTTCTCGTCTAGTTTTCCGTATTTCGGCTCTGCGATGTAGTATGCATCATGGATGTCTCGTGCGCTGTGGAATTGTGGCATGTATAATGCGTCCATGTTCCAGAAGTCTGTTTCTACTAGTGGCCCGTCCATTTCGTTGAAGCCTAATGAAATGAATTTTGTTCTTACCCAGTCAAGGAATGCTTTGTATGGTTGTTTTTTTCCTCCGGAAACCTTAGGCACGTTGATTGTTACGTCATAGCGTCTGAGTGTTTTGTTTTTCCATTCTCCTGTTCTTAGGACTTGTGGTGTTATCGTGTCTACTATGTTTTCGTCTCTTATTCCTAGCGCTACGAGTTTTTTGCCTATGTCTGTTAGTTCTGCTTTTTTTATGCGGTGGATGTCTACTTTGATGATTTGTTTTCTTCTTTTGAGCTGTTCAAAGGCGAGTTTGTCTTCCGCGCTGAGTTGTGTTGGCTGTATTGGGAATTGTTTTTTTAGGAATTTTTCTTCCGGAAATTCTGAGCTGAGAATTTTTTTTCCTTGTTCTGTTATTTTGACTTTGAGTTCTTTGTCTTTCAGCATTAGTATTGCGCCTTTTTGTCTTAGCATTCCTAGGCAGATGTTGACTTCTTCGCTGGCTAGTTTTGTTTTTTCTGCGAGTTTGCTGAGTGGTAGTTCTTTTTCTTGTAGCGCGGTTAGAAATCTTCGTTCTGGCAGTCCTGTTTTTAGGTATTCTTGCCCGTTTTTGTCGAGTGATATTGATTCGCGGGGTTGTGTGCTTATGATTACTGCTTTTTTGTTTTCAAGCCATTGCAAAGCGCGCATCACTTCTACTTCTTTTAGTCCTGAGGCTGCTGCTAGGTCTTCTAAGTAGGGATGTTGTGCGAGCTCTGGGAGTACTCTCCGCTCGTACTGGTGCAGGCTTTGTGCGAGCTTTTTGATGTCCATAAAAAGAAGTGAAAGAAAAAATAAATCACTTAAAGGATGGGTCCTTCATTCCCTTCCATGCAGTGTTGAACATTCCTTCTAGTGCGCTGGCAAAGAATGGCGTGTTGACCCAGATTCCAACGTCGTATGTTGGGTGAACTTCTTGGTCGTCCATTATCATGAATACGAGGTCTTTGCCGTCGACTATGCAGAATCTTGCTTTGCTGTCTGTGTGTTTGACTTCTGCAACGTCTTGGATGTCTTGTACTGCGTCTTTGGTTTCTTTTGTCAGTGGAGCTGCTATTCTTATTTTGACTCCTTTCTTTCTGAGTTTTTCAAAGACTGGTTTCAGGCCTTCGACTTTTCTCATCAGTCCTTGTGACGTTGTCATTATGGTGACGCTTTTTTGCGCGTTCCTGATGCCAAGTTCAAGGTGTGAGTACAAGTTGTGGCGTCCGCGCAGTGAGCCGGATAGTTCTGATGGCTCGACTAGTTCGATGCCTTGCGTGTGCAGTGTGTTCAATTCGCCGAGGACGTCTGTTTTCTTCAGATCTTCTAGGCGCTTGACTCTTTCTATTGCTTCTTCTGACAAGTTTTTCTTGACGCGTTCAAGTACTTCTGTTGGTGATACTGCGATGTATTTGATTGGCTTGCCGAGCTTCATTATTACGAAACCTTTCTTTTCCAGGCTTTCTAGAACGTCATAGCTTCTGCTTCTTGGCACGTTTGCGATGTCAGATAGTTCGCCTGCTGTCGCAACTCCTCGCGATAATAGTGCAGTCCAGATTTTGACTTCATATAAGTTCAGGACAAAGTAACGCCTGAGTTTGCTTAAAAACTCTTCTTTAACAATCATTTACACCCTCCCCCCTTTTTGCACGGAAAACGGAATTTTCACTCCGGTTTTTCCGTAACACGTTTTTGTTATTCACCTGAGGTAAAACAATTCGGTATTAAAACTTTTTGGTCGTACTTTTCTAGTGGTCCTAGGTGTTTTACCTTCAAAATCGTACTTCAGCAGGGGGTTTGCCACTCTGAAGTCATACATTTCAAGAGCTGGGAGATATTTAAGCATTTAGAGGATGAAAAAATATCGTTGAGAAGCTATGGTTACTATTCGTATGATAGTTTATATCGTAATAAAGCAGCTATTCCGCCTATTCCGTCTATTTTTTTGCCGCCTGAATGTTCGCTTGAGATGATTACAACTGTTCCTTTTTGTTTGTCTACGCTTCGCATTATGCTGTCTACTCGTTGAAAGTTATTTTCTTGTCTTAGTTTTTGTATGAGTCCGTCAGTGATGAGTAAAGTGTCGACTGCTCCTGATGCTGATGCTTCTTCTGTTTTCGCAACGCCATAAACTACTGCTCCTTTTTTCGCGATTTCGCCAAGGACTTTTTCTACAAGCACTAACTCGCGTGATGTGCGTTCTTGTTTTAGTGCTGTTTGTACTTCATCGCGCCGCATGACTTCTGCAATGGCGCCTTCATCGACTGAGCTGCATGTTGCTTGTATGATTTTTTTCTTTAGCTCGTCATTTTTGAGGACTTTTAGCAAATCTTCTTTCCAGAATGCGGGTGATGCTAAAATTATGTAATCAAGTTTGTATCTTTGGTTGTATTGTTCTAGTAATTTTATTATTTCTTCGTAAAAGCTTGTTTTGACTTTTATTCCTGTTCTTTTCTTTTCAACGTCTCCTTCGACGTGCGCGATTATTTCCGGCATTGGTCTTTTTATTCGCGCAAAGAATGCTTCTTCTCTGTCGAAGACGCAGATTATGATGTTTGGTATTTTTGTTTCTGTTGCTTCTGTTAGTCTGTCTAGCTGGTAGCCGTACCAGTGTTCTTTTGTTATGGTGATTGTGCTTCCTGGTTCTATGGCGAATGTGTGGTAGGTTCCGTGAGGGATGTCTTCTGGTGCTTCGATTATTTTGCCGCTTGCTCGCAGTGCGTTTGTTGTTTTTGAGAAATCTGCTTTTTCTACTGTTAGTGCGATTAAGACCATTCTTTTTGTTGCGTCTGCTTCTTCGCTTACTTTTACTTTTCTTGGCGTTTTGCCTTTGATGGTGTCTCCAGGGTCAAGTAGTTGTGAGACGTACCAGACGTCTTCTGGTGTTTCAACTAACAATTTGATTTCTCCATGTCGTATGTCTTTCTTGAGTATCTTCATAAGTAAGAATGGAAAGAAGTCTGTTTAAAAGGTTTATCTGTAATAATAATCGTAGTCGTCGTAGTGAGGCGCGGTGTACTGCAAGTCAAACGTTGCTAGGTCGTCTGGTTCTATGAATCCGTATCTGCGGATTCCGATTTCATTTACTGTTTCTAAATCGTCAAAGTCGTGGAAGTACACTTCATCCCATTCGTCGCTTTGGCTGTCATCTGCATAACTGTTGTAGTCTTTTAGTGTCCAGCATTCCATGTCGCCTTCGTCATTAACGTCATTTGAATCCCATTTGTCGCTTGGGTTTTCGTTGATGATTGTGATCTGGTCTTCGTAGCGTAGGTCGTCAAATCTGCTTCCAATGTTTTTCGAAGTGTAAGGGTCCATTCCGTCGTATGGGTCTAGATTTGCGTAGTAATTGTGATCTTCTAGGGATATGCATTCGTAATCGTCAAAATCTACTACGTCTTCTACGTCATGCCCGTCAAATGGGTCGTATAAAGCACCTGCAACATTATAGTGCAAGTCATTCTCGTTGTTGTAAAAGTAGAAGTCGTGTGTTGCTGTTGCTGTGCTGATTAGTATTAAAAAAATGAGTGCGTATTTCATTAGTAGTCGTATGGAAGATAGCCGTACATTCCCATTCCTATTCCTGCGCTGTACCTTCCGCCCTCGTAGTCTGTGTCGTAGTCATAGCTGTATGTTGGGTAGTAGCCGCTTGACGGGTAGTGGTATGTATCATACCCGTAGTTTGAGTAGCCGCTGTTTGAGTTTCCTGATGCGTAGATGTCTTCGCTGTATCTTCCGAATTCAAAGTCTCTGCTTCTGTGGAATGAGTAGCTGTCGCCGTAATTGTTGCATGTTGAGCCGTAATAGTCGTAATCGTAATAGCCGCATGAGTCACGGTTAGAATTTCGATACACGTCTTCTGTTTCGTGGTAATTCACATATTCGAAGTCTTTGTGGGATGAATAGTCGTAGTTTCCGTAGCTTTCATAGCTGTTGTGTGAAGCTGATACTATTGGTAGAACGAATAACGTTGCGATTAACAGTTTAAGTATTCTATTCATATGAACTCCCCCATAATTTACTCCTTTTCAATAGTAAATAGTATATAAATGTTGCGCTAAATTGTGCTGCTTTGATTGTAGAAATGTTTATATAGTCTCCAGGATGGTTTATCGTTCAGGAAAAAAAGGTGATTTCATGAATAGGCGTGGTCAAAAACTTCAGAGTGGAAGCCCAGCTGCTGCTTTGATTGGCATCATGACTCTCATATTCATTTTTTATATTCTATTCTTGCCTCCTAGTGAGCGTGAGGCTTTGCTTGGTGATGGAAACGTTACTGGGGATGGCGGGCCTGAGGAAGTTTTGTTGCAATCGCCTGTTGGCAGGCTTCAGTTTGTTTCTCGCAACCAGTTTGACCATCCTTTGCCGAATATTTATTTGGTCGAAACCAGGAACGCTCAGATTTTGGCCAAGGAAAATCCTTTCATGATTAAGAAGGGCTGGTTCAGTGAGGCGAAAAGAATTTTCTCTTTCAGCATTCCCGATTTGGAGAACACTGAGAATGTTGTGTTGAGCTTTCAGGCGCCTGAGCGCAGGGGCACTTTGGTTATTATGTTGAATGGCGCGTTGATTTTTGAATCTCCTGTGCCGTTGCAGAATCCTCCTCCTGTTGCTTTGTCCAAGAGTTTGTTGCGTGAATCTAATACTTTGGAATTTTCAGTGAAGGGCGGATTTTTGTCTAAAAGGAAATATTCTTTTGCTGATATCAAGGTTATTGGCGACATTACTGATCTTGAAAAACAAAAATCAACTAACACGTTCAGTATTTCTTCTGTTGAGATGAGTAATTTTGAGTCTGGTTATCTTGACTTTTACCCAATTTGCGAGCAGAAGAGTGTTGGTACTATGGTTATCGAGCTTAATGGAAAGCTTATTTCGAGTTCTGTTCCTGCTTGTGAGAGTTTGAACAGGCAAGAGTTGTATCTTGAGGACTTGCGTGATGGCAAGAACACTTTGATTTTCAGGATTGTTAAGGGTAGTTATCGTATTGAGCAGGTGCGCACGAGGACTGTTATCAAGCCTGTGCGCGCGTGGGTTGACTTTTTTGATGTGAAGCCGAGCTTGTACAATTCTGTGCTTGATAAGAAAGCGCGCATCATTCTTGATATTGAGTTTGTTGATGATGGTAGGGTGAAGCGTGCTAAGACTAACATTAATGGTAAGCTTGACGTGATTGACCAGCGTGAACCGAAATTTGCTCGTGATATTAGTTCTATTATTCGCGAGGGCAATAACTATATTGAGATTCAGCCGCTGGCCGAGCTTGATGTTGTCAGGCTTGAAATTCGAGCGGAGTAGGCCATGCCACAAGGCGCTCCTCCTGTTGCCCCTCCTGCGGCTCCTCCGAGGGTTTCAACTCCTTCTGTCAATGGAACTGCTAAACCTGCATTCTATTCTAATGGTGCTGCCAGGCCTGCACAGCCGCAACCATCAGCTCCTGCACAACCTGCTGGTCCAAGCAGGGAGGAAGAAAGAGCTCATGAAGAAAGAATTGAGGCAGAGAAGAGGCTGAAAGAAGAGTTTGAGGAAGAGGAAAAAGAAAGGCTTGAACACGCCAAGAAAGAAGCTGAAGAGGAAGTTAGGAAGATTAAGGAGAGGCTCAGTCAGATTGATTCTGAAATCAGGGCTGCTTACAAGGCCATTGCTTTGGCTATCGCAGAAGCATTGGTTAATCCAGAAGCCGCGGCAGAAATTGTTCCACTTAAGAATAGGATCTCGGCTTTGAAGAATGAAAAAAAATCATTGCGGCCTAGATTAAAATATGCAAAAGAGCTTGTTAAGAAGTTTGGTGGAGCTATTGGAGCAGTTGGTGGTGCTTTTGCAAAGCTTGGTGGTGCTGCTGTTGGACCGACTGTTATGTTCGTTGTCGGCATTTTCTTGTGGTTGCTGCTGAGAATGTATGGTTTTGGCAAGCTTGCGAATTGGGTGATGTTTTCTGTCATCGCGGCCTTGTTGATCAGCTTGATTTTCAAGGAGCCTAGGAAGAGTTTTATTGTTTTCTTGTTGCCGATTCTTATTTGGCTTTTGGACAGGCTGAATATGTCCACTCCGACTAATAATTCGATAGCTGTCTCTTTTGTCTTGGCTATTATGCTGTTGACTTTTGATGTTGCACGCACATCTATTAGCCGGCTTTTGGAAGTCGGCGCTTATTTGGGTGGTGGCGTCTTGATTTTTTGGATGTCTGCTTGGGCACAGATGGAGCTTGGTAATGCTTACCCTCACATCATCACGACTGTTGTGATGTTTGGTTATTTCATGTGGGTGTTGACGAGAAAGGGCGGGTTGAAATGGGCTGCTGTTGTGATTAACGTATTGTTCTTCACTTCTTTATTTGTAGTGCCATCAATATACGCGCCTCCTGGCAGTCCGTTCCGTGATGCGACTGATTCTCAGATTGATGCTTGGTATAGCATGTTTGGTTTGCTGGGCCGTGCTGGACAAGAGGTTGTCAAGGGTGTTAAGAGTAATTATTTGATGGGTATTGGTGAGTATGAGGAGGGTGTTGAGGCTGAGAGTAAGAAACCTCTAGGTGTGTTTTTGGAGAATGTCGGAGTGACTTCAAAGTTTGTTTCTCCTGAAGGCCAGATTGACGTGTTTGCGCGCTTGCGTGCTACGTCTTTCAAGACAGATGAGCAGTTGAATGTTTCTGTGACGTGTTATGAGGAGTCTGTTCCTTTAGAGCTTGGCACGATTAGGCCGCGGTCTAAATTTGTTGTTGAGGAGTATGAGAGTCAGGATATTGATTGCATTATTTCTGCTGCTAGCAAGATGGGTCCTCAGCGTATTGTTTTGGATACTTCTTTTACTTTCGTAACAAATTCGTTTTTGAAGGTTTATTTTATGGAGCAGGACCGTATTAGGGCATATAAGCGTCAGCATTCTGAGGATAATTCAAATCCTCTTGACCAGTTTGAGATTACTGATAAGAATCCTGTCGCAATCTTTACAGGAGGTCCTTTGAAGGTTGGTATGGGTGTTGCTCAGCAGCCAATTCCTTTGACAACTCCTAATTCTGCTGATGATTCGTTTGGCCCGACTCTCGGAATTACTCTTGATAGGAATTGGATTGAGGGCGAGTTGTTGGAGGTTTCGAAGATCGTGATTACTGCGCCTCCTGGTTTGGTGATTAAGGATGTTGATGGCGTTGCTGTCAAGTGTTCGCCTAACTCTATGAAAGAGCACGAGTGTGTTTTGGAAGGAGAAATTTTGAAGAAGTTTTTTGTCCAGAAGCCTGTGACATTGCCTAAGACTTTGCGTGTGCATACTGACATTGATCCTCAAGGTATTGCTATTGTTTTAGGTGGCGCTCCTATGTCTATCAGAAGTTTTAAGTCTGAAATTTTTTACACTTACAGGATTAAGAAAGAGGCGAGTGTGACTGTGAAGCAAGAGGTTAAGAAGTGAGAAAGCTTGTTTTTTTATTGCTACTGCTAGTCGCTTGCCAGTTGACTCAGCCTCGTGCGAAAGTTCCTGATATTCCTGCTTCTGTAAGGGTTGGAACTTCTTCTTTGGAAATTGGTTTTAATCCTGCGTCGACTAGTAGTTTGTTCATGTGTGGCCAGGGTGAGGCTTTTGTTGAATTGCGCAATACTGGCGCTTGGAATATTGAGGACGGGCATTATACTTGGATTGTTGAAGACCAGTTTTTCAAGCCTCTTGGCGTGAGGCAGAGTAATTTTTCGATTGTTGGCAAGAGCCAGTATAATCCTGTTGGTGGCTTTACTGCCAGCACTAGGCTGAAGTTTGAGAGTTTGGACTTGCCGAAAAAGTTGGAGTCGTATTCTTCTGCTTTGATTTTCCAGGCTTGTTATCCTTATAGGACGTGGGCGAGCGTTCCGGTTTGTGTTGATCCTGATATTCGTGGTTTTAGTAAGAACAAGCCGTGTAAGTCTGGGCCTGTTGTTTTGGCTGGAGGGCAGGGCGCTCCTATTGCGATTACGCGTGTGGAGACTGTTATGGTTCCTACTCCTGATGGAAAAGTTAGGCCGAGTTTTGCCGTGTTTGTGCAAAACTTGGGTTATGGAAGTGTTGTGAGGGAAAGTGATGTTGAATTGGCGTGCAGTAGTGGCAAGGAGATGGGTCGTGAGAAATTGATGCCATTTGCTGATGTGTATGTTGAACTGCAAGAGCAATCTTTGAAGTGCGCGCCTGTAGAGAAGGATACTGATAGGAGTATTGTGCCTATTGAGGCTGGTGTTGAGACTACGTTTGTGTGCTCTGATCCGAATATGATTTATGATATGTCTGCTGGCACGTTTAGCACTGTTTTGACTGTTGAGCTTAGGTATGGTTATGTGAATACTGCTGTGTTCCCTGTGAGGGTCTCGCAGCTTCCGCAGCAGCAGCCGTGTAGCAGGTAGTTACCAAAAAGTATTTATAAGGAAGTGATTGGAATGACGTTTATGAAAAAGAGCGTTATCGTTGTGTTCCTTCTTGTATTGCTGGTCGCGTGTGCTGGTGGCAGAAAGGCTAAGGAGGCGCAGCCTGTTGATTTCAGGTCTGGTTCTCAGGGTTTGATGCTTACTTTTGTTCCTAATTTGCCTCCTCCGAGATTGTTTGACAGAGAGCCTTTTAATGCAATGATTCAGGTTGAGAACAGGGGAACTAGCACTGTTGGTGCTCCTTATGATAGGGTTTATTTGTCTGGTTTTGATAATACAATTATTACTGGCATTAACACGTATGGTGAGCAGATTCCTGTGATGGAGGGTCGTGGTCCTTTTATGCCTCAGGGCGGGATTGATACTGTTAACTTTAGGGCTACTATCCAGTCTTTGACTGGCAAGAGGATTGACAAGTATACTCCGACTATTCTCGCTACTGCATGTTATAATTATGAGACTGTAGCCAGTGCTCAAGTGTGTATTGATCCGAATCCGTATGGTCCTGTGAGTGTTCAAAAAGTTTGCATACCGACAATGGTTTCTCCTGGCAGTCAGGGCGCTCCGATTGCAGTGTCAACTGTTGGTGTTGATGCTTCTCCTGGAAAGACTAGGTTTACAATCCGTATTTCGAATGTTGGCGGCGGTGACGTGTTCCGCTTTGGTCCTCAGTACATGGATAGCTGCAGTCCTTATAATCCTGGTTTGGGTTTTGACGAGATTGATTTCATTCAGGTTGCCGAGGTTAGCGTGGCTGATGTGAGCATTAGGGAAACTTGCAAGCCTGTTGATCAGATGGACGGTCATATTCGTTTGACTAATGGTCAAGCTACATTGTTCTGTGAGTTTATGGGCATGCGCGAGCAGAGTCCGTACGTAACTCCTTTGAATGTCATTTTGAGATATGGTTATCGTCAGAGTATTGCCAGGCCGATTGAGATTCGTCCTATTTCGTAAGGTTTAATAACAAAAAAGAGTGTGAAGTGTAAAAATGAGGAGATTGCTAGTTGTTTTGATGTTGCTCTTGTTGGTAATAGCGTGCAAGCCTGGTGCTAAGAAGAGTGTTTCTATCGAGAGTCCTTTTGTTGGCGGCACTCAGGGTTTGTTGCTTAGTTTTCAGGATTTTAGGAAGGAAGTTTTTGATGGTGGTAATGATCCTTTTGACGTTATTGTGAAGCTTGAGAATAAGGGCGAGACTTTGGTTCCTGCTCAGAATGTGAAGGTCAAGATTTCAGGAATTAACCCTCCTGAGTTTTCTAAGTCTGATGATGGTTTGGTGTTGAATGCTCCTGATGACGTGATTGAGACTCGTAAGGATCCTCAGGGTAATGTTTTGCCTGGTCCTCAGGTTTTTGTTGAGTTCACTGGTTTGAATCATAATAGTTTGATTGCAGGAGCTACTGCTCAGTTTACTATTAGGGCTGATGTTTGTTATTTGTATAGGACAAAGGCTGTGAGCAAGTTGTGCGTTCGTGAGAATTTATTGACGCCGCGTGCTGGTGGTATTTGTGAGTTGAATGAGAATAAGCCTTTGTATAATAGTGGCGCTCCTGTGCAGATTGCTGATTTCAAGGAGAACACTCGTGCTAAGGACAAGATTGGTTTAACGTTTGAAATTAAGAATTCTGGTAGTGGTGATGTGTTTGAGCGTAATTCTGTTTGTGATTTGTCGCAGCGCAAGTTTGAGAACAGGGTTTACGTTATTGTAAAGACTGATTTGCCTGGCTTGCAATGCACTGGTTTAGAAACGACTAGTAATGGTGCTGAGGGCTTTGTGACTTTGTATGGTGGCAGCAAGATTGTTTCTTGTGCTCAGTCTATTTCGTCTAGGTCTGACTTTGAGCAGTTGGTGAGTGTTGAGGCGATTTATGATTACGCGCAGAACATTCAGGATACTGTTGTTGTGAAGGCTACGGGCGAAGAGTAATGCATCGTGATGTTGCTTTAATCTTTTTCTTTAAAGGTGATAAAATTCTGGTACAGGATAGGCAGGATATGAGTAAATTCGGCGAAGAATGGGGTTTCTTTGGCGGCGGGATTAAAGCTGGAGAGACTCCTGAAGAGGCAGTGGTGCGTGAGACAAAGGAAGAGCTATCGTATGACTTGAAGGATTTTATTTTTATTAAGAAATCTAATCACCGATTGCCTGGAGTTACTTTTACCGTATATGCATTCACATCGCCACTTCCTGCACTGAATTCATTCAATCAGAAAGAAGGCCAGGGAATGAAAATGGTTACAGAAGAGGAGGCTTTGAATTTGAAATTCAATCCGCCTGATTATGATATTATCAAATACGTTTTTGAGTTTTTACGCGCCCGCGAGAACAAACTGGGCGAGTAATGCTTCTAGTTGAACAAATTCATCTGAGCCTTCTACTAGTCTGAATTCGATTTCTCCGCATTTGTCTATCAGCGCAACTTTTTTTCTTCCGTCGATTTCCAGGTTCCAGATTTCGCTTTGTATTTGCTTGATGGTGTCTAGTCCTGATAGGCCGTACTTTAGCATTATGTCGAGTAGTTTTTCTCTGGCTTTGATGAATTCTCCTTTGAGTGCTGCGATAAGGACTTCTTTGACTTCTGTTGGTTCTGCAAATGATGCTAGTGAGTAGACTGTTTCTGGTGTGATGTCTTTCGCTACTGCTGCGCAGCTTTGTAGTATGTTTGTTACTCGTCTCAGGTCTCCTTCTGCTACTTTTACTAGTGCGTCTTTTGCTGTGTCTGTCATTGTGAGGTTTTCTGATTTTATTATGTGGTTGATGTGTGCTATGGCGTGTTCTTTTGCTAGTTGTTTGAATCTGAAGACTGCGCACCTGCTTTGTATTGGGTCTATGATTTTGCTGCTATAATTCGCTGCTAAAATAAAACGGCATGTGCTGGTGTGGTTTTCCATTGTTCGGCGTAGTGCTTGTTGTGCTTCTTTTGTGAGCGCGTCGCATTCATCCAGAAATATTATTTTGAATGGCACGTCGCCTATTGCTTTTGTTCTTGCGAAGTCTTTGACTTTTACTCGTACGACGTCTATTCCTCTTTCGTCTGATGCGTTCATTTCGAGGAAGTTTTCTCTGTAATTCTCTCCAAAGAATGTGCGTGCTATGACTAAAGCAAGGGTGCTTTTGCCTACTCCTGCTGGTCCTGTGAACATCAGGTGTGGCAAGTTTTTCTGTTTGACGAACGCCCGTAGTTTGCTGATGATTTCTTCCTGTCCTTTCAGGTCATCGAATGTTTTAGGGCGGTATTTCTCTGTCCAGATAACTGATGATTGATCCCCCATAGCGTTTTGGCTAGTATATAGCTATAAAAAGATTGTTGTGGCAAAGAATTATACTATATCTTCTTCAGATACAACTAGGAAGTCTCCTGTTGCTATGACTGCGCTGTATGGTATTAGTAATTCTCCTGATTTGCCTTTCTCAAGCTCCAGTTTTTCTGTGTACTGGGTTGGGTTCTTCAGAACAACGTGGATTAGTTCTCCTGTTTTGACTTCAAAGACTACGTCTCCTACTTCTCCGAAGCGTTTTCCGCTCTTGCTGACTACTGTCTTTCCGATTATTTGTTTTGAGAACTTTTTTTGATCGTCCATTGCTTATCACCTTTCTTCAATGATAACACTTCTGAGAGTGAGATTGTATTTAAAGGTTTCGAACAGCGTAGCTGTTCGAGACCTCCGACGAACTTCGTTCGTCGATAGGTTTCTGTGTTGTTTTGGCAAAGATTTATAAGATTAAAGAATGGGTGTTGTGGGCATGAAAGTTGAGGAACGGTTAGCCCTCATTAAAGAGGTTGGCGAGGAGATCATCACTGAAGCTGACTTGGTGAAGCTTCTGAACGAAAAAGCGCATCCTGTTGCTTATGATGGGTTTGAGCCTTCTGGAAGGATGCATATCGCTCAGGGAATCATGCGTTCTGTTAATGTGAACAAGATGTTGAAGTCTGGCTGCAAGTTTATCATGTGGGTTGCTGACTGGCACGCGTGGGCGAATAACAAGTTTGGCGGTGATTTGGACAAGATTCAGACTGCTGGGAATTATTTTGTTGAGGTTTGGAAGGCTTGTGGCATGGATGTTGATAATGTCAAATTTATCTGGTGTTCTGATTTTGTTAACAAGCCTGAGTATTGGAAGACTGTGATGCAGATTGCCAGGCATAGTACTTTGCAGCGCGTTTTGAGATGTACTCAGATTATGGGAAGGAAGGAGAGTGACGTGTTGAGTGCTTCTCAGATTTTTTATCCTGTAATGCAGGCTGCTGATATTTTCCAGCTTGATATTGATATTTGCCAGTTGGGCATGGATCAGAGGAAAGTTAACATTTTGGCGCGTGAGCTCGCTCCGAAGCTTGGTTTTAAAACTCCTGTTGCCGTGCACCATCACATGTTGATGGGTTTGCAGCAGCCTCAGTCTGATGCAAAGGATGCTGTTGAGCGTGCGATTGCTTTGAAGATGAGCAAGAGTAATCCTGACAGCGCTGTTTTTGTTGATGATTCTTCTGATGACATTAAGAGGAAAATAGGCAAGGCGTGGTGCCCTGAAAAAACTTCATTGGAAAACCCGATTCTGGAATATTTGAAATATATTATTTTTGAGAAGTTTGATGAAGTGACTATTAAGCGTCCTGCGAAGTTTGGCGGCGATGTTAGTTTTGGGTCTTATGCTGAGTTAGAGGCTGCGTATGTTGCCGGCAAGATTCATCCTATGGATTTGAAGAATGCTGTGGCTGACTATATTGACAGGCTTGTTGAGCCGATTAGGAAGCATTTTGCTAAGGGCAAACCTGCTAAGCTGCTGGAGCAGGTGAAG
Source organism: uncultured Methanosarcinales archaeon (assembly GCA_964617195.1). Taxonomy (GTDB): domain Archaea; phylum Nanobdellota; class Nanobdellia; order Woesearchaeales; family ARS49; genus CABMGU01. The sequence goes on along the minus strand of CAZTVK010000019.1, from coordinate 178,736 downwards.
AGTTTCACAGTTACAAGATGAAATTGCGCGAGTTCCAAAAATATTTGAAGGATGAGGAGATTGATGTTGCTCTTTTCTTTAATGATGATTCGAATCTGACTTATTTTGCTGGTGTGAGGCCTGAGATGGCTTGTCTTGCCGTGCCTTCTTCTGGTGAGTCTTTGTTGTTCGTTCCTGGTTTTGAGGCTGCGCGTTTTTCAAAGACTGCTTCTGTTAATGTTTTTCAGGTTGGTCGTGATTTTTTGAAGGATGTGAGAAAGGAATTTCCAGGGAAGGTTGTTGGTATTGTTCCTAGTGCTGTTTCTTTTGATTTGGCGAATAAGGTTAAGAGTGAGTGGAAGTGTGAGTTTTCTAGTGTTGAGGATAAGTGCAGGGACTTGCGTGTTGTGAAGACTGAAGCGGAAATTTTGCGTACTGCGCAGGCTTGCCGGATGACTGATAAGTTGTTTGAGGAATTGTGTGATAATTTTAAGTCATTTAAGACTGAGTTGGATGTTGCTGCTTTTTTTAAGTCTCGGATGTGTTTGCTTGGAGTTGAGCCTAGCTTTCCATCAATTGTTGCATCTGGTAAGAATGGTGCTACGCCTCATCACGTTCCTACTGCTGCTAAGCTTTCTGGTTTTGTCGTGCTTGATTTTGGAATTATTTACAGGAATTATTGTTCTGATATTACCCGGACTGTTTTTGTTGGCAATCCGTCTTCTGCGGACAGGAAAACTTATGAAAGATTGCTGAAAGTGCAGGAGGAGTGTATCAAAAAAGTTGTGCCTGGTGCTAAGTTTGAGCAGATAGATGCGTTTGCTCATAAGAAGGTTGGAACGGCGATGATTCATCGTGTTGGGCATTCTCTGGGGATTGACGTGCATGATGTTCAGCCTCGTCCGTGGACTTTGCAGGCTGGAAATATCGTTACTATTGAGCCTGGAACGTATCATAAGGGAAAGTTTGGAATTCGTATTGAGGATGACATTTTAGTCTCTAATAATGGCTCTACCATATTGACTCGTGCTTCTAAGGAATTAAGAGTTATTAGATAGTTTTAAATACAGTTATTAGTGTTTTTGTGTCAATGGCTGACAAAGATAACAGCACGACGAAGGACAGTATTACATATGGCTACCAGGCCGATGTGTCTGGTTTGGAAGAGGAAAATCGTTTTCTGCGTGAGAGTGTTGAGAATCTTGAGCGTGAGCTTGAAAAGTTTAAGCGTACTCCTCTAATTTCTTGTGAAGTTCGTGATTTTATTGATGAAAAGGTTTTGATCAGACTTCCGAATGGTAATGAGTTCATGGTTGAAGTGAATGAGGGCTGTGAGAAGCTTGCTGCGGGGGATATGGTGTTGGCTGAGCAGAAGAACTTGACTGTTGTTAGGAAGATGCAACAGTTGAGAAAGTTTGATGCTGACAAATTTGTGATTATTGAGAAGCCTACTGTTTCGTGGAAGCAGGTTGGTGGATTGCAGGACCAGGAGAGGGAGATTAAGGAAGTTATCGAGCTTCCTTTGCTGAAGCCTGCTTTGTTCAAGAAGGTTGGTATTGAGCCTCCGAAGGGTATTTTGTTTTATGGTCCTCCGGGAACTGGCAAGACTTTGCTGGCTAAGGCTGTTGCTGCTTCTACTAAGAGCACTTTTATCGAAGTTGTTGGAAGTGAATTGGTGCAGAAGTTTATTGGTGAGGGCGCGAAGTTGGTTAAGGAGATGTTCCAGCTTGCGAGGGAGAAGGCTCCGAGTATTATTTTCATTGATGAGCTTGATGCGATTGCCGCAGTCAGGGTTGATATTGGAACGTCTGGTGAGCGTGAAGTTCAGCGTACGTTTATGCAGCTTTTGGCTGAGATTGATGGGTTTGACCCGTTGGATAATGTGAAGATTATTGGTTGTACTAATAGGAAGGATATTCTTGACCCTGCCATCACAAGGCCTGGAAGGTTAGACAGATTGATCCATGTGCCTTTGCCAAATGAAGAGGCGCGAAGGGAGATTTTCAAGATTCACACGCAAAAAATGACGATTGGCAGGATGAACATGGATAAGATGATTAAGATGCTTGATGGTTTTAGCGGTGCTGAAATCAAGGCAGTTGCTACTGAGGCTGGTTATTTCGCGATTCGTGAGAACAGGATAAAGATCAAGGAGCAGGATTTCGTGCAGGCCGTTCATAAAGTTGCTGCTGAAGTGGATTTTGAAGGCGACGATTATCTTAAGATGTTTGGGTAACTTTCGCGTCAATACATACTCTGTATCTTCTGACGCCTACTTGTTGTGTTTTGATTACGCGTAGTATTTTGACTTTTTTTAGTTTTTGCGCTGGTTCTGCAAGGTTTTCTTCGAATGCGAAGTCGTAAATGTGCAGGATAGTTCCTTTTTTTGCGAACTTCATGAGTGCTGGCACCAGTTTTACTCCTTCGTGCGGTATGGCTGAGATTATCCTGTCATATTTTCCTGGTTTGGCTTTTCTGATGTCGCCTTTGATTAGGGCGACGTTTTTGACTTTGTTGAGTTTGATGTTTTCTTGTGCGTATTTGTGCGCTGTTGGGTTGGCTTCTATGCCTATTATTTCTTTTGCCGGGGAATGTTTCGCAAGTATTAGGGGGTATGGTGCGATGCCGGATCCTGCTACGAGTATTTTTTCTCCTTTTTTGACTTGTTTTGCGATGCGTAGTCTTTCTGAGCCTAGTCTGGGCGAATAATAGCATTTCGCGACATTTAGCTTGAGCGAGACTCCGCTTTCTTTGTGTGTTGTCTCAAAGTTTTTTTCTCCGGAAATAATTTTGAGTTCTTGTGTGCGGTATTTTCCTTTGTGCTCGCCTATTTCTGCTGCGACTGTTTTGACGTTTTTGAATAGTTTGAGGATGGTGTCTCCGATTATTTTTTGTTTCTTTTTTAGTTCTGGTGGGATTTCCATGATGACGATTTGTCCGATGGTATCAAAACTTGTTCTGAGTAGTTGCATTTCTTTCGAAGAAAGTTTGCCTTTTAGTGCTTCGCGGAGGTTCATTAGAAGTCTCCTAGTCCTTTTTGGTGTTTGGCTGGCGCGATGGCGTTAAGTGTTTTTTCTATGCGTTCTGGTGAAAAGTCGTGTTGTTCTACTAGAAATTGGTGGAGTTTTTTGCGGTCGACTGGTGTCCATTTTAGTTCGTAATCGCTTGTGACTGGCATTTTTTTGAATAATTCGAGTACTTCTTTCCAGTCGGCGTCTGGTAGTGGTTGTTGTGTGAAGAGTGCTTCTGCTGTTTTGAGTTCTTTGACTAATGCCAGTCCTTTTTTGGGGCCGATGCCTTTGACGCCTCCTGGTGCGTAGTCTGTTCCGATTAGCATTGCTAGCCAGATGAGTTGGTCTTGGGTGAGATTCAGCGCTTTGAGGTTTTCTTCTAGATCTATGAGCTGTGGTTCGATTGTCGTGTATGCGAATTTTCCCGGTATTTTTCGCCTGCCTTCAACTGAGAGGTTTTGAATGAGGCGTGGTGTTCCGTAAAGTAGGCTGTCGTAGTCTTGTGATGCGACTGCCCAACCGTGTCCTTGTTTTACCATGAATGTTGCTTGTGCTTCTCCTTCGCTTGGTGCTTGGACGTAGGGAATTCCGAGGTAAGTGAGGAGTTCTTTTGCGTGTGCTACCATATCTTTGGTTAGTCTTGATGTTCTTGCCGCGTATTTCTGCATTCCTGCAGTATCTTCTGTTGAGAGTGCTTCTTCATACTTTTTTTGGGCTTCTTGCTTTAGCTCGGCTCTTTTTGATAATTCTTTGTGTTTGAGTTTTGGCGCTTCTCCGTCAAAGACAAATGCTAATTTGATGTTTTTTTGCATTAGGTTTGTCACGCGGGAGAATAGTCCTATGAGGTGGCTTGTGACGTGTCCGTGGTGGTCTGTGAGTAGGCTTCCGTCGCGTGCTCTTATGTTGCTGAGGAATTGGTAGAGCATGTTGTAGCCGTCTACAATGAGTATTTTGCCTGAGAATTTTTCGAGCGCGGTTGGGTGTTTTATGATGATTTCTTTGAAATTTACGCCCATTGTTTAGACCTTTTTGACCGTGATGCCTTTGAGCTGTCCAAGTATGGCTTGTGCTTGTTTTGTGAGTTCTCCGTCTGTGAGCAGTATTACTGGTAATTTTTTGATTTGGCCTTGGACGTATGCTGCGCTGATGTCTGCGTCTGTGAGTTTTTTCTTGCTTCTTGCTTTGCAATAGTAGGTTAGTTTTCCTACTGGTGATGGGACTTCTAATGTCAGGTCGAAGTCTGTTTTTTTCTTGATTGCCGTTTTATCCAGAAGTGTGATGTCGTTTTGGGTGAAGAATGTGTGGAGTTTGTCCCAGAAGTCTCCGGTTGGTTCTGGTGGTGGCGCGAGTGTTTCCTGGACTGGGCGCGGTTCTTGTTGTTTGATTTTTTCCTGGATTGGTTTTTCAACTGGTTCTTGTGTTTTTGGTTTTTCCGGCTGTACTTGTTTTGGCTGCTCTTGAATTTTGGTTGGCTCTAGTTTTTGTCTGATGTTGTCTTCTGCTTCTTTGTCTGTTAGTGTGAACCATTTCCAGAATGTTTCTTGTTTGCCATCGTACGTTACGGTTAATGGTTTGGCGAAGTCTTTTATTGTTGCAAGGCTGACTCTGGTAAATGGGTCTGATTCTTGTTCTCTGATGATTTTTTCTTCTTGGAGTTTCAGGACTGTTCTTCTGTCTTTTTCGTTGAGGCTTTGGAGGTGGTTGAGTAATTGTTCTTCTTTGCCTGGTATTAGGTAGAGCGGGCTTCCTCCTACTCTGAGCGCTGATGTTTTCAGAAGCCCTTTGCTGCACATTTCTGAAAGCATGGCTCCTGCCATGATGCTGTCCGTGCTGAGTGCTTTGGCTACTGTGTTTGGGAGCAATGGTTGTGCTTGCGCCAGTGAGAGTATTTTATCTCTATATTCCATAAGAATTTTGCAGGAGTTGTGGTTTATATAGTTTTATGGTCTTAGCCATCTGACTTCCCAATAGCTTACGTCTCCTTCGTCATCAACTACTGCGATGAGTAGTTTCTTTTTTGTGCTGTGGGCTACTCTGTTTTTTGCTGCGAAGTCTTGCCAGGTTAGTTTTGCTGATTCTTTTACTGGATAGACTATCCATTTGGCGTGGTCTTGTCCTGGCTTTACTCCTCTGTCGTATATGCGGAAGTCTGCTCCGAATTTGAGTGCTGTTTTGATTACATATCCTCTGTTTCTAAAGTCTTTGAATACTGGGTAGCGTGTCCAAAAGTCGTGTTCTAAGCGTGCTGCTTTCGCGCCGAGTTTTTCAAAACTTATTTTTTTCTTCTTGCCGTCATAGACTGTGAGTTTTCCTTTTTCTACGAGATATACTGCTTCGAGGAATGAGAGGTGTACTCTGCCGTCTGATAGGGGCGTTCCATAACTGCTTTTTTCGTTTAGTTCTCTAGCTTGCTGACTGTTTTCCGTCGTGACAACGCCTTTTGTGAGTAGTGCTTTGATTTCGTCCATACTTATAGTCTCGAGTATATGTTTAAAAAGGTTGCCATAGGTTTATAAATGTCGAGGAGGAAATTAACCGTATGCAGATTACTTTTTTGGGTACGTCGTGTATGATGCCGACCAAGGAGCGGAATCCTAGTGCGGTGTTTTTGGAGTTCAAGTCAGATGGAGTTTTGTTTGATTGTGGTGAGGGTACTCAAAGGCAGATGAAGATTGCAGGCATTCCGCTTTCAAAAGTTACTAAGATTTGTGTTTCTCATTGGCATGGTGATCACATTTTGGGTTTGCCTGGTTTGTTGTTGACTATTGCTTCTTTGGAGCTTAGCAGGTCTGTTGAGATTTATGGTCCTATAGGGAGCAAGCATGCTTTCCAGGCTTTGTTTGGCGGTATTGAGTTTGAGATGAAATTCAACATCAAGATTACTGAGGTTCATGAGGGAAAATTTTTTGAGGATGAAGATTTTATTTTGGAGAGTTTGCCGATGAAGCATGCTGTTCCTTGTGTTGCTTTTTCATTCATTGAAAAAGACAGGCGAAGGATTAAGGTTGATTATGTGAAAAAGCTGGGTATTCCAGATGGTCCATTGTTGGGAAAATTGCAGCGCGGTGAGGATGTTGAGTTCAAGGGAAAGAAGGTTTTGGCGGATGACTCTACTGCATTAATCAAGGGAAAGAAGATTGTGTTCATGACTGATACTTTGGTTAATGCCAATTGTTACAAGCTTGCTGCTGATGCTGATATTTTGATTATTGACAGCACGTATTCTAGTAAGTTGAAGGACAAAGCGATTGAGCATGGCCACCTTACCGCATTAGAGGCTGCGCAGATCGCTTCAAAGTCTGGTGTTAAGAAATTGATTCTTACTCATTTCAGCGCTCGCTACAAGAATACTTTGGAACTGGAAGAAGATGCCAGAACTGCGTTTGATAATGTTGTCAGCGCGTATGATTTTATGCGAATTACGCCGTGATTATTTCTTAACTGCCAACTTGATGTCTCCTGCCTTGACGGTTTTTCTGCCTGCGTGTAGTGCGAACTTTACTGCGTCTGTTGAGACTTGTTTTGCGTATTCTTCAAGCACTTCTTTTAGTGCTGCTTTTGCCTTGTCTGAAACGCGTTCTGCTCCTGCTTGTTTAATGAGTTGCTCCATTGCAGCGAGCGGTATGAGTCTTTTCGAGAGTTGTGCCATCTTAAACCACCTCGAAGAGCACGATCCGTGCTTCTTTATTTAAAATTTTGCTTTTTTGACCTTTTTTTTGTTATTTCAGACGAACAAGAGCGACTGACTGGAATTCGGAGCCCATTGCATCAGAAACGCAAGCGTTTCTGAAGTGCTCGGAAAGCGTTGCTTTCCGACATGAGGAGTGTCTTTGAGCGAAGCGAAGGTTTTTATGCTGCAAAATTCAAAATTCAATATTATGAGTTCAAAGCAAAAGGGGTCGAATGCTGAAAGGGAGCTGATTCATTTATTCTGGGCTACTAAGGAGTGGACTGCTTGCAGGGTTGCGGGCAGTGGGAGTATGAAGTATCCTGCTCCTGATGTTATTGCGAATAAAGAAGGAATTAATTTGGCGATTGAGTGCAAGTCTACGAGTAATCATAATCAGTATTTGGAGAAGAGGGAAGTTGCTGAGTTGGTTGAGTATGCGAAAAAAGCTGGCGCAAGGCCTTTGATTGCTGTTCGTTTCAATAGGATGCCTTGGTTGTTTTTGGATCCGAGAGATTTGAGGGATTCCGGGCAGAATTTGGCGGTTACTCCTGAGTTGGCTGAGCTTAGAGGAATTACTTTCGAACAGCTGACAAAACATTTATAAAGTGGCATTTTCCGAGGAGAATGAGTAAATGAAGGCTTCAAGTAAGTTAGTTGAGGAGATTGTTTCTGAGGTAGCTGGTGAGGATGTTCTTCCGCTGGTTAAGGCGTTAAGGAATAAGAGTAATGTTTCTGAGTTTAAGCTTGCTGATAACATTAAAAAGGAGATTAATTTGACGAGGAATATGCTTTACAGGTTGTATGACAACAACTTGGTGAGTTTCATCAGGAAGAAGGATAAGAAAAAAGGGTGGTATATTTACTATTGGACTTTTAATCAGAAGCGTGTTAAGGATTTGGTTAAGGATATCAAGAAGAGGAAGCTTGATAGGCTTCACGAGCGTTTGAATCGTGAGAACAACACTCAATTTTACATTTGCTCGAATAAGTGTATGCGTTTGGATTTTGAGCAGAGTCATGATTTCAGCTTTAAATGTCCTGAGTGCGGCAGTTTGCTTGATTTGGAGGACAACTCTAAGCTTGTCAAGGATCTTAAGGCTGAGTTTGAAAGGTTGGAGAAGGAATTTAAGGTTTTAATGAAAAAGAAATAAGTTCTTCTATTTGTTCTGGCGTGTGGATTCCGCGTTCGCTTATTATTCTATAGACGGGCACTAAATCGTGTGTTGCCGGGAGGATGTGAGTCCATTGTTTGGTGCTGCCGACGCAGATGACTGGTAGTCCACTGACTAATTTTGTTTCTTCTGGTGTGAAGAGCGCTCCCCCTGCTGAGAACCCGTCTGGTTCTGCTAGAATGATGTCTGGTTCATCGATTTTGCTGGTTTTTCCTGTTAGGTGTGTTATGATCGTGCAGTTTTTTGCTTTGGCGATTGGCGGGAGGAGTTTTGAAAGTATTTTTTTAGGGAAGAGTGCATAGATAACGCTTCCGCGTGGTATCGCTCTTTCTAGATGGTATGATATTGCGTATTCTGCTTTTTCTGGTTGTTTATGCGTTTCTGTTAGAAATGGAGAAGAAAAAATAGTGGGCATTATCGTCTTTTTGCCGCTTTTTCAATTCTGATTTCTTCTTGCAATACTTTGTGGACTACTCTGTCTATGTGTTCTTCTATGCGTGCGACTCGTCTTTCCATTAGGACAAGGACTCTCATGCAATACACTATGCCGAATAATACTCCTACTATGACTGCTAGAACAATTCTGACTAGGACTTCTTCTGCCATACTGAACACCTCTCTTTTCTAAAGGTTATTTATAAGTAAAGAGTATAAAAAGCTATTGTTTCAGGATCTGCAGGAGATTGTAATTTCTGTCTGTAAACTGGTCTGGCACCTTGATGAATGGTATGTGGTATTTGAGCGCGGAACGCTCATCCTTCTCACTGTCGCCAATCATAACTGCAGATGCCGGCTTGACATTGAACTCTTTGCATATTCTGCTGAGGTTTTTGTAGTGCTTTCCGTTGCGTTTGTAAGAATGACTTTCATCGTAGATTGATGTGAAGAGATGCTCATAACCTTCTAAGAATTGTGTGATCATTCCCAGTGAGGCATCGCTTGAGATGACTTTTGTCCTGTCTTTTAACTGGATAAGAAGTTCTAATGCCCCTGGCCGCCATTCTGATTTGCTGTTTTTTGTGTATTCTAATGTGTCGCAAAGGTCGAAAATAATTAGTTCTGCTGAAACAGGGATAGTTTTTATGCAATTCATGTAGTAAAAAAGGTCTTGTTTGACGTGTCTTGGCTTATTGCTTGTCCCAGATCATGTTGAATATGTTGTCAAATGATTTGGCGAAGTTGGCTGCGCTTACCCAGACTCCGAAGTCGTAGTTCGGGTGGATGTCGACGTCGTCTAGCACCATGAAGGTTACCTGTTTGCCGTCTACAACGCAGAATCTTGCTGGTGGTACGTCAATGTGCTTCATTTGTGCTATTGAAGAAAGTGCTTTTCCGTGATTTTTTGTTGGTGCGAGGATTCTGATGCGGATGCCTTTTTCTTTTGCTTTTTGAAGGGCTCCTTTCAATGCTTCTGTTTTTCGTATGAGGCCTAGCTCGGTCGTCATTATGCTGACTGTTTTTTCAGCGTTCTTGATTCCTGATATAAGGTGATTGTAAAGGTTTCCTCGTCCTCTGACCGCTCCTGTAAGATCGGCTGGCTCGACAAGTTCTATGCCTTGTTTGTGAAGTGTGTTTAACTCGCCGAGAACTTCGCTTTTTCTTAGGCCGTCGATGAGCTCAACTTGCTTGTCAGCGTCGTCTTTTACTGATTTTTTGACGCGTTCAAGTACTTCTGCTGGAGGTACTGCAATGTATTTGATAGGTTTGCCTAGTTTCATTATGACAAAACCCTTTCTTTCTAGTGATTCGAGAACGTCATAACTTCTGCTTCTTGGCACGTTTGCGATGTCAGAAAGCTCGCCTGCTGTTGCGACGCCACGCGACAAAAGTGCTGTCCATAACTTTGCTTCGTAACTGTTCAATCCGAAATCTTTAAGTTTGTTTAAAAAATCCTTTTGGACAATCATTGTTTTGGTCTCCGTTAATATCCGTAGCTATCTTGTTGTTACTCATATGTAGGGATAACCCATATATAAATGTTTCTCTTTTGTTGCTACTGTGGAATAACAAAAACCCATTTATAAGGTGACACCCCTTCATTTCTCATGCAAGAGTGTTTTTGTTTTTTGTTTGTAGTTTTCTCTTATTTATTTATTATCTATATAGAAAGTAATTAGATAATTAAACCTGACTTTCTATTATATATATTAAAATCAAAAATCAAAACAACAACAAACAACAATTCCATTTTTTTCCATAAGAAATCATGGGGTCTGGCCTCCGCAAACCTTTATATACTAAGATTCAGTTCCATTTCCACATGAAAGAAAGCCCCTATTTAAGGGGTGTATGAGGGCTTTCTTGGCGTGCTCAAAAAGCACATATGTTTTGGGCATGTAAAAAGCGAACTTGGTGATTTTTGACATGAAGGAAAAGGGGCTGGTTGACTTTTTTGAGAAGTACTTGGATAAAAAGCCGATTTTTAAGAGTAAGGTGGTTTTGCAATCTAATTATACTCCTGTGCAGATTCTTCATCGTGATGAACAGGTGCACCAGTTGGCGAATATTATGGCTCCTGCTTTGCGTTGTGAGAAGCCTTCAAACGTGTTTATTTATGGGAAAACCGGAAGCGGTAAGACGCTCACAGTGAAGTTTACCACGAGTCAAATGTTGAGTATTGCTAAGCAGAAGAATATTCCGATTAAGGTTATCTATTTGAATTGTAAGCTGAAAAAACTCGCTGATACCGAGTACAGGATTGTTGCTCAATTGTTGCGTGATTATGGGAAGAATATTCCGCCTACTGGTTTGCCGACTGATGAGGTTTATCATATTTTTTTCAACACAATCGATAAGGAAAAGCACACTTTGATCTTGATTCTGGACGAGATTGACCAGCTTATGGGCAAGGCGGGCAATGATTTGTTGTATAATCTTACTAGGATTAATTCTGAGTTGAAGAACACGCAGATTACTCTTATCGGAATTTCTAATGATTTGATTTTTACTGACACGCTTGATCCGAGGGTTAAGAGTTCTTTGAGCGAGGAGGAGCTGATTTTTCCTCCGTATAATGCTGAGCAGATTCAGCAGATTTTGAAGCAGCGCGCCCAGTTGGCTTTCAATCCTGGTGTAGTTGAGGATGGTGTTATTGAGAAGTGTGCTGCTTTTGCTGCAAGGGAGCATGGTGACGCGCGGCGTGCTTTGGAATTGTTGCGTGTTTCTGGAGAGTTGGCCGAGCGTCAGAATGATCCTAAGGTGTCAATTTCTCATCTTGACCAGGCAGAGGATAAGATTGAGCGTGATCGCGTTCTTGATATCATTGCCACGCAGCCTAAGCAGTTCCAAGTTACTCTATTCTCTATTCTGGGTGCTTGTTCTCGCAAGCAGGGAGTTTTTACTGGGGAGATTTATTCTTTGTATGAGAAATGTTGTTCTCAGACAGGGCTTAGGCCTCTTACGCAGAGGAGGGTTAGCGATATTATTGCCGAGCTTGATATGTTGGGTATCATTAATGCTAAGGTCATTAGTAAGGGTCGTTATGGTCGCACTCGCGAGATTAGCATGGGCGTGAATGATAGCATTCTTGAGAAAATGAAGGGCATTTTGAACGAGGAGCTTGGCTTGTCATGGAACAACTTGTAAAGAAGAGGGAGATCGTAAGCGCGTTTTTGAAACATCGTGTTTTGGTTAGTCGTGCTGTTCTTGATAAGCTCAACGTGCCGAGTGTTGTTGAGCAGTGGCATGCTGCATTGTCTAATGGTGTGACGCCTCAGGAATTGTTGGTTTCCAAGGAGCCTGTTTCTTCTATTCGTATCGTGTGGGAGTATGATGATAGGCCTAAGAAGCGTTCAGTGCAGGATTTTATTGATTATTTCAACGCGAGGTATCGTGCTCTTGAGCGTTTGCTGCATTCCCGTAATGAACTGCAGAACCTAACGTCTATTGGGAGGTTGCGTGGCAAGCGTGATCGGGAAGCCGTGTCAATTATAGGTATTGTTGCTGATAAGAGATTGTCGAAGAATGAGCACATTATTCTTACATTGGAGGATACTACTGGAACTATTCAGGTGTTAATCTCAAAATCAAAGCAGGACTTGTACTCTTTTGGGAAGGATATTGTTTTCGATGAGGTTATTGGCGTTCATGGCATGTTGGGTGAGGGAATTATTTTCGCTGATGCGATTGTAGTGCCGGATATTCCTATTTCTAGTGTGAAAAAGTCTCCTGATGTTGTGTATGCTGCTGTTTTGTCGTGCATTCATGTTGGTTCTGCGCGTTTTGAGCGTGAGAAGTTCGAGCGTTTCTTGGAGTGGGTTAATGGAAATTATGGTTCTCCTGAGGAGCGTGAGGTCGCGCAGAAATTGAAGTATTTGTTTATTTGCGGGGATCTTGTTGATGGTGTCGGTATTTATCCTCAGCAGGAGAAGGAGTTGTCGATTACTGATATTCGTGAGCAGTATCGTGAATGTGCTCGGCTTTTGAGCCGTGTTCGCAAGGACGTGAATATCATTATCGGTCCTGGCAATCATGATGTTGGCAGGATTAGTGAGCCGCAGCCTAAATTGTCTAAGGATTATGCGAAGCCTTTGTGGGAGCTTTCAAACGTGACCATGACGTGCAATCCTTGCATGGTGAACATTCATAATTCTTCAGATTTTTCCGGCCTTGATGTTTTGATGTATCATGGTTATAGTTTTGATGATTATGGTGAGATAGTGCCGAGCATCAAGAATAGCGGAACTCATATTTCTGACCGTGCTCCTCTCATTATGAGGTTTTTGTTGCAGAGGCGTCATCTTGCTCCTCAGCATACTACTACCATGTATATTCCTGATCCGAGGATGGATCCTTTGGTGATTGAGAAAGTTCCTGATTTGTTTTTTGCAGGGCATATTCACAAGGCAGGGACTTTGAATTATCGTGGTGTTACTTTGGTGTCGGCAAGTTGTTTTCAGGCAAAGACTGACTTTCAGGAAAAGGTCGGTCATGATCCTGAGCCGGGTGTCGTGCCCATTGTTGATTTGAACTCGCGTAATGTGTCTTTTATGAGGTTTTGAATGGTTAGCGCATCTGTTGAAATGCAGGGTTATTTTGATCGTTTGAAGGAGGAGGTTTCTAGGTTGCACTCTGTTGCTTCGCAGGCAAGGGCGAAGGGTTTTGATCCTGAGAAGACTGTTGAGGTTTCGCTGGCTGAGAACATGGCTCAGCGTGTTGTTGGTTTGATTTCAGTTATTGCTCCTCAGATCGTGAATTCTGGTGTTGTGGAGCGTATTATTGAGTTGGAGAAGCAGTATGGCTCTCTGGATTGGAGGGTTGCACTAAAAATTTCTGAGGAAGTCGCTTTGGAAAAGTTTTGCAAGTTTGCTGACAGGAAGGAGGCGATGGAGGTTGGCATCCGTACTGGTTTTGCGTACGTTACAGTTGGTGTTGTGAGCTCTCCTTTGGACGGCATTGTTAATATTGAGGTTAAGAGGCGTGTTGACAATCGCGGTGAGTATATTTGTTTGAATTTTGCTGGTCCTGTTCGTAATGCTGGTGGAACTGCTGCTGCTGTTAGCGTTATCATTACTGATTATGTGCGTAAGTGTCTTGGTTATGATGTTTATGATGCGCAGCCGTATGAGATTAAGCGCGCAGTGACGGAATTGCAGGATTATCATGAGCGTATAACGAATTTGCAGTATGTTCCCAGTGAGTCTGAGACTGTGTTTTTGATGAAAAATTTGCCTGTTGAGGTTAGCGGTGATCCGAGTGAGAAGATTGAGGTCAGTAATTACAAGGACTTGCCGCGTATTCCGACGAATTTTATTCGCAGTGGTTATTGTCTTGTTTTGTCTTCTTGTATTCCTTTGAAAGCTCCTAAGTTGTGGAAGCAGCTTAGCATTTGGGGTAAGGATTTTGGGTTGGATTCTTGGAATTTTTTGGAGGAGTTTTTGCATATTCAGAAGAAGGCAAAGGCTGGTAAGTCGACTTCTTCTTCGCAGCAGAAGGTTTCTCCTGATTATACGTACATTTCTGATTTGGTCGCGGGCAGGCCTGTTCTGGGGTATCCTTTGCGTCCTGGTGGTTTCAGGTTGAGGTATGGTCGTTCTCGTACTAGCGGTTTCAGCGCGCAGAGCATGCATCCTGCCACTATGTATATTCTTAATCAGTATATTGCTACAGGGACTCAGTTGAAGACTGAGCGTCCTGGTAAGGCTGCTAGCATGACTTCTTGTGATTTGATTGATGGGCCTGTTGTCAGGTTGCAGGATGGTTCTGTTTTGTATATTTCTTCTTTGGAAGAGGCTAAGCGCGTTCAGCCTTTGATTAAGGAGATTTTGTTTTTGGGTGATATACTAATCGCGTATGGTGATTTTTTGAATCGTGCTCACTTGTTGGTTCCTGCCGGATATTGTCAGGAATGGTGGGCACAGGAGCTCGTAAAGTCTGTTAATGGAGTGTTTGACGGAATTGTCTCTTCAGGTGTTTCAAAGGAGCGCGTTGAGCAGTTACTTTCTGATCCGTTGCGCGTAGTTCCTACTTCTCAAGAGGCCATCAAGATTGCGCGTGTTACAAATACTCCGTTGCATCCGTTTTACACGGTTTTTTGGAATGTTTTGTCGCTTGATGAGTTCCGTTCTTTGTTGGACTGGTTTGATAGTGCTAAAGTGCATACTGGCGAGTCTGGCGTTCAGAAGATTGTTCTTCCGAAACATGATGCCAAGCGTTGTCTTGAGCTTGTTGGTTTGCCTCATTCTTTCGTGAATAACGAGTTTGTCGTGATTGACCGTGAGTATGCCACAATGCTTACCGTTATTTTCCGTTTGACTGATGAAAAGCCTAGTGAGTTGAAAAAGCACATTATCGCTGACAAGTCAGTGATTGATGCCATAAACCAGTTTTCTCCTGTTGTGCTTCGTGATAAGGCCGGCACTTTTATCGGTGCTAGGATGGGTCGTCCTGAGAAGGCTAAGCAGCGGGAGCTTTCTGGCAGTCCTCATGTTCTTTTCCCGATTGGCGATGAGGGTGGCAGGCTTCGTAGTTTTAAGAGCGCGCTTGATGCCGGCAAGGTGATTTCCGAGTTTGCTTTCTTTTTCTGTTCTTCGTGCAATGTTGAAACTGTTTTGAGCGTGTGCGAAGTTTGCGGCAAGCAGGCTGCGAGAAAGTGGAAATGTGCAAGGTGTGGTTTGATTGATTCTCCGAAATGCCAGTTGCATGGTGATGCGCAGGGCAGCAGCCAGCGTTCTATTCCTGTTAAGCATTATTTTGATTGCGTGTTGAAACAGATGAGGATTCGTGAGTATCCTGAGCTTATCAAGGGTGTTCGCGGAACTTCTAACAAGGAACATATTCCTGAACATATTGGTAAAGGCATGTTGCGTGCCAGGTATGGAGTGCACGTGTATAAGGACGGCACGACTCGTTATGATATGACTCAGTTGCCTTTGACGCATTTCAAGCCGTGTGAGGTTGGGACTAGCATAGAGAAATTAAGGGAGCTCGGTTACGTGACGGACATTAATGGTGGTGCTTTGATGAGTGCTGACCAGATTTTGGAGTTGAAGCCTCAGGATATTGTTTTGCCGAGTTGCGATGAGAGTCCTGATGATGGTGCTGATAAGGTTTTGATTAATATTTCGCGTTATATTGATGATGTCTTGGTGCACATGTATGGTCTGCCTCCCTTATACTGTCTTTCTTCCGCGCAGGATTTGGTCGGCCAGTTGACAATTGTTCTTGCGCCTCATACTAGTGCTGGCATGGTTGGCAGGATTATTGGTTTTAGCAAGACTCAGGGCTTGTTCGCGCATCCTTTGCTGCATGCTGCTACTAGGCGTGATTGTGATGGTGATGAGGCTTGTGTTATTTTGCTGATGGACGCGTTTTTGAATTTCAGCAAGAAGTACCTGCCTGGTAGTCGTGGTTCTACTATGGATACTCCTCTTGTTCTTACGAGTGTTTTGACTCCTTCTGAGGTTGATGATATGGCTTTTGATGTGGATATCGCGTGGAAGTATCCTTTGGAATTGTATGAGGCCGCGCTTAATTATAAGATGCCTTGGGAGGTTAAGATTCCTCAGATTAAGGGTTGTTTGGGCAAGCCTGAGCAGTATGAGAAGATGGGATTCACTCATGATATTACAAATTTGAATCTTACCGTGAGGTGCAGTGCGTACAAGACCCTGCCTTCGATGGAGGAGAAATTGAGGGGCCAGATGGATTTGGCTGAGAAGTTGAGGAGTGTTGATACTACTGATGTTGCCAGATTAGTAATAGAAAAGCATTTCTTGAAGGATACTAAGGGTAATCTGAGGAAGTTTTCAATGCAGGAGTTCCGGTGCGTTCATTGCAATGAGAAGTTCCGTCGTCCTCCTTTGGTTGGCAAGTGTACTAAGTGCAATGGTAAGATTATTTTCACGATCAGTGAAGGTTCCGTTTACAAATATTTGGAGCCGACAATCTCTTTGGCTAAGAAATATAATGTTTCTGCGTATCTTCAGCAGACTATTGAATTGTTGCGTGTGCGTTGTGAGAGCGTGTTTGGTAAGGAGCCTGATAAGCAGGTTGGTCTTGGTGCTTGGTTTGGGTGACGTGTTATACTAATTATTCGTGTATCAGCACTGCTTGTGCGTGTGGTATTCCTTTTATTGTGAGAACTTGTTTTTGTTCTATTACTCCTTCTTGTAGTCCTAGTTCTATTGATTCTTTTCCTACTAGGTTTACTCCATCTGAGTTTCTCATCAAGTCTCCTATTTCTTGTATGTCTTTTTCTGATCCTTTGTAGAAGTCTCCTGTTATGTCGAGTTGTTTTCCGTTTTCTTCAAATAGTTGTCCGAGAAGTTCTTTGTCGCATACAGATATTATTGCTCTGTGTTCTTTTCTGTGAACTCTTACCAGCATCATATTTTAGATTTCACCGGGTGTTTGCTTCCGCACGCGCTGCATTTGAGGAAGCTGAAGTCTCCGTCTTTTTTGATTTCAGTGTCTGGCTTTCCGCAGTCTGGGCAGAGTACGAATTCGTGTGCGTATTGTCTTACTTTTTCATTGATTCTGCTTGCTGCGAGTTTTGCTCCTAGGACTAGGAGTCCTGATCTGTTTATTTCTCCTGGCGTGGCGAGTTCTTTGAGCACGTATTTGAGCATGTGGTCCTGTGGTCTGCGTAGGACGTTGGCTATCTGGATGAAGTTGGTGATTATTGTTTTGTTGCCTTCTAGGTGACCGCGTGCTTTTGGTATCTCAAATCTTTCTTTTTCAAAGACGCTCTGTGGCAGTCGTTCTCTTGCTCGTTTGAGCAGTTTTTCGTATTCCATAAGACGAGAAAACGCCCGAACTATATATAAATGTTTTCGTAGGAAAGATATTTAAAGCCAAAGATGCGAATTAATGTTGAAAAAGATGGTACTCGAATCGTTAATGACTCCTCCGCGCGCTGAAAGCCATCCTTTTGCTGTTTTCTTGCTGGGTGGAGCGTATGCAACGCTCGCAATCTTCCTGTCTATGTGGATTTTTGAGGAGCAGAGCAGTATGGTGATGGTGTTTCTGGCTAGTCTGGCTGCGCTTCCTCTGATGTATCATACGATGCGTTTTGAAGAGCATAAGGATATTTCTGCTGTTGAAGGGCAGTCTTTGTTGCGCCAGCACGCGCCTGCCCTGTTGTTCTACTTGATGTTGTTTGTTGGCATGTCTGTTGCGTATTCTTTTTGGTATTTGGCTCTGCCTTCTGATATGGCTTCGGGTTTGTTTCGTGTTCAGGCGCAGACTATTTCGAATTTGAACCAGCACGTTACTGGCAAGATTACGCAGACTTCTTTGTTGAGCAAAATTTTTCTGAATAACATCAAAGTCATGATTTTTTGCATTTTGTTCAGCTTTTTGTATGGTTCTGGCGCGATTTTTATTTTGACTTGGAATTCCAGTGTTATTGGTGCTGCTGTTGGCAATTTTGTTCGTACTCATATGGCAAAGTTTGCTGATACGGTTGGTTTAGAGAGGGTCGGTGCGTATTTTTACGTTAGTTCTTTGAGCGTTTTGCGTTATGCTATTCATGGTATTCCTGAAATTTTCGCTTACATCGTCGCTGGGCTTGCTGGCGGTATTTTGTCTGTGGCTATTGTGAAGCATGATTTTGGCACTGGAAAGTTTGAGAAGGTGTTGTTGGACGTTTCTGATCTTGTCTTGTTGGCGGTGATGATTTTGTTTGTCGCTGCTGTTGTTGAAGTGTTCGTTACGCCTTCTTTATTCTAGTATTTTTAGTTTTCCTGGTTTTGTTTCGAAGAGTTCTCCTGTTGAGAGGAGGTGTACGATTGTTTCTTCTCCTTTTGTTCCTATGCGTTTTATGACTTCATCGTATTCTGCTCCTTCTCCTGTGTCTAGCGTGCGTACTATGTCCAGGGGGTTTTCTGTTTTTGCTGGTTTTTGTTGTTTTCTTAGTTGGAGCCATCCGGGGTGTATTGTTTTTATGATTTCTCCGAGAATGTATGGTTGGCCGTCGTACGTGCGTGGTCTTCCTATTACTAGTGCAGGGGCTCCGACTTGTGTATTGATGGGTGTTTCAAAGGTTCTGACTAGCATGCTTCCTGTTCCGTCGTCTATTACTATTTCGTTTGTTGATACGATGATTCCGTAAAGGCGTACGCGTTGCACTGTTCTGCCGTCTTGGAGGATTATCGCGCTTGGTGAGTCTTCTTGTTGTGTGAAGCTTCCGCTAAGCAGTTCTGATATCCATACTGGTATTGCTGTTGGTTTCTGTTCCATGGTATTTTTGTTGAATGAATGGTATATAATTTTTATTAGGGTGGAATTGTTAGATTATACTCTTGGGAAGGTTTAAATACCGACTAGTTCACATTTTATTGAAAAGATGGTGCAGCAGGGTTTAGTTGAGTATATTCGTCGTTTGCTCGAGCAGGGGTATGATTCTGGTTCTATTAGGACGACTTTGCTGAACGCTGGGTATTCTCCTTATGATGTTGATGCCGCGATGCGTGCTTCTGGTGCTCCTGCGAAAAGGATTGGTGGCAAGCCTTTGATTGTTGCTTTCGTGATTATTTTGTTCGCGAGTGCTGCGGCTCTTTTGTTGTTGAAATTGTTGCAGGCTCCTCCTGTTCAGCTTGAGGTTTCTGTTAATTTGTTCAGCACTGAGGTCGCGCCTGGTCAGGAGGTTGTTGTGAATACTGATATTAGGAATCCTGGCGGGAAAAAGGTTGATGGTTTGATTGATTTTGAGGTTTTAGGTCCTGCTGGAAGGGTTGCTTCTAAGACTGAGGAGTTCAGCGTTGTTACTCAGGTGAGTGTTCCTGTTTCTGTTCGGCTTCCTTCTGATGCGGTGATTGGTGATTACAGGGTTTTTGTCAGAGTTTCGTATAAGGGCAAGTCTGAGCAAGCGTCCAGCAGTTTTTCTGTTGTTGAGCGTGTTGAACAGCCTGCTGTTCCTGTTGAATCTTTGAAGAGAGAGGCGGAGGAGGTCGCGCGTGAATTGCAGTTGACTTGTCCTGGTGGTTGTGATGATTTGAATTTTTGTACTGATGACACGTGCGTTCAGGGTGTTTGCAGGAATAATCCTGTGATTCCTTGTTGTGGTAATGGAGAGTGTGAGGCTGGTGAGAGCAAGTCTTCGTGTATGCTTGACTGTAGTGAGCGTCCCGTTAGTCCTGATGAGATTAAATTGAAGGCTAAAGAGCTTGCCAAGTCTGATATTAATGGTGCTGTTGAGTTGTGTGATTCTTTGGTTCAGCGTTCTTATATTGATGGTTGTTTGAGTGATGTTGCCGAGGCTGGTGAGAATAAGGAGCCGTGTGCGCGTGTTGTGAATAGTGATTTGCGTGATGGTTGTTTTATCACGTTTGCTTACAAGAATGATTTTTCCGTGTGCAGTGAGATTAAGAATTCTTATATGAAGACTTCTTGTGATACTTGGGCTCAGATTTCCGCAGTTCAGCAGTCCGCTCCATCTGAATCTTAGATTTTGCTGATGAAGCCTCTTCTTGGCTCGAATATGTCTCCTGCGCGTTTTAATTTTTGTAGTATTTCTTCGACTTCTGATTCCGTCATGTCTTTTTCTGATGATGCTCTGATGATTTCTTCTACCGGGATGACTTTGCCCAGTTTGGCTTCTAACTCGCCGATGAGTTCTTTCATCACGATTATTTTGTTTCGGCTGCTTGCAGGCATGTCGGTTGCTATTCTGTCGACGTCAAACGTTCCTGTTTTTTCGTCAAAGGCAACTAGTCTTAGGCAGTAATCCATGAGTTCGATTGCTTTTCTTGCGTCTTTTTTGGTGACTTTGTCGCTGAGGCGCAGTCTTGCGCTTGCTTCTGAGAGTCTTACGAGTCCTTCTAGTTGTCTGGCTGAGATTGGGACTGATTTAACTCCTTCTCCGGTTACTGATGCGCGCATTTTGAGGTAATATTCTCTGAGTTCTTCTATGGCTGCGTCAGTCAGTTTCGGGAAAATGTTTTGTCTTGAGAATGCGAGGTATTTTCTGAGGAGTTTTGTTTCTATTTCTGGTTTTTCTACGTTGTTTTGGTGGAGTAGGAGTATGAATTGTGCCATTTTTTCGTCTTTTACTTGGTCTGGCACATCTTTGATTGGGAAGATTAAGTCAAATCTGTTGATGAGTGTTGGCGCCAGGTTTATTTGGTTTGCAACCGTGTCGTAGGGGTCGAACCTTCCAAATTTTGGGTTGGCTGCTGCAAGGACTGTGGTTTCGCATCGGAGCGTTGCTTGGATGTTTGCTTTGCTGATAGTAATGGTTTGTTGTTCGAGTGCTTCGTGCATTGCCCACCCGTCTTCTTTTGTCATTTTGTCAAGTTCGTCTATGCAGCAGAGTCCTTTGTTTGCAAGTACAAGTGCTCCTGCTTCCAGGCTCCAGCCTTGTAGGAATTCATCTTTAACTACTGCCGCGCTGAGTCCTGCGCCACTTGCTCCTTTTCCTGTTACATATCTTGCTTTTGGGGCTACGAACTGCATTCTTTTGAGCATTTGTGATTTTGCCGCGCCTGGGTCTCCGACGAGCAGAATATGAATGTCTCCTCTAGTAATCACTCCGTCATCTCGTTTTTTTCTGACTCCGCCGGCTAGTTGGTGTGCGAGCGCTTCTTTGATTTTTTCATGGCCGTAGATGCTTGGCGCCATTGAGCCTACTATTTTTTTCATTAAGGCAGGGTCTTTGGCGAGGTCTTTGATTTGTTTGAGTTCTTCTGGTGAAATGTTGATTTCGCTGTAATCTTCTTCTACTGGCTCGAGATGGTTTGCTTCTATGAAGAGGTCAAACTTGGTGCTTTGTCCTCCTGTTCTTAGGAATATCGGTACTTCTTTGACTTGTCCTACCACTTGGACTCGCGCGCCTGGGTTGGTGCGTTTTTCCGTTAGTGGTGAGACGAGGTCGTTTGTGAGCAGGACGTTCATTCTTTTTGGTTGTTCTCCGCCGTCTAGTTGTTCTGGGACTTCTTCCAGCACCATCATTTGGGCGTCGTTCAATTCTTTGCTTACCATTTTGAATTTGCCTTTTCTTCCGCAGCTGCATCTTGTTGGTTCTTGGAATTTCGTATCCAATTGTAAGATGTTGAAGACGTTTCCGCAGCTTGGGCATTCGAATCTTGCGCTTGCTACTTGCGGTCTTACTTCGCTTTTGTTTCTTACAACGCCGTCAAATGTTAGGAGCTTGTTGAGGTTTTTGCTTCTGACTTGTCGTATCAGAACCATTGCGCTTGCGGGCAGTGTTTTGAATCTGAGTATGAATCCTTTTACTTCTTTGCCGAGGTTTAGTTGTTCTACTGCGAGTTCTCCTGCTTTGAGGACTTCTTCTGGCTGGTCTAACAGCATGTCTGCTAGTTCTGGGTCAAACAGGGCTAGGTGTGCGAATGCGAGTGTTGCGCTTTTTTCTCCTTTTCGTATTCGTTCTAGTAGTTGGTCGTAGTAGTTTTTCTCTAGAAATTCTTGCATTTTTGAAATAAGTGTTGCCGCGTCCATTTACCAACCCCAAAAGTGCGAGAACAGCGTATATTAAAAAGGTTTATGGTGGTAGAGTTATATACCCTGCCGTTTCCGATGGAGTTTATCGTCGAGGAAGTTAAAGAATAAAAAAGAAAATTATTTCTGCTTTATCTTCTTCAGGTTCTCGATGAGCTTGTCGAGTGCTTTGTTGACTTCTTCTTCTGATTTTGTTCCGGTGCACACGACTTTTCCGTTTGAGAACAGCAAGAATGTTGCTTTTTGTTCTGGTAGTTTGTAGACGAGTCCTGGGAATTGTTCTGGTTCGTACTCGGTGTTTTCCAGCTTCATCGCGAGGATGTTCAGGTTCAAGTCCATTCCGACGCTTCCTGACGCTACTATGTTTTGTATTTTGACTTCTGGGAATTCCTTGATTTTGACGTTGATTTTTTCAAGGGACTTGATTATTTTGCGGATGCTTTCGTGCACGTTTGCCATTGTGCGGGCTCCTGTGCAGACTATTTTGCCTGAGCTGAAAATAAGTGCTGAAGTTTTAGGCTCTTTGATGCGAATAACCAGTCCTGGGAATTGTTCTGGGTTGTATTCGGTGTTTGAAAGGGTTGCTGCCATTTTTTCGAGCGGTATGTCGTGTCCGAGTGATGCTGATACAACGATGTTTACTACTCTTATTTCTCGTTTAGAACTTTTTTCAGCTTTTGCCATTTAAAATCCCCCCGATGTGCGCTTAAGCCTTTAAAAACAGACTTCATTTAAATACTTTTTGATTTATATAGTGGGTGTGGTTTATCGTCGCTATCATTTAATTATTTTCTATATGTAAAAAATCGCCTTTTTGCATGTTGGCGGCATATAAGTCGCCAAATAGTATACGCGATTTTTGAGCACATTCGGAAATCCAGCATTAATATTCAATCTTGTGGATTTCCGATGTAGAAAATTAGTATACTTTCATCACTTTTCTTAACACAATGCTGAATAGTATTGCAAATATGATGTATGCCCAGAACCAATTGATTTTCCAGAAGACTTTCAAAGTCTCATTTCCTAGTTGTGCTGTTGTGAAAACGTCGTTTTTGTATGTTTCAAGCGCAGCGGCATATCTTCTTTCGGTTGTAATGATGATATTCTTGTCTACTTCCTGTTCATTGCTGGATAGTGTGGCGTAATATTCTCCTTCTGTTCCTTTTAGTTTGAATACGGCAGTTTTATCCTTGATTTCTCGTGTGGATTCTCCAACAACTTCAAGTCCTTCTGGCACAGTTACGGTAACACTTCCAGTTATTTCTTTTTCAAAGTTGGCAGTAAGCGTAAACTCTTCGTTCGGCATTAGAGGCTCGTAGGCAAAATGCGCGTTCATCCAGCCAAAGATCAGTATTATCGGAATGAATGTTATGAGTGTTGGTTTCATGCTTTTCGTCATGTATTGCATGTTGATGCTCATGGCTTCTTTTTGCGCTTTCATGAGCTTCTCAGGCTCGCTTTTGAGCTCTTTCATTTTTTTCTGGCGTACAGAAAGTTCGTCTTTCAATCGTTTCATTTCTTTTTGGTCTGTCAGCCATTTGTAGGCGAGAACGATAATAAGAGAAATTATGAATGACAGCACGAGTATTGCAAGAAGCGGTGACCAGTTGAGCATGAATCCGAATGCTGTGTCAAATAATGGGTCTAGGAATGTCATTTATCCTCCCATGAATTTGCGGAGCATGGGGTTCATATCCATCATGTGTTGTTTGGCTATGTCTTCGTATAGTCTGTAGATGATCATGACGCTCATTAAGAGTGATGTTCCGTTTGTTAGTGCTCCGCTTATGTCTGCTATGCCTGAGAGCAGTCCTATTACGATTGCTCCCATGATTGTGAGTGGTGATATGTATCTTTCTAATAGTCTTTCAAGGACTCTTTCATCTTTTCTGAATCCTGGTATGTGGAGTCCTGATTTCATCATTTGTTTTGCTTGGCTTCTTGCGTCCATGCCTGCGGTTTGCACCCAGAACCATGAAAATACCACTGCACCTATTATGAGAACGACAGTGTACGTGATTCCTTGGAAGACTGTGCCGAGTGTTAAGCCGCCCCTGATGGCGTTGCCGAGTAGGTCTGGTGGTGTGACCCAGGCTACTAGTCCGGTTGCGGGAGAGTTCCCTGCGAATGTTCCGAATATTGGGAATCCCCAGTTTTGGAATAGTCTTGCCCATAATTGTATGTTAGCCAGTAGTGCGCCAGTGAGAATAATTGGCATGACTGATGTGTAGATGAAGTTTAGTGGCCATCTGATGCCGTGTCCTCTGACGCGTCCGAATGATAATGGAATCTCTACTTTCATTGCTTGCGCATAGACCGCTAGGCAAAAGACAACTGCGGTTGATAATATTCCTGCGATCATGAGAAGTGCTGTTTGCGGGTCTCCGGCAGCCAGGCTTTGGAATAGTGCTGGTACTGCTCCTGTCGCGACTCCTGGGTTGGTTGGCGAAGGTAGCGGCGAAAGCAGTCTTATGAATAATGATTGCGAGACTCCTGCCACGATGAACAGGCTTACTCCTGAGCCGAATCCCCATTTGCTGCATATTTCGTCCATGAACATGATGAGGATTCCGCCTAGTATGAGTTGGAATATTAATAGCAGCTCGAGTTGGAAGTATAGTCCGCTTCCTGCGAGTGCTTCTGGTGGTGCTAGTCCTCCCATGAATACGTAGATTGCTGCTTCAAAGATGACGAAGAATATTGCGAGTAGTTTTTGGACTCCTGTGAATCTTTTTTTGCCTTCTGTTGTGTTTAGGTCAAATTTTATCAGTCCTGAACCGTTTAGCAGTTGTAATATTATGCTGGAGGTAACGATTGGACCAATACCTAGTGAGATGATGCTACCGAAGCTGGCGCCAAGCATGATTGCCAAGAACTCAAATCGTTGCAGTGCGTTTTGTCCCAATCCAAATAATGGTATAAGCCCGAGGATGAAGAATAGTACAAGCGTAATTCCTGTCCATTTGAATTTTTCTTTAAAAGAAAGTTTTTTCTGTGTTGGGTGAGTGACTTCAGGCAGATTGTTGAGTAGTTTGTCAAACCACGCCATTTATTCTTTCACCACAAGCTCGCCGCCGGCTGCTTTTATTTTTTCTGCTGTGCCTACAGTGGCTGCTGCAACAGTTATCTTTATTTTTTTGGTCAGCTTGCCTGTGCTTAGTAGTTTGTTATAGCCTAGTTCCTCTAAATCTAGAACAATCATGCCTGCTTCTTGTTTCGCGTGTTTTTCTTCAAGCCAGACTGGCAGTCTATCTTCTACGTCTCGCAGGTTTATCGCGCGGACGCGTTGTCCTGGTCTTTGTGTTACGAATCCGTGTTTTCCGAAGTAGTCTGTTGCCCAGATGCTTGGCTTTTTGTTGTGTGACTTCTTTCCAGTGCCTGCATTACCGTATCCGCCTCTCATTCCTGAGTTTCGGTGCTTGTTTGCTCCCCAGCCGTGTGTTTTGCACTGGCGTGAGGATTTTTTGCGTCGTTTGACTACCATTTTAAATCATCCTCATTAGTAAATCATTGATTTTCTCTTTGCGATTGCCAGTAGCTCCGCCCAATGAAAATGGGAGCTTTACTCCTTTTCTTCCGTATCCTTTTCGCGGTGGGTTTAGAGTGAAGACTTTTCCGCCTTTCTCTTGAAGTGTAGAGAGTGTTTTTTCATCGACTGGCCCCCAAGTAATATGTGGTTCCACTATTTTGAGCATGCCGAGTAATTGTGGCTGGTCTTCTATTATCGTGCAGTGGTTTTTCTTGAGTAGTCCAAGCATTCTGAACGTGTCACGTACTTGATGTGTGATGCGTACATTTCCTCTGACGCGCACTATTGCTATGTTCATGCTTTCCTCCCTTCTATCATGTACACCGCTTTGATATGTGCTGGTCTTGGTTTGAACATGTTTAGTTGTTTGAGTGCGTCTATGCATGCTGTTACGACGTTTACTTTCGCGCGTGTTTGTCCGAAGGTTTTGCTGTAAACGTTTTCAATGCCTGCAAGCTTCAGTATTTTTGCGCATTCTTGCTCTATGATGAGTCCTTTGCCTTTTGGTGCGGGCATGAGTATTATTCTGACTGATCCGCATTTTCCTTTGACTTGCCAGGGTATGCTGTGTGGTTCCGAGGTCGCGTCTTCCCAACTGCCTGCTCCTCTTCTTATTTTGAAAAGGTTGAGTTTGGCGTTCCTGATCGCTTTTTCTCGTGCTGGAACTGTGTCTTTGCTTTTGCCGTATCCGACTCCTACGTATCCGTCAGAATTTCCAACAACAGCCATGCATGCAAAGCTTGGTTTGTTTCCTTCTGGAGTTTTCTTTTGGGTTTGTCTGAATATTCTCTTGGAACCTCCTCCGAATTTACCTTTGCTTTGTCCTATCATGAGGAGTTCTGATTGTAGGTTTGGCAGCAGTATGTCGACGATTTGTTCTTCGAGTATTGGAATTCCGTTGTCCAGTATGGAATCGATGTTCGTTATTTCTCCTGATCTGACTTTTTTTCCGACTGACGTTTTTGGTGTCCAGCCTTCAACGTTGATTTTTACTTCTGGCTTGGTCTCTGTTTCTATTTCTGGAAGTTCCGTTATTACGTCTTTTTCCACTACTTCTATTTTTTCTTCTTCTTCAGCTGGTTTCTCTTCGTTCATTGTCCACCTATTGATTTTTTGACTTGGTCAAAGTGTGCTGGGAGTGTTTCTGGGTCTAGTCCTGCTTTGATGTATTTTGCGAATTGTTTTTGGTATCGGTCTTTATCCTTTTTGAGTTGTTTCGCGTATGCTGCGATGTGTTCTCCTCTTATTCGCTGCATGTTTGGCACGATTTCTTTTGATATTGGTACTTTTAATCCGCCTTCGAGTGCGCCTTGTGCTGCTGCGTATAGTGTGCATCCTTTGACGCTGGTGTATTGGCCTATGTCAAGCACGCATTCTGTTTGCGCTTTTGCTTTCTTTGCAAGCAGGTATCCTGTTAGGTACGCTGCGCTGATGTTTCCAGTGCTTGCTTTCCATCCGTGTTTTGAGAGTTCTTTTGAGCTGGCTGTTATGATTACTTTGTCTCCTTTTGGTTGGAATTCTATTAGTTGTAGTGTGATGTTTTTGAGGCTTTTTCTCACTACGAGGCGCGGTTTGCTTCCTAGCAGGAGCTTCATTCTTTTCTTGTAGTCTGTCAAACCGTCCCGCTTTCTTCTGTACTTTACTGTGTAGATGCTTGCCATGGTTATTTCTTCCTAATCATATCTTGTTCTTGTATGAAGATTTTGATGTGTTTTGTGCTTCTGAAGAATCCTCCTTTAACTTTTCTGTAGAGGGCTCTGAAGTTTGTTTTGTCGACGATGTCGTTCTCACGTAATTTCTTGATGAGTGTTCTCTGTGTTCTTACGCTGTTTATCCAGTGGTCTTTTTGGTTTAATCGTGCGTTTGCTTTGCCTTTGCGCGAACCGTGCCCTGCTCGTCTTCCTTTGCTTTTTTGCATGGCGATTTTTTTGGCTCGTGCTCTGCTGACGCCTTTTGCTTGTATTCTGTAAACGATTCCCTTGTTGATTAGTCTTGTGACGTCGAATGTAGTGATTGCTTCTTTTATCTCAGTGAGTTTTGTCGGGTCAAAGCGTACGCGTTTTGGCCCGCATCCGAGCACTTGTGATGCTAATCGTTTTTGTAGTTCCATTTTATTCCTTCTTCGTCAGTACTTTTTCCATTTCTTTGCGTTCCTGCTCTTTTGTTACAGGTTCTTCTGTCTCTTTCTTTTCTTCTTTCTTTGGAGCGGTTTTTACCTTTGATGCTTTGCGCTGGTCTGCAGTTTTTTTATTTTCTTTTCTTGCCGAGACCGCATCTGTCAGCTTTTGTATTTCTTGGTCTACATTTTTGACGTTGAGTACTGTTATTCCTTTTTGTTTGCACGCTTGCAGGATCTGTGTTTTCTTTTTTCCGCCGACGTGTGCTATGACTGCGCCTTGTGTTTTCGAGTCAAGTCTCGCTGCTTGCTCGGCGTTCTGCACTAATACCATTGCGAGTCCGCTGTTGTGCAGTCCTCGTACTTCTGCTGGTCCTCTGTATCCTACATTTACTGATGCCGGCCTGCCCCAGACTCCGTGTCGCATCTTGCTGTGCATTCCTTTTGGTTTTCTCCATCTAATCTGAAGATCAGGTCTCTTATGCTGGTCCTGCATAACGAATTCAGGCCTTCTCTTGCTTATTTCTTTTCTGAGCGTAAGTAATTTTTTTGTTGTCATGTTTCCCCGATTTTCTCTCCTGCTTTCTCAATCATGTAGATTCCGTCTTGGAAGACGCGCAGGTCTCTGTTTCTTTTTGCTGTGATCAGCTCAATGTCGCTTGCTTGTTGTCCCGCTAATTCTTTGTTCGGGCTTTCAACAAGTATCTGGTCGCCTTCGATTTTTACGGTGGCGCCTTTTTTGAGTTTGAGTGTGCGTGGGCATTTTTCGCCTAGGAAGTTCTTGACTATGAACTGGTCTCCGCTTATTGATACGTTCATTGGGAAGTGTCCGCTGCATATTTTGAGTCTGTATTGGTATGGTTCTTGGACTCCTTTTATCATGTTTTTGAGGTGTGCTGCGAGGCTGTTGATGACTCGTATTCGTCTTTTAGTATCTGTTTCTGCTGAAAAGGTGATATTGTTTCCGGCTTGTTTGATTTGTATTTGCGGGTCTTTCATGTTTCTGTTTGATTCGCCTTTCGGTCCTTTGATTGTCATTAGCCCGTCTGCAATTGTTGCCGTGACTCCATTCGGCAGTTCTGTTGTGTTTTCATATTTTGTCATTAGTAGCAGTAAGCTATCAGCCTTCCTCCTATTCCTTTTTCTCTTGCCTGTTCGTGTGTCATGAGCCCGTGCGGCGTGCTTAATATTAGTATGCCTACTCCGTTTGCTGGCAGGTATCGTTTTTCGAATTTGATGAAATCGTGTTTTTGGATTGAAAATCTTGGCTTTATGACTCCGCATAGGTTGACATTTCCCATTAGGTTGAGTTTTGCGAATCCGCCTCTTCCTTCGCTGAGGTCTTCTAATGCTCCTGTGTACCCGTGCTCTTGCATGATTGATAGCACTCTTCTGATTATTTTGCTGACTGGGTGGATTGTTAGTTCGCGTTTGCCGGTTTTCTCATATGTTATGATCGACGACATCACGTCTGCTAATGGATCGTTTGACATTTGTTCCTCCTAGCTGTATTTCTTGAATCCTATTTTAGTGGCTACTTCTCTGAAGCAGCATCTGCACAGTCCAATTCCATATTTGGATATGTGCGCTCCGAAGCGTCCGCATCTTCCGCAGCGTTTGAGCCCTTGGCCGGTTGCTCTTTGTTTTGGAGCGTTGTGTTTGATGTATTTTTTAAGCTTGATCGGTTTTGCTTTGAGTTGTTTGAATGCTTTTTTCCAGTCTTTTGTTGTCATGCTTTTTCACCGACCTTGACGTTGAATGATTTTTGCATGAACGTCATTGCTTCTTCTTTTGATATCATGTGGTTTTTTGGTATGGTTTTCTGTTGTATTTTTCGCCTTTTGATTCTGTATCCTGGTTTTTCAAGTGTCAGGCAGACTTGGAGTCCTAGCACTCCGATTTTCGGGTCGTATATGGCGCCTGGTATGTCTATGTATTCGTGGATTCCGAAGCTGATGTTTCCGGCGTTGTCGAAGTGTGTTGGCGCGAGTGTGAAGTCTTTTGCTTGAAGGAGTCGTTTGAGGATTTCGACTGCTTTTTGTTTTCTGAGCGTTAGCTTGCAGCCGATTGGCAAACCCGGTCTCAATCCCCATGTTGGGATTCTTTTGCTCGTTATTGTCTTGATCGGGTCTATTCCGGTTATCATCTTTAGCACGGCGACTCCTTTTTCGAGCCTGGCTTGGTCTTTTCCTGCTCCTATGTTGAGCGTGAGTTTCTCTATCCGTGGTTGTTGCATTGGGTTCATAGTTTCACTGCTGGTTTGTCTGTGCCGATTACGTAGGCGAATCGTTTGAGTGTTTCGATTTTTTCTTTGTCCACTGTGCACCAGATTCTTTCTCCTTGTATGTCATCAATTGTGCCAATAACACCGGTGTGTTTTCCGCCGGTTAGGAATGCGGTGCTTCCGTTTGCTAGTGTGAAGTGGCCTGCTATTTTCTGTTCTGGCGTTTCTATTAGCAGGCTGTCTCCGACAGCGTATTCTTTTTTGTCGCTGAGTATGTTTCTGCCGTCTGAGAGGTTCAATTGTGTTTTTCCTCCTGGTACGGTGTGTTTGCCTGTGATTCTGCAGACTTTTTTGTTGAGCTCGCCTGCTGGTATGGTTGTGAATTTCAGTCTTCCTTTTTCGTCAAGTGTGCATCTGAGTGTGATGTTCGGCTTTACTTGTATTGTGTCCATGAAGCCTACTCCTTGGTGTATGTCCTTGATTATTTTGCAGTCGACAAGCACTGCTTTGTCATTGACTATTTTTTTGGCTTCTCTTGTTGTTTGCGCTACTCCGAGCTGTTTGAGTAGTAATCCTATTGGCAATGATTGTAAGAGCGTGTGCTTTCCTGGTTGCGGTCTGAGTATCCATTTGGTTATCTTTCTTAGGAGCGTCCAGCTCTTTGGTGCTGCGTATGCTTTCAGATGTCTGCTCATTTCTGTTCACCTAGTCTTCGTTTGTCTACGTGTAATTCTTGTATCATGATTTTTGATGGGTGCACTGGGTAGATTGATTTGCTGCCGTCTTTTTTTGTGAACTCTATTCCTGTGATGAATACTTTCATTCTTTCCGTGTCTACTCTGTCAACAGTGCCTGTTTTGCCTTTGTATTGTCCTCTGAGGACTTTGACTTTGTCTCCTTTTCTTACTCTGATTGCTCTCATCTTGAGTTTTTGTCTGAGGTCTTTTGACAAGTGGCTTCCCAAAAAAGTGTTGCGTACATGTAATGGCGCGTTGCGTACATATTTGCGTTGTTTGCTCGGTTTCACGCTTGCGCTAAACGATGTGTTCCATTTCATACTATCATTCCTGCTATTTTAGCCACTAGAGGCCATCTGTCTGCTGCTTCTTTTGCTATTGGTCCTTTGATCATGGTTCCTTTTGGGTTTCCCATTTCGTCTTTTATGACGACTGCTGCATTATCTTCAAATCTGATTCTCACTCCGTCAAGTCTTCTGTATGGCATGCGCTGTCTTACTATGATTGCCGCGACTACTTGTTTTCTCATCTCTGGTTTGCCTTCAACAACTGAGCACATTACATAATCTCCGACTGACGCGCTTGGTTTTCTGCCTTTTACCGTTTTGGCATTTTTTACGCTGATGATTCTGAGTATTCTTGCTCCGCTGTTGTCGCACGCGAGCACGTTTGCTGTGTGCGGGAGTCCTCTGGTTAGTCTCGCTTTAACTCCTTTCATCTTTTGCCTCTTCCTTATTCTCTTTCTTGACCCTTGATTCTTCCATTAGTTCTTGTTTTGCTACGAATAGTTTTTCGTGGCCTACTTTTTCGATTATTATGAAGTGTTTTGTCTTGCTGATCGGAGTGCATTCCATTATTTTGACTATGTCGCCTTTTTTGGCGTCTATTGTTTTTGGATTGTGAGCTTTGATGCTTGTTTTTGCCGTCATGTATCTTTCGTATTTTGTCGTGTATTTTCTTCTTAGCCATTCTACTGTTGCTGTTTCTTGCATTCTGGCCTCTACTACGGTTGCTGTAAATGTTCTTCCTCTCGTTCTGATTGTTTCCATTTAGTTCACCTTGGATAGTTTGATTCTTTCTTCCGGCGGCACAAGGACTTCATCCCCTATTACCTCGTGCCCGTCTATTTCAAACACCGTGCCGTGTTTCGGCACGCGTTTCACTCCCTTCTCAGTCTCTATTATTACTGTGTTGCGGGTTTCGTCCACAACAACTCCTTCCATGCCGTTAAGGCTTTTGTTGGATGCTGTTGTGACGCGTGCGTGTTTGCCGGTCCATTCCGCATGAATAACGTTTGTATTCATGCTACTTGATTATGATTGTTTCTGGTGCAAATCCCGCTTCGATGAGGATTTGCTTTGCTTTTTGTTTGTGTTCGCCCTGGAGTTCGATCCTGTTTTCTTTGATCGTTCCTCCGCATGCCAGTTTCGCTTTGAGTTTTTTGGCGAGCTGGTCGAGGTCGATTTCCTTTTGATCAATGCCTTCGATCACCGTGTACATTTTGTTGAATTTTTTCGCTTCAACCCGCACGATGATTTTCTGGCTCTCTCTGGCAATGCTTTCGCAAACGCATAGCTCTTTTGGTAAGCCACACGTGACACATACAGTCATGCCTGCTTCCGTGCCTCCAATTTTGAAGAGGTGCCGCCAGTCTGTGCTGGCGAAACCTGTTTCTGTGCGAGCAGTGTTTTTATTCTCGCGATTGTTTTCTTTGCAAGTCTCAGCTTGCTTGGATTTTTCGGGATTGTGCCGGTTGCGACTTGGGCGTTGTCTTTTATGAGTTCCTTGTATAGTTCTGTCATTTTCTGTTTGAGTTCCGGTTCGCCAAGTGTGCGCAATTCTTTGACTTTCATTTCTTAGCCTCTATTTTTTCCGGTTTTTTCTCAGCTGGTTTTTCTGCTGGCGCTTCTTTCTTTTTGACTTCGATGTTGTCTGGAAGCTTGATGGTTGGAGGCATTATTGCGACTTGTATTCCTATTTCTCCTGTTTTCATGATGGATACTGCTTGTGCGCGTTTGACGCCTTCGATTGCGATGTTTCCGCATTTTTTCAGGTAGCCTTGGTTGAAACGCCATGTCTTGGCTCTTTGGCTTGGGACTTTTCCTGAGATGAGGATTTCAATTCCGAGCGCTCCTGCGTTCATGACGTCCATCATTGTTTTGTGGCCTATTGCTTTGAACTTTTGGATGCCGAATCTTTCTATTGTGCTCGCGATTCTTTCTGCTACTATCTGCGAGTCCATGTTTGGATTTTCTACTTCTGCTATCTCGATTTGCGGGTTTTCGAGGTTGAATTTTTTCTTGAGCGTGTTCGTGAGTTTCTTGATGTTTTCTCCTTTTCTTCCGACGACAAGTCCTGGTCTGCTGGCGTAGATTACTACTTTCTCTCCTAGTGGTGTTCTAATTAGTTTGGTGTGTGAATGCCCGACATTTTTCAATGACTGTGAGATGAATTCTTGGATTTGGTATTCTTTGAGTTTTTCCGCGATGAATTTTCTTTCTATCATTTCTTTGCCTCTGTGTCTTTTGATGAAGAGGCTCGGCGAACTTTGGTCGTCTTTGCCTCTTTGACTTCTTCTAACACTAGTTCTACGTGTGTTCTTTTCGCTTTTGTTCTTTGTCTTCCGAAGTGATATGTGCTTGGTCCTTTTTGCGCGCTGGCGTTTCTGATTACTAGGTTACCTGTGCTAAGTCCTTTGAATTGCGCGTTTGCTTCTGCGCTTTTTAGTAGTCCTAGTATGTTTTGGCATGCTGTGACTGGATAGCTTCCTGGTCCCATTCCTGCTTTGTGTCCTGTGTTTTTGTTGTAGACTGTGTACGATATTGCTTTTTTCTTGTCAATGACTTGCTCGAGCAGTTTCTTGGCTTTTTGCACGTTCATTCCTCGGAGAGTGTTGCATATGTTTACGCATTGTTTGCGTGAGATCGGCAAAGCTAACCCAACTGCTTTCGCGCTGTTTTCTATTGGTTGTGTTGAGTATGTGTATGCCATTTATCTCACCGATAGTGATGCGCTGCTTCTTGTTGCTCCGATTCCTGGTGCGCTGTGTCTGACTTGTTTTCGTGTTTGGGAAAACTCTCCTAGTCTGTGGGCTAGCATGTCTGCTTCTATCAGTACTTGTATCCATTCTTTGCCGTTGTAGACTTTGATTATTTTTCCTATCATTTCTGGCAGTATCATCATGTCTCTTGCGTGTGTTTTGATGTCTTTCGGGTTTGATCTGATGTCTGCGAGCAGTGTTTTCTCTGCTTCTGTGAATCCGCGTTTTATTTTTCGTCTTTCTCGTGATGGAACTAGTTTTGCGAAGTCTTCAATGCTCATTTTCACGAGCTCGTTGATGTTTTTTCCGCGGTAAAAGTATTCTTTAGCCATTTATTTGCTCCTTCCTGTTCTTCGTGGCCAGAGTTTTCCGACTTTTCTTCCTGGTGGTGCGAAGTGTCCGACTGATTTGTTCTTTGCTTTTCTGCTTGTTCTTTTGTTTCCGTATGGATGGTCAACTGCGTTTTGTGCTGCAGCGCTTGGGTTTGGCCAGCGCTTGTTGGTCATTCTCTTTCTGAAATGTTTGACTCCTGCTTTGAGCATTGGTTTTTCGAGTCTGCCTGCTCCTGCTACGATTCCGATGCAGGCTCTGCATTTGAGTGAGAATAGTTTTTCTTGTTTGCTTGGGAGTTCGACGGTCGCATACTTTTCTGTTTTCGCTATGACTCGTGCTGCCGAGCCTCCTGTTCTGCAGTATTTTCCGCCGTCTCCTGGCTGTGCTTCAATATTGTAAACTGGTGTTCCTTCTGGTATTTCTTTGAGCTGCATGGAGTTTCCTGGTGCGATTTCGCTTCCTGGTCCTGTTTGGACGATGTCTCCTACTTTGATGAATTCTGGTGCTGGCATCAGTGCTTCTACTCCGTCTTCGTACTTGATCTCTATGAGTGGAGCAGTGTGTCCTGGGCATTTGATGATGTCAGTGACTGTTCCTTTGACCAGCATTGCTGGTTCGCTGCGGAGTTTTGCGTCTCCTGCGTATGCGAAGCTTTTTGCGCGGTATACTGGTCCGCCTTTTCCTCTTGCTTGTTGTATAAGTGATTTTCCCATCTTACATTATCCCCAGACTTGTGGCAATGTCGATTGCCGGTGTTTCTTTTGCGAATGTGATGTATGCTCTTTTTTCGCCTGTTACTGAGTTGAGCGTGTTTACGTTTGTGACTTTTGCTTTGAACATTGTTTCTATTGCGTTCTTGATTTCCGGTTTTGTTGCTCTTCTGTCTACAACAAAGACTAGCTTGTTCTCTGATTCCATCAGTCTGATGCTTTTTTCTGTTGCCAGTGGGTATTTTATGATGTGTTCCATTTTACATGAATAATTTTTCTTTGTCTAGTTTTTGTATTGCTGATTGTGTGAATAGTGTTAATCTTCCTGGGTGTGTTCCTGGTGCGAGCAGCTCAGCGTTTACTCGGCTGACTTCAACAATATCTATGCCTGGCACGTTTTGTGCTGCTTTTAACGCGCTGCAGTTTTCTCCTACAACAAGAAGCGGTCCTTTTGCTTTTTTGTAGCGTCGTCCTCTCATTTTTCCTTTTCCTGCTCTGATATTCTTTTCAGACCCTCTTTCCATTTCTGCGTCAAGGCCAAGTGTGGAAAGCGCTTTTACAATGTCTTTTGCCTTGCTTATTTTTTCAAAGTCTGTCGTGAGTATGAATGGGTAGTTTGCTGGGACTTTGTGTCCGCGCTGTTCGACTATTTTCTTGTCCATTGTAGCTGTGAGCGCGCTTCTGATCGCTTTTTTTCTTTCTTTGTCGTTGATTTTTTGTGCGAATATTCTTTCTGATGTTGGCGGGAATGCTCTTCGTCCTTTTACTGTTCCTGGCGCGAATGCTCCGACAAATATCATCTGCATTCCTCTTCTTGTGAGTGTTTTTCTTGGCACTCTGCTGAGTCCTTTTCCGTATGCTCCTTTATAGTCTCTTCTTCGTCTGCTTAGTCTTGCTGCTGCTTTCTTTCCAGCTCTTGGATCTGAACCGTATTGTTGTCTTTTGTTTCCTTGTATTGCTTCGACAGCTCTTTTTATCAAGTCTGGTCGTATAAGTTCTTCGAACTGTACCGGCATTTTTTGTTTGCCTGCTTCCTTGTTGTCCGCGCTTAGTATTTTTATTTCCATTTTATTGTTTCGCTGCAATGCTTGTGTAGACGATTGTTGGCGGTTCTTTCTGGTGTTTTGGCCATGGTCGTCTTGGTATTGTTAATGTGATTAGTCTTTTTGATGCTCCGCCTACGCTTCCTCGTAAGAGTGCGTATTGGTTTTTGACGAGTCCATATCGTAAAAATCCGCCTTTTGCGTTGATTTTTGTTGGATCATCTGCTACTTTGATTAGGTGTTTGTTGTGTTCTGTTCTTTGTTGGAATCCCATTTGTCCGGCGTGCGCTACTCTGTATCCTCTGAATCCGTGCCATGGTCCAAGTGATCCTGGTCCTCTTTTCGTTTTCTCGCTTTTGTGTGATCGCAGTGCGATTCCGAATCGTTTGACTGGTCCTTGGTATCCTTTGCCTTTCGTTACAGAAGTTGTATCGACGAGTTGTCCTTCGTTGAACACGTCCGTTATCTTGATTTCTTTTCCTAGGATTCCCTGTGCGAACGCGAGTTTGTCTTCTGTTTTTGTTCCGCCGATTCCGAGTTCCAATAGTTCTGGTTTTTTCTTTCCGATTCCCAGACTTTTTGGCTGTGTGTAGACGAGTACTCTTACTTCTGTGATGTTTTTCGTGTCTGGTTGTTTTGTTTGTTTTTTGGGAAGAATTAGAGAACGGGAAACTTCTTTGTCGAGTTTGTCTGTGGTGATTTGGCCTGAGCAGTGCAAGCCATACGCGTCTTGTTTGTATAGCATGATTGCGGCGACCTTCACTGGAGGACATTCGAGGACGGTTACCGGGACCTGGATGTCGTCATTTTTTGTCAAGCTATTTGGCCTGTTGTCGGTCAAAATGACGTGGGTCATGCCGACCTTGTAGCCTGGGAAGCCGAGGAGTTTTGCGTCTTTGCTTGCCGGCCACGTTCTTATGTGTGCAACTATGTCTGCCGCTCTGCTGCGCGGCCAATACTGCATGCTTCCTTGTCGTGGTGTTCGTATTCTTGGCATAGACTCCTCTATGTGTTCATGATTGTGTTCAACACGATGCCCTTAACCGTGTCATCCCAACAAAGCCTTTTGCGGACACCCAGTGTAGAAGTAGTGCTTCCGCACTGACTGTACTGGGAACGTCCTTCTCAGGCTCGTCAGATTAATTGACGACAAGAGGGGTTGCTTATAAAGCTTCCTATTCTGTCGTCTTATTCTTTTTAGGACTTTTTTCAGCCATTCTCGCTATCATTCTTTGTTTTGCTATGGCGTAGTTTGCCGGATTTTTGATTTTTGGGCAGAACCCGTCTGGTTTGCATACTCCTAGGTCGACCATGTATGATTTATTGTCGCAGTTTGGCGGTAATACTCGTTTTTTCATCATTTTGTGATACCGCAATTGTCCTTGTATGAGTACTTCTCGTAATGGTTCTGAGTTTTTCTTGTTCCATTCGTTGAGATAGTTCTCAATCCGATCATAAGGCCACCCGCAGCTTGATAAAAAATTAATTAGTATGAACAATGCTCTTTTTTTGCCGTCTTTCAGTCCTTGCGTGATTAATTGTATGCACGGTGGGAAGTATTGTTCTGGTACTGCGTCTGTGATCGGCTCAAACGCTCTTTTTTCTGTTAATTGTTTGATTTCTTGTGGTGTTTCTGTTGCTGATTTGTAGTCGAATGCTTGTACGATCAGCTTCTTTGCTTCTCCTGGTATTGTGTTATTTCTTTCCAGGTAGGTCATTTTCGGCATAACTTTCTCTGGGTTTGCGTCTTTTTTGTCAAATGATAATATTTCTTCTGGTTTGATGATCGTGCTTACTAGTCCTGATTTTTCGTTGAACGAGTATGGCATTCTGTAGAGGTGTCGTGTCGAGATGAGTATTGTATCTATAGACAGGACAGCAAAGGCGTCCAATTGTCCGTTCTTGACAATATCTCCGACTTGTTTCTTGATTTTTTCCGCTATTTTTGTCGGATTGTCTTTTTGTAATATTTTTTCCGCAAGTGGTTCTTTTATCATTGCCTGCAGGTATGCCGCTATCTTGCGTGGCCCGTCGGGAAATAGGTCTTTTACTGGTTTTCCGTTTACTGTTTCTGGGAATGCTTCAAATGGCACTCCGATGTGGAATCCGTGGTTTCCTGAGAACTTTACCGACATATGTTGTACTCCATGATGTCTTAAAGCTTGTACGAGAAGGTCTGCTGCGAGTTTGGAATACTCAAGTTCAGGGCAGTCAATGTCAAGTATTAAGTCCCAGCCGGCGCGTAATTCATTTAATTCTTCTGGCTTCATTCCAGTAACAATCTGTAATGGGTTTCTCCATAGTTCTTCGCTGCAGTGGAATGATGTTGCTCCTTGTTTTACTGCTTCTAGAATGTCTTTTGGGTATTGCAAAACATCTGGTCTTTTGCCATATCCTGTTCCGCCATAGCTTACAGCAATTTCTTTTTGTTCTGCCGCTTTGACTAGCGCTTCCTGTACATCTTGCCTTTTATAGTACTTCAGCAGTGTGCTGATGTGTATTTTTTGATAGTCTGCCATCCCCGTTATTCTCGATATTCTGACAATTTATATAACTTCTCTTCATGGTTGTCCAGTAGTATGGACGAAATAGAGCAGATTCTGGAATTGTTGGATAAGATTAAGCAGAAGGATTTGTTGGTTGTTGTTGAAGGTTTAAAGGACAGGCGCGCTTTGGAAGAACTGGGAATTGTCAGAATTTTTTGTTTGAATCAGCCGTTGTTTGCTGTTGTCGAGGAGATCGCAGCGACTGAGAAGGAAGTTGTATTGCTTACTGATCTTGATGAGGAGGGAAAAAAGCTTTATTACAGATTGTCTGTCGACTTGCAGCGTCATGGTGTTAAAATCAGCAACAAATTGCGCGAGTTTTTGTTCACGACGAAATTAAGGCATATAGAAGGTCTTAAT
Organism: uncultured Methanosarcinales archaeon; assembly: GCA_964617195.1. GTDB lineage: Archaea > Nanobdellota > Nanobdellia > Woesearchaeales > ARS49 > CABMGU01. The sequence continues at coordinate 140,367 of CAZTVK010000019.1, read as the reverse complement.
TCATATCTTCAAGTGTGATTACGTAATTGCATTGGTCTTCGACTGATTTTAGGGTGGCGTCAATTTTCTTTTGTGCCTGGTTGAATGGCCCGTCATAGAACGCGATTTTTGTGTCGTCAATTCCTATTTTTTGTTTCGCTTCTTCGCTGGATTGGAGTATGTTGTCCATGTGTCCTACAAATTTCAGGTAATGGCTGTACGAGATGGAGTATATTTTTATTGATTTTTCTATGTCTTTTATGTTTTCGCATGAGACTAGTCCTGGTGTGAATTCTGTGCCTTCTAGTTTTAATGGCACTATTCCTTTGTCTCCTATTTCTGCTCCCAGGTAGTATGTGATTTGTGCGCGCAGCATTTCCAGTCTTGCTTGGACGAGTTTGTTTGCAAGACTGTCTTTTTCTGTTAAGTCTTCAATTAGTTTGAGTCTTTTCGTCCATGGCTCGACTGCTAAAGGCCGTATCATGTTGTCCGGGATTTGTTCTTTTTTCCAGGAAGTGTTCAAGTCCGCGTCTAGTACTGAGAACTCGTCTAGGACTTCTGATAGTGAAAGTAGTGGAGTTGTCAGGGTGATGTTTGTTGTGATATTGGCTTCAATTATTATTGTCTCATTTGGTTGCGGTGCTGGCTGTTCGCACGCTACCATCAGCATAAGTGCGATTATCAGCAGATATTTTTTCATGTGCATGTGGATTTGGTGTCCGTTTTTAATCTTTGCGAACTTGTGTCCATAAACTTTATAAACGCTTGAATGGACGTATGATTGGTGGTGTAAAATGTGGAATCAGATTAAGACGGTATTGCTGCTTGGTATTTTGTCCGGTTTAGTTCTCGGAATAGGTTTTTTGGTTGGAGGAAACACAGGCATGACAGTTGCTCTGGGTTTCGCTGTTTTGATGAATTTTGGAATGTTCTTCTGGTCGCACAAATTAGTCTTGATGATGTATCGTGCCAAGCCTGCTTCCAAGAAGGAATATCCTCATTTGCATAAGATGGTCGAGGAGATTGCGCATAAGCTTGGCTTGCCAAAACCAGCACTATACATAGTGCCCACTGAGACTCCTAATGCGTTCGCTACTGGTCCTTCTCATAAGAAGGCTGTTGTCGCGTGCACTCAGGGTATTCTCAAATTGTTGAACGAGCAGGAGTTGAGGGGCGTTCTTGCTCACGAGTTGTCTCATGTTAAGAATCGTGATATGCTTGTTACGACTATTGCGGCTACGCTTGCTGCAGTTATTTCTTATGTTGCCATGATGGCGCGTTTTGCCGCGATTTTTGGTGGAATGCGTGATCGTGACAATGGTTCTGGCAACTTGATTGGCATTTTGGTCATGTCTATTCTTGCGCCGATTATTGCGATGATTTTGCAGCTTGCTATTTCGCGTTCAAGGGAGTATCTTGCTGATGAGACTGGTGCTAAAACGATTAAGGATTCTCATAGTCTTGCGAGCGCTTTGAAGAAGTTGGAGGATGGCTGCAAGGCAAAGCCTTTGCGCGGAAACGCAACTACGAGTTCGTTGTTTATCGTCAATCCTTTTACTGCGGGTGGTCTTGTTTCATTGTTTTCAACTCATCCTCCGACGAAGTTGAGAGTTGAGCGTTTGATGAAGATGAAGTTTTAATTGTAAGGCTCTGTCGCCAGTTCTTTTATCGCTCTTGCTATTTTTTCTCCTACGCCTGGAACGTTCTGCAGGCCTTTTTCTGATGACATAAAAACAGCTTGTACGCTTCCGAAGTGTTTTAACAGTTCTCGTGCTAGATTTGGTCCGACTGATGGCAGCGCGCTGACAATATACTCTTGTTGTTCTTTCAGCGTCATTGGTTTTCTGTCTGCGTGTGGTGAGAAGTCTTTTTTTGTTTCTTCTTGTTCTCGTCGCGCAATTACTAGTAATAGTGCCGCGCTGTCTTTTTCGTCTTTGGTGTATATGATTGGTATGCCGTAGCTTACTGCTATTGTTGCTAGCATTCCGCGAATGGCGTTTGGGTGGATGTTTCTTACTGAGTACAAATCTTGTGTTCCTTGGATGACTATTATTGGTCTTGAATAGCTTTGTCTGAGTGTTTTGAGCTGGTCAAGCAATCGTCCGTCTATTATGCTTGCTACAAAGTCTTCTGTTGTCTTCAACTCCACTCCTACTCTTTCGCTTAAGACGTAGTCTGCTACATTCAGCATTTCTAATTTCAGGTTTACTCCTAGTTCTACTAGTTCTTTGACTGTTCCTGTTGTTTTTTCTCTGTAGTCAGCGAAAATTTTGATGTTATTGTCATAGTTCGAGAGTGTTGGTTGTTTTGGCGCGAGTTTGAACGTTAATTCTTTTCTCATGTTTTCAAGGACGTGCACCATTCTGGTTTCTTTGTGTTTCGCGCTCCATGAATACGCTTCGTCTCTTGTTCCTTTTGCCATGAATATTGCCACTCTTCCTTTTTCCTGTCTTCCTGTTCTTCCTCTGCGTTGAATGTGTCGTATCGCGCTTGGTATTGGCTCATAGAATATTACTAAATCCACTTTTGGAATATCCAGTCCTTCTTCTGCAACGCTGGTGGCGATTAGAATGTTGAATAGTCCGTCTCTGAACTGGTCTAGCATTTCTGCTTGTTTTTTCTGGCTTAGTCCTGTTTCCCCTTTTTTTGTTTGTCCGACGAAAATTTGTGCCAGTACTCCTGAGTTTTTGTTGAGTTCTTCTCCGAGTGTTACTGCTGTGTCTCTGTATTGTGTGAAGAGGATGATTTTCATCATTTTGTTTTGTGCTAATTCTTTTGTTGTATAATCAACCAGTGCTTTGACTTTCGGATGTTCGATTTTGTTTTCTAATAATTTCTGTGCTAGAATGTATGCTGTTTTGAATGTTAAATCTGCTGTCAGGTTCCTGACTGCTTTGATTTTGCTGCTTTCTGACTGTTCATAGAGTCCGGAGAAGTATTTGTTTAGTGGTGCGACTCCTTGTGTTTCTAGTAATTCGAGCGCGTGGTGTGCTTTGATGATTTCTGCAAGCAGTGAGATTGCTTTCATTGCTTCAAAATCTCTTTCTCCTGATGATAGTTTCGCGTGGAGTTGCGCTTGCATTTGTAGTAGTTCTTTTTTGCTTGAGAACATTCCGTTTATTCCGTAATTTTTGAGCTGGTCTATTTTTGCTTTGATGCATTGTTTGAGTAGTTGTTGTATTTTTTTGAATTCTTCTGGGAGTTCTACTTTTATCCATTCTATTTCGATTGGTTGTATGTATGGCTGGATGTCAGGGTCTTTTTCTGTTCTGATTTCCACTGCCTCAATTCCTAAATTAGTGCAGACTTCTTCGATTTTGTCCGTTTCGCTTCCTGGGCTTGCTGTTAGCGCGAGTATTCTTGGCCAGTCTGATCTTTTTTGGTATTGTTTTGCCAGGAAGACGTAGCTGTAGTCTCCTGTTGCTCTGTGTGCTTCGTCAAAAACAAGCAAGCTGACTTTTGAGATGTCTATGTTCTTGCTAATGATATCATTCTCCAATCCCTGTGGTGTTGAGAATATGATTTGTGCTGTTTGCCAGAGTTCTACTCTTTTTTCTGGTGGCACGTGTCCTGTGAATAAAGCAAATTTTTCTTCTGGCAGTTCCATGTTTTGTTTGAACGTTGTTAAGTGCTGTTGTGCCAGTGGTTTTGTTGGCGCGAGGATTAGTATTTTTGATTGCGGGTATTGTTTGAGGCGCTGTACCGTAAGCAACAGGGCAATTCCTGTTTTTCCCATGCCTGTCGGCAGTACAACTAGTGTGTTTTTCATCGCCGCTGTGGCGAGTATTGTCTCTTGGTATAATCGCGGTATAAACCCCCTTAGCATATTTATTTTGTAAGAAACGGTCTATTTATGTCTTCCGTCAGAAGCTCCTTATTATCTTCTTTTCGTGCAGCCAGTAGCCGATGAGTATTCCGGCTAGTAGAACGATTGCGATTATTCGTAAGTTTGCCCAGATTCCTCCGAGTATAAATCCTAAAAAGAATGCCATGATTGCTAGGAAGAGCGGGATGCAGTGGCTCATTCTTACTTTGAACCATAGTCTTCCGAAAAGCAGTCCTGTGAAAAAGCACACGAGATAAAGAGTTACGGAATTTCCTGAGAATAGTGCGAATGCGAACCCAATTATTAGTACAACTATTGCCGTGAGTTCTGGCCAGTCATGTGATGTTCTCATTGCCATTTATTTCCCCAGTGCTTTTTCAATGAAGATGTAGTATAACAGCCAGGTTATGGAACCGATTAATAGCGCTAGTACGTACGAGTAGATTCCAAGGAAATAAACCATGAATACGTATGATACGACTGAGCCGAAGAGGAAGACGTACGTAAGTCTTGAGTTGAAGAATATTTTTGATCCGTCTAGTGGCGGGATTGGCAGGAGGTTCCAGGCTGCGAATGCGATGTTAAGTACGAATATTTTGTTGCTGATGGCAGGGCTTAGTATTCCTGCCCATTCGAAGCTTTTGATTATTGCTGAGAATATGAAGTTTAATATTGGTCCGGCTAGCGCTATTTTTGACATTGTGGTGAGGTTTGGTCCGTATCTGAACGCTCCAAGCCTGTGTACTGGCAGTAAATACACGATGAAGCCTGTGGCTGCAAGGATTATGATTTTTCCTCCAGTGAGCGCTGCTATTATCAGTCCAAACAGGATTCCGTACCACCAGATTCTGTGTTCTGCTTTGAATCCTAGTGATAGTGCCATCATTCTTTGTCCTGCGTGGTGGACAAATAGTGTTATTCCGATTAGTATGATTGCGGTAACGTAATTTTTTATTCCAAGCGCCGCATCAAATGTGTTTGTTCCCCAGTCTGTCCAGGAGTAGATGAATGCAAGGCATAGTGTTGCCAGGCAGAAGTGCAGTGTTTCTTCTCTTGAAAACCAGAAGTATCTTTTTAATTTGTCCAGGTAATTGCGTACGCTCATATTCAACTCTTTTTTACAGTTGTTTCTTTTTTCGTCTTTAAATAGCTTTTCAACAACAGTATGATTTCTTTCTCGTGTCCTGCTCCTACTACTGCTATTATTCGCGAGTCTGGGTAGTGTTTGACTATGTGTGCGAGTTTTTGTGCCATGTATTCGTTTCTTTCTTTTACGAGCACTCTGTAAATGTTGGGATATCTTTTTCTTACGTCTTCTATTAGTTTGTCTATTACTTTTTGTGTGGGCACTTTTGAGAGGTCGAATTGTATTCCTTTGCGCAGTACAATTCCTTTGAACAGGTCTCCTAGGAATGTGAATTTTTCTTTCCAGCTGAGCGAGCGTGAGAATTTTTTAAGTGTTATCTCGATGTCTTGGTCGATTAGGGCGATTCTTGCGCCGGTTTGTTGTGCTGCTGATACTGCTTTGAGCATGTCTGCTCCTGGCGAGACGCCTACTTTGTCTCCTAATTTTTTTTCAGCCCAGGCTCCGATTAATGCAAACAGCCATCCTTTGAAGCCTACTCTTCTGATGTCTCTGTAGCTTAGTTTATGCTTGTCTTTGCTTAGAAGAGCGATCAGTCTTTTTCTGTCCAGTTCTATGGCGACTATGTCTGGTTTTGTCTCGAGAATGGTTTTTTCTACTTTCTTGATGCTTTCTGGCGCTATATGGGATGTGCCGATGATTTTGATTTTTGCCACTGTTTTTCTCGTATGTTCTGCTATATATTAATCCTGTGTACCATAATCTTTAAATAGTTTTAACTCTCCTTAGTGGTGACCGAGAAAGGAGGATACTGCAATGCTCAGGATGAAAAAGATTTCAGAAACGTATGATATGAAGGTTTTTACCGATCAGGGTGATTATTTTGGTGATATTGAAGAGATTATTTTGACGCAGACCAAAGTTCATGGTTGGCGTGTTCGTGCTACTAAGAATTCGTTCTTGAGTAAGGTATTAGGCAGTGCTAAGGGTGTTATCGTGCCTCACCAGCTTGTGAAGGCTGTTGGTGACATCATGATTATCAGCAAGGCTGCCGTGCCGAGTTATTCTGAGGAAGAAGGCGAACAGCAGGCTTCTGAAGAATTGAACGCGTAAGTGTTGTCACGTGCTTGGAAAGATAAAAGTTTAAGTAGCTGTTGGTAGATTTTTTTGTGCATGGACGTTTCTGCCCAGTTGAAAGAGTGGACTCAGATTTTTCTGAAGAGCCGTGATGTATTGCAGAAATCGATTACTGGTTTTGAGAGTTTGAATGGCGATTTTGTCGTGCGTAAATCAACAGGCGATGTTGTTTTTCTGATTCGTCCTGAGTTCTCGAATGCGGACGAGGTTGTTGAAAAGGCGCAGAGCAATGCTGGTTTGGTCGTGTTAAACACGAAGAAGAATGTTAATTCTGTCATCGCAAGCTGGGATAAGCTTGCTAAGTTGAAGGGCTTGTGCATTTATTTTGTGAATCCGAATTTGAATGAGAAATGGTTGTTGTATCCTTACACGCACGATCAGATTACTGAAAAGCCTGCTCTTCGTCGTGGTCTTGAGAGTTTGTTTTCTATGGTTCCAGCCTACATGTAGTGCAGGACTGATACTACAATTATTCCTATTGCAAGGCCAACACCAATTTCTTTCAGGTCATGGTGTTTTCTGATATGCAATGCGTCATGTATGACGATTGCGAGTAGAACGTAAGTGGTTACTGCTGTTGTCGATGCAAATCCGTCTTGGAGCGCTACTGCTGTTGCCAGAGCTCCGGCAAGTGAGGAGTGCGCGCTTGGCATTCCTCCTACTTTCCAGAATGCGGATAGTTTTTTGCTGTGGATTATTTTGATTGCTTGGCAGATAATCCACGCGATGGCGATGCTCAATAAAATGTTCATTTAGTGTTGGAAGTGGTCTGTAAATAAAAATCTATACGCCAGGAGGGAATATGACCGGTGCGCAAATAAATTCGGAACATTTTTAATTAAAAACTCTCCGTCGACAAAAGGAGTCAGTATACGGAATAGTAACATTTATATATCAGTATATTATGAATTTATTTCACTGTTGAGTGTTAAAAGAGGTGTTGTGCGATGGATGAGAAGATTCTTCAAAAAGTTGTTTCTAATGTGGCTGAGAATGTTAGCGAAATTCGTCAGCGTGAGGCTAAATTATCTAATTTTAGGCAGATTCTTCCTGCTTTGCTGGAAAAGGGTTTGGAAAACATCAACTTGTCAATGTTTGATGACCAGACTCGTGTTTCTTTGTTGAACGCGTTTGGAGATGAGTATGTGAGGAAAGGAAGATTGCCTGAGGCGATGAAATCTTTCATTCTTGCAGGGAATCGTGACAAGTTGACTGATCTTGGTGCTGATTATGAGAAGGTTGGCTTGTTTACTAATGCGATTGAGTGTTACAGGCTTGCTGATAATACTGACAGGTTGTTGAAAGTAGGCAACCGTTGTTTGGAAGAGGGAAAGACAGGTGATGCAATTCGCGCCTTTCTTTCTATTAAGGATGTGGAACGACTTACCAGGGTTGGAGAAGACTGTTTGAGAAGGGAAAAGTACGATCATGCGATTGAGGTTTTTAGCGCTGTTGGAAACAAGCAGAAATTGGCCGAGGTTGGCGATAAGGCGTTGAGGGAACGTCAGCTTGGTTATGCTGCAAAGGCGTATGAGCTTGCTGGCGACCAGCAGAGATTGTCAACATTGGGAGACACTTGTTTGCGCGAGGGCTTGTTCGCTACCGCGTACAAGTCGTACACAATGGGCGGTAATATGATGATGGCTCAGTTTGTCAAGGAGAACTTTGGGAATCAATTCACACTATGAGATGCGATAAACACAAAAAGGACCAGATTGGTGGATGCATGTGGTGCGGCAGGCGCTTGTGCCAGTTTTGCATTGCGAAAAAGGATGGTGGCAAGCTGTACTGTGAGAAGTGTGCTGTGAGTCTTGGAGGCGTTCGTCGTGAGCACCTGCCGACTCTCGTCAGCGCCGAACCTACAGCTCCGGCTGTCGGCCGTAGATATGTTCTGAAGAACGGTTATCTTGAGTTTGAAGGAGGAGAATAAACATGGACGTGTTCAAATTGCAGAAAATGAATAGTCTTGCGGCTGAGCTTAAAAAACATAATTTTGCGAGTTCAAGTGAGGATGCTTTTCAGCAGGCAGAGCAGATTTATGTTGATAAGGAAGTTTCTGAGATTTCTGCAGAGCCTCAGGTTGTCGTGCAACAAAAGTCTGATCCTTTGGCTGAGAGACGAGTTGAGTTGATTCTCGAGCAGAATAACAGGAAATACGAGCAGGAGTTGGGATTGTTGCGTTCTGCTGTGAATACTTTGGCGAACGAGCTTGAAAATTTGAAGTCTGAGTTGCGCAGGATGCACGAGCAGGCTCCTCCGAAGATTAAGGAGCAGCAGGTTCCTTTGAAAACTGAGCCTAAGCAGGATCATCCTCGTCAGGGCAAGTTCCAGCCGAGTGATGTTGACATCCAGAAGGTGTTCTATTTTGGCACGAAGCGCTAGAAATATAGGACTGTGAAGGTCAGTGCTGCCCAGGCAAGCATCGCTATTACCATTCTTGTATCTGTGAAGACTAGTTCTGGGTTTCTTGCGATTTTGCTTCCAGTGCTAACAAGGCTTTCGTATCTGAATATCGCGTAGAGTGCTGGTGGTAAATTGATGTACAGCCATTGGTGTTCTCCGAAGAAGACGAATAATGTATATGATATTACGAGTGCTGTTGTAGCGAGCGTGTTGAGTCGTGAGACAACTTCAGGTGTGTAAGCAGTTAGTGTTTTGCGTTGGAATTGCGCTTTTTCTTTCAGTAATACGAGTTCGCTTGTTCTTTTTCCGAACATCAAGAAGAGTGCGAGGAAGAATATTCCTAGTATTAGCCATGGGCTGACCCATACTGAGATTGCGAATGCTCCTGCGACTGCGCGGATGACGAAATTGACTGAAATCGTCAGTATGTCTGCGAATGCTTCATGCTTTAGCCATGCTGTGTAGAGTTGTGATAGGACAAAATAGCCAAGTGCTGCGTAAATGAACTGGCCTGGCAGCAATAATCCAATTCCGAACCCAATTAAGGTGAGAATGATAACGATTACCAGTGCTTCTATTCTGCTTACCGCTCCTGATGCGATTGGCCTGTTCCATTTTTCTGGGTGCAGTCTGTCTTTGTGTCTGTCAACGTAATCGTTTATTACATAAGTTGCGCTTGATAGTACGCAGAAGCTTACGAATGCGAGTAATGATTGTGCTATTGCAGTCAGATTCAGCAAGTTTCCTGAGAATATGATTGCTAAGAATACGAGTAGGTTCTTGTACCATTGTTGTGGTCTTAGTAGAGCAAGATATTTCATACTACTATATAGTAGTGAACTATATATAAACATTGCGACTGACAAAGTATAAAAAGCCTAGAATATTCAGTATGTGAATGAGAGGTATAACAGTAGTAATTGCGCTTTCTTTGTTTCTGCTTTCCGGCTGTTCAGCTATAGACTGGGTTGCTGGCGGTGTTGAAGGCATGGCATGTCCTTTCTTTGGTGATGAAACAGAGGACCATTGTTATCAGGATGCCGCAGTACGACAGGGTGATGCTGATGATTGCTCAAAAATCAAGGCTGCGGGCTTTACTGAAGCTCAGGGTCCCGCTCCGCGTGACAAGTGCTATTTGCGAATTGCAGAGAAAACAGGCGATCCAGAGCCTTGCGATAAGATTGTAGGCGGCTCGATTAGTTATACAAAACAGGAATGTTTGTATCGTGCTGCGCTGAAGTCAGGTGATATTTCTATTTGTGAGAAGATTGTGGGTTCTGCTTCAAGTACGTTTAGGGGGACTTTCAACACAGAGACGTGCTTGAAGAGTATTGTGCCTAAAGATCAGCCTGAGAAAGAGGAGGAAGATGTAGAGGAGGAGGCAGAGGAGGAAAAGGGCGAGTGTAAGTATGACGACGATTGTAAGGGTTTTTGTGAAGGTAATGTTATGTGGAAGCAGGGCTGCAATGCTCGTACGAATAAGTGTGAGAAAACTTTTGATTATAACTGCGCTGAGCAGTCTGATACCTTGCAAGGCCACTCTGAGTCCAAGATATGCTTGGGTGACAAATGTGTTTTCAACAAGAATGCGTTCTTGGATTACCGGAAGCAGTTGAGCGACGAAGCAAAAGCTCTATTGCAGGAAAAGCAGGAGCTCACTGCACTGATGCTGCAGGTAAACAAGAACTGCTTGAATGGAATTGCCGATGTGACAAACAAGCTTATTATTGATACGGCGCAACTTGCCGCAACCGCACTGGCTCCTGTGTCAGTCGCGAAAGGAGGCATAGCTGCCGTACAAAGACTGAAAGAAGTCATTGGTGAGGGCGCGGTTCAGCTCATTGAGGAGATCAAGGCATCTCCTCCAATGGGTACCAAGCCTGAGGATTATATTGCATTGAACTGCAATCTCTACAAGGAGATTGGTGAAGAACTTCCCAGGATGGATGTGGAAATCAAAGAGCGAACAGACAAAGCGCGGGAGCTTGAAGCTGATATTATCCTGAAAAGTTATGAGCAGAAATAATTTAGTCGTTCTCTACTCGTGGTGCTAGAATGAAGCTTAACAACAATTTGTCCATGACTTTGTACTCTAATTTCAATGGATAGTCTTGGTTGAAGAAGATTGAGACTTCATTCGCCAGCTTTCCAGCATTAATCATTTTTTTCAAATATTCTATTGAGTATTTTGCTTTGACTTTTGCTGGTGTTTGGCTTTGTATTTTGGTTTCTTCGCCGTTTTTGATTTCAATGTGCGCTTTGCTTAGGTCTCCTTCTGCGGAGATGGTGAACTTGTCTGGTTCTGCTGCGAACGTGACGCTTTCTGCTACTATGTCCGCGTCTGCTATGGCGTCGTTGAGCACCGTACTGTTTGTGGTGATTGCTACTGGGAATGTTAAGCTTGGTATTCTTTGCTCTTTTTCTTCGAGTTCGATGAGTGGCAGTGAGAATGTTCTTGTCGTGTTGCCTTTGAGTTGTATTTGCAGTTTGTTGTCGGCAGGTAGTTCGAGAGTTAGTATGTCGCTTGCTCCTACTCGTCTGAGGATTTGTTTGAAGTTTGCTAGATTGACAGCGATTTCTTGGTCTTTTTGGACGTCGTATTCTGTGAAACTGCTTGATAAAAGTTTGAAGATGACCATTGCGACGTTTGCTGGGTCCATGGCGATGAGTTCGAGGCCATCGCGTGTTATTTTGAATCGTGCTTCATTAACTAAGTCTGAAATTACTGATATGCTGTCTTTGATTAACATTGGGTCTGCCAGTACGAGTCTCATTTTTTGTTTTCCCCCTTGTTAGAAATTCGTGCGCTCGGCATTTAAATGCTTTATTGTGCTGGAGTAGTTACAACTTGATTCTTTGTCCGTTAGTCAACGGGTGTAGGTTCTTGTTCAGTTTATAACCCATTTCTTGTGCTAGAGAATTGAACGCGTTCATCATGGTTTGCTCGCCGTGTGTTGGTAGTATGTTTTTGGGTTTTACCATTGTGATCATGTCTCTTAGGTCTTCGCGTGAGCTGTGTCCTGAGACGTGTATGTCTGTGAAGATTCTTACGTTGAGTTTTTTGAGTTTTTCGTCCATGATTGCTCTTTGTTTTATGTTGATGTCTGCTGGGATTATGTGGCTGCTGAAGATTACGTGGTCGTCAGAGCTCCAGTTCCAGTGGTAGAAGCCGTCTAGCATTTTGTTTAGTGCGCTTTTTGGTTCTCCTTGGTGGCCCGATACCACTAAAAGATATTTGTCTTTTTTGTGTTGTATGTCTTCGAGTTTTCTTCTGATTTGCCTTGAATATTTGAGGATTTCTGCTTGTTTGAATAAGTCTATGACGTCTGCTTCTTTTGCCGCGTAGCAGTATTTTGCCATGCTTCTTCCCATGAATATGGTTTTTCTGCCTAGCATTTTGCCGAATTCCGCTATTGATTTTAGGCGTGCGATGTGGCTGGCGAATGTTGTTACTATGATTCCTTTTCCTTTGTTGTCTACGTCTAGCAATACTTCTCTTAGCATTTCTTTTGCTACTTGTTCGCTGGGTGTTCTTCTTTGTTCTGCTGCGTACAGACAATCTTGTATTAGGGCAACGACTCCTTTTTCTCCTAACTTTTTTAGGTGTTCGTAGTTTGCCGGGCTTCCTAGTGTTGGGTGCAGGTCTAGTTTGTAGTCGTTTCCGTACATGATTATGCCGTGCGGTGTGTGTAGTGTTGCGATTATCGTTTGTGGTGTGCTGTGAGTGATGTGGCAGAATTCGAGTTTGATGTTTTTGGACAATGGCATTGTTTGTCCTGGTTTTAGCGCGATTATTTCGTTTTGCATGTCTATTTTTTCGTCATAGCAGATGGTTCGTAAAATTGATGCTGTGAATGGGGTGCATATGATTGGAACGTTGTATTTTGCTGCCAGGTATGGTGCTGCTCCCATGTGGTCTAAGTGCGCGTGTGTTAGCACTATTGCTTTTACGTTTGCTCTCCAGTCTTTGATTGCGCCGTCTTGTGGTATGGCGTCTGCTTTTTTGAGTGATGCTTCGGTGTTTTTGACGAATTCTCCTATTTCTTCGTCGTTGAGTTTGATGTAGTTTGGCAGGTGTAATCCCATGTCAAAAAGGACTACGTCGTCTTCTATTTTTACGGCGGTCATGTTCCTGCCTACTTCTCCCCAGCCTCCTACTGCTGCTATTTCTATGCTCATGGTGGTTTGTTATGAGTGCTCGTTTTTAAACATGTATGTAAAGTACGTTTTTATATGCTAAATGTTTTTGTTGTGCCTTTGCTTTGATAGTGTTATGTCAAAGAATGGTTCTGTGAACATATTATTAGCTGTAGCAGTTCTAGCTCTTGGCCTTATGGCTTTTATTGGCTTTAGTGACAACGCGATTGGTGCAGTTCAGGTTGGCGGCAGTCCAACTGTTTCTTATCCGAGTGTTGGGGACAATGTAGCATACACTATTCATTCTGGTGTTGCTTCTCAGGGCACGCAGGTGCAAATGATGACTCGGGACTTGTTGCAGTTGGAGTTAGAGGCGCATTGTCCTGGTGCTGTTAAGCCTGAGATTGTGAAGTTGTGCCAGAAATATTTCGTGTCCACGTCATAACATTTTTAAAAGGGCACTTGAATTTCTTATAGATACGCGGAGATTCCCGAGCGGTCAAAGGGGATAGCCTCAAGCACAACTTGCCACAAGTTGATTGTGGTGAAAGCTATTGGCTTAGTGCCTTCGCAGGTTCGAATCCTGCTCTCCGCATCACGAAGTGAGCGGTGGGCAGACCAGCGAAACCTCAATTTCGCGCTGCCTGCTCTCCGCATTTTTTTCTCAATCTTTTTTTGAGCAAACATTTATTATTCTTGGTTGTTTTTCTTGTTGTTATGAGGCACGCGACTTTGTGTATTGTCAGAAATGGTGATAAGATTCTTCTAGGTATGAAGAAGAAGGGTTTTGGTAGTGGTAAGATTAATGGTTTTGGTGGCAAGGTTGAGCAGAATGAGACTGTTGAGAATGCTGCTGTTCGTGAGTTGCGTGAGGAATCAGGTTTGACTGCTAATACTGTGAAGAAGCATGCTGAGTTGACTTTCAAATTTCCGCATAAGGAGGAGTGGAACCAAGTTGTGCATGTGTACGTGACTGATAGTTGGACTGGCTCTCCTGTTGAGAGTGATGAGATGGCTCCTGAGTGGTTTGATTTGGAAAAGATTCCGTATCAGAAGATGTGGGTTGATGATGAGCACTGGTTGCCGCATGTTCTTGCTGGTAAGTTTGTTACGGCAACGTTTGTTTTTTCTCCGGATGAGTCGATTCTTGAGAAAGATATAACTGTTAAATAATTATTCCAAACTTCCAAGTCTTTCTTCTATTTTGGCTAGTTCGTCTTCTAGAACGTCTATTTTGTTTCTGGACATTTTGATTGGTTTGCCTTTTACAGAAGTTCTTTCTTCCCGCATTATTGTTGGTGTTGCCTTAATAGGTATCTGTGGCAGTTTGTTTCGTAATTTTTTGTTCAATACTAATAATTCGTCAAATACTCTTTTTAGGCCCATTATGTTCTGGAGTTTTTCTTCTTTGACGTCCTTGTACGCTTCATATCTTCTTAGCGAGTCAATTAGATTTTTAGAACTTGTAAGTAATTCTTTTCGCAATTCTATTGGGTCTCGTATTCCTACAAAGAAGAGTTCATCATCCATTTACAGGCTCGGCTCGAAGAGTGTTTTGTCGATTGTTGATACTCTGGAATCAACGTCTTCGAGTTCTTTTGCCCAGGTTGCAAGTTCTGCGTCTTCCTGTGCTTTCAATTCAGCTATCTTGTCGAGTAGAAATTTGGCTTGTCGCAATTTTTCGCGCATTAATGACATGATGTCCATTATGTCTTTGTATTCGTCGATTTTGACAAAAACTGGTGCTCTTGTTCCATCCATTTTATTCACCTTTTTAGCTTTGTGCTTTTGCGATCAAGTGGTCTACGTAGTTGAGTTTTTTCTCAACGTCTTCTAATTGTGTTCTCCATTTTTCGAATGCTCTTTCTTCTTCGTTTTTCAGGTCGCTTAGTCTTCTTACGAAGTTTTCAGCGTCCATTAGTTTTGACCTTATTGTGTTCGTGTCGTTGATTATTCTTTTGTAGTCTTCTACGGCTACGAACGACGGTTTTGGTGACGCCCTTATTACTTCTCGGACTGGTTGTTCTTCTTCTACTGCTTCTGCAGCTATTGTTCTGTCGAATATTCTTACCTCTCTTTCTCCCGCAGTTGAATCTTGAGTTGGACCTGGAAGTGCTCGTGGCAGTTCTGGCAGTAATGGTTCAAAGTGTTCTTCTTGAGAAGGCGCTTGTATTGGTTCTATGTCTCCCCTGAGCATTGGTGTGAAAGCTGGTGGTGGAGGTGGTGGTAATGGCAGTTCATCTGAACGTCGTTTCTTCATTAAATTGAATAATCCCATCCTGGCACCCCGTTGCTAATCTTTTTATTTGTGGTTAAAAGCTTTTGTAACTATTTGTGAATAGCAAAAACACCCTTTTTGTCGAGAGGAAAGCTTTTTAAGGCTCTGTATTCGCACTACCAGTATGGAACAACAGCCTATTGTGGCGCGCTGCATTGTGGAAATTCTGGGAGCTCCTAAGGAATACATCGTGAAGATGTTGCGCGAACATGTAGAGAAGGTCAAGCAGGAAGGCGTTGACATTCAGATTGAGAAGTATGCTGAGCCCGTTCCTCAGGACAAGCTGTTTACGCAGTTTGTTGAGCTTCAGGTTGCTTTCAAGAATTTGAGGCAATTGTTGGACTTTTGTTTTGACAGTATGCCTAGTACTGTTGAGATCATGAGTCCTGAGAAGCTTTCTTTGGACATGGCGGTTTTTGAGGATTTTATCAATGATTTTCAGGGAAAACTGCATCATACTGATATGATGTTGAAGGGCTTGCAGGCTCAAAAGCAGGTTTTGGATAAGAACGCGATTAATGTTTTGCACAATTTTGTCAAGTTCGCGTGCAAGACAAAGCCTCAGTCTCTTGATGACTTGGCTTTATTGTTGGGCATTGAGGCGAAAGATTTGACTGTTTTTATTGATTCTTTGGTGAAGAAGGGAGAGTTGGAAAAAGAGGGTCAGGTGTTCGTAGCGCATGGATGATGAGTTAAAGAGGATGATCGAGGCGATCTTGTTTGCTGCCGGGCGCAAGCTTGAATTGTCTGAGCTTGCCAAGTTGTGCAGACGTGCGGAGTCCGAGATTGTTTCTGTTTTGGAGGAGTGGAGTTCTCA
Source organism: uncultured Methanosarcinales archaeon (assembly GCA_964617195.1). Taxonomy (GTDB): domain Archaea; phylum Nanobdellota; class Nanobdellia; order Woesearchaeales; family ARS49; genus CABMGU01. The sequence continues at coordinate 124,706 of CAZTVK010000019.1, read as the reverse complement.
GTTGGATGCTTCTAGCAGTCCTACCATGCTTGTGCAGGATGGCAGCGGTTGGAAGCTTACTGTTCGTGAGAAGTACGCGCAAGTTATCAAGAAGGTTGTCACGAAAACAGAGCTTCCTAAGGGTCATATGGAGACTTTGGCTGTTGTCGCGTACAAGGCTCCGGTTTTGCAGTCTAAAGTCGTGAAGATAAGGACTAATAAGGCGTATGATCATCTTTTTCAGTTGGAGGATTCTGGTTTTATCACAAGGGAAAAGAGCGGCCGTTCGAAATTAATCAAATTGACTCCTAAATTTTTTGAATATTTTGACATTGATCCTTCCAAGTTGAAACAAAAATTTTCAAGTTCTGGTGATGTTGAAAAGGCGATTGAGGCCAAGGAGAAGGAGATCGAGCAGGTTGGGGTTGATCAGCGGAAGCTGACTGAGGAGCGTTTGGGTAAGCCTCAGATTGTTTTGCAGTCTGATTCTGGCAAGCATGAGAAGTTGGAGACTTATCCTTCTGTTCAGCCTTCTGAGTTGTTGCCGACTGGTGTTGAAATTTTTGAAGAAAAGGTTGGCGACCTGCCTGTTTATGACGTTCCATTGGAATCTATTCCTGCTGAGGAGCGTCCTCCGGTTGAACCAGCGCATCCTCATCATAGGCATCATAAAAAGCCGCATAAAGCGCATCCTCATGCTGTTCATCATCCGCGCGAGCATGTTGAGAAGCCTGTTGAAGAATTGGCTGCTGCTGAAGTTGAAGCGCCTGCTCCAGAGGCCGCTGAAGCGCCAGCTGCCGAAGCTTCTGCTGAAATTGCTCCTGAATTTCCTACTGAGATTCCTGTTGAAACGCCAATCTCAGAATCACCTGTTCCTGTGAAAGTTTCCAAAGAGAAAAAGGTGAAGAGGCCTGAAAAGGAAGTTCTAGTTGAAGTTCCTAAAGTTGAAGAAGCGCCTGAAGAGGTTATTTTGACTCCTGCGCAGCAGATTTCTAAGGAGGGCGCTGAGAAGGCTGCGCGTATGAAAGGCAAGTCTTTTGAGTCTGGTAGGGGTTTGTTTCCTAAGGGTGTTCCGCCTGAGGTTGAGGCTAAGATTGAGGAAAAAATCAGAAAACTCTTGTCCGGCGAGCCTGAGGAAGAAAAGGAAGAATGAAGTTTTTGCTGAAATGCCGTCATTGTAGCAATCAGATGTTGTATGAGTCGCGCACGCAGATTCTTGCGGATAAGTCAAAGCAGTGTGTTTATTGTGGCAAGAGTTTCAGGGTGAAGTCTGGTTTGCTGAAGCAGGTAGAAGCGTAGGATAGTTTTTTCTTAATTCAGTCATTTGTTCTTTGTATAAGTATATTCGCGGTTCATAGTTTGTGTAATTCTTTCTTAGCTGGACATTGTGCTGTTGTACGCTCAGGTTTTGTCTTGTAAGGTTAAGCTCAGGCAAGGTTTTGTTGATGAATTTCATCATTTCTTTTCCGAATTCTTCCGCTCTTTCTTCTGTTCTGTTTGCCATTAAGTGCAGTGTCATGTTGTCTGCGTATTCGTGCATTCGTGTTCTTGTTGTGAAAAGAACTTGCAGGAAATAATTGTGTGATTCTGGTGTCTTTATTATGGATTGTGGTATGTGGTTTTCTTGTTTTGATTTCAAGCCTACCGGAGCTCCCATGCATGCTAGTACTCTTCCGTAAATGTGCGAGTCTTTTTTGAAGCGGAGGAAGTTTCTGTTTTCGTTTTTCATGCATAGTCCTTCCAGTTCGAGAGTGTTTTCGAAATACGTTCTTAGTTTTTCGAGTGTTTCTGGTTTTTCTGAGATTGAGATTCCGTGGATTGTTGACAGTGTTCCTGTCCAGAAAATCCATGAAACGAGTTTATTTAATGCAGGAGTTTTTCCTGAGTTGTTGTTCAGCGGGGTTATTCCTAATTCTTGTGCTTGTTCTAGTCTTTTAGCGCATTGTGGTTTTTGGTCTTTTGCAATCCAGCCGTATACTGCTGATATTGGCCTGTTCAGCAATTGCGCAATTTTGTTGTAACTGTTTCCTTGTCCGCGCAGCTTTTTTGCCTCGTTGTAATCTTGCCAGAATTCTAAGCCATGCTTGTAAGTTGCGACGTAGTCTTCATTGCTCACTAAAACTTCCAGCCCCATTATGAAGTTGAATTTACCCTTCCTTAAAAGCTTAACTACTGTGCGGAGATAACACAGAATTCGTTCAAAATCATCAATAACTTTCCATATAGAAAATAATAAGTATTATAAAGCGGTAAAATCTCCTTTTTATCGTCGATAAACGCTTTTCTTATGACTGACACAAAAGCAGAGCCAAAACCAGAGAAAATCATCCTTCGCGTCATCGAGCAGGAGATGAAGACTTCTTACTTAGATTATTCTATGTCCGTTATTGTTGGCCGTGCTCTTCCTGACGTCCGCGATGGTCTCAAGCCTGTTCACAGGCGTATTCTTTATGCGATGTATGACATGGGCATGGTGCATAACAAGCCGTTCAAGAAGTCTGCAAGGATTGTAGGAGAAATTTTGGGTAAATATCATCCTCATGGTGACATGGCAGTGTACGATGCAATGGTTCGTCTTGCGCAGGATTTCTCGTTAAGATACCCATTGGTTGACGGTCAGGGTAATTTTGGTTCAGTTGACGGGGATCGTGCTGCAGCGATGCGTTACACAGAGGCGCGTTTGAAAAAGTTGGCTGAGGAAATATTGCAGGATATTGACAAGGAATCTGTTGACTTTGTTCCAAACTATGACGCGTCTCTTCAGGAGCCTTCTGTTCTTCCTGCAAAAGTTCCTAATCTTTTAGTCAATGGCAGTTCTGGTATTGCTGTTGGCATGGCGACCAATATTCCTCCGCATAATATGATTGAAGTGTGCGATGGCATTATTCAGACGATTGATAATCCTGAAATTGACGTTCTCACATTGATGCAGACCATTAAGGGCCCTGATTTTCCGACTGGCGGTATCATCATGGGCGGTTCTGGTTTGAAAGAGGCTTACAGGACAGGTCATGGAAAAATTACTGTTCGTGCAAAAACGCAGTTAGAGGAAGCAAAGAATCGCACAAGAATTATCGTTTCCGAGATTCCTTACATGGTTAACAAGGCTGAGATGATTGAAGCGATTGCCGACCTTGTTCGTGATAAGAAAGTTCAGGGTATTGCTGACTTGCGTGACGAGTCTGATAGAGATGGCATGCGTATTGTGGTTGACTTGAAGCAGGGCGCAAATTCAGATGTTGTTCTTAATCAGCTTTTCGCGCATAGCCGTATGCAGGAGACTTTCGGCATTAACATGCTCGCTCTTGTTGACAACCAGCCTCGTATTCTTTCTTTGAAAGACATTATTCAGGAGTACATTACTTATCGTCGTTCTATTGTCCGGAAGCGAACTCAGTATGATTTGAGGCAGGCTGAGGACAAGGCGCATATTTTGGAAGGTCTCATTATTGCACTGGACCACATTGACCCAGTAATTTTGCTTATCAAGCGTTCTAAGTCTGCTGATGAGGCTAAGAAGTCTTTAATTGCGTTTTATCATTTGTCTGAAAAACAAGCGCAAGCTATTCTTGATATGACTTTGCGACGCTTGACCAGCTTAGAACAAGATAAGATTCGTAACGAGCACACAGACTTATTGAAGCTTGTCAAAGAATTAAAAGAAATTCTTGCCAGTGAGATTCGTATTTTGGGCATCATTAAGGCGGAATTGTTGGAGCTTAAGGAGAAGTATGGTAATGCTCGTAGAACTCAGTTGATTGAGTCTGAAATCGCAGCTATGGAAGAGGAATCGTTAATCAAGCCCGAAGATGATGTTATCACAATTACTCATGCTGGTTATGTTAAGCGTCTTCCGATGGATACTTACAAGCAGCAGCGTCGTGGTGGCAAGGGCATTATTGCTGCTGAGACTAAGGAAGAGGACTTTATCGAGAATCTTTTTGTTGCAAACACGCGCGATTACATTCTTTTCTTCACGAATTTGGGCAAAGTGCATTGGATTAAGGTTTATCAGCTTCCTGAAGCGGGCAGGTATGCAAAGGGCACTGCTATTGTCAATCTTCTGCAGCTTGGCCAGGGTGAGAAAGTTACCGCATTCATCCCAGTTAAGCAATTCGAAGAAAATAAGTTCCTTTTCATGGTTACTGCTAATGGCACTGTTAAGAAAACGTCATTAGCAGAGTTCAGTAATCCGAGAAAGGGTGGTATTATCGCTCTTGGCTTGGATGAGAAGGATGAGCTCAAGTCTGTTATGCTTACTGATGGTAATCAGCAGATCATTATCGCTACAAAGCAGGGTATGGCTGTTAAATTCCAGGAGAGTGATGTGCGTCCTATGGGCAGGACTGCTACTGGTGTCATCGGTATCCGTTTGCGTGATGATAGTGTTGTTGGCGCGACTATTGCTGACGATAAACTCTCTCTTGTTACAATCACCGAGAACGGTTATGGTAAGCGTTCTCCAATTTCAGATTACCGTCTTATCAACAGAGGTGGTGTTGGTGTTATTAACATCAAGATCACCGACAAAAATAGTCAGGTCGTCGCCATCGCGCAGGTTGCCGATAATGATGAGCTGATGCTTATTTCTCAGAGCGGCATTCTTATTAGAACTCCAGTTACTGGCATCAGCGTGATTGGTCGTAACACTCAGGGTGTTCGCGTGATGCGTTTGGATGAGAAGGACAAAGTAATTAGTTTGGCTAAGATTGTTCCGGAAGAAGAATGAACGGGCTTGTTCTGACTCAGGTTGGCCTTGAAGACGTCAGTGCTGATGAAATTAAGCGTTTGATTTCCGCAACTAACATCAAAACTTCTCCAGGCAAAGTATTTTTTTCCTGTAAATCTGAACAAGACCTCGTCGACCTCTGCTATCACGGCCGTACTTTTTCAAAAGTTGTTCTTTTGTTGTCAACTTTTCCAGTTTCTAGCATTCCTGATGAGAAAATCTTGAAAGATCTTGCTCCTTTCCTTGGCAAAACTGCTGTAGTTAAGTGTGATCGTTTTGGTCAGCATGATTTTACTTCTTTTGATGTGATGACTGCGTTGAATGGTCCTCTTTCAAAGCTTTACGATGTTGTAGTTGATCATAAAAAGTCGCAGACAATGTTTTATTTGCTTATCGACGGTAAAGATGGCTTTTTTGGTGTTGATTTCTCTGGAATCGACCTTGGCCGTCGCGATTATCGCATTTTCCTAGGCACTGATGCGCTAAAGGGCAACATCGCAGCTTCGCTTTTGCATATTGCCGGTTACGAAACAAATCAATCTCTTTTGGATCCTTTTTGCCGTCATGGCATAGTGCCCATTGAAGCCGCGTTGTATGCTACAAATACTTCTCCGCATAAGTTCGGTAAGGAAAAATTTGCTTTTGCCACGCTTCCTAACAGAAAATTTGTGTTGAAAGACAAAGAAACTGATTTCAAGGGCACGGTTATCGCTATGGATGATAATTTCAAGCATGTTTCTGCTTCTCGTAAGAACGCAAAGATTGCTGGCGTGGTGAAATCTGTTGAGTTTTCTCGCACAGACTTGAAATGGCTTGACGCTAAATTCGGCAAGAACTTTCTGGACCGTATAATCACCTTGCCTGTTCAGTCTGGCAAGAGCATTGCTGAAAAGACTGTCGAGAAAATCTATCATCAGTTCTTTTATCAGGCAGAGTTCATCTTGAAAAAATCCGGCAAAATCTGCATCGTAATGAAGCGCGGCATAGAACTTCTAAAAACAAAAGCTGCCGAGTTCAAATTCTCATTAGAATCCGAGAGAAAAGTCATGCAGGGCGCTGAAGAACTCACTATTTTGGTTTTCTCTAAGAATATTCTCTAATCGCTTCAAGCGGATATTTGATTCCTTTGAAGTAATCTCTGACTGCCCAACGTATCGCTCTGGGATCGTGCAGCTTTCTATCAGGAATTCTGGCTAACTGCCCGCGGCTGTAATAGTCTGCTCCCATATGGTCGTGGAGTTTTCCGCCAATAGGATATGCTACGTAAATTACTTTGAGGACATTCTTTCCCTTTCTATTATGATTGTGATAAAATCCAACAATTGAATCAAGTGTTACTCGCAGTCCGGCTTCTTCTCTGTTTTCACGTTTAGCTCCAGCAGCGAAAGTTTCATGTTCCAATCCGCCGGAAGGAAAATTCAGTTTGCCGGTATCTGCTTCTGTGACTAGAATGAATTCTTCATTTTTGTTAAGAACAAGGCATCCCGTAACGAGTTTATGTGGCCTCAAATCCCCCATATTGCGCTTATTCACTTACTTATTTTTATATTCTCCGTCGAAACCACGCCAAAGCAAAGCTTTGGCTGGGCTTTGGAATGCACAAACATTCCAAAACCTTTAAATACCCTCAAATGCCTTTTATCGTCGGGGTTGGGTAGGTGCTGAGCTTCGGTCTTACGGCTGAGGAAAGTCTGCCCACCATCAAAAGGCGACTCCGCAAGGAGAATCAGTAATGGTTGGCTCCATCACAGAAACGGACCGTGTATGGGTAGTATGATGCGTGACTCCCGTGGCGACATGGGCATACGCGCGGACGTTCCCATATGCTTGGCTGAAACGGATAGCCCTCGCCGGTGCAAGCACAGTACGTGCGCTTAGTTGAATGCTCAGGAACGCCCGTCCCGACCATTAGCTTGGTCATCAATGTTTCATCATTGATCTGGGGGCGTACAAAAGGTAGCTTATGCCAACCCAACCCCACCTTTTTTATACTAAAACCAAATTCCCAACACCATGGCGCAAGAAAAAACTCGTATGCCGATGTCGACTGCTGGTATTACGACTTACTTTGAGGAATACCGTAGCAGGATTGAACTCAAACCAGGCCACATCATTATATTTGCTGTTGTAGCAATGCTTATCGTTATTGCCTTGCATATTTGGGCAGCAGGAATTCTAGGAATAGCATGAACATTAATCCTCGTGATTTGCAAAAGGCCATGCAGCGCATGGGTATTCAGCAGCAGGAAGTTGATGCTAAGGAAGTCATTATTCGTTGTGAAGATAAGGATATCATAATCCAAAACCCTCAGGTTGCGAAGGTTAACATGATGGGTCAGATAAACTGGCAGATTTCAGGTACTGCAGTTGAGCAGGCTCGTTCTTCAGTGCCGGATATTAAGGAAGAGGACATTCAGACTGTTATGCAGCAGGCTGGCGCTTCTCATGATAAGGCATTGGAGGCTATTAAGGCCGCCAAAGGCGATTTAGCGCAAGCTATTCTTAATCTGCAGTGAATTTATATAGTTCACCGTCTTTATTCCTTAAATATCGCTCTTTTGGAGCGCCTGTAGTAAGTGTGAGGACAGCATCATGTATTTTTCTCCATCGGAGGCTAGATGAACGAATCTTTGCAGTCGGCAGTTCAGGAGTTGAAGAGGGCAGACCACAGTATAGCTGTAAGCCTGAAATACACCAGGACTGTTGATGTTATCAAGAGTATTATTGAGCGTTTGATTAACACCATTGCTTTTGATCTTGATGCTTTGCTGAATCATGCCAAGGAGAATAAGAAGATAGCGGATATTCCTGCGATACCTCGTTTGAAAGTGGAGCATATTAAGAAAGTTTATGCTGAGGACAAGATGATTGTTGATTTCTGTGATTTCTATCTTCTTTTGAGAAAAATCGATAAGGCTAAGTTTGGCCGTGCGCAGGAATATCGTCGCCACGTGACTATGACTGCTCATTTAGAGGGCGGAGAAAGTGTTGAAGTTACCATTGATATCATTTCTGATTATTTTGAGCGGACCAAAGAATTTTTAAATTACACCTCTAGGCTTATTCATGGTGTTACTGAGTGAATAAGGTAATTCTGGTTTCAGGGAACGCGGGGCAGGGCAAGACTACTATTGCTAAGAACATAGCTTTCTCTCTTAGGAATTTCGGTTTTGATGTTTTGTTGGTTGATGGTGATATGAAGACTCCGAAGTTGGGCCATCATGTCGGTATGCCGTTGGCGAACAAGACGATTCAGGAAGTCTTGCTCGGTATGCGTTCTCTGGATGATGCGGTTTATCGGCGTCCTTCTGGTCTTAAATTATTATTGAGCAGTCTTGCAGAGTTAGATGTTCCGCATCCTTCGACTTTATTGCCTCAGTTGAAGAAGCTCGCTGATGTCGTGATTATCGACGTGCCTACCAATGATGAAAAGTGGTATGAAACAAAGTGCGAGACAATTATAGTTACCCAGCCTGATTTTCCCAGTGTTTTGGACGCGAAAAAATTGTTGAAGCGCGTGAACGCTTCTCATATCGTTATTAATCGTATGCATGATGATCGTATTGATCTTTCTCAGGGGAATGTTGAGGAGTTGTTGTCAAGGCCTGTTCTTGGCGTGATTCCTGCGGAAGCAGCTATGCGCGAGGCTTTGCGTCATGGTTATTCCATTATTGAGTTCCATCCAGAGTTGAAAGTCAGTATTTCTTTGAAGCAGGTTGCCGCAAGACTTATGAACTTGGACTATCAGTCTCCTGTTAGAACCGTGTCGTTATTGGCGCGGTTGGGACTGATGCCATGAAGCACGTGCATAAGGAGTGGACGCCTGAGTTGGCTGTTAGGACTGAGGAGATTTTGCGTCATGCTGAGCAGCGCAAGCCTGGCTGGGTTAGAGGTGTTGACAGCGCGTTGTATTGGGTGTTGTTGATTATTGCAATTGTTGGCAATTTTGTTGTGTCTGTTGTTCTTGTTCCTTTCTTGCTTATTTTGAAGGGCGCTTCTTTGTACTTTTCTTTATTTTTCATCGGCGCTTCTTTTGGCTGGTTGTTCAGTTTCATCCTGCATAATCTTGAGAAGCTTGAGTCGCACCAGCACATCATCGCGTCTGTTTTCATTCCTGCGCTTGCTGTCATCAATGTCGGAATCTTTGCAGTTCTTTCAAACAAACTCATTATTTTGTTAAAGTTGGCAACTCCTCCGCATAATCCTTTTTTGGTCGGCGCAGTCTATGTTCTTGGCTATGTCTTGCCTGGTTCTCTTGTTCATCTTAGAAAGAAATGATATTTCGTGGGGTCGAGCGTAGCAAGTGCCCCACTTGACTGTTTTTGTTCAAACTTATCGAAAAGCTTTGCTTTTCGTGAAGTTTCGGCAACTTCGTTGCCGCAACTTTTTGATAAAAGTTTGAGGGCGACCGCCGAGAATTCTGATTGTTGGTGGTTTGTGGTAAGTGGTTTGTTATTAGATTGTGGTTGTTTGGTCATTTTTGCCTCCACTAGTACTCCATCTCGACAAATTCACGGCTTTTGTTCTGGGAATGTTCTCTTTTGATGATATCGAGCGTATGCCTAAATTGTTCTACTCTGTGCTGTAGGGTGTCTAAGTTCACTTCTGCTTTTGTTTTCTCAGAAGCTAGCTTATAGAACATGCTTTTTCTATACCTAGTCTCGCTAAGCTTTTTTTCTCCTTCTTGCAGAACCTTATCGTATGCTACAAACTTATCATCGGCTTTCGTCAGATTCTTTTCAAATAACGATAACAAATGATTGTATCTGGAAACAGCATAGTGATACGACTTTTTAGCAAATCGTATTTCCCTTTCTTTTTCATCTATCTTTTCTGTAATTTTCTTGAAAGTTGATTTCGATGCGTATTCCGGATATTGCTTGAGATACTCCAACATGGAATCATATCTCATTTCCTCAATGTCAGAGTCTTTGAACTTCTGTTTAATTGTCACAGACTTTACTTTCCTTCCTTTCTGAGTTGTTTCCCACATCTTCTTTTCGAAATCTGTTTCTTTATTCAGAAGGTTGCCCAAACTGTCATACAAATTGGCTCTTTCTTTTTCATGGGCTTCTATATCTCGTTTCAAGCCCTGAGCCCTATTGTAAACTTCTTTTAGTTCTTTATTCTCATCTTCTATGTAATGAACCATATTAACTATTGAAGCGTGTGCATTATCAAGTTCTGTTTGATACTTATTTCTAAGAAAAATCGCATCAGGTTTTCCACTTATTATCGTGCCTGATGTTGGAACTTGCCTTGTCGTACCGTGCGGTGCTTTTTTGAATGCCATTGTTCATACCTCCTACTTGAAATATTCCTTGTCTTCAACCTTTTCCGGTTGAATCTTGACCCTGAAATGCCGTATCATCTGCTTAATCGCTTCTTCCTTTGTTTTTAGGTTATTCACTACCTTGTAAACCTCGACAGTCTTGTCTTCCGGTTCCGCCAAATCAATTTGAATCTTTACCATAGTATATCACCATGATATATGGAGATACATAGCAGTATATAAAACTTTCGACACGAATGTCTTTTTCAGGACATTTGTGTCTTTTTTAGAAACATTTAAATACTCTATAGCTATTTGGTAAAACGTCATTCGGCGTTTTAACCACCTCAAAGCAAAGAGGCGAAAAATAACGATTATATGGCGAATCAATTCCGCCAAGCACCGGAGGTGGTTGAAATGCAAGGAATTGACAAAGTCGAAGAGCTGGTCGTTCGATGCCTGCTTCGGCTTAAGCACGCAAAAATTACAAGCGTTCGTGCAAGCTCTCTTATGGCCGAGCTTGATTCCTATGGAGTCAAAATTGGCAAAAGGGAAATCGAACACTTGATTCGGAGAGGAACGCTTCTGACGCTCAAAAACGGGCGAATGATGCTAAACCCTCGAAGAAACAAGAAAAGGTAAACGTTTGGTAAAATTATCCGCCCCCGACACATTCACTAAAGACTCGCAGTTTTTAGAGGATGTTAGGGGGTCGTCATATTTAAACTTAACTTTTTCAAAAATAAGAGGTGATGGAGTATGGTGCAAATGAAACGGGGGAAACCGCTATTGGAAAGAATCTTTGGGGAAAATAACACAATAAAAGTGTTGGATTTTTTTCTAATGGGAAAGGATTTTGATTTTACAATAGCACATATCAGAAACGGTACAGGATTATCTCGTACTGCAATCAATAACGCCATTCAGAAATTATTGGATGTTGAGATTATTGAAAAGTCAAGAGCCGATGGTAAATCTGATTATTATAAAATAAATAGGAAAAGTAACAAGTATATGCTAATCGAGGGCTTATATCAAAAGATAATGGTAGAGATTGCTTAATTGTGCTTCAATAGTGAAATTTATATACTGCAGAATATACGTTGTATTTGATGAAAAAGCTTCCAGTATGGGCAGTAGCACTGATTTTTTCATTAATCGGCATAATTGCAGTGCTCTTGTACAGATTCAATACCAGTCCACATACTCCTGAGTTGAACATTTACGTAGCATTTGTTTTCGGAGTTCTTTTCTTCATAACATCATTCAGCTTTGCAGCTACAGACAAAATTGAAGCAGAGAAAGGAAAGTTTGAGATAAAAGGATGGAGAATAATTTTCTACATAATTGGTTTGCTAACTGGCATTTTTAACCTAATGTTTTGGCTTATAGCACTCGGAAGCTATGTGCGCAGGGGAATGGAAACACGCAAGCCATCTAAAGTTACGTTTTTTGGGCATCATTTCCAAACGCTAGCGTTCAATTGGGGAGTTCTTATGAGTTGTGTGATTTTGATATCACTTGGAGCGATTTATAACGAGGAACGCATTGCTACACGCGATGAAATTGTTAACGAGTATAACCAAATACTAACCATTGATGAAGAATATAGTGAAAAGTTTGTCAGACAACTTGTTTTACTGAACGAATTGGCAGACAAACAAGATTTAGAATCATTTAAACAATATTTAATAGAAGCAGACAAACTGTTCAAACTACAAAATGAATACGAACAATTTGCTAACCAAACCAACGACTTCTTTGACGAAAACGCTGAAACATTGACGAAGGAAGGAGTGGATATTGACGCCCAAAAAGCAGAACTTCAAAAAGCAATCGTGTATATAGACGAACGCTTCAAAACAGTCCGAGACAATGTTGAACTACTCAACAAAGACGGTGGTTTGGAATGAAAAAAGAGGATTGTGTGACAAATATGTATAGAACAAAACTTTCACTATTTGCAATCATATTGGTTTTGCTTATTTCTTGCGCTCCTGTTATAGAGTACAAGACACCAAAAAGTGAGGTGTCAGAAAGTGATATAGATGAAGAAAAAGTGTGCGAAGAAATCGTTCCTGCTGAAGTATATGCTGGCAGTCCTGTGACTCGAAGAATTAAGTGGGAAAATGATTGGACTGATGACGTGCTCACTGGATTTAAAGCAGCTTATATCTATCCGTACCACTGGTTTCATCGTGGGCAGTATTCAGGCGAAAACGTGAACTTGCTATATTCGACAAAAGATTTCCCTGCCGTGAAAAAAATCGTGAAAATGGATGAACAAGGGAATATTCGTGACGTGACGTGGTACTGGTACAACGTAAAGCTTGTAGTAGAACCAGAAGCAAGCAGAATTGAAACAGACCCTCGTTTTGGCATTAAACTTCCGTATCATAAAGTGGTCAAAGCAACATGCGTGTTGCATAAAACTAGAAAGGAATGATAAAAGATGAAGCTTTCACTTAATACTTTGTATAAACTTATTCAATTTCTTAGCCAAGATTTCAAGCCTCTCACCCAGCTTTCCAAAATCTTCTTGTGACAAATAACCTAATTTTGCAGACAAAATAAGAAGAGTTTCACATTCTTTTACAGAACCCATAGCCACATAAAGAAACTGACGAAAATCTCCTTCTGTTCTTCTACCCGCTCCTTCAGCGATGTTGGTACTAATTGAGGCAGAAGCTCTTCTAAGTTGAGAAGTGAGACCATAACGCTCATCGTCTGGGAACTTCTTCGTTGTTTCATATATCTTAGCACAGAATTCTATCGCATCAGTCCACACTTCTAGTTTCTTGAAATCTTGCATAGAGATAGGCACATAACTCTGGATTTATAGATTTTATCCCTCTTTTTGCTACTCTTCCCTGACAATTAGCTTCCATATATAAGAAAAGATAACCTTTTTAGACCTTACCGAATAAAATTACCTAATTTCTGAACAAAAAACAGGGGTTTCTGTCTCTCTTGCGAGGCTTTATTCTGAAAATTCTTTGTTATAGTTATCTCAAATGAATCATAATTTTATAGAAAACAATAAATAGACTATTCTCATCAAATGTCCTATGGGGCGGTATTTACAAATAATCATTCTACTTATTCTCTTAACCGGCTGCGTTAATCTGACAATAACACAAAAATTGCACCGAGATGGTACCTTTGACATAGTAATCGAAGCGTCTTCTGAAAACGAGCTTATTCGTAATTCGATTAAGCAGAGTTTGGAAGAAGAATTTGAGGGAGCTTCTGTTGTTGAAACAGAGAAAGGGTTGAAAATAACTAAGGAATCTTTGAAAGTTAGTGATGTTGCAGGAAAGGAAAACTCTGGCATAATAGCAAAAGCTGGTTTCAAAAGAGAGTTCAAGTTTCCATTTTATTATTATACGATTACCATAGAGAACGAGGGAATGGGTGAGACGAAAGATGAATTAGGCATGGCTGAGACCATGCTGGCTTCTATGTCAATGAGCTATGTTATCGAACCGTTTGGTACTATCGTGAATACAAATGGAGTCTTCGTCAATGATGATAAAAAAGCTGTTAAGTTTAATCTCTTAAAATCAAAGAATTATACTGTGACCTTCAGAGATTTCTTTTTATGGTCTTTGATTGGAGGAGCAACAAGCATTGCAGAACATGCTCCAGAAAAGGCAAAAGTTGAGTTATCTGGTATTAATGCTTCTATGTCAGACACAGAAGATTTAGATTTGGAATCGCTTACTAAGGATATTGGGCAAGAGACAAAAGTAAGTATCGAGGAAGCTGTAAGCAAACCTGTAGAAGAACAGCCTCAGGAAGACCTCGACTTCACGAATTCGGTCTACAAACCGGAAGATGTACAGAGAGTTATTACTGAGGCGAAAAATGTATTATCGGATGAAAGATGGGAAGAATGGCTCAATGGATTAATAACTTTGAACCCTTCCTATCAAACGCATCTTGTAATCATAATGACGCCCTTTGCTCAGGCGAAGAAGTATGTTCGTGAAACTATGTTATCATTAGGTTTTGTTGATGAAAATAAAGTAAAAGATATTCTTCTATCAGATACGGTCCAAGTCATAGTTCAAGCAAAATCCGACAGACCATTCAAACAAAGGCATGCAGGTGTTACGCAACTGTATGTTCAAGTTGGGAATAAAAAATATGAAGGAACGGATTTGATAATCGATTCAGAGGAACTTGGCTGGGAAAATAATGAACAAACCTTCCAGGTTACTGTAGCAGGAAAGATGCCAAATCTTCATGAATATTATGGCACAAATACCGATATTGTATTAAATCTTGATGGCGAAATAACATACTATTGGGGAGACTTCAGACGAATCGGGTGATTAGAATAGGAGCTTACAGAATTATTTGCACTATTTTGGGGTTGCTTGTAATTTCAATAGGTGCTTGGTTCGGAATAACTGGAGAATTTGCTATTATAGGCATTCCTGCGATAATTATCGGAATTTTCACAATTATTGAGGGCAATCGGCACTAATGGAAAAGAAAAAAATCATCAAAACATATCCTTGGTGGAGTTATCTTTTAGTAATAATTTTAAATGTCGTAATTTGGCATTGGTTTGTTGCAATGAGTATTGCTGGTCGGACTCCTATTGTCTTTTTCATAATTTTGCCTTGTATTGTTTTCTTTTACGTCGCTCGATGGAGAAATAAGGAACCGATTTATTGGGTTTTATGGGGCTCTTTATCGCTACCGACTTTATTAATCCCCTTAATCTTTTGTTTTATGAAAGTTGAAGAACCTGCAGGACGTATAACACAACATAAAAAAGAGATTTCTCATGCCGAAAAGCGTCACGAGGAGAATAGTTGGTCAAAACCGCCTTTTGGAAGAATAGGCCAAATAATAGGAATAATCATTTTACTCGGGGTTTTTTTTAGAATGTGCGGTGGACCAACTTTAGAGACACAGATTACGGTCAAACCAGTAATTGAGCAAACCAGCACTCTAACAAATACGCAATCCGAGAATTTAAACACAAAAGAAAGTGGAAATGACAGAGTCAGTCGTGCTTCTCCCGAGACAGAATCCATTCAATCGCAGCAAAAAGAAAGTTTGCCTCCGCAGACCCCGTTAGACTGCTTTGAAAGTGGCGGGGCATGTTTAAAGATAATACAATCAAGTTACAGGCATGAGCCAATCGGAAATCTTGATCAATATGTTATCATAGGAGAAGTTCAGAATGTCGGTTCACGGAAAAACAATATAAATCCGTGGCATGCTGTTGAAGGATATTGCTACGAGGGAGAAACAGTTGTTGATGAAGGTTCTGACATTCCTGAACTTTTGAACCCTGGTGAGAAAGCGGTTTTTAAGATCAGCGTTGATGGGCATGGAAGAAAAGTAAGCAGTTGCCGAGTCAAAGTTATTTATTGAAACTTTTTCTCAAAAGTACATCTGAATCCGGACCTGCAAAACCTGTCATCAGATCGTTTGAAAAGTTTGAGGGCGACCGCCGAGAATCGAACTCGGGCTAGAGGAGTCACAGTCCCCTATGCTACCATTACACCACGGCCGCCATGAATGTTCAGGGCAATACTCGTGACTTATAAATCTAACTCTGACCGATATCTTTATAAATAACCCTCTTTCCTCGTCTATGTATCGCCCGAGTTCCAATATAACGGAGCGTTTGTTAGGGTGGAATGAGTTACTTCATTCTACCAGGTTTACTATGGCAGAATTCAGACACCTGATTCGAATTGCGAACACAGACTTGGATGGCAAGAAAGCGGTAGTTTACGCTCTGAAAGATATTCGTGGTGTTGGTGTTCCTTTGGCTCATGCTATTTGTCAGGTTGCGAAGATTGATGGCATGGGAAAGATTGGTGTCTTGGCTGATTCTGATGCGAAAAAGATTGATGAAGTGATTAAGGATCCTGTTAAGTTCGGCATTCCGGTTTGGATGGTCAACAGGCGTCATGATGTTGAGACTGGTAAGGACAAGCATTTAGTAACAAACGATCTGATTTTCAATAAAGAGAATGATATTAAGATGATGAAGAAGATGAAGAGTTACAAGGGAGTTCGTCATTCGCAGAACGCTCCAGTTCGTGGTCAGCGTACGAGAAGTAATTTCAGAGCTAACAAAGGTAAAGTTATGGGCGTTAAGACTGGCGGCGCTAGGAAACCCGCTCCGGTAGGTAAGTAAAAATGGGAGACCCTAGAAGAATCAAGAGTAAGTATTCTGGTCCTGGTCATCCTTGGCAGCGCGTTCGTCTTGAGGAAGAGCGCATTTTGTCAAGGGAATATGGTTTGGCGACAAAGCGCGAGTTGTGGAAGGCTAATAGCAAGATGAAAAATTTTGCAGCTCAGGCGAAAAAGTTGATCGCTTTGAGAACACCTCAGGCAGAGATTGAGACAAAGCAGTTGCTCGACCGCGTCGCGAGGTATGGTTTGTTGTCAGCGACTGCAAAATTGAATGATGTTCTCACATTGACTGTTCGTGATTTGTTGAACAGGCGTTTGCAAACGATTGTTTACAAGAAAGGTTATGCCAGGACTCCAAGGCAAGCAAGGCAGTATATCGTTCACGAGCACGTTTTAGTTGGCGAGAAGAAAGTTAGCGCGCCAAGTTATCTTGTTCCTATTGCTGATGAACCTTCAATTTCGTTTGTTTCAAACAGCAGTTTGGCAAGCCCTGAGCATCCTGAGCGCGCTTTCAAGCCAAAGCCTAAGTCAGAGATTGCAAGGGAAGCAGTTAGGGGCGACAGGAAATCATTTGGAAAGAGGCCGCAGCGCAGAAGGCCTTTTGAGAATAAGGGCGGGAAGCCTGCTGGAAATGCGGGTGGTAAGAAATGAGGGATATACGTTGGGGTGTTGTTCACATTTACGCGTCGTATAACGATACGATTATTCACATTACTGATATTACAGGAACTGAGACGCTTGCCATGTCGAGCGGTGGCATGATGGTGAAGGCTGACCGTTTGGAAAGCTCGCCTACTGCTGCTATGATGGCTGCGAAGCGTGCTGCAGAGACTGCTATGGAAAAGGGTTTGGAGGGCATTCATGTGAAAGTGCGTGCTCCTGGCGGCCATAATGGTCCGCATTCTCCTGGTCCTGGTGCTCAGGCAGCTATTCGTGCTTTGAGCAGAATGGGTTTGAAGATCGGTATTATTGAGGATGTAACGCCAGTTCCTCACGGCGGTTGCCGTAAGAAGGGCGGCAAGCGAGGCAGACGTGTATGATTGAAATGATTAAGAAGGACAAGAAGACGGGAAGGGTTACTTTCCTGTTGAAGAATTCGAATCCGGCTTTTGCGAACGCATTGCGTCGCATAATGATGGAAGTAGTTCCTAGCATGGCGATTGAGGATGTCGAGTTTGCTGAGAACGGCAGTGCTTTGTATGATGAAGTCCTGGCTCACAGGCTTGGCCTTACTCCGCTTACAACTGATTTGAAGGGTTATGATCGTAAGAAGCCTGAGGATGAGTTGAGTGCTAAGAATTCTGTCAAACTTACTTTGAAGGCAAAAGGTCCGTGCACTGTTTATGCTGAAGACATGAAGAGCAAGGATCCGAAAGTCAAGCCAGCTTTTCCAAAGACGCCTCTTGTTAGATTGTTGAAGGGTCAGGAGTTGGAGTTTGAAGCTACCGCGATTCTCGGCACTGGAAAGGAGCATGTGAAATTTTCTCCGTGTTTGGCGTGGTATACTTACAAGCCTAAAGTCGTTGTTAACAATAGTCACAAGGATTTCGACAAGTTCAAGGACAAGTTTCCTCCGCAGGTTTTCAACAATGGCAAGATTGATGCCAAGCTGATCGAACAGCACAATTTGTACGAGGCCTGCGATGGTGTGAATGACGAGATTGTCAAAATCGAGAAGGATCCAACAACTTTCATATTCCATATTGAGCCGTGGGGTCAATTGTCCCCATCAGAAATTTTGGTGAGTGCCGCTGACCACTTTACTGGACTGCTTGAAGAGTTTGCAGACAAGCTCAGCAAGTAAGCGCAGTAAACCCCACGCGGGGGTGGCAGAGCCTGGTCAAATGCGCCAGCTTGAGGTGCTGGTTCCTTAGTGGATGCGAGGGTTCAAATCCCTTCCCCCGCATATAATAGTCAAGGTCAACGAAAATGAAAAGAACAGGTCCAACAAATCCGGTATTGCAGGAGCTCATTTTGAGCTTGCGCAAAGAAAGCACTATTTCGCAGGCTGCTCTTTGGGATCGGGTTGCGGATGATTTGGAAAAGCCGACAAGGCAAAGGCGTGTTGTTAACATTAGTCGTATTGCTCGTTTTTCCAAGCCTAATGAGACTATCGTCGTTCCGGGCAAGGTTTTGGGCTCTGGTGCTTTGTCTCATAGTGTTGTTGTTGCTGCTCTCTCTTTTAGTGATGGTGCGAAGGATCGCATCGAGCAGGCAAAGGGAAAGGCGCTTACTATTGATCAATTATTGAAGCAAAAACCAAAGGCAAAGGACCTTAAACTCCTTGGATAAAAATGGCAGAACTGAATATTGATGCAACAAATGCGATTGCGGGTCGTTTGGCTAGTTATGTTGCCAAGCAGGCTTTGTTAGGGCACACAGTAAATATTTTCAACTGTGAGAAGGCAGTCATTAGCGGCAGGCCTGCTGTTGTTCGTGAAAAGTATTATTACAGGATTTTCAAGACTGGTCGTGTTTTCATGGGTCCTTTTATTAGCAGGATGCCTGATCGTTTTGTGCGTCGTATGATTCGCGGTATGGTTGAGCACAAGCAGGGTCGTGGTAAGGAAGCGTTTGACCGTATCATGTGTTATATGGGTGTTCCTGTTGCTTTTACGGATAGGAAATTGATTAAGGTTGCAAAAGAGGCCAGCGATCTTCCAAGGCTGAAGTATGTGTCGATTGGCGAGTTGTGTGTTTCGTTGGGAGGAAAGGTATGAAAGTCATTCATCAAACTGGAAAGAGAAAGCGTGCTGTTGCGCGTGCAACTCTAGTTCCTGGTGCGGGTGTTGTCCGTATTAATAATCAATTACTGATCACTTTACCTAAGAATATTTTCCGTGCAAAGATTGAGGAGCCTTTGTTCATCGCAGGTGATGTTGCGAAGAAGGTTGATGTTAATGTTGACGTGTCTGGCGGCGGCTCTAATGGTCAGGCCGAGGCTGCTCGTCTGGCTATTGCAAAAGCATTGGCTCAGTTTGATAAGAAATTGCATCCTAAGTATCTTGAGTATGATAGAGTTTTCACTGTTGCTGATGTGCGCAGGAAGGAGACTAGTAAGCCGAACTGTCATGGTAAGGCTAGAGCTATGAGGCAGAAATCTTACCGTTAGGGAGGAAAAAATGATAATTCCAATTCGTTGCTGGAGCTGTGGAAAACCGATTGCTCAGTTGCATGAAGAGTTTGAGGCGCGTGCTAAGAAAGGTGAAAGCAAGAAGGATATTCTTGATGATCTTGGTCTTGACCGCTATTGCTGCCGCGCGATGTTCATGGGTCATATTGACTTGTTGGACACGGTTGCCCAGTTCAAGAAGACATAATGTTTATCATTGAGCATTTGGAGCCGAAAGTTTTCAAGTGGTGTGTTCTTGAGTACTCGCATATTTCTAAGTGGGTTGGTAAGCAGAATCTTTTCTTTACCAATACGAGGAGTGCAGTACTTAAAAAATTCGGCAAAGTAGAGCCTCGTAGTATCAAAAAACTGCATTTCGAGAAAGCCTGTGTTCTTGACCCGGAATCAAAGACTACTTTGACTCCCAAAATCGCTAAAAAATACGATTATTTCATTTTCGGTGGAATTCTTGGTGATGATCCTCCTAAAGAGCGTACAAAAGTTGAGCTGACAAAGTTCTTGCCTTATCCTTCTTTTAATCTTGGCAAGGCTCAGATGAGCACTGACACTGCTGTTATTGTCACAAAAATGATCTGCGATGGAAAGAATCTTTCAGAAATTGAATTCCAGCAGGGAATTGTGATTAAGGTAAATGAATACGAGGAAGTTCATTTGCCTTACAAATATCTTCTAAAATCTGGCAAGCCTCTGCTTGCTCCCGGTATTGCTGATATGCTCAGGAAGCAGAAGACGTTCTAGGCTAACAATTCAATTCTTTCTTTTATCGTCGTATGTGTAGGACAAAATCCTTGCTTTTTCCACAGAAGATATTTCGTAAAGCTTGAGTGATTATTCATTCCAATAGTGTTCATCCATTTCTCCAGCATCTCAGCACCACGCACAGTAATGACCGCAGCCGGTTTTTCCCGCTCATAACTTGGCTTGTGAGTTGTTAAAGTCGCTCTTATGTTAAATTTTAGAAGCAGAGAATGAATTTGGCGTGCGACTTCAAAAGAACGAGAGGTAAGGAATATTCGGGGATATGTGTTGTGTTCTTTTTTGAATTGCGAAGCTGTTCCTTTTCTTTTCAGGAAAGTCAGGCAGCCGTCGCCATCAAAAAAGCCCCTTATGAATGCTGCCTGAATTTCAGAATTCTGGCAGTGCATAATTTCTTCCGGAACTGTTACAGTGTAGGTTTTACTACCAGCGTGAAAACCAAGTGAGTTGAATACTTGCAAAACCTTTTTGTTACAAATGTAGAAACCATAAACTGAGTTGCTTAGTTTTTCATGACATCGTGGAGTAATTCCGAATTCTTTCTGAAACAATCCAGTCATAGTCTGATCGTAGTACGGTTTATCTTCCGTTATATTTCCCCAGAAGCAGATGTAATCTTTTTGCATACAGCCATCTGCTGCGAAAATACCTGCCAATTCAGCAAGCTCTTTTGAAATCATAAGAATTGTAAGATTTTCGAAGTATAAAAGCGTTATGCGCGCCTGTCCAGTGGAAAGTTTTAAAAGAGAGCAATAGGAAAGTTAGCTACAGTGGGGCCGTAGCTCAGTCTGGATAGAGCGACCGTGGCGAAAGCCGTCGAACCTTCTATTCGGGCAGAGGAGAGCGGAAGATCGTGGGTTCAAATCCCATCGGCCCCGTATATTTTTTTCAAAGAGGTGATTTACATGTGCACGAAAAAACAAGTGTTGATATTCTTGGCTGGCGGTGAAGTGTTTCATTCGTTAGGGCATTTGCATTTGTGGCTGTCAAATCAACCAGTTAGTGTTGCTTGGATGACTCTGTCGCCTGCGTGGAGTCGTGGGTCATTCATTATTAACGCACTCATAGCAATTGGTCTGCTTTACTGGGCGTCGCGGCTGAAGAAGTAGGTTTTTGCAGTAAAACTTCTATTTTTTCATACAATTTTCCATCCATGGCTGCTCTTGTGTGCCCGTTAACCTGGTGCACTGTATGCCAGTCGTGAAAAGCGCCGCGTAACCGCAATATTTGTGAGCGGAATTTTCCAAGGAAGGATGAAAATGCAATGTAGCCTCCTGGCATTGTGTGTTCTCTGGCGTAAGTAGCTAATGTCTGTGTTTGTGCCGGCGAAAGATCCTGTAAAACATATGTGCACACAATTGCGTTGAAGGCGCTCAAAGGCAATGTCTCTGTTTGTGTTAAATTTGCTCGAACTGGCGCAATGCGAAGTGTTGCTTTTCGTGCAATTTCTTCGAGTATGTTGATTGCTGTTTGTGAACCGTCAACAGCCGTAATATTGTATTCACGTTGTGCAAGATATAGGGTGTGTCTTCCATCGCCAGCTCCAAGATCAAGAACAGAGCTGTGTTGAGGAAGATATTCTGCTAGAGTTTTGACAATGTTATCTACAGGTCCGTGTGTAAATCCTTTATCTTTGTAAAAGAAGTCGTAGTTAAATCCACCCATGGTTCTATCTCTGATTTCATCGTATATAAATATTATCTAGAACTAATCCAGCCAATCTTTATTTTTGATTTTCTCAGGCAAATACTTCTCAGAAATGAAGGTTATTCCTCTGCTGCTGAGGGACTGGATTTCTACTTTGCCTTTGAGAGTTTTCATTAGCTTGAACTGTCTCTGCCAGTTTTTGTTGTCTTTGAACCACTCGTAATTTTGTAATTGTTCGATTCTTTTGTAGTCATTTTCTGTTAATGCTATCAAATGTTTTTTTAGTCCGTATTTTTCAATATCGTCCATTGTGATGCCCAAATATTTGGCAGTTCTTATTGTCGTGCTTTCTGCTATGTGTGCCAGATTGATTGAGCCGTATTTTAGCACTGAGTAAATATAATATCCATAAATGTCTCCGTCGCAAAGCACGTAAATAGGCAAATCATTTTCATGCGACAATCTTTGCAGCAATCTTCTTATTCCTCTTGTTGTTTGCCCTTGTGAGCTCATGATGATGCATTCATGTTTGTCCCAGAACCTGTCTTCGTGCAGTCTTTCCCAGACTGCAGCTTTTTCCATGTAAATGACGTATTTTGCGTTTACTTTTTTGAACTTGATCTCCTCGACGTTGGATGGTATTGACCATCCTCCTGAACCCAGCTTGCTCCAGTCTATCTCGTCTCCTTTGTCTTCTATTATGACGTGTCCGGCAACTGAGCCCATTTTGTTCGCATTGATGTTCAATTGTTCTCTGCTGTGTCCGGTTAATACTTCCAGGTCTTCTATTGCGTCGTCGCTTTCTGTTTGTTCGTCTACAATGTTTATCTTGGTATTTGGAATGGTCCTTTTGACCATGTAGAATACGTCTCTGAGTGATGCGTGCTTGCCTACGTCAAGCAATTCTTTGCTTGCCGCGGCCACTTCTAATGTTTGCAAAAACTTTTTTGCGTGTGCGACGTTGAAGAAGTTTCTTTCTGACATTTTGTCGCCAAGCTGCAAAGTCTCTGTTTTCCTGTTGAAAGTAACGTTAGTCAGTGCTCTTATTGGCACGTCCATTTTTGGAGGTTTTCCTGCCAGTACTTCTTTCGTAATTTCTTTTCCCATTTCTTCTATTGTTTCTTTTGGTTTTTTATTCATCTTCAAACCCGCCTAACTTGACTTGTTCTTCTTTGTCTTTTTTCTCTTTTGTTTCTACTTTGTGTGCTTCTTTGTGAGCCTGAATATACTCTTTATTTTTCACGAGCATTTTTTGCATTGCTTCTTTGATTTTTTCTTTTCCTACTCCGCTTAGTCTTGACAAAGCGTCCGCTACTTCCGGTATGTAATTTTCGAATATGCTGACTCTTTCTTGCTGGTCTGCCACTCGTCTTTTCTTGTTGACATATGAGCCTAATCGTCTTCCTGCTTCTTGGAGCGCTAGTTTCATTTCTTTGATGATTTCTGGATAGTGTGCAATTGCTTCTTTTGCTTCTGATGTGAATGATGGCCAGACTGAAACAAGTGAAATAACGAGAGTTAAAGGTCCAACTGGGAGTGCTCCTTGGCTTTGGCTGAGTCCGTATGGTCTCCAGTTTGTCTGGTTGACTGATTTGCTGCTGGCGCATGCTCCTTGTTGGTATAGTAATGGGACTCTGTTTGCGAATCTTAATAGTTTGATTGGTTCGTCTGCTGGTTGTGCTCCGCCGTATGCCATTGCTATTTCTATTACGAATGGTATTCCTTTGTAAACGTCTGGAGATCGTGAGACAGCAGTATAAAACTCAGCAGCCACTTCTTTGCGTAGTCCTTTTTCCAGTAAGTCTTCGCCGATCGGCACTATGCAGTCTGTGCTGGGAGAAATTATTTTTGTATTCTTGATTCCTTCTACTAGTTTTTCAACATGTGGTAGTTGTAATTCTCCTGGTTTCATATTAGTAAACAAGCCTGCTTTGTCGCAGATTTCTTTCGCAGTCTGTGGCCCAACGCGTGAAAACTCTTGCGTTAAGAAGCTCTGTAATGTCCTGCATTCTGTGTTCTTGAGCATTTTCATCATGATGCCTAATTCAACACCATAAGGATGCGGCTTGATCTCGGTAGGCTCTTTTGGCAGTTTGTCTGATGCTCTTGGGAAAACTAGTTGTTCTGCTTTCGGGTTTGTATAAATAATCGTGGCGTGCGGGTTAGCTATTGCCGTCTGTTTTAGATAAGAATCGACTGATTGGTCTCCTTTTTGGTAGGTGGCATCGATATCCAATTCTATTTTGACTCCGTTTTCTTTTTTCCAGTTGACTTCTTCGTCTTTGACTATTTCTGGCTCGTTTTTTTGCGTGTCTATATGCAGTTCGTAGTAATGTGCGACATCTTTCGGTGAGATCCTGCTCCAGATCTTTGCAGGTCTTCCAGTTGTCAATTGTGCATAAAGGACTGCTGCTGAAATTCCGATTCCTTGTTGTCCGCGTGCTTGTTTCATCGTGTGGAATTTGCTTCCGTACAACAATTTCGCAAAAATATTCGGAATTTGCTTTTTGACTATTCCAGGACCATTATCCTCAACAGTGATTCTGTACCTGTCATTTCCCATTTCGACAATTTGGATATTGATTTCGGGTAATATTTTGGCTTCTTCGCATGCGTCCAGAGAGTTGTCAACTGCTTCTTTCACCACAGTCAAAAGAGCTTTTCTTTTGTTGTCAAATCCGAGAAGATGCCTGTTTCTCTCAAAGAATTCCGCTACTGAGATATCTTTCTGTTTTTTCGCTAATTCTTCTGCTATCGGTGTTTTCATATTTCTCTGTGTCGTCTTTCTTTTCGTCTTTTTTCAAGCCATTTGTATACGTGTGCGTGTGGGCTTCCTGACAATAAGCTTTCGACTGCTCTTCGCGCGTCTTGTATGTAATCCGCCGGACCTATGATTCCTATTGTTTTTCCGAACACGCAGACTTCGACTTCAGTTAGTTCTTCTACTGTTCTCCTGCTTTTTCCGCCTTCTCCGATGACTCTTCCTCTTAGTCTTTCGTAATCGTTTTGATTGCGTGCATAACCTACTATGTCGATCAGCTCAAATGCGTAATCTTGCTTCAATAACCGCAGTGCGACTTCTGGATTGAATCCTCTTCCTACTGCGCGTATTATTTCGCGAGCTAAGTAAAGCAGCAGCGCGTCCGAACCATGCAAATTGATGACTCCTTCTTCGCTGCTTACTTGTATTTTGGTTTTCGTTTCGTGCTCAATGGCGCGTTTTGTTTCGCCTTTTTTGCCTATGAGCACTGCCACGCGTTCTCTGGGAATGCGTAGTTCGTAGGTAAACTCCGTTTTGGGAGTGGAGGCCATATCTATGCGTCTGAAAGAGGGGGTTTTTAAACGTTGCTGTTGCCTACATAAAAGAATAAATACTTCTGCTTTACTCTCAGAATTGAAAGGGGAGGTAATAATGAAAGCTTATCTTGACATTGTGCGCCATATTCTAGCAAATGGCGTTGTAAAACATAACAGGACTGGTGTTGACGCTATTTCTATTGCCGGTGCTATGTTTGAGCATGATATGTCTAAGGGTTTTCCTCTTCTTACGACAAAGAAAGTTCCATTCAAGAACATCGCATCTGAGCTTCAGTGGTTTATCAATGGGATTACTGACAAGAAATGGTTGCAGGAGAAAAATAACCATATATGGGATGAGTGGGCTAATCCTGAAAAGGCTCCTTATGGTCATACTACAGAACACAAAAAGAAGATGCTTGATGAGCGTGATCTAGGTCCTGTTTATGGTTTCCAGTGGCGTCATTTTGGTGCTGAATATCAAAATCACGATTCTGATTATTCTGGGAAAGGCTTCGACCAGTTGAAGCGTGTTGTTGACAAGCTAAAATCAGATCCGCATGATAGACGTATGATTGTTTCTGCATGGAATCCGTTGGCGTTGCACAAGATGGGTTTGCCGCCGTGCCATTATGCGTATCAAGTTACTGTCATTGATGGCAAGCTGAATCTTCTCTGGAATCAGCGTTCTGTTGATACAATGCTTGGCTTGCCGTTTAACATCGCAAGTTATGGGCTTTTGCTCCATTTACTGGCAAAAGAAGCCAACTTGAAGGAAGGAAAGCTTATCGGTTTCTTGGCAGACACGCATATTTACGTCAACCATGTTGAGGGCGCGAAGGAACAATTGTCTCGTGATCATGCAATGTATCCTTTGCCGCAGATTCAGACGGATAATTTCAAGTCTATTTTTGAATGGAAGGCAGAGGAAACGAAGATTCTCAATTATCAGAGCTATCCGACAATTAAGTTTGAGATTGCAGTATGATTTGCATAATTGCAGCCATGGATAAGAATCGCGTGATTGGAAAAGATAACAAGTTGCCTTGGCGTATCTCTGATGATTTGAAGAATTTCAAAAAACTCACAACCGGCAACACTGTCATCATGGGAAGGAAAACTTTTGAAAGCATCGGCAAGCCTCTGCCTAATCGCAACAACATAGTCATTAGCACTTCAATGCCGCAAACTGCAGGTATTGATGTCTGCAATTCTTTTGAAGAGAGTATAATTAAAGCAAAATCTTATGGAAAGGACATTTTCATCATTGGCGGTGCTGCTGTTTACGAGCAGGCCATACCATTTGCAGACAAAATGTACATTTCGTACGTCAAGGGCGAATACAAAGGTGATGTTTTTTTCCCAGAATTCGACGAAAAGGCATGGCATGTTGAAAATAAGGAAGAGCATGCAGAATTTGATCTTTTAGTTTATGTGAGGAAGCATGCAGAATCTTAAGCAAGCCGATAGTGAGGTGTACGAGGCAATGCTCGGGGAGCTTGACCGTCAGCGCAGTGTGATAGAGCTCATTGCGTCTGAAAACATCGTGAGCCGTGCTGTTCTTGAGGCCACTGGCAGTTGGCTTACTAACAAGTACAGCGAGGGTTTTCCAAATAAGCGTTATTATGGTGGCAACCAGTTCATTGACATAACTGAGTCTTTAGCTATCGAGCGTGCAAAAAAGCTTTTCGGCGCAGAGCACGCTAATGTTCAGTCTCATGCTGGCAGTCAGGCTAACCTGTCTGCTTATCTCGCAATTCTTAATCCAGGAGACAAAATTTTGGGTATGGATTTGGCGCATGGCGGCCACTTGACGCATGGTTCTCCGGTAAACTTTTCTGGAAGATTGTTCAAATTCATTTCGTATGGTGTGGAAAAGGACACAGAGCTTGTTAGCATGGATAAAGTGCGTGAGCTTGCAATTCAGAATAAGCCAAAGCTTATTCTTGCTGGCTTCTCGGCTTATCCTCGTCATCTTGATTTCAAGGAATTCAGGAAGATAGCGGATGAGGTTGGCGCTTATTTCATGGTTGACATGGCGCACGTTGCTGGTCTGGTCGCTGCAAAACTTTATCCAGATCCTGTTCCTTATGCTGACATCGTCACTACAACTACGCATAAGACATTGAGAGGCCCAAGAGGCGCGATGATTTTATCAAAAACTCTTGACCGTCTGAATCCTAATGATAAAAAGAATCTCGCGCAGAAGATTGACTTTAATGTTTTTCCCGGCTCGCAGGGCGGTCCTTTAGACCACGTTATTGCTGCTAAGGCTGTTGCTTTCAAGGAAGCGTCGCAGCCTTCTTTTGTTGATTATCAGAGACAAGTCATCAAAAATGCTAAAGTCATTGCAAAATCATTGCAGGACCATGGTTTCCGTTTAATCTCGGGCGGTACTGATAATCATTTGATGCTTGTTGATATTACTGCAAAAGGTGTTGCTGGTAAGCAGGCCGAGCACGCGTTGGACGAGGCCGGCATTTGTTGCAATAAGAACATGATTCCTTTTGATACGCGTTCGCCTTTTGATCCTTCTGGAATTCGCATTGGCACTCCTGCAACAACTACGCGTGGTATGAAAGAGCCTGAGATGGAAAAGATTGCGGGTTGGATTTCAGAAGTTATCAATAATATTACGGACGCATCTGTGCGTTCTCGTGTGAATCTTGAGGTGCGGAAGCTTTGCGAGAGTTTCCCGATTTATCCAGGACTTCCATGATTTTGCCGATTAGATAGCAGCTTCCTGTTATTAAAATCAAATCTTCTGGTTGTGCCATGTTTTTCGCATACCTCAGAGCTTCTTCTGGGTCTGTTATTACTGCGCATGGCCCGTCGTATGCTAGTTCTGCTGGGTCTAATGCTCTGTCGATTGGCGGTTTTGTCAATATCAAAAAGTCTGGTTTTGGCAATGCTTTGATAATTTTCTTGTAGTCTTTGTCTGCTAAAACTCCAAAAACTATTATCAGTCGTTTTTTAGGCAGTGTTTTGATATATGGTACTGTTGCTTTGAGCGCGCTTAGGTTGTGCGCGCAGTCTACGAGTAGATTTTTGTCCAGGTATTCCATTCTTCCTGGCCATTTTGCTGATGCTATTCCTTCTTCTATTGTGTTTTCTGGTATTTCAATAAGTTTGCATACTTCATATGCTATTCCTGCATTGATTTTTTGGAATGGTCCCCGCAGTCCAACCACTCCTCTGTATGGATTCGCTATTATCAGTTTATTCTTCACCGATGCTTCTTTTATCCATGGTAGTCCTGGATTGTTTTTGCACGTTACTACTTTGCTTTTTGGTTTTATTATCGCAGTCTTCTCTCTTGCAATCTTCTCAATCGTATCTCCTAGTATGTGCATGTGGTCCCAGCCTATGCTTGTTATGACTGCTATCTCAGAATCCACGACATTGGTCGCGTCCAGTCTTCCGCCAAGTCCTACTTCTAATACGACATAGTCAACTTTCTGATTATAAAAATACAGGAATGCGATGACTGTTGCGTATTCAAAGAAGGTTAAAGGTACGTTAAGGTTTCTTATTTTATTTATTAATCCGCTTAATTCAGCATCGGGAATTTGTTTTCTGTTGATTTGTATTCTTTCATTGAACTTGACCAAATGCGGTGAAGTGTAAAGTCCTGTTTTGTATCCTGCTCTTTTTAGAACATCCGCTATTATTGCCGCTGTGCTTCCTTTGCCGTTTGTGCCTGCAACGTGAATTACGCGTAATTTCTTGTGCGGATTTCCTAGTTTTTCTAGTGCTTGGAGTGTCGCATCAAGTCCAAGTTTCATTTTTGATTCTTTCAGGCTGTAAAGCCATTCTAATTGTTCTTTTAATTGCATGCTATTGAGAATTCGTCGTCTATTTAATAACTTTTTTCATGGTTTCTTCTTCGTCTGCGTTTACTCCCCATTTCGTAAACAGCGTGCAGATATTGTGTATGTCTCTTTTCAGGTATTCTCGTGCGTTTGCATCATCCAGCGGGGTAGTTTGTGACATGTCAATAAAGACTGGTTTTTCATTGAAGTTCAGAATATTGAATCCGCTTAGGTCTGCGTGTACGAGTCCTGCTTTGTACAATTTTCTGATTTGTTCCACGACTTCTTTGAAAAACTTTTCAGGCTCTTCTGGCTTGCTGTCTTTTAATTTTCTGGCTGCGCCGTCTTCGTCTCCTATGAATTCCATTATTAGAATGTTTTGAAGAGTGGTGTATGGTGTTGGCACTCTGACTCCTGCTTCTCTTGCTTTCAGTAAATTCCTGTATTCTCTGTGTGCCCAGGCAAATATGACGTCTCTTCGTTTGCTGCTTAGTGCTGAATATCTCGGGTCTGATTTTATGTAGTCATACATTCTGTTGAAGTCGCACGTTTGCAGCCGGTAAATCTTGGCGATTCGTATTTCACCGTCTTTTTTTGCCGTGAAGACGTTTGATTCTTTTCCTATGCTTAAAGGACTGTGCAATCCATCGATGTATCCTTGGCTTATGAGTTTGAAAAGGTTTTTTTCAGTGAATAGGTCGAAGACATTTTTGAGCGTCTTGTATTTTTCTTTGTGTACTGTTCCCATTCTTGGCATATTAAGAACTAGCTTTGGTCGTATTATAAACCCTTATGCTTTGTGTACCATTTCACAAATTGTGGTATTCCTTTTTCTATCGGTGTTGTTTGTTGCCAGCCTAGTAATTTCTTCGCTTTGCTAGTGTCAGCATATGTTATTGGCACGTCTCCGACTGGCAGTTGCGCTCTTTCAATCTTCGCTTTTTTGCCTAATGCTTTTTCTAGAAGTGATATGAAATAGACTACGGATATAGGTCGTGAATTTCCTAGGTTTATAATCTCAAACTTGAATTTTCCAACGTTGTCGAGAGCTTTTATTGTTCCATCGACAATGTCTGTTACGAATGTCCAGTCTCGTTTTATCTCGTTTCCTTTTCCGTAGAGTGTTATTTCTTTTCCGTTGATTATCGATTCAGCAAACGTATAGATGGCCATGTCTGGTCTGTTCCGAGGTCCGTAAACCGTGAAAAATCTCAGTCCAATAATGTGCATGCCTGTTATGTGATGATAGTTTGCCGCTATAACTTCGCATGTTTTCTTGGTAGCAGCGTATGGTGAGTATGGATTATCCACTCTGTCTTCTTCAGAAAAAGGCACTTTCTTATTCCCGCCGTAAACAGAAGATGAGCTTGCGAACACAAAATTTCTTATGCCGTGTTTTCTGCATGCTTCCAGCAAATTCGCAGTTCCTACTATGTTCGATCTTACATATTCAAGTGGGTTGTTCAGTGACTGTTGCACTCCTGCGCGCGCAGCCAGGTGTAAAATTTTGTCAGGTTTTTCTATCGCTATTATTTTCTCAACTGTCTTGTAATCTCCGATGTCTTTCGCATAAAGTGCGAAATTCTTGTTGCTTTTGTGTGCTGCTATGTTCGCCCGTTTGACTTTTTTGTCATAGAAGTCGTTGAAATTATCTACGCAGATTACTTTATCCCCTCTTTTTAGCAGCGCATCCACGCAATAGCTTCCGATAAAGCCTGCTCCGCCTGTGACGAGCACTTTCATATCTGTGAATTCTCTTTACCCCTTTAAAAACTTGTGTACTGATGTTCTGTTTACTCGTTTTTTTGAGAATATTTCAGAGAATCAGCAAAGCTTCTGTTGCCTGATGAATTGAACGATGTGTTTTGTCATTTCCTGGGGCACATAAGAACCTTTGACAGGTATTCTGTCTTGTGGCTCCTTGAATTCGATAGAGTATGTGTCTCTGTCTGCGGTCAGCTCAAGCATGGAGCTATATGGCGTTTCGCTACCGAGAAGAAGAAGACACATCATGTCCTCATGCGTTGATGCATCTCTTGGGCGTGTTATTTCGAGGAACTCGAGGAATATATCATTGCGCTTTTTTTTAAGTGCTCCTGCGATTATGGCGTCAATTTGAGTGTCAGGCAGTTTGTTATTATCTTGAATTCCACCAAATAATTTCTTGTCATATCCAACGAGGATATGATCGTATTGTAACAGGGCAGAACCAAGTTTTGCTTCTCGTCTGCAAACTGCAGGTGTGTCCATTTCGATGATACGCTCATTTCCAGGTGCTGCTGGAGAAAGTATCTCAGAAAATGGGTCTTTAGGAACATGAAGGCGCTCAGTCCTGTCTATTTCAAGGCTGGTCAGTAAATCCTGTCGGTACATGCGCTTGCTAAGAGGAGTACCTAATGCATAAAGGGCGTTTTCTAGTTCACGTTCAAAAGGAGTTTTGAATGACATGGTTCGTCTTTATGCACAGTGTTATATAAACCTTTCGATTTATAGTCACTTTACAGTGACTACAATGGCAGTAATTATGTGGTCCGTGCAAAACTATTTAAACTCGTTTTGCCTATAAAATATTCATACAAAAAGGTCACAATAACTGCCCTTCATGAGAGTACCCACCGGAGCTGTCGGCTTTGCCAAGCAATGACCGTTGGGGGTTAGTGTCAAGGGCTACAAGACCTTTTTATTGTCAAAAACAAAAATCGAACCGAAATCGGACAAGCAAATATTAACGTTCATCAATTCATCAAATGGACACGAAAAAAAGTCAATTAAGATCGAAATCAGCTTAAATAAGCTTGATTTAGCCTTAATTGGCAGCGCTTGTTCTTTTTCGGCCGTATAGGGGGAAACTAAGATGGGAAAAATCAGCCCGGTATCATCAAAATACATCATTAATTCCACGATTGAGATCGAGGGAGTTGTTGACAGGCCTGACGTTATTGGCGCAATTTTCGGCCAGACAGAGGGTTTGTTAGGAGAAGACTTAGAGCTTAGAGAGCTTCAGCGTTCTGGAAGGATTGGCCGCATTGAAGTTAACATTGAAGTTAAGGGTGGCAAGAGTATTGGTCAGATCATAATTCCGAGCTCTTTGGACAAGGCAGAAACTGCTATTGTTGCTGCTGCTTTGGAAATTATCCAGCGCATCGGCCCTTGCAATGCAAAGGTCAAAGTTCAGAATATTGAAGATGTCAGAATCAGCAAGCGTAGCTTTGTTATTGAGCGAGCTAAACAGTTGCTCAAGCAGATGATGGATCAGATAATGCCTGATTCGCAGGAGATTGCTGAAGAGGTTGCTCATTCTGTCAGAATCATGGAAGTGACAGAGTATGGCAAAGACCGTTTGCCTGCAGGTCCAGGCATCGAAGAATCTGATGAAGTGATTGTTGTTGAAGGCCGTGCTGACGTTATCAACATGTTGAAGAATGGTTTCAAGAACGTGATTGCTATGAACGGCACTTCTGTTCCGCAGACAGTCATTGAATTAAGCCACAGAAAGGATATTGTTGCTTTTGTCGATGGCGACCGTGGCGGAAACTTGATCATTCGTGACATGTTGAACGTTGCAGAAGTCGACTTCGTGACGCGTGCTCCTGATGGCAAGGAAGTCGAAGAGCTTGCCAAGAAGGAAATTCACAAGGCTTTGAGAAGCAGGATTACTGCTGAGCAGGCAAAACTTGAGATTGGCAGTATTGACACGTCTCAGGCTATTAGAAAGCCTATGATGCAGCGTCCTTTGCCTCCGGCAAGACTTGGTCCAGTTCCTGTTGCAGTGCAGGCGCGTCCAGTTGGAGTTCCTCCTGTTCGCAGTGCAAAGCCTGTCTTGCGTGATGAAGAGCGAAGGCGTTTGGGCGAAATGCTTGAAGGTCTCATCGGCACTCGGGGCGCTTATGTTCTCGATGATAAGATGAACGTTCTTGGCAAGGTTCCTTTCACTGAGCTTAACAGCACTTTGAAGTCTTTGAACACTGGCGTTTACGCTGTTGTCTTTGATGGCGTCGTTGACTCTCAATTGGTTGAAGTCGCAGAGAAAAGCACTATCAAGCACATCATTGCGATGGACACGAAGGTTGACGCTGCTGAGAGCAGGCTGAACATCGTTACAGCTGCAATGTTGTAATTACCTTTTTATACTTCTTTTTTAATTATCTCTTAAAAAGATGGTATACGAGATTATTCTTGGTAGGGAGCAGACGGAGCAGGAGAAGTACGGTACTTATGGCACCATTCTTCTTGCTAAGCATTATGTTAAGATGGGTGCTGTTACTGCTCTTTCCCAGCCTGTTTTTCTTGATATGAACAAGGCTCACGTGGTTTTTGTTTGTGGCAAGCGTGGTAGTGGAAAGTCTTATTGCATGGGTGTTGTTGCTGAGGGCATTGCGACCTTGCCTGATGAGTTGAGGAATCGTTTGTCTGTTATTCTGCTTGACACTATGGGTATTTATTGGACGATGAAATTTCCTAATCACAAAGATGAGCCTTTGTTGAAAGAGTGGAATTTTGAGGGCAAGCCTACTCCTGGTGTGAAGATTTACACTCCTTTTGGTTTTTTCAAGAAGTGGAAGGAGCTCGGAATTCCTACTGATGTTGCTTTTGCGATTAATCCTGCTGAACTTTCGCCTGAGGATTGGAATTTGACTTTTGAATTGGCGAGTACTGATCCTGTTGCGGTTTTTATTGAGCAAATCGTTATTCAGTTGAAAAAGACTTTAGGCGAGTATGATATTCCTGATATCATTCAGTCGATTGATGAGAATAAGACTGAGGAATTGAGAATTAAACAGGCGGCTAAGAATCGTTTTCTTGCTGTTGAGGAGTGGGGTTTGTTTTCTCCTCATGCTACTTCTGTGAAGGAGCTTGCTGAGGGCGGTCAGATTTCTATTCTTGATTTGAGCGCGTATGCTGTGATTCCTAATGGTTGGCGTATTAAGCATTTGGTTGTTGGTCTTGTGTGCATGAAATTGTTTACTGAGCGTATGAAGGCTAGGAAGAATGAGGAGTTTGCTGCTGTTCATCAGGCTGAGCATTATATTATTGAGGAGCACGAGGAAGTCAAAGGTGAGAAGATGCCGATTTGTTGGATTATGATTGATGAGGCTCATGAGTTTTTGCCTTTGCAGGGTAAGGTTGCGAGTTCTGATGCTTTAATCACGCTTCTCCGAGAGGGTCGTCAGCCTGGTATTGCCATGGTGTTAGTTACTCAGCAGCCTGGTAAGATTCATACTGATGCCATGACTCAGTCTGATATTATTTTAGCTCACAGATTGACCGCAAAGATCGATACTGATGCGTTGGGCTCTTTGCTGCAGAGTTATTTGCGTACTGGTCTTGATAAGGAATTGGCAAATCTGCCAAGAGTTGCTGGCGCTTGCATCGCAGTTGATGATGTTAATGAAAGAATGTATCCTATGCGCATCCGTCCAAGATTCAGCTGGCATGGTGGCGGTGCTCCTGGCATAATGATGGAAAAGAAGAAGGCGTTTGAGTTCTAAAATATTAAATAAATAAAAATAAAAAATTAAATTAATCGCACGGCGGGTCGAAGTCGCTGTCTTTTAGTCCGTTGAACAGCATGTCGTTGTACTGGTATTTTGCTTCTCCGACAATGACTCTGTGCGGTACTCCGTACGTGTCGTCTACCCACATTTCTACTGGTTGTCCTTTGTCGTCTGTGTATTTTATGTACGTCACGCTTCTTGAGTTGAACGTCTGCGGTCCGACGATTTGTGCTGTTGCCGGGACTTCTTTTACCCATTGGTATGGTGATTTCGGCATTTTCAGAGTTGAGGCGTCTACGTCAAATTTCTTGCCTGTATTGTCAACATTGTGGCTTTTGCATCTGCTTGCTTCTTCACAGCAGGCAACTCCAAGGCTGTAGTATATTGTGTCGTAGTATCCTTCTCTGACGTAGTAGTCTTCTGAGTATTTCTGTACCTTCATGTTTGTTCCTTTTACAAAGTATGTGTCAAGGAACAGGTTTCCTGTATCAGTTCCGCCATATAAGTATTGCAGTGAGGATAATTTTTCATCCGCTCTCTTCAACAGGTCTCTTAGTGCTGGGCTCATTGTGACTTTTGATTCTGCCACGACTTCTGTTGATGGTTGTGATGGCGTGCCTTCATCTACTCTTTCTGATGGCAGTGCTCTTACTGGAGGTTCTCTTCCGACTTCTGGCGCTGGCGGTACTTCTGGTAATTTCTCCACAACAACAGGTTGTGCTACCACTGGCGCTTTTTCTTCTGGCTTTGGCGCTGGTGCGCATGCTGCCAGGAACAATAACAAAATCATTCCTAAAATAAACATTTTACTTGAAAAAGTGTTTTTCAAGTTCCCGAAAAACTTCGTTTTTTGCGATTTCATATCGTCATCCCCCTTATGTTATTTCTTTTGGTCGCGGGTATAATTGTTCGTCTGGTGTTCCGCGCACCATTGAGATCATGCTTGCGACAAACATTAGTGTGAATACTAATCCAAAGGAGAATGCCCAGGTGAGCGAGAATTTTGGTATGTATAATGAGCTTATTAAAAAGCCTATCATGCTTATTACGAGGAAACTGGTCTTTAATGGTGCAACTTGTGCCATTCTGTCATCTTTCTCTTGGGAGTTTATATATTTTTCTGGCTTAGTATTTTGTTTATTACTTCTAGTGCGGTTTGTCTTTTTTTTGGGAATGCTGCTAGTGATAATTTGATGTGGAAGCAGTATCCTTCATCTGTGAGCATTATTTTTCTTTCTTTCACCCATTTGTCTTTTTCTATTCTTATGAAAAAGTCTAATTCTTTGTCCAGTCTGCTTTCTGCTTGCACGATGAGCAGTTTTTTCTGTTCCTCGCTCAAGGTATCAAGCAGGAATTGCAGGAAGTCATTCGTGTGTGATTCTTTTGTCAGGATTATTGTGAAGATCTTGATTATTCTGTCTTTGGAGCTTTCAGCGTTTTGTACTTCAAGTTTTATTTTGGCTTCTTCCAGGTTAAACGGCACTAGTGCTATGATTCCCTGCCCGATTTCTTCGGCGTTTTCCTCTGATTTTGCGAGCGCTGTTATGACCGCTCTGTGTATCCATCTCATTTTTTTGTTAAAATGGGTAAATTTATAAAAAGCTTCCAGTTTTGAAAGCTGGATGAAACATTCATGGGTGATTACTTGTTTTATGTTGTTTCTGTTCTTTGCTGCTCAGGTTATTGGTTTGAAGATCACGCAGTCTTATATTGACATGCAGGCTTCGCAGGAGATGGGTAGGCTTGTGTGGAAGGAGCTTCCAGCTATTGCTGGTTTGAAGCTTGAGCGTCCTGATGTTGCTCCTGAATTCAGCATTTGGTATATTATTGGTGCAGTGATTATTGGCACAGTGCTTATTTTGTTGATCATCAGGTTCAACAAAGTGTTGTTGTGGAAGTTGTGGTTTTATTTCGCAGTTGTTTTGTGTTTGCAGATTGCTTTGGCAGCTTTTATTCCCGCGTTGGTTTCTTTTATTCTCGCGCTCGTGCTGGGCTTTTTCAAGGTATTCAGGCCGAATCTCTATATTCATAACGCAACCGAACTTTTCCTCTACGGTGGTCTTGCCTCGATTTTTGTTCCGATCTTGAACGTGTTTTATGCTTTCATTCTTTTGCTTGCTCTCTCTTGTTATGATATGTATGCTGTTTGGCAGAGTAAGCATATGATTAAGATGGCTAAGTTTCAGACGCAGAGCGGCATTTTTGCTGGTTTGCTTATTCCGTATAAAGTGTCGGCTGTTTCCGCGCGTGGTCCTAGGAAGCCGGTTCGTACTGCTGTTTTGGGCGGTGGCGATATTGGTTTTCCGTTGATTTTTTCAGGTACTGTTCTGGCTGCTTCTGGTTTTGTTCCTGCGTTGGTTGTTTCGCTTGGCGCTTCTGCCGCGTTATTGGTTCTTTTGTTGTTGAGCCAGAAGGATAAGTTTTACCCAGCCATGCCTTTCCTAACGCTTGGCTGTGCTCTCGGGTATATTTTTACATTTATGTTGTGAACTTGCTGAGCGGTTTCTGTTTTGATAGTGCGTTGTAGTCTGACAGGTCTATTGTTGTTCCGTGTTGTGCAGCAATTATTTGGGTGTTTGTTTTTTTGTTGAGTTCTCTTGCAGTGTATACTGTGCTGTTCATGATTACTGCTAATCTTGGTTTGAGTTTTGTAATCAGTTGTTCTTGTGGTTTGGCTAGAATTAGTACGTCTGACTTGTAGTTTTTGGCGTCTTTTGTTTTTACAGTGTCGTGTACGTATCCTATGACTGCGTCTGCGAGCTGTATTATTACTCCTTCTTTCTTTTTGTGGATTGTAATGCCGTGTAGAGTTATCTTTTCTTCTTTGCCGTCTGGTTTTACTGTGGCTGCTATTTCCACTTCCATGAAGCTTGGCCCGTTTCCTACCAGAATGTGTGAGTCTTGGACGTGTATTAGAAGTGCATCGTGTCCAAAATGTATCTTTGGCGCCATGAACTGTATAAATCAGGTGTGCTATAAATTGATTTGTTGTCTCAAAACAAGAGTATTCGAGCACAAACCTTTATAAAGTATGATACTACTGTATAGTAGTTATGAGTGAGACGTCAAAGCGCGGTAGAAAGGAGGACATATTATACGCTCTCCCTGCAGGGTTTAAGACAATAGATGAGTTAGCTAAAATTTTTGCTGAAAGCGACGCTGCTAAAAGAAGGGAAGACCTGAAGAGCTGGTATATCGCGGGAGAGGGCCTGCACGGTCTGCCTCTTGACAAGCAGGAGACACTGTTTGCGAAAAGCAAGGATTATCACAAATATCTTGGCGAGATTGTAGAGATTGACAAGGCATTGCCTAAAAACACCGAGTCATTGCGTGATTATCTTCTTTTATTCTTTAATCGGCTTACAGAAAGAGAGCGTGCTGCTCTTGAAGATAAAATGAAAATCGTGGGAGATAAAGCGCAGGAAGATGAAAAAATTATGAAGGAGAATACGGCTTTTTTGAGGACAGCGCAAGCGCGTGAAGTCAAATTAATCGAGAAGGACAAGAATTATGATGCTGAACTGACTCGTGTTACTGATTACGAAGGCACATTGAAAAAACGAGCTAAAGAGTTGGACGCTTTGCATGGCAATCTTGAAAACAGGGCCAACGAGTTGAATCAAACTGCGAAAGATCTCGAGGAGCGCGAAGCTGCTGTTATAAAACAGGAGATTGAATATGCGCAGATTGCAAAGGAAGTTTCAGATGCGCTTGCTTATGCAAAAATGTTTAAAAATATTGTCGGGCCAAAAGTAGAAGGATTCAAAACAATGCTTGACGAAATGACTGTCTATTTCCAGAACGCTTTGAAAAAACTGCCAAGAGCACAGGTTCCACCCGCAGCGCCTCCAGCTAAGAAAGCTGAAGAGGGTCTTTTGATGCCTGGCGCTGACGCAGGCGCAACAATGCTTGGCCTTGATGTTCCGCTTAAACCAAAGCCAAAATAGTTCTCGTCGAAAGCTTTAAAAAGGCCCTAAATACATTTCTCATGGGCGGACTAGGCAGGGAGATTAGCCCTCTCCTGTTACCGTTAACGGGCTTCAAACGGTGTCGAAGTTCGAGAGGCAGTACATGATCTGCGCAGGAGTCTCGTGCTGGACGCTGACGTTCTGTCCGGCAGGATTGTGGCTGCAGGAACCGTGCCAGGCCCTGACGGGAGCAACACTCACTGTAGTTCTCAATGCTTGTCGGGTTGCGGAATCGAGAAAGGCACGAGGCGAAACTCTTGCGTACTTGTGTACTCACTCTTGGACACGTCCGCCCGCTTTATTTTCTGAACCTTTGAAAATTCGGATTTTTTCCGTATTTTTTTAGAACTTGTGAGCTTGTCATGTTTGTGGCATCCTTCATCGAATAGCCTATCTTTTTGAGCGCTTCTTGAATGGTCTTTTTAGTTCCCTCAATTTCCAAATAGACTGGAATTGTTGGGTATTTGTCGATTTCAAACTTTACTTTTCCTAGTTTGTATAGAGTTCGTTTCTTTTCTCTGTCTCGTATTATCTCGAATCCTGCTAATTTCAGTATGGTGCACGTTGTTTCAAAGTCTTGTGCTGTTGTTTCGTATTCGTCGTGTTCTATGTATTTGCTGTTTTTTGCGCGGTTTTTCTTATATGTTATTTCTGTTCTGCTTCCGTATTTTCGTATTCTGAAGAGTTCGTGTCTTTTTGATATGCTTCTGTTAGGATAATCAAATATTCGTTCATGAATGTGGCATTCTTCAACTTTTTTAGCGCCGAGTTTTCGTAATTTCTGCTGCAATTTCCTAAAGTCAATCTCCAGAATTTTTATTTCTATTTCTCTCAGCATTACTTCACCAGTATTGCCGGCTTTCCCGGCAGTGCTTGTTTTGCTTTCTGTTCTGGGCTTTCTTGTTCTTTGATGACTTCAATCGGGCAATTAAACTCTTGCTTAAAGAACGCAACCGCATCCACTAAATTCTGGTATTCTGCTTCTTGGTGTGATACGTGTGCTGGCAGTTTTGATGGGTCTTTCACGACTTTCTGTACTAATGGCGCTGCTTCTTGCGCATGTTCTTTGAATTCTGCCATTATTGTCTTCATTATTTGTCCAATGTCGCGCGTCGTAAGCAAAACTTCCTTCAATCTTTTGAACAATTTTGCTTTCCAGTCGTTTGCAGCAAACAGTGTTATCATTTTTGGATGTTCTATTTTTGCTAATCTCAGGACTTGTCCGATATCTTCTATGACTTGTGCCATTAAGGCTTCTGCTTGTTCGATTGTTGGGTTTATCTTGTTCTCATCATGGTTTGGCCATTTTTCGAGCGTGATCAATTGTTGTTTTCCTAGTTTTGACCAGATTTCTTCGCATAAGTGTGGAACAAATGGCTGCAGCATGAGTGTTTGTGCTTCAATTAAGTCATTTAGTAAAGCTTGATTCATTTTTCCTGCTGTTCTGCGGATGTACCATTTCAAGTGTCTTTGAAGGTCAAAGTATCCTCGTGAAACAGCTGTTCGGTATAGAGTTTCGTCCATTGCTTTTGTCGCATCTTTGATGGTTAAATGCAGTTGGTGTTCCATCCATTTGTCAATTTCTCTTTTTTCTTCTGAATGTGCTCTTTCATGGTCTTTTGCATAGTGCTTAAGTGCGAATTCATATAATTGTTCGAGTTTTGCTTTCATGCTTTCTGCGAGTTCTGGATCCCAGTCAACGTCGTTCATTTCTTCGCCGGTAGAGAGAATGGTGATTCGTGTAACATCAGGTCCAAATGCAGTGACAACGTCGCGTAAAGTTTTGAAGTTGCCTTTGCTCTTACTCATTTTTTGTTTCTGTACGCTGATATATCCATTCACGCCGAT
This sequence comes from uncultured Methanosarcinales archaeon, assembly GCA_964617195.1. Lineage (GTDB taxonomy): Archaea > Nanobdellota > Nanobdellia > Woesearchaeales > ARS49 > CABMGU01. Next base: position 84,602 of record CAZTVK010000019.1, on the reverse strand, counting down.
GCCTTTTGGCCAGTATTGTTCTGGGAAGCATGCTGTGTGGTTGAAGATGTAGAATGTAAGATGATTCTGCACTAAGTCTTTGCCCGAGTTCCTGAAGTCTACTGGATACCAGTACGTGAACTCTCGTCTCATCTCTTCTAGTATTTTCTTGTCAACGCCAAGTTCGTCTGTATTTCCAATTCCCAAAAACACGTAATCAAACAGTCTGTCTTTTATCTTTCCGAGTGGCACTTTCTTCAACAGATGCGAAATCGTGTAAAACGCGTTGTATATTGTGCTGTCGCTCAGGCTTTCTATTTTCCAGTTCTTGTCCCATGGCAATGATGTGCCCATTCCGAATTCTCTTGTGCATGCCCAGTCTCTTAGCCAGTCAACAACATATTCGAATTGCGGTCTTGCTTTTTCAGGATACAACTTCATGCTTTGCAGGCATTTCATTGCTTGTTGTTTCCATGCAGAATCTCCATATTTTAGGAACCATTGGTTTTCAACTATTTTGACGTGGCATCTTGTCAGGCATCTGCAAATAACAGGATTCATCAGTTCGTATAGAACAATTGCTTTTTTTTCTGCTGTAAAATCCGCAATTATTTCTGGTTTTGCTTGTTGTATGGTCTTGCCAGAATATTTTCCAGTGTTTTGCTTTAATTTTCCAGTGTGGAATTCTTTTTTGTAGACTTCTGCTGTCGCTTCCTCTGTTTTCGGGTCTTTTGTATCTTTGCAGTTTAGTTTTTTGCACATTTCTATTGCCGGGTGTTCTCCAAATCCTTCGACTGTGATGAGGGAAACTGGCTTGATGTCTTTTGCTCCTGGATGATTCTTATCCTGTAATTCTTTCAGTGCCATCCAGTCAAAGGGTGCGTGGCTTGGCACGCTCATTACTATTCCTGTTCCAGTGTCTGGTGAAACAAAACTTGCTGGGAATACTGGAATCTTCATGCCGGTTACTGGATTAGTCACATTTGCTCCGATAATGTCTTTTCCAGAAATCTTTCTTATCTCTGTAACAGTATGTTTTTGGTCTTTTAGCTTGAGTGCGCATGGTTCTGATATCATCCAGTGTTCGCCGTCTACATCTGCTTCAACGTAAGTCAAATCTGGATTCACCCATATGTTTGTGACGCCAAATATTGTCTCCGGTCTAAAAGTAGCGCAGGGCAGTACGTGTCCATCTGCTTTGAATTTCAATACTACCATCTCGTTTGGTACTTCTCCTTCTCCTTCTGAGCGTGCGTGGTCTCCTACTGGCGTGTTTTCTTTTGAACACCACACTACTGGGTGCGAGCCTTTTGCAACTAGTCCTTTTTTCTTAAGTGTGTTGAATTGCCATTTGATGAACTTGTCATATCTCGGATTCAGATCAGTTGTTATGAAGCTTCTTCGCCAGTCTATGCTCGTCCCATATTGTGCCAGGTCTTTTTCTGCTTCTTTTGTGAACGTTTTTATCCAGTGTAATGGTTCTTTGAATGCTGGAATCTGTTCATCAGTAAATCCCATCATTTTCAATGTTTGAATCTGTTTTTCTTCATTTTCTGCCACTCTTTTTGCTGCTGTTTCTATTGGGCTTCCTGTGGCGTGGAATGCGAATGGAAAGAGTACGTTGTATCCGCGCATTCTTTTGAATCGTGAGAATACTTCAACGCGCGCGTAAGTGTATGTGTGTCCTAAGTGCAGTAAGCCGTTTACATATGGGTATGGTGTTGTTAGGAAGAATTTCGGTCTGTCTGTATTGGCGTCTGCTTCGAAGACTTTTTGGGTTTTCCATCTTCTCTGCCATTTCCTGGCAAGCTTGTGGAAGTCGAGTGTCATAGTTATGTTTTCGAGTAATGTTTTTAAAAAGGTTATGGTAATGGGTGGTTATGAACTGGGTATCCGTTATTGAAGCAATCATCTTGTACTTGCTAGTCATGTTTGTTTTTTCTCGTTTGTTTGTTCCTCATATGGGTTTTTGGAAGGATTCTTTGCCTGCGAAAATCCCGAAGAGCATGGAGCGTGAGATTTCGCGTCTGAAGAAAAAGCACAAGACGCCTCTTCTCTTTGCTAAAGCGGCTTATTCTTTGCTCGCTCAAAAATATAGGGGCAGTCATATTTTCACGTTTTTCCGCTGGGATTTGTTGTTTACGCGTGATGTGTTTAAATTGTGGTCTCGGAAGGGTTATCTGCCTTGTAATCAGCAGAATTGGTTGTATCGGATTTTTCTTGTGAGGAGTGGTTTGTTTTCCGATGACCAGATAATAATGGGGCATACTCCTATTTACTTGCAAATTCATCAGTATGTTAGGATTAAAATTGGCGGGAAATGGCGGTATGTTGACTTGTGGGCGTCTCAGTGCGGTATTCCTTTTGGAAGCAGGGCCAATTTCTTCACGATTGCCTTTATAGAAAAGCACTTGTACGGTCGGGCAAAAGTTATATAAAGCTCGTCTATCGGCTATTTCTTAGTGCCGCGGAGGTCGCCAAGCGGCAAAGGCAACAGGCTGCAACCCTGTCATTCGGGGGTTCGAGTCCCTCTCTCCGCTTATTTTCTTATCTTTACATAACCTTTTTAAACACGGTTTCGCTTATTTGTTAAAACTAGGGAGGTTGTTATTATGGGTCAAATGAAGTTTTTCGCAAAGCATGCGGATTGGGGTCCGGCAATTCTGCGCATTTTTTTCGGTGTTGCTTTTATTGTTGCAGGTTTGGATAAGGTTTTGAGCATGCCGATGGCAAAGGAGATGTTTTCTGGCATGTTTGGTGGTGCTGGTCCTGCGTTGCTCTATCTTGCAATCGCTATTGAACTGTTAGGTGGTCTTGCATTGCTGTTTAACTGGCACACGCCTTGCGCTGCAATGATATTGTCAGTTTTCATGTTGGTTGCTTTGTTTAAGACTTTCACGATTGGCCAGGCGCCTCATATGGTTGGCACGCTTCGTGAGCTTCTTGTTATGAACACTGGCGGTGGCAATACTGCGGTTAACTTCGCTTACTTGGCTGGTTTGATCAGTTTGGCGTTCTCAAGCTGCATTCAGTGCAAGAAGAAATAATTTTTATTTTTTTATTTTTTTTGAGTTAACTTTTTAAAGAGTTCTCGTCGATTTCTCATTATGAAGGTCTTGATTCATAAGGAAAAGCGTGAAATAGTTGATGGCCGTGAATTCGTCGTAGCCAAGGCTAAGAAGTATTTTGTTACTGATTTTTCTAAAGACGTGCAGACTTTGTATGGGACAATCTCTAAATCTGATTTGTCTAAGCCTAGCGGTTCTGTTGTCAGGACTGATATGGGGAAAGAGTTTGTCGTTCTTGATGCTTCTTTTATTGACATCTTCAAGCGTTTGCGCAAGCTTCCTCAGACTGTTCCGTTGAAGGATATCGGTCTTATAATTGCAGAGACCGGTCTTAACAATGAATCAATGGTTGTTGATGGCGGGCTGGGCAGTGGCGCTCTTGCTGGTGCTTTGGCTCATATTGCTAAGCACGTGACCGCGTATGAGATTCGTGATGATTGCATTCAGATAGCGGAATCAAACTTGAAAGATTTGGGCATCACTAATATTACTATTAAGAAAAAGAGTCTTTATGATGGTATTGATGAGAAAGATGTCGATATAATCACTGTTGACGTTCCTGAGCCTTGGCATGTTGTCAAGCACGCTTCAAAGGCGCTTAAGATTGGCGGCTGGCTTGTGAACTATTCTCCAAACACCACTCAAGTGCAGGAGTTTGTGAGTGAGGTTAAGAAGTACGACAATCTGTTATACGGTAAGACGATAGAAATCATTGAGCGTTTGTGGAAGATTGATGGTAGGATTGTGCATCCTAAGGGCACAGACATAGGTCATTCTGGTTTTATCACTTTTGTAAGAAAGATTCGCGGGGGAGTTTGAGGGGGCTGGCGATTGAAGCCCTCTCAAATATAATTACGAAGTCTAAATTCCGAACTTCTTTTTCAGTTTCTTCTCAAATATGCTTCTTGCTGGGAATCCTATGCTTGCCACATAAGTGTTGAATTCTTTTTGCGTAAATCCTTTTGCAATGGCTTTTTTTTGCATTTCTCTTAGCCTTTGTCCGAATACGCTGTAGCATGGTGCGTATCCTGGATTTTCTTGGAAGTGGAACGTCTGGTCAAAGATAAGTTTTTGGCTTAGTCCTGTTTTTTCGTGTGCCCATTCGATGAATTGTGGGAATGTCTGTTTTTCTAAGTTCAATCTGACGTCGCTGACTGCTCTCAAAAACCGCACCATTCTCCATTGCATTACTACAAAGAGCACTCCTTCTACAAATTCCTCAAAGGGCACGTATTTCTCAATTTCTTTTATGACAGCTTTCTCTACACTGTCGTGTGCTCCTCTGCGCATTATCCTGTAAAATGTTCTGGTTGATTCTAGTTCTCTGAAGAATGATATTCCTTCTGTTATTGGTACGTCCAGGCTTGACCCCATTATTTCTATTAATCGTGGTTTTCCGACTACTCCATTGTAGCTGTTCAGGAAGTTCACGCAGTGTCCGTATTCTTCGTGTATTGTTGTCTGTGCGACGTCTGGCAGTGAGCTGCTGGGGCTTGCTTTCGGGTCTGTTGTTGCGAAGAATAGGCAGAATGGCTTTTTTGTTAGGTTGTTGAAGGTTTGCATTGCTGCTGTTGGAAGGAATGGCACAAGGTAAGCAGGTGTTTCTATCACTCTTACGTCGTATTTTGGCGTTATTTTCACCCATTCTTTGTCTGCTAGTCTTTGTAATTCTTTTCTAAATCCTGCGATGATTTTCAAAAGTTTTTTCGGTGGTACTTTTTGGTATTTGTCGAGTGCTTTGTCGATATTTTCGACTGTTGGCTTGCATTTGTATCTTGTTGCCAGTTTTTTCATTATTTTTTTGAAGTGGGGCAGTTCTTGTTCTATCCACGAGACGGCCAAGCGTTCTATTTCTTCCGGAGTCTCGGTATAATCATAAAGGTCTTTTATTGCAGAACGATACCATTTTTTTCTTCCTAGTCCTGTTGATCTTTTCTTCAGAATAGGGTAAGTCTCGACAAAATCGTTTCTTTTCAGCTTTACGTGTGCTGTTCTTTGTTTCCAGATTTCTATTCTTTTCTGCACTGCGGTTAGCGCGTCTTTTGTTTCTTTTTTCTTGCATTTTTTCTTGATTGTTTCGATGATTGCTTTTGCGCCGTCGCATTCTTGTGCGCTGAATATTTGGAGTTCTACTGGCCATTTTCTTTCGCACAGCTCTTCTTGTACTGCTAGGAAGTTGAGGCTTTGCTCTGCGAGTGATAGTATGTGTTTTTCGTTTATTCCTTCGACGATTAAGTGTGTGAAGAACGCGCCTAGTATTGCTCCTGGTGGGTCTTGGGGTTCTTCTATGAGCAGGTCTCTTCTCATTGTTGCCAGAAACTTCTTCTCGACAGCGTCTGCTTTTTTCTCAAGTTGGCCGATGCGTGCTAGTGTTTTCTTGATGTTAGAATGTGATGGTATCCATAGTTGTCCTGCGTATTGTTTTAGTCCGGACCCAAATGCGCTTGTTGGGCTTGTTTCTTTCCAGAGCGCGAAGACCTCTTTTTCTATGCTCATTGTCTTTTCTCCAGTAGCTTTTTATAAAAACCTTTGCTTATAGGGGGTATGCATAAGCGTGTGCGAAAAGAGGCTCGTGTTATTGGTATTGATGATGGCCCGTTTTTCAAGTTTAGGAAGGGCAAAGTTCTGATTGTTGGTGTTGTTTATCGCGGCGGCCAGTATATGGATGGGGTGGTAACATCTTCTGCTAAAGTTGATGGTTCTGACAGCACTAAAAGTATTGCTAAGATGATTAACAAGTCTAAATTCAAGAGTCAGTTGCGCTGTATTCTTCTGAAGGGCATTTCTGTTGGTGGCTTCAATATCATTGACCTGTTGAAATTGTCAAAGTTGACCAAGCTTCCTATAATAGCCGTCACGCGTCAGAATCCGGATATTCCTTTCATCATCAAAACCTTGATAAGATTGGGTATGTCTGATAAAGTAAAACTCATCACTCAATTGCCTCAGCCGACTAAGATCGGCAAAGTCTATGTTCAATACATCAATATTGATCTTGCTAAAACAAAAGAGTTTTTGAAGGTGACAACTGTTCATTCCTATATTCCTGAACCCTTGAGAATAGCGCACATCATTGCAGCAGGCATAGTAAAAGGAGAAAGTCGCGGTCGCGCTTAGGTGTAGTATAATTTTCTAGTCTCTCTTTGTTCTCTATCTAATCTGCTGTCAGCCTTATTTATTCTTGGCCTGTTGCTTTCTTTGTCGCGTCGCATTGTTATCTTCAAGTCAGACAAAAACTCGTTCATGCCGTCTTCCATTGAGAATGGTCCTTCCACAACACCTTCGTGTGCTGGCTTTCCATCAAATACGATCAACTTGTCTGCAAGATAATCAATGAATAATAAGTCGTGGTCTACTATCAGTATGCTGACTCCTCTTTGTTCAGCAATATCTCGAATGACTTTACTGAATGCTAGTCTTTGTTCAATGTCCAGATATGCGCTTGGTTCGTCTAGAAGGTACAAATCTGCTTGTTGTGATAGGCAGTGTGCTATTGCCACTCTTTGCAGTTCTCCTCCCGACAGGGTATTGATTGGCTTTAGCAACAGGGTATCAACTTCTAATGGCTTGACTATCTGGTTCTGGTATTTCGCTGCCGCGTCTTTCAATAAAGTCATCACGAGCTCGTCGCTTCTTCCTTCAAGATATTGCGGTTTGTACGCAACTTTTATTTTCGTGTCAACATCTCCTGAGTCTGCTTTTATTACGCCTGCTAGGATTTTCACAAATGTTGTCTTGCCGATTCCGTTCTCGCCAAGAATGCCGATAATCTGGTTTCTTCCAATTGTTCCTTCGTGCGCGTGTAAGTGGAAGTTTCCCAGTTTTTTGTCAATTGCGCCCCATGATGTCATCGTGACTTTGCTGATGGCTTTTGGTGGTGGTCTTGATAGGAATTTTATTTCGTGGTCTCTGAACCGCATGTTTTCATCGCGTATGAATCCTTCTAGGTAGATGTTCATTCCTGTCTTGGTCGGTTTTAGCAGGCTTACAATTCCATATGCTCCTTCTTTTCCGTACATGATGTGCAGTAAGTCTGTCATGTAGTCTAGAATTATCAGGTCGTGTTCTACTACAAGGACTGCGGTTGTTTCGTTTGCAAGCGATTTGATGAATTGCGATATTCTTATTCTTTGTTTTATGTCTAAGTATGATGCCGGTTCATCAAAGATATACAAGTTTGCTTTTCTTAAAACAGTGGCAGCTATAGCGACTCGTTGTAATTCTCCGCCACTTATTTGTGTTACATCTCTGTCTAGAACGTCTCTTAATTGTAGCGCGTCTACAACTTCGTCAAATTTCTTTCTTTCATCTACTTTTTTCAATAAATCCACAACTTTTCCTTTTGTTGTTTGTGCGATAAGCTCAACATGCTGTGGCTTGTATGCGACTTTTATTTTTCCGTCTCTTACTGCTTCAAAATAAACTTGTGCCTCGTGTCCTTTGAAAAACTTGACTATCTCGCTCCAATCTGCTTCTTTCTCTCCACCTAGATTGGGCTTCAGAATTCCTGCTAGTATCTTGATTGCTGTTGATTTTCCTATTCCGTTTCTTCCAACAATGCCGATTACTTTTCCGAATAATGGTGTCGGCAGTGAATACAAATGAAATCCATTTCTGCCATACCTGTGTATTGGATTCTCCAGTTGTTCTGGTAAATTAATAATATCTATTGCTCCGAATGGGCACCTGTTTGGGCAGATTCCGCATCCCGTGCATAGCTTTTCATCTATGACGGGCTTCTTGTCTCCTGTTGGCGCTGGAACTATGCAGTCTTGTCCTTCCATGTTGACAGGGCAGACTCTGGCACAGAGGTATCCTCCGCACCCGACTGGATTGCACCTGTCTTTCCTGACTATTGCTATTCTTGGCATGCTTTATTTTCTGAGAAGTGTGTTTTTAAATCTATTTCTTTTCAGCGTCAGAAGAAATGAGTATAGGAATAAGTTTATGCTGATAAGTTCTGATATTTCTTCTATTACTACTTCTATTTTGCTCGCTAGAGAGACATTCAGCAGGCCTTTGAGGAATAATATGAGTGTTCCTATTTCGCTTATTATTGCTATTATTATGAACGCAAATGCTGTTGCTGCGAGATATTTTGCTTTTTTAGGCATTGAGTCTTGCAGTTCTTTCTTCAGAAGGTAAAATATTATTATCACTGCAGGCAGTCCCAGTATTACCCATGCATAGCCGGACATGTCGATTGAAAAGATTGGCTTAATTATTATTTTGTTGAGTATTCCTCCAATGATGTTGTGGAATCCTGCGAATTCATCTACTGAAAGATAGAGGAATAGTGCTGATAATCCGAGCCATGCTTTTTTTCTCGTTTTTGCATATAAAATGAACAGGCATATCGAGCATGAAAATAACAGTATTGTGGAATACCATGTTCCTATGCTGGATTCTTCATCCAGGTTGAATAGGTTGCCGTGTGTTTGTATGTCCCATTTATTGCTTGCATATTCTCCTAGGAAGTGCAGTGGGATTAGCGAGAACGTGATAATCAATGTTATGGTAAACAGCTTTCTTTCCCAGTTTTTCATTAAAGCCCTCGACGGGAGTTGCACCCGTGACCTGCTGCTTTTTCTCCAAGATACGAAGCAGCCGCTATAGCTACTAAGCTACGAGGGCATTAGATATTCTTCAGTATTTCTTCCTTCTTTCCCAGCTTCTTCTGGCATTCTCGGCATATTGGATGCATTTTTCCTTTTGCATCTTTGACGTAGCTGCCTATTATTTTCTTGAGGAATGTTTCAGCGAGTGTTTTACTGCAAATATCGCATTTCATGATGTTCTCGTCTTATGTGTCATATTTAAACATCGGAAATCCACCGGTTTATATAAATGGCGGTCTGCTTGGGTGGATTTCCGACTGTGCTCAAGAGCCACAACAAGACAAAAAATGGCAATTTGTGGCTCTTGACAGATAACTTTTTTAAACTCTTGTTTTCCCGTATGGTCGTTATGGAAAAGAAAATGATTATTGGACTCGTTGTCGTGTTTTTGATGGTTTCGAGTATTTTTGGTTTTGTGATTGATTTTGCCGCGCGTCCTTCTGTTCAGAAGCTGAAGTATGGTGATTTCAAGTTCAGGCTTGTTAACCAGCAGTATTTGGCGAGTATTGGCGGTGAAGAGCGCGCTTTTGTGTTCTTTCCTGGCGATTTGGAGTTCATCCAGGTGTCTGATGATGCTAAAGCATTGCTGGGAAAGCCGGTTTTGACAGTCACATACGACTCAAATAGCGATATTGCTGAGAATTTCGGAGAGGCTCAGTATTATTTTGAGGTTCAATTGAATGGTGAGAGGACAATTGAGCGTGCTTTGACTAACAGCGATGGAGGTAGTCTGCCGCAGAAGTCTTGTGCTGACGCCACTTCTGAACAGCCTGTAATCGAGCTTAACAAGGGTGATACGTCTGAAATCAGAGCTGAGGGTAATTGTGTTATTGTGACCTCTCTTGACTCGTATGACTTGTACCAGCAGACAGAGCGTTTAATCTATGTGATGTTAGGAGTTATGACGTGACTGAGGAGTTTCCTGATACAAAAAAGCCGACGAAGATTTTCATTATTGTCGGTGTTGTTGCGTTGATCGCGTTTCTGGGTTTTGTTTTGTTTGGGATGAAGGGAGAACTACCGCAGACTTCTGCTGTTGAGTATAATTATTTCAAGTTTGAAGAGATTGGCGGTTTGTGGCAGACTAATATTCAGCTTGAAAATCAGGTTTATGAGGGCACTTTTCGTTTTAATCCAACTCAAGTAGAGGACGTCTATATTTCTGGCAATTTCTCCGGTTTCCAAAGCAGTCCTATCTATATCACGTTTGATCCTGATGCTGGGAAAGATCAGTTCAAGTATCTCGCATTGGCATCTGCAGAGTTGACTTTGCATGTTGTTCGTGGTTTGAACTTTACTGTTGTTGGTGCGTGCACTAAGAATGAGACAGATGCGTGTTTTGAGCGTCCGATCGTGACTTGCGACGATGTTGACAAGAGTGTTATTTATTTGAAGTCTGAGGCTCCTGCACAGATTACTTTGAGCAGTCATTGCATTGTTTTGAATGGAAATGAGATGGACTTGCTAAAAAGTGTTGACCGTTTGCTGTACCAGTGGTATAAGATTATGAAGTGATTCTCGGGAAGAATTATATACAATGCCTTCTTTTTTCTCGTCGTGATATCGATTTATTGCTCTGAGAAGCTGGATGGGGTGGCGTCTGCTGCTATTGTTATGCGCCACGCAGTATTATCCAAGTTGCCTGTGCATTTTGGCGGTTTTTTGCATCCTGATTCTTTGGATGAAGAGTTGAAGGATATGGCGCACCAGGAGCATCAATTAGTTTTTGTTCTTGACGTAAGTATTTCTCCTGATCATTTGTCATTAATTGAGAAAGTATGTCAAAAGAACAAGCTTGTGTATTGGTGCACTCATGATGCTGAGAGTGTTGTTACTCCCGCAAAAATTTTTGACAAAGCGATAGAGGGTAAGTGTTCCGCTGAGCTCGTCCAGCAGCGTTTTTTGCCTAACGATTTGATCGCTAAGAAACTAGCTGAGCTTGCTCATGAGGTTAAATTCTGGCAGGTGCGTGATGAGAACGCTTCAAAGATTTCAGATTTGATTGCTGCTCAGTACAGTCCTACTGAGCTTATCGACTCATTGTCAAGAGGCGCTTTTTGGAACGATCAGTTTGAGTTGTTCCATAAGGACTATAGTATGAAAAAGATGGAGGCGTTTGATGAATTGTTGAAGTCATTAATTGTCAAGTCCTATGTCAAGTATCGTTTTGGTTTTGCTCTTTCCTCGTCCATATTGACGACAGCTGACGCGTGCCAGCGTGTTCTTGATGGTCATGCTGGTGTTGATGTGGCTGTTGTTCTTTATCGTGATGGCCGTATTGGTCTTAGGCGTCGTGATGAGTGTGATGTTGATGTGAGGAAGCTCGCAGAGTTGTTTAATGGCGGTGGCAGGCCTTTTGCTGCTGGCGCTCGTTTGAGCACTCAAATCACGAAGGATAACCTGCCGGATGTCATGTTTCATCTGGATGAGGCGTTCAAGAATTTCTTTGTTGGAATTACCGTATCATAACTTTTATATAGCTTTGAGCAGGCCTTTCTGTCATGATATTTACTTTGCGTGAGCTTTTCGACGTTATCGTCATGACGTTGGCTGTCGGCTATATTTTTATGGACATGTTCCGCCGTCATCCGGTTGGTTTTGACAAAAGAGCATTCTGGTTTGCCTGTCTCGTTACTGCGCCTGCTTTAATCGTGCACGAATTGGCGCATAAATTCGTCGCTTTATCGTTTGGCTTGCAGGCCGAGTTTCACGCTGCCTATTTCTGGTTGATTCTCGGTGTTATTTTGAAGCTGATTCGTTTTAATTTCATTTTTTTCGTTCCTGCTTATGTGAGTATTGGCGCGGCAGGAATTTCAGTTCTTCCTTCTCAGATGGCTTTAGTCGCGTTTGCCGGCCCGTTGTTGAACTTGGTGTTATTTGTAGTCGCTTGGGCATCTTTGAAGCAGAAGCGTCTGAAGAAGGATACTTTCATTTTCTTGCATGTTACAAAGCAGATCAATTTATTCCTGTTCGTATTCAACATGCTTCCTATTCCGTTCTTTGATGGAATGAAAGTGTATCAGGGTTTGTTCCAAGCGTTATTTTGAACTATCAAAAACTTTTTAAACAATGCAATACTTTCTTAATTGTGCACCAAACTAAATATATCGTGATTACGGGTGGAGTTCTTTCTGGTCTAGGCAAAGGCACCGCTACTGCGGCTATTGCTCGTCTTTTGAAGGATCATCATAAGATTGTTACCATCAAATGTGATGGTTACTTGAACGTTGACCCTGGCACGATGAATCCAATAGAGCACGGGGAAGTTTTTGTTCTTGCTGATGGCGGAGAAGTCGATATGGACTTTGGTCATTATGAGCGGTTTATCGGTATTACTTGCAAGTCTGATTGGAATCTTACTTCTGGCAAGGTCTTTAGCCGTGTTATTGCGAAAGAGCGTGAAGGTCATTATTTAGGCAAGACGATTCAAATCTTTCCGCACATTACTGATGAAGTGAAGAATTGGTGGATGGAGATTGTAGAAAAAGAAAAGCCTGACATTATGATGATCGAGATTGGCGGTACCGTGGGCGACATAGAAAACTCTTGGTTTGTTGAGGCTGCCAGGCAGTTGAAAAAACAGATTGGTCATGATAACGTTATGTACATCCACCTCACTTACGTGCCTTTCTTGGATAGCGTTGGTGAGCCTAAGACTAAGCCTGCTCAAAGGGATATAGCATTGCTGAGAGAAAAGGGTATTTCTCCTGATATAGTGATTTCTAGGAGCAAGAATGTTTTGCCTCAGAAAATAAAGGAAAAAATGGCCTTGTTTTGTGATATTGCTCCTAATGAGATTATCAGCGGGAAGGATATTGACAGCGTTTACGAGATTCCGTTGATGTTTAAGAAAGAGGGAATGCTTGACAGAATAAAGGAAAAGCTAAAACTCTCTTTTAATGAAGACTTGTCAGAGTGGGAGAAGCTTGTTCAGCGAATTAAGTCTCCGAAGAGTGAGGTTACTGTTGCTGTTTGCGGAAAGTACACAGAACTAAAAGACAGTTATGCGAGCATTGCTGAAGCTTTGACTCATGCTGGTGCTCATTGTGATGCTAAAGTGAATTTGAAATGGGTTGAAACAACTGATATTGAGACAAACAAAATTAGTGTTGAGGATGCTTTGAGGGGAATCAATGCTGTTCTGATTCCTGGTGGTTTTGGCTCGCGTGGTGTTGAGGGAAAAATCAGCATCATCAAGTACATTCGGGAAAAGAACATTCCTTTCTTGGGCATTTGTTATGGTCTTCAATTGGCTGTTGTTGAGTTTGCTAGAAACGTGTGCAAGCTTGAAGGTGCTCATACGACTGAGATTGATGAAAAAACACAGCATCCTGTTATTGATTATATTCCTGAGCAGAGAAATGTTAAATCTAAAGGTGGCACTATGCGTCTTGGTGCTTGCAGGGCTGTTTTGCAGAAGAATTCTATTGTGCAAAGGTTATACAATGCTGATGAGGCTTGGGAGCGCCACAGGCATCGCTATGAGGTCAATCCGAAATACCATGATATTCTGTTGAAGAATGGCATGGTGTTTTCAGGTACTTCTGAGAATAAGCGTTTGGTTGAATATATTGAGCTGCCTAATCATTTGTATTTTGTTGCTACTCAGGCTCATAATGAGTTGACTTCTCGTTTGGAAACTCCTAATCCTCTTTTTCTTGGTTTTGTGCAGGCTGCTGTTAAGAGCCATAATGTTTAAAAAGGCTCTATAGTTTTCGCAGTGAAGGTGGTTTATTTGTCACTAAAGGAAAAACTCTTATCAATTTACGACAAGCAGTACAAGAAGTTGATGGTATTTAGTTTTCTTCTTCTTTTTGTTTGTATTATATACTTGGGCGTGAGTTATGCGCGTACTGGTGAGCTTTTCGAGAGGGGTGTTTCTTTGAAGGGCGGCATAACCATGACCGTTCCTGTTGATCATGTTGTTGATATTCATCAGCTTGGCAGTTCTTTGGATTTGAGATTCCCTGAGGCTGATATCAGTGTTCGTGAGATTACAGAGGCGGGCAGGTCGATAGCGTTGATTGTTGAGGCTGCGGATGTTACTGCAGAGGAATTGGAGAGTGCTTTGCCCGAGTTGGGTGTTCCGTTGGAGTCAGGCAAGTATAGCGTGGAAAGCATGGGCAGTTCGTTAGGTCAGAGGTTTTTTGGGCAGACTGTTAAGGCGTTGGTTTACGCGTTTATTTTCATGGCGATTGTTGTGTTTTTGACTTTCCGTTCTTTTCTTCCGTCTTCATTCGTGATTTTGGCTGCTGTTTCAGATATCATTTCGACTGTTGCCGTGCTTAATTTCTTGGACGTCAAGCTTAGTGTTGCTGGTATTGCTGCTTTGTTGATGTTGATTGGTTATTCTGTTGACACTGACATTTTGTTGACAACTAAAGTTCTTAAGCGTAAGGGCGAAGGCGGCACTATTTTCGACCGCACAGTTGGTGCTTTGAAAACTGGTTTGACAATGACTGGCACTGCGTTGGTCGCTTCAATTATTGGTCTTATTTTCACTCAGTCTGACATCATCAAGCAGATTATGCTTATCGTTACTATTGGTTTGGTTTTTGATATTATTTATACTTGGTTCCAGAACGCGGGCATTCTGAGATTGTATTTGGAGAAGAAGCAGCATGGGCAGAATTAAGAAAGTATTTACGAATTTCAGGGTAATTATCTTGCTGGTTTGCCTAGTTCTTGGACTTTTCGCGATTAATCCTCGTCCGTGGAATGAGGGTGTTTCGATTAAATCTATTGCGAGAAATAGCAGTGCTGAGCTTGGTGGTTTTGAGAATCCTAAGATAGCTTTGGCGCCAATGGGTCGTGAGCGTATAATTGCTATGAATAACAAGCCTATTCCTGATTTGAAGGCGTATTTTGATTTTGTTGAGACTCTTGAGCCAGATCAGACAGTTAGCGTCAAGACGAGTAAAGGCTCGTATAAGCTGACTTCCAAGCCACTGTTGAAACTTACTGAGTTGGACGAGTCTGAGATTGTATTAATCAATGAAACTGTTGAAGTTAACGAGACAATCAACGGCACTGTTCAAACTGTCAACAAGACTGTTACAAAAGAAGTTGAGCAGAAAAAAGTTAAGAGTGAAGTTGTTGGCGTTGAGCCTTTGGGTTTTAGTGTTGAGAATGCTCCTACGAGTAATTTGCGAAAGGGTCTTGACTTGCAGGGCGGCACTAGGGTTCTTTTGAGGCCTGCTGAGCAAGTAACTTCTGAAACTATGGGTTTGATGGTTGAGTCTTTGAAAGAGCGTTTGAATGTTTATGGTCTTGGTGATGTTGTCGTGACTGAGGTGTCTGACCGTCCTGGATTTTTGGGCGAGGGCAATCGTTTCATTCTTGTGGAGATTGCAGGAGCTACTGAAGAGGAAGTTCGTGATTTGTTGGGCAAGCAGGGCAAGTTTGAGGCTAAGATTGGCAGCGAGACTGTTTTCAAGGGCGGGGACGATATAACTTATGTTTGCAAGACTGCTCAGTGTTCAGGCCTTGATCCTAACAGGGGTTGTGGCAGTTCTCCTGATGGTTGGGGTTGTAGTTTCATGTTTTCTATTACTTTGAGTCCTGATGCTGCCAGGCGTCAGGCTGATTTGACTAGGGATTTGACGGTTGTTTCTGGTAGCTTGTCAGAGCAGCTTGTTCTTTTCTTGGACGACCAGGAGGTTGACCGGTTGAGTATTGCTTCTGATTTGCGTGGTCGTGCTGTTACTGACATTGCTATTACTGGTGGCGGTCAGGGTACAACAGAGCAGGCTGCTATGGAGAATGCTTTGAAGAATATGAAGCGTTTGCAGACTATTCTAATTACTGGTTCCTTACCTGTTAAGATTGAGATTGAGCGTATTGACAACATCTCGCCAACTTTAGGTAAGGAGTTCTTGAAGAACGCGGTGTATGTTGGTCTGCTTTCATTGTTGGGTGTCAGCGTGTTCTTGATGATTGTTTATCGCAAGGTCATTATCGCTTTCCCTATTATTTTCACAGCTATTTCCGAAATTTTCCTTACGTTGGCTATGGCTGCTTTGATTGGCTGGAATATTGATTTGGCGGCTATTGCCGGAATTATTTTGGCTGTTGGTACTGGTGTGAACGACCAAGTTGTTATTACTGATGAGGCTATTAGGAAGCAGACAGACACGGTGTATAATTGGAAGGAGCGTATCAAGCGTGCGTTTTTCATTATTTTCAGCGCCTATCTCACAATCGTTGTGGCAATGTTGCCTTTGCTTTTTGCAGGTGCAGGAATGCTGAAGGGTTTTGCTATTACTACAATCTTGGCAGTGACTGTTGGTATTTTGATTACGCGTCCTGCTTATGCTGCTATTGTTCAGATGCTTCTTGAGTAAGCTTTATATCTTCTTTCAGTAGTTTTTCTTTTATGAAGACAGAATTGAACTTCTTAGAGTTGCATTTTCTAGTTGGAGAACTTCAATCATTGGTTGGCGCTCGTGTTGATAACATCTACGAGCCAGACGGATTCGTCTTTCAATTGCATAAGTCTGGTGCTGGCAAATTATTCCTCAGAATTACTGATAAAGTCTTATGGCTGTCTAAGTCTAAGCCGTTAGCGCCAGAGTCAATTACAGGCTTGTGTGGTGCTTTGCGGCGTCATCTTGAGGGCAAGAAGCTGACAAAGCTTGAGCAATTGGGCAGTGAGCGTATTGTTCTTATGACTTTTGAGACTCAGAAGGAAAAGCGTTATGTGTATGTTGAATTGTTCTCAAAGGGCAACGTGATTATTACTGACGAAACTCTTCGCATTCTTGGTGCGAAGGAGGAGCGTGCTTGGAGGGACCGCGAAATCAGGCGCGGTTTGTCCTACGTTCCTCCTCCTGCAAAGACAAACTTGTTTGAAGCCAAAGATCTTCCTAAGGATGAGAAATCATTGGCCGCTTTAGGCTTCGGCAGGCTGTTAGCACGCGAAATCATCGAGCGTGGTGACTCAAAATCGTTATTCAATGAAAAGTTGAGTCCGCGCGCTTATTCTGATGGCGAATTAAGCTCTATTAAACTTGTTCAATACAAAGAGGAAGGCGAGAAATTCTCTTCTTTTTCAGAGCTTATTGATGCGCGTTTGTCAACTGCGGTTAAGGATGCGAGAGTTGAGCGTATTAGGAAGTCTTTCGAGGCGAAAAAATCCAAACTGCAGGAAATTATTGATATGCAGTCAAAGGGTATTGCGGCGCAGGAAATTAACGCTGTTGACCTTCAGCGCAAGGGTGAAATCATCTATGAGCATTATCAGGAGTTGAAGGACATTCTTGAAGAACTGAATAAAGCCAAGGCCAAATTCTCTTTGCAGGAAATCAAGGCAAAGCTGAAAGGCCATGCCAAGATTAAGGACTTGAATCCTAAGACGAGTGATGTTGTTTTAGAAATTAAGGATTGAGGCTTTACCTGAATGTTTGTTAGAGTCGATAGAAAAGGCGAAGGGGATTTGCGCATTGTCTCGATTTTTAGGAACTGCAGCGGTAGCATTGTATGAATTTCTTGAGCGTGTTATCAACTACCGTTTTTGCGTCATAATCAATGCCTCTCTGGTATTCGACTGTTCCGTATATTTCAGAACACTGTGCTTTTCCCTTGTTGAGCTTAAACTCAAACAGATTCATGTGGTATCTCGGAAGATTTTCCGTAAATATCATTCTTTCTTTCCTGATGTCTTCTTGGCATAACCCTTCAATCATCTGTGGCGATGCAATCTTTTTTCCTTTTTTCAGTAAGCAATCAATAATCAAGTCGAGGCACATTTGCGGATGGCCAGAAACGACTTGCAAGGTTCCCGCAGAAACTGCGACTTCACGGAAACTATCAGGCGTGTTCTTATCGTCGGAGTGGTACGTCGTTTTTACTTGAATTCCTTGTTCCCTTAGTTGCTGCATAACGTAGTTTGTCCAATTTTCAGTCATGGGTCTCACCTTGTGCTATGTTGATATATTATTGATTTACTGTTACTAGAGAGTAACTAATCAGTGCGTTTATATTAAACTTTCGTTCATTATTTTTTACAAAAAGCAATATTTATATACAAATAATGCGTTTATTAAGAAAATGGAATTAAGTCTCGTTGATAAGAAGCTCTTGTATGAGCTTGATTTCCGCGCGCGTATTCCATTATCAAAGCTCGCGCACCGGTTACACACGTCCAAACAGATGTTGCTCTATCGTTTTGAACGCTTGCAAAAAGAGGGAGTGATTCAGGGTTTTTACGCGGACATCAACCCGTCAAAGTTGGGGTTGGTCATTTATATCCTCTACTTGAAGTTTCAGCATATGAGCGCAGACAAGGAAAAGGACTTCATTCGCTTCCTTAACACGCAGCCACGCATCAGCGTCAACGCCTCGGTTCAGGGCAAATGGGATCATTCCGTTGGTATTTTTGCACGTGATATTCACGAATTTAAGATGATTTATGAGCGGACAGTCGGCGTGTTTGAGAAACACATCAAGGAAAAGCGCATCACCATAGTCACGGATTTCTATTATTACAAGCCAAAATATCTCGTGAAAGAAGAATTGAAGCCTTCCGAGATTGTGATGACTGGCCCGCTCGAATCAATACCTATGGACGCAGTCGATAATGAACTCCTCAAAACGCTTGCTGAACATGCTAGAATGCCTCTTCTTGAACTTGGGAAGAGAGTCAAGTTGACACCCAACGCAGTAAAAGCACGAATCAAAACATTAGAGAAACAAAAAGTCATCCTTGGCTACAGAGTCATGATTGACCACACGAAGCTCCAAAAACTCCACTACCGAGTATTCTTCTTCCTCGAAAACGATCCTGCACGCCAAGAAGCTTTTCACGCATTCCTCTCAACACAATCGCAAGTAATCAGTGTTACTAAAACAATCGGATACTGTGAACTCGAATGCAGACTTCTCGTTGATAACGTGCAAGAATTCTACGAACTAATGAGCGCGCTAAAATCAAAATTCGCCGACGTCCTCAAAGATTTTGAACCTATTCTATACTACAAATTCCACAAATCACTGAATTATTACCCTTTAGAATAATTCTCGTTAACACCATTCAGAATCTCTGCCTTCTTGTATAGTCTTAATGAAGAAAAATAAGGTGGACAGCTTAGCTGATTTCCCTCTTAACGAAGTACACACAGCTACGGAGGCCGGTTTAACTTCCGGGTTCGAATGAGACCGGGTGGAACCCGACCCCTCTGGCCGTCCAGTATTGACGACAAAGGGAGGTATTTATAAACCTTTCTTATTTTCTAGCGTGCATGGTAAAAGTTTTGGTGACTGGTGGTGCTGGCTTTATTGGAAGCCATTTGGTTGAGGCTCTTGTAGCTAAGAAGCATGATGTGACTGTTCTTGATAATTTGTCTTCTGGCAGGATGTCAAATCTTTCTGCAGTTAAAGATAAGATTAATTTCATCAAGGGCGATATTTGTGATGTTAACACTGTCAAAAAAGCATGTGAAAATCAGGATGTTGTTTTTCATCTTGCGGCTATTGCTAGTGTTCCGTATTCTGTTCAGCACCCGTTGGAAGCGCATGAGGTGAACATTACTGGCACGTTGAAAGTTTTGATTGCTGCTCGTGATGCTAAAGTTAAGCGTTTTGTTTTCTCAAGCAGTGCTGCGGTGTATGGTGATGAGCCTTCTCTTCCTAAGACTGAGAATAGTCCGTTGAGGCCTATGACTCCGTACGCCTTGTCAAAGTTGGCGGGCGAGCAGTATGCCTTGATTTTCCACAAAATCTATGGTATGGAAACTGTTGCTTTGCGTTATTTTAACGTGTTTGGTCCAAGGCAGGATCCGAGTTCTCCTTACTCTGGTGTTATCACTAAGTTCGTAACCGCATTAAAGAGTGGCAAGCAGCCTATTCTGTTCGGTGATGGCATGCAGACGCGTGATTTCGTCTACGTCTCCGATGTCGTGCAGGCTAATTTGAAGGCGATGACTGCTAAGGCTGCTGGAAAAGTGTTTAACATCGCTACTGGTGTTCAAGTTTCTATTAAGGAGATGCTTGTTCATTTGAACGAGATTCTTAATATCAAGATCGCGCCTAAATTCGAGCCTGCTCAAAAGGGTGATATCGTGCATAGTGTTGCTGATATTTCTGAGGCAAAAAAGGTTTTGCATTTCTCTCCTGATGTGCCTTTCCATGAGGGTTTGGATTTGACGGTAAAATGATGAGGATTGCTGTTGCTGGTACTGGTTATGTTGGTTTGACGACTGGCGCTTGCCTGGCTGAGCTTGGTCATTCTGTTGTTTGCAACGATATTGATGCTGAAAAGATCGCAAGGTTGAAGAAGGGCATTTGCCCAATTTTTGAGGCTGGTCTTCCAGAATTGCTCACTAAACATTTGAAGTCAGGAAAACTTTCATTTACAACTTCATTGCAGGACGCAATTAATGGTTCTGAAGTGATTTTCATTTGTGTCGGCACTCCTCCTAAGAAGGATGGATCTCCTGATTTGTCTTTCATGGAGAAAGTCATCAAGGATATTGGTGTTAGTTTGAAGCATTATGCTGTTATTGTTGAGAAAAGCACTGTTCCTGTGCAGACTGCTGAGTGGATGAAGGGTTTATTGAAGAAATATCTGAAAACCGAGTTTGATGTTGCTGTTAATCCTGAATTTTTGCGCGAAGGCACGTCTGTTCATGACTTCCTGCACCCGGATCGTATAGTTGTTGGTACTGAGACTGAAAAAGCAGACAAGATAATGTCTGAGCTTTATTCTACTATCAGGGCTCCAGTAATCCATACAAGCCTAAACAGTGCTGAACTGATAAAACACGCGTCTAACTCTTTCCTCTCAATGAAAATCAGTTTTGCTAACATGGTTGCTCAGCTTTGCGAGAGGACAAATGCTGATATCAAGACTGTTATGGACGGCATTGGTTTTGACAAGCGTATTGGTCGTGAGTTTCTTTATCCTGGCTTGGGTTATGGTGGTTTTTGTTTTCCAAAGGACTTGGACGCGTTTATTTCTGTTCTTGAGAAGCATAAGGTTGATGCTTCTTTGTTGAAATCAGTAAGATCTATCAACGAATACCAGCGGTCTCATGTGCGTCAGCTGGCCAAAGAACTGCTCGGTTCTCTGAAAGGCAAGACTATTGGCGTTCTGGGTCTTGCTTTCAAGCCTGAAACTGATGATGTTCGTTTGTCTCCTGCTTGTATGCTGATTGAGGAATTGCAGAAGGACGGTGCTAATATTAGGGCTTGCGACCCTCAGGCTGTTGCTAATGCTAAGAAAATACTCAAAGATGTGACTTATTGCAAAGATGCGTATGAAGTTGCTGATGGCAGTGATATTCTTATTCTCGCGACAGATTGGGCTGAGTTTAAGACTCTTGACTTAAAGAAAATCAAAGTTAAAAAGTTTGTTGACGCTAGAAACGTGTTTGATCCTAAGAAGATGAAACTGCTTGGTTTTGAGTATCGTTGTATTGGGAGGAAATAAATGCGTATTATTGTTACTGGCGGTGCTGGTTTTGTTGGTTCTCACTTGTGCAAGTCTCTTCTGGATCAAGGCAATAATGTAGTTTGCGTTGATAACTTGTATACTGGGAGCAAAAAGAATATCCAGCCGTTGTTGGAGAATGATAAGTTTGAATTTATCGAGCATGATATAACAACGCCGTTGTCTGAGTCAGCTGACCAGATTTACAATCTCGCTTGTCCTGCTTCTCCTATTCATTATCAAAAAGATCCTGTGTACACGTTTAAAACTTCAGTGTTCGGAGTTTACAACATGCTTGAGCTTGCTCATCGTCGTAAAGCCAGAATTTTGCAGGCCAGCACAAGTGAGATTTATGGCGATCCTTTGGAGCATCCGCAGAAGGAGTCTTATTGGGGTAATGTTAACCCGGTAGGCATCAGGAGTTGTTATGATGAGGGTAAGCGTGCTGCTGAGACTATTTGCATGGATTTTCAGAGGATGTATGGCGTTGATGTCCGCATTGCCAGAATTTTCAATACATATGGTCCGAACATGTCTCCGAATGATGGTCGTGTCGTTAGCAATTTCATCATGCAGGCATTGAATAACAAACCATTAACAATATATGGCGATGGTTCTCAGACGCGCAGTTTCTGTTTTGTTTCAGACATGGTTGACGGCCTCATGAAATTGATGAATTCCAGTGTGATAAGTCCTGTTAATCTTGGTAATCCTGATGAGTTCACCATTAAGGAACTTGCAACGCAAGTCATCAATCTCACTGGCAGCAAGTCTAAGATAGCATACAATCCTTTGCCTCAGGATGACCCTAAGCAGAGAAAGCCGGATATTAGTATTGCAAAGCAGAAGCTTAATTGGGTTTCAAAAATTAAACTTGCTGATGGCGTAAAAGAAACAGTTCATTATTTTAAGAGCTCTCTGTGAGTCAATAAATTTCTGGTTAAATTTATAAAACATCGGAAGTCACCAGTTGTTATGCGCTTATACGAGCACGAGTCCAAGTCTCTTTTGAAAAAGCACAATGTTGCTGTTCCGAAGAGTGTTTTGTTGTCTGAAAAGGCTTCAAGCCCTTTTGTACCATGCGTAGTCAAGGCTCAAGTATTATTCGGCAAGCGTACAGACTTGGGCGGAATTAAGATATGCAGGACAAAAGAGCAGTCTGACGATGCTGTCTCTAAGCTGTTGAATTCATCTCTTAAAGAAGAGCAAGTGAAGAGCGTTCTTGTTGAAGAGCTTGTTGATATGCAAAAGCAGTTTTATGTGAGCTTTTTATTCGATACTGACTCTCGTTCTCCTGTCCTGCTGTTCAGTGCTGAGGGTGGCACTGGTATTGAACTGCAGAAAAATGTTCAGAAGCTTGTTATCAACGAGTTGATAGGTCTTACAGATGCCGGTGCGAAAAACTTTTTGAAAGAGCATTCAGCTCTTGTTCCCTTGTTAGTCTCCTTGTGGAAAGTATTCGTGGCAGAGGACTGTAAATTGTTGGAAATTAATCCTATTGCGCAGACAAAGTCTGGTTTTGTCTGTCTTGACGCGCATATTGAGCTTGATGATTTTGCATTAGGCCGTCATAAGGACTGGCAGTATGGTGAGCGTCCTGCGAGTCTTGGCAGGCCTTTGACTGAGAGGGAGAGACTCGTCAAGGCTGCAAACGATAAGGACTATCATGGTACTGTGAAATATCTTGAGCTGGATGGTGATATTGCGTTTCTTGCGGCTGGCGGTGGCGGAAGTATAACTTGCATGGATTCTTTAATCGATGCCGGCGGCAAGCCTGCGAATTATACTGAGTTTAGTGGTGACCCGAGTGATGAGAAGATGTATGTTCTCACAAAGCAGGCAATCACAAAGCCTGGAATCAGGGGTTGTTGGATTGTTGGTGCTATTGCTAACTTTTCAAGGATGGATACTATGATGATGGGAATTGTGCGCGCTTTTGAGGAAGTCAGGCCTAAATTTCCGATTGTTGTCCGCCGTTCTGGTCCTTATGAGAAAGAGGGTTTTCAAATTTTAAGGGATGCGGCAAAGAAGAATGGCTGGGATGTTGAATTGTTTGGTGCTGAGACTCCTTTGACCGCTACTGCTAAGATTATTGTGGAGAAAGTGAAAAAATGGCAATCTTGATAGATAAGAACACTAAAGTTGTAATTCAGGGCATTACTGGAAGCACTGGCCAGATGTCCGCAGAGTTAATGCTCAAATACGGCACAAAAATTCCTGCTGGAGTGACTCCTGGGAAGGGCGGCCAGCAAGTTCACGGTATTCCTGTCTATAATTCTGTAAAAGAAGCGGTTCAAAATCATGAAATCAATGCTTCTTTTGTTGTTGTGCCTCCAATGTTTGCAAAATCTGCCGTGTTTGAAGCGTTGGACAATGATATAAAATTAGTTCTTGTCTTCACAGAAAACGTTCCTCTGCATGATGCTGCTACCATGATTGCAAAGGCGCGTGAGAAAAGAGCAGTTCTTATTGGCCCTGCTTCTGTTGGAATGATCAGTCCTGGCCTTTCCCGCATCGGCCCGATTGGTGGTTTGCCCGACATGGTTGAGAGTGTTTACAAGAAGGGCAGTGTCGGCATTATTTCTAAGAGTGGTGGTATGACTAATGAGACTGCTTGGGTGGTAAGACAGGCTGGTCTTGGTCAGAGTACTGTTGTTGGTATTGGTGGCGAGATGCTTATTGGTTCAACGTATGCTGATTTGCTTAGATTATTTGAAAAGGACAAGGAGACAAAGGCCGTTGTGGCTTTTGGCGAGCTTGGCGGCACTTATGAGGACGAGATTGCGGAAGTATTAAAAAATAAGGAATTCACTAAGCCGATTGCAGTGTTTATCGGCGGTAAGTTTGCTGAGAACCTGCCTTCAGGAATTCAGTTTGGTCATGCTGGCGCTATTATTGAGCGCGGAAAGGGCAGGCCTAGTGAGAAGATGGAGAAGTTGCGCAGGGCTGGTGCGTTAATTGCGAATTATCATCACGAGATTGGTAATGTTATTAGGGATGCGTTATGAAGTGGAATACTAAGATTTCAAAGGTTGCTGAGACTGGCGCGAAAGTTCGTGGCTATGATGTTTCTGATTTGGTAGGTAAAGCAACATTCACTGATATGATTTGTCTTCTTATGAAGGGCGAGCTTCCTAAGAAGGGTGAGCGTGAATTGTTGGACGCGATTTTTGTTAGTGCTGCGGAGCATGGCATCCAAGTTCCTTCTATTACTTCTGCAAGGATAGTTCAAAGTGCTGGCAATGCGGTTAATGCTTCCATTGCTGCCGGAATTCTTGCTATTGGCGACCATCATGGTGGTGCTGTTGAGCAGGCTGCCAGATTGTTTCAGGAGAAGTGTTCTCAGAAGGCAGCAAATGTCATTAAGGACATGGTTTCGCGTAAGGAGCGCGTTCCTGGCTATGGTCATAAGCACTATGACCAGGATCCCAGAGTTGTTCCGTTGTTTTCTCTTGCTGAAAAGCACAATCTTGCCGGCAAGCATATTCAATTCGCCAAAGAAATTGACAAAGAGCTCTGTTCTCAGTCTAAGAAAGTGTTGCATTTGAACATTGACGGTGCTATTGCTGCTATCGTTAGCGATCTTGGTTTTCCGTGGCAGTCTGCTCGTGCGTTCTTCATTATTCCAAGGACTGCGGGCATTGCCGCTCACGTTGTTGAGGAGCGGTTGTCTGGCGAGGTTTATCGTCGTGAAGATGATAGCAGCGTAACTTACTCAGGTTCTGCTGACAGGAAAGTTTAAATTCAGCGCTTTCTGGCTTACTTTCATGCTTCCATCATGCATTAAAACAGAGGTGTGGCGTGAACTGGCAGAGTCTTTGTCTGCGAAGTTGAAAGTTCCTGTTGTGTGCGAGCAGGCCGTGTTTGGTAAACTGTCTTTCTTTCAGGAATTGCGCAATCGCTCTTCTGATGTTCCTTATTCGGCAGTTCCCGGTATCAGGTACGTTTCTGTTGATGTTGATGGTTCTCAGGTTTTTGTCGGTCCTTTCCGTACTGATGAGCTTCACGCGTTGGATGAAGAGCTTTCTGATGCGCGCAAGAAGCTTCCTGTTTGGAAGAATGAGTATGCGGATCTTATAGAGACTGTGGTCAGGCAGGCTGCTGTCGCTGGCCGTTCTGAGCGCGTTTTGAGGGAGGCTTTGAATCGTTCTAAATTGTTATTGGAGTTTTCTCAGGCCATTGCTCATGTTAATGATGTTGACAAGGCATTGTATACTGCTATTCAGTTCTTGGCTCATAAGTTCAAGCTGAGTAACGTGTTTTTTTCTGCGTATGGTAAGCAAGCAAGGTATTTTGATCTTAGTGAGGCTGGTAAGGCTGTCGAGCAGCGTGTTGTTGCTCAGGTTAAGGGCACTAAATCAACGTGTACTATTCAGAATGTGGCGTCTGACTTTCTTCTGGAAGGCATTAAGAATCGTGAGTCTTTGTCGAAATGTGTTTCTGGTTTTCCTTTGGTGTTGAATCGTGAGCTGGTAGGATGTTCTGTTTTGTATTCTGAGCATATTCTTCCTCTTGATGGTATTTCAGAGGTTTTGTATGAGTTGGTGGCTGTTCTTTCAAGGTTGTCTCAGTATGAGAAGGTGCAGGTGTCTGCTGTTACTGACCCGCTTACTGGTTTGAGCAATCGTGGCGAATTGGTGTTGAAGTTTGAGAAGATGTTGTCAGAGCTTTCAAGAGAGAAAGGGCCGATTAGTGCTTTGATGATTGATGTTGATAATTTCAAGAAGTTTAATGATACTAAGGGTCATCCTGAGGGTGATCGTATTTTGCGTTCTGTTGCTGATGTCATTAAGACTGTTTCTCCGAAGGATGCTATTTGTTCAAGGTATGGCGGTGAGGAGTTTATGGTTGTTTTGCCTGGCTTGCAACAGCAGGGTGCGAAGGATATTGCCGAAAATCTTCGCACTACGGTAGAGCAGGTTTGCGAGTTGACTGTGAGCATTGGAATGATTCATTGTTTGAATAGTTCTGTTTCCAGGGAAACTCTTGTGCGCGAGGCTGATAGGGCTTTGTACCGGGCAAAACATCTTGGCAAGAATAAGGTGATAACTTTCGTCATTGTTGACAAAAGTTTGGGTATCATAGATGCGTAGAAAATCGTCAATAATGCGTAATAATGTATACGATTTTCTAGGCCCAAGAACCGCATATCTACAGACTGAAAGAGGCGGTTCTTGATGCGTGAGATTGTTCTTCCGGTCGAGTGTTTTCATCAGCGTTCTCCTGATACTTGTCTTGCTGCTTGCGTGAGGATGGTGTTGCAGTACTATGGGGGCCGTATTGATGAGTTGAAGTTTTATCATGAGGCTCGTTTTGGCAGGCAGTATCCTGGTTTGTGCGATGTTTGCATTGCTCTTCCTTTGATCAAGCGTGGTTTCAAGGTGGCTTCTTATTGGAATGGTCGTCTTGATGATTGGGGCGTGTGGATTTCTGATTTGGCGGAGTTGTATAAGGAGCATGAGAAAAAGGCGTTGAAGACGAAGAAGTATTTCAGGAGGAGGAACGCGACTGTTCAGCTGATTAGAAAACTCTTAGTGCAGGGCAAGCCGGTTATTGTTGAAGTGTTGGCTGGCAAGTTCTATAATACTCGTGAAATCGGCACTCATATGATTACGATTTGCGGTTTTAACAAGAAGGGCTTTTGGATGTGTGATCCTTGGGGCATGCAGCATTTCATTACGTATGAGCATTTTTCGAAGGCGTGGATTCCTAGCAGGCGTTTTGGGAGAAGTATGATTGTTATCGAGCCTATTTCGAAGTCATTATCTCGATCACGTCGCGGTTTTTGAGCGGTGTGTCTTTTGCTATTCTTCTTTTTGTCTTGACGTCTATTGCGGCTACAAAATTTTTGGCTAAGTCAGTGTGAATGTGTGCTGCAAAATCAAGTGCGGTGCTGCTTGGCGGGAGTAGGAAGCAGTCTGGGAGTATTCTTCCTTGGCTGTCTCCGAGTTTGCCTACTCCTCCTGGGAAGATTGTGATGTATCTCAATAATTCAAGCACTGCTGTGTCGAGTGCTTTCTGGACTCCTGTGCTTCCGTGTTTGTCAAGAATGTTTTCTTTGATGAACGTTAGCGCTTTCTTTTGTTTTTCGTTCAATTTGTCGCTCATTTCAAAGTTGGATTCTCCTGGTGTGTACTTGATGAGTCCTGCTTTTGCTGCTTCTTTGAGTGCTAGTTCTGAGTCTCCTGATGTTGGGATGATTATGTATTCTGGGAATTCTTTTTTGCATCGTTCCAGATTGGCTGCTGCTGTCGGCAGGTCCATTTTGTTGGCTACTATCATCATTGGTTTTGTTTTTTTCCTGACATATTTTGCGAATGCGAGTAAATCCTCTTGGGTCCAGTCTGCTGGTTTTTCCGGATTCAGCTTTAGGCTGTTCATTGCTTCGTCTACTATTGGTTCTGTTACGTTGAGTCCGCTTAGTTGTTTTGCGAGTGCTTTTGCCAGTTTTGCTTTTTCTTGTTGGACTGTTCTTGCGAACTTGTCCCATCCTCTATGTATGATGTTTAGTATCCACATGTCTAGTTCTATTTCTAGGAATCTGATGTCGAATGCAGGGTCGTAGCTGCCCGGTTCTATTGGTTCGCCTTTTTCGGTTGTTGTTCCTGCCATGTCTACTACGTGTATGAAGACGTCTGCTTGTCGTAAATCATCTAAAAACTGGTTGCCCATTCCTTTTCCTGTGTGTGCGCCTGGTACGAGTCCTGCTACGTCAAGGACTTCTATTGGCACGAATCTTTTGTTGTTGACGCAGTACCCATATCGTGGGTTGCATTGCACTCCTAATTCCTTGTCTACGCAGTCTACTTTTACAAAAGAAAACGCCCGATTAGGTTTAATGGTTGCAAATGGGTAGTTGGCGATTAGCGCTTCTGCTAGTGTTGCTGCTTTGAAGAACGTGCTTTTTCCAACGTTTGCTTTTCCTACAATTCCTACTAGCATGATTGTGCTCGTCGTGTCTTTCTATATTAAGCTTGTCCCCGTTACGTTTATAAACTCGTATTCTTTTAATCTTCTCATGGCATTCCAGCAGTCGACTGATAATCCTATTAAGCATCGTTTTGAGGGTGTTGAGCGTGTTGAGGTTGCTAAATGGGTGGTTCAGGTCCGTGACGCTTACAACTTGTCTTATGTTTACACGATGATTCATGATTGGATTGTTGAGGAAGGTTGGGGCGATCGTGATGATTCTAAGTTCAGGGAGACTTATTACATGCAGCGTGAGAGTAGTGTTGCTGGTGGAAAGGAGATCTGGTTGAGGTGGCGTTTGGAGAAGCAGCCTCCTGCAACCAGAGGTAATTTGTTCACTTATGTGATGGATTTGGATTACAAGATTGTTGGTCTTAAGGATACTGAGATTGCGTGGAAGGGCCAGAAGGTTAAGGCGGATAGGGGCGAGTTTGAGTTGACTTGTACTGCCGCGCTCATTGTTGATCCGGGCAAGGAGTGGGGAACGTGGCCTTTCAAGGAAATCAAGGACTTGTACGTTAGGCGTCTGATGCGTCAGAAGATTACCATGCACAAAAAAAACATTTACACGGACTCTTATCGGCTTCGTGACTTGGTTATGAATTATCTGAAGTTGGAGACTTTTATGCCTTTCAAGGAAGCTGGCGAGTTCTTTGTGAAGCGCACTCTTGAATAAAGCCAAACCTTTATAAATCAACTTTCTTCTTTTTAAAGCATGCCTGTGCCTAGAGAGATCGATGAACCTGTAACGTTGATTAAGCATCGTGGCTTTTTTGATTATTCTAAATTGTTGCAAGCTATTCGCAAGTGGTATGTTGATGATGATTATGATGTGATTAACTTGCCTATGTACAAGCAGAAGTTTGCAGGCCCTACTGGTGTTGAGCACGAGTTTAAGATTCACGGTGAAAAGAACGTTACTGAATATGTTAAGTTTGAGATGGATGTTGAACTGCGCGTTTACAACATGCGTGATATCGAGGTTATTCGGGATGGGAAGAAGATTAAGACGCAGGATGGCCAGATTCAGATTGCAGTGCAGCCGAAGCTTGTGCTTGATTGGCAGAAGCGTTTCAAGGGTCCTCCTCCTTGGAAGAAGTTTTTGGAGTCTTTGGATGATTTTTACAGGAATTACATTATTAAATACAAGATTGTTGACTATTGGGATGACTTGTGTTTGTTGAAAGGTTCGCAGTTGGCAAGACTGATTAAAGACACGCTTGGTCAAGAGGTTGTTTGATGGCGGAAAGAAATATTGTTGTTGACAAGGAACGTTTGGAGTACAGTGGCTTGTTTGATGCTAAGGAGCTTCTTCGTGTTATGGATCAGTGGGTTAAGGATCGGGGTTATTGGATTTTGATTGAGAAGCGTCATGGGGAGACGACAAAGCCTGAGGGCAAATATATTGATATGGAGTTTGAGCCTTTCAAGAAATTCACTGATTATGCGAAAAGTGTTATCAAGATCCGCGCTCAGTTTAATGATGTGAATGATGTGGTTGTTGAGCGTGATGGGAAAAAGGTCAAGCTTCAGGATGGAAAAGTCATCATTATTTTTGATGGGATTCTGGAGACTGATTATGAGGGCCATTGGGAGACAAAGCCGGTCTTTTACGTGTTGCGCACGATTTTCGAGAAGTACGTTTACATGCCGTTCATTTCTGGTTTTGAGCGTGGTGTTAAGGATGATGTTATGTCGTTGAAAAACAATATCAAGGCGTTTTTGAATCTGACCCGTTATGCGTGATGAACTGTTGAATGGGATTGCAAAGTTATGCTGGATGTTTCCGCAGCTGAAGCCATCTATCCGTTTTTCTGAAGCTCTCTCTGGTGAGGAGATTGACGTTTTTTATTCTTTTGCGAACAGGAATGTTAAGGGAATTGTTTCTGATAAGCAGTCTGTTTCTTTTGAGTGTTCTCGTGGTTTGTCCAGGATACGAGAGAATGATGTCCTGTTTGTGCAGTCATTGTTGTCTGCTGCTTCGGGCAAGGATTTGGGTCTTTCTGCTGAGATGCGTGATCTGACTGATCTTTTGCGCGAGCATGTTCATGTCTGGTGGTCTTTGCATGATGCTTATGTGAAGATTGTTAGGGATGACCTGATCGGCACTTGTCCGTTGGCTCCTGCTCGCAAGTCTTTGTTTGGCAGCAATCCTGGTTTCCATAAGGCGTTTCATTTGAGCATTCATGTTTTGCTTGAGGATGCGGGTATTTGTTTTGGTGATGATGAGACTGATGAGGGTTTTGTGGCTTATCTGCATGGCCAGGTTATGGGCAAGAAGGCTTGTTTATCGCATTATTCCGGCGCTGATGGCAAGAGGTATTTGAAGCGCGCGGCAGCTTTTGAGCAATCATTGAATTCTTATCCTAGAAGTTCTGTGATTTCTGTTTTGCAGAGATTGAGAGATTCTAAAGCTCGATGAGTTTGCCTTTCTTTCCAACGTTTATGACTAGAGTATTTCCTATTTTTTCTTCTATGCCTTCTGCTTCGTGGACGTGTCCGCAGACCACTATGTCCGGGTTTGTTGCTTCAATTGCTTTTCTAAGTCCTACGCTTCCTTTTACGAATTGTGAGAATGATTCCATCACTGTTCCAGCTGGATGTATGTGCGTGACGAGCAGTTTTTTCTGAGCGGTTGATACTGCTTTGTGCGTGTATTTTATTGTGTCATAGATTTCTTTTTCTGTGAGCATGTTCATTCCGCTGTTTGTTCCGCCGCATCCGAATATTGCCACGTTTCCATGCTGTGAGCTTTTTCCGTGTAAGTTGACTGCTTTGTATTGTGCTGCGAGGAAGTCTGTTGCGTGCCAGTCATGGTTTCCTGGAACCAGGAATACTGGCTTTCCTACTTTCATGAAGTGGTACATTACGCCTTCAGTGTCGTCTTCTTCCACTATGTCTCCATTGAGAATGATTAAGTCTGCGTTTTCATCTATTGCGCGTTGTGCCAGGGCTTTTGCCGTTGTTTTATCCCCGTGGAAGTCTCCTGCTGCGAATATTCTTACCATGGTTTTATCGTCTATAGGAGGCTTTAAATAGTTGTCGTTTTCCAGCAGTATTGGGTGAGTTATTATGAGTGAAGACAATAAAGAAGCAGTAGATGCAGTTGTTGAGAGAATTCATTATCTTCTTCTTACTAATCCAGATAGGCTCGAGCTTAATTCAAAGGAGAAGTCTCTTTTGCATCATCTTCATGAGCATTGTGGTGGTTCATGGAATCGTTTTGCTGCTAGTGTTGAGTCTCAAAGAGTGCTTAATCCTGCTCAAAGTCGTTCTTATGATCTTGCTTTGCATCATATCAGCTGGCTGCGTGCTTATGAGTCTCGCCATGATGTCAGTTTGATAGAAATGTATCTTGCTGGCGCTACCAGAACCATCTGAAAGTTCTTTTATTTTTTCTTACTAGCTTGTTTAATTCTAATTCGAGCTGTTCTGCGTTTGGAAATCGTGCTTCGTCTTTTTTGAATTGTGTGCTGTGATGCAAGTGTCTTCCTGGTTTTGCTTTGTACTGGTGTTTTTTGTGCAGCATTTCATGATACATCACATAGTCCATCAATTCTTTGTTTTCCAGAAGAATCTGGCTTATTGTGATGGTATCTGTCGCATACTCGTATGTTCCGAGTCTGTTCACTCCGTTTCCGAATTTTAAGTTTGGAGGGTTCATCATGCCATTGAAGAGGGTTTCATTGACTCTTTGGAAACTCTCTTCCAATATCGGATTCGTGTGCGTTTTTGGCGCGACGTTTGACAGGCTTTTGATGAAATGGTGGTACAACTCCATGTTGATTGTTTGCGTTTTCGTCTTGAAGAGTTTTACGAGCAATTCGTGCATTAGTCCTTTTTGTATGTCTGGGCTGACTCCTTTCCATTGTTTGCTCATGTTGATTGTTATTTTTTCAGGAGTCATTCTGATGTTGGCGTTGTATGCTCTGAATCGTCCGCTGTATTTGATGTTCAGTTGTCTAGAATTCGTGTTTTCGGGGTACAATTCTTGGTATGCTTGTTCTAGGATGTTCATTCGATTGGGTATCGTAATATTGCTCCAATTTTGCCGATGTCTCTTAGCTGTGCGCCTTCCCGTGTCTCAACCGATATTATTTTGATGGTTGTCGAGAATGCTTTTGCTGTGATTTCGAATTGTTCTATCTTTTGCTCGTCCAGCGCTTCTGATAGGAGCAGCATGTCGACTGCGCCCATTTCGAGTGCTTTGAGCGTGTTTGCTTCTCCGTATCTGACTAGCTCCGGTTTTATTGCGAGCATTTCCAAAAACCTGCTCACAAGTTTTTTTTCTTCTGCAACGTCTTCGTGCGCAAGCACGTCTTGGGATTTTTCCAGCAATTCTTCAAGTCCAAAATCGCCGGTGTAGCTCAAGTCTTTGATCGCGATAATTTTCTTTTTTACTTCGTTGGTTATTTGTCCGCTTTCGACAAAGTCATATTTTGTCGGTCCTGGTCCACCTACAAGGATTCCTTTGAGTCCTTCCATTTTGAGGAACTGGTCTTTGACGATGTCTGCTACTTTTTTGAAGTGGTCATTAACCGCTATTTCTCTGTTTCGCGCAAATCTGATGCTTGACTGCCCGCCTGCTTTCATCTTGCCTGGAACGTGTGAGTGTGTTTCGACGAGTGGTATGATTGTTTTTCCTTTTAGGATTGCTATTGCGGCGTCGCGGGAATCAATTACTATCATTCCGTATGCTTCTTTTGCTTCGAGCATTTCTCTGAGAATTTCTAGTTGGAAGTTTTTGTCGCATCTGTATATTCTTGTCTGGATCGGGATTGGCGGCTCGATGGTCCAGACTTTTACGTCTGATGCTCCTTCTCGTGCTGCCACGTTGCCGGAAAATACTGCTAGTCCGTTCTTTGGCGTTCCTTTGAATAATTTCAGATGCACGATCATTCTTTCAAGTGCGTCTATGACGTTTTTTCGTGTCTGGGCGCTTTTGATGTTGGTTGCAGTGCCTTGTTCTTGTTGCAGGTGTTGGATTATCTTGTTCAAGTCATACCCTGTTGGCACGTAAACCGTGACGAATTCCGTGTGGCGCGCGCTATACGAGTCTAGTTCTTTTATGATTTTTTTCAGATGGAATCTTTCATTTTCGTTGATTGCCATACGCTATTTGCGTCGTTTATGACGATATATAAAGGTTTGCGCAGGTCGATGGCCGCTAGAAACCTTTTTAAACCCTCCACTGTTCCGCACACTTCATGGCAGAAGCACAGAAGGGTTTGGGTCCTGCAAAGCGTTTTGGAACTCGTTATGGTAGAACTCTGAAGCACAAGCTGGCTAAAATCGAGATTGAGCAGAAGAAGGATCATAAGTGTCCTTATTGCGGCAAGCTTAAGGTTAGCCGTGTTTCATATGGTATCTGGAATTGCAGTAAGTGTAATGCAAAGTTTACTGCTCGCGCTTACACTGTTGGAGAAAGGTTGAGTTTGACGGAGCAGGCGGCTCAGTTGATGGCTGAAGCTCCCGTGTTGAAGACTAGAGAAGTTGTTGAGAACGAGGAGCAGTAAAAATGGTAAAATACACTTGTTTTTTGTGCAGCAAAAAGATTTCTGAGGATATGATGGGCAAGCGTGTCCGTTGTCCTTATTGTGGTAGCAAGGTTTTGTACAAATCTCGCTCAGTTGGCACTAAGGTTAAAGCAGTATGAGTTTGTCAAAGGAAGCTCAGGAAACTATTCAGCGCTTGCAGATGATGGAGCAGAACATGCAGTCTCTGAATTCTCAGAAGCAGCAGTTTCAGGCTCAATTGTTTGAGATTGAGGGCGCGTTGAAAGAGTTGGAAACTTCTCCTGTTGCTTACAAGATTGTTGGCGGCATCATGATTGGTGTTGACAAAGCCTCTTTGCAGAAGGAATTGCAGGGCAGGAAGGAATTGTTTGAGTTGCGCGTGTTGACTTTGGAAAAGCAGGAGAAGCAGTTGAAGGAAAAGGCCAAGAAGATGCAGGAAGAAGTTATGGCAAGTGTGAAGGAGTAATGGGGCATGGACACGATTCAGCAGGTTATCTCGGCGTTGAAAGAGCTTGAGCAGGATACTTCTACTCCTAAGAATGTTAAGGCGAAGATCGTGTCGACTTTGAGATTGTTGAGCGATAATTCTGAGACTTCTATTAAGGTCAGCAAGGCTTTGCATGAGCTTGAGGATATTGCTGAGGACTCAAATGTTGAATCTTACACTAGAATGCAGATTTTCAATATTGTCAGCTTGCTCGAAGTCGTGTAACGTCTTTTCGTGATGTGTAAAGGTGTGGCACGCAGTGCTCATCTTTGCTTCTGAGCGTGCTTCCGATTATTCCTACATGTTCTAGTGTTCCTGAAACGCTTCCAATTTGGACTTTTTCGCCTAAGAGTTTCTTCATTTTTTTTCTGATGAATAGTCCTGCTATGGCGTTTGGTATGAAGTCTCTGAGTGCAAGCAGTAATGAGAAGAGTATGATGATTGTGGCGATAGTTGCTAGTATGTTTAGCACGATGCTGGTTAGTCCGAACTGTTGCAGTATGACTAAAATGGTCAGTGTATAAATGATGTATTCTATTATGATGCCTAGCGCGTCGCTTAGTGGTCTGAATCCTGCTGAGACTAGTATTCTGTTCAGTTCTGCTTCTGCCAGGACTTTTTTGGCTATTTTTCCTGCTAGTTTGGCTATTATGAAGCCTATGAAGAGCGTGAGTAGTGCTATTGAGAGTTTTGTTGCGAGTGCTTGTATTGTGGTGATGAATGCCATATTGTGAAATTCTATTGGCGTGGTTATAAAGTTTTTTATATCACCCAGTTGACTTTGGTGTTATGAGCGATTTGCATTCGAAGATTCAGGAGATGGAAGATGCCATGTCCGTGGCGAAGTACAACAAGTCTTCTGAGCATTGGTTTGGCTTGATGAAGTCGCAGATTGCGAAGCTTCGTGAGAAGATTGAGAAGAAGGCTGCTGGGAAGGGTGGTGGTGAGGGCTGGTTTGTTAAGAAGACTGGCAATGCTACTGTTATTCTTGTTGGCTTCCCAAGCGTTGGTAAGTCTACTTTGTTGAATGCGTTATGTGGCACTAAGTCTAAAGTCGCTGCTTATGATTTCACTACTCTTGATTGCATTCCTGGCACTTTAAACTACAACAACGCAAAAATTCAGATTTTAGACGTTCCAGGTATTATTTCTGGTGCTGCGTATGGCAAAGGCCGTGGTAAGGAAGTTCTTGCCATGGCGCGTAATGCTGATTTGGTTCTCTTTGTTATTGACGCTCTTCATCCTGAGCATTTTTCTTCTTTGCGGAAGGAAGTTTATGATGTTGGGATACGAGTTAATCAGAGTAAGCCTGATGTGAAGATTGTGAAAAAAGTCAGGGGCGGCTTGAGCATTAATTCTACGGTTAAATTGAGCAGGGTTGGTGCTGATACATTGACTGGTATTCTTCATGAGTTTAAGATGATGAACGCTGATGTTGTTATCCGTAGCGATATTGACATTGACCAGTTCATCGATGCTATTGAGGGGAATCGTAAGTATGTTCCTGCTATTGTCTGTGTTAACAAGGCTGATTTGATTGATGAGAAAGGGCGTAAGCAGGTGTCTGAATTATTGCCGAATCCTTTTTTTGTGAGTGCTGAGAAAATGGATGGTATTGATGAGTTGAAGGAGAATATTTTTAATTCTTTGAATTTCATTCGCGTATTTTTGAAAGAGGTCAACAAGAAGCCTGACCTTGACGAGCCGATGATTCTTACTCGCCCTTGCACAATTAAAGCTGTTTGCGAGCATATTCATCGTGATTTTGTGAGGAAGTTCAAGTATGCGCGTGTCTGGGGTAAGGGCGCGAAGTTCCCAGGCCAGATGTTCCGCCAGGTCGACAAGGTGCTGGAAGACGGCGATATTATCGAGATTCATATTAGATAACGAGTCTTTCTAAGCGTAGATTTTATAAGCAGCTTTTGTTTAATTCATTGTATGAAAAAAATAATTCTTTCATTGGCATTGTTGTGTCTGTTCTTTTTATATTCGTGTACAGAAGTTAAACAAGCGCCACCCTCTTATTCAACTGAGGAAGTCTGCGAAAGCACGGAAAACTGTCAATGTGATTTTGTAATGTGCGACCTCATTCCAGAGGGGAAAACATTTGAAGAAGTGTGCGGCAAAGGTTTCAAGAAAGGTTGGCAGTGCGTAGGATAATGATGACCATTTCTTGAAAAATAATGCCCAGAAATTCTTAGTTTTTCGTATGGTTTACGAGTGCTTTGACATACTCACTCTTACTCATCCCCTGCCTTCTAAGAGGGTTTCGACAATATTTGTGCGTACTCGCTCTGCGTAATTTTTTTCTTGTGTGCTAAATGTCGCATTGCCTTGTCAAATCCGCTTCCATATTGTGCTGCTTGTTTTGGTCTCCATGCGAGTTCTTTTGGCAGCCCGAGTTCTTCTGCTATCTCTCTGAGAATTACTTTTCTGTGTTCGCTCGTTATCTTTCTGTTTCCTGGTATGCCCATCGCTGCCTTAATCAGTTCATCGTCAAGGAAAGGAACTTTAACACTGATGTCTAATGCTTTTCCAACTGTCGCGTCTCTGACTAAATCTCTTTGCCACATTGCTTTTAGGCCTCTCCAGCATTCGTCATTGACATTTGAAACGTGTTCGTGTCTTTGGTAGCCTGCAAATATTTCTTCGCTACCTAGTCCTCCAAAGAATGTCTTTACATCTGCGAGTTCTGTTGCAGCTATTATCACGCTCGCGACTCCAATAGCTATGCAATCATCACTTTTCAAAATCTGTGCGGCTTTCTTGAGGCACTGTTCCACTTCTTCATCAGTGAATTCCTTGTGAACCCAGTTAAGCTTAAGTTTATCTGCTGCTATTTTCGCTGCAGCCACATCCTTGCTTCCTTTGATGCCTACAGTGTAGCAGATAAAATTGTCTGTGAACTTTTTCAGCAATAGTGCAATTAAGCAGCTGTCTACTCCTCCGCTCAAGAATAATCCAAATTTCTCTTTCGGCACTCTTTTCTCTACGGCCTTTATCAGCGCATTCTTGACTTCTTCTTTTGTGCTTGGAACAGTCTTTTCTCTAATTTCATCAATATGATTTTTCCATCTGTCTTCTGTTGGAAGCTTTCCATTTTCAAATTCTTCTATCATAACTCGTCTATTATAGAGAAGTTTTTTAAATCTTGTCGAGAAAAGGTGCATTATGAAGAAGCAGCTGTCAAAATCCGATGTTGAGGAGATTAATCAGGAGATAGCTGAGCAGTTCAATATTCAGGATTTCTTTGGTAAAAAGGACCAGTTGATGCTCGTAGAATCAGACCGTAAGTTTGTATTGAAGGATAACGTGCCTTCTTTCTTCTATCAGGATGGTAAAATCATTCCAACTTTGAAGCTTTTACTGCAAAGACTTTTCCTGAAGCAAGTCGTTGTCGACATGGGTGCTGTGAAATTCGTTTCCAATGGCGCGGATGTAATGCGTCCTGGCATTGTAGAATTAGATAAATCAATCAAAAAGGACGAGTTAGTGGTTGTTGTTGACCAGAATCATAAAAAGCCGTTGTGTGTTGCAAAAGCTTTGCTTTCAGGCGAAGAAATCTTTATGCTGAAGCAGGGGAAAGTATTAAAGAATCTCCATTGGGTTGGAGACGAGGTTTGGCAGTTAGTTCCTTGAGTGCTCCGGCAATTTCTGTCATGTCTGGTCTCTCAGTCTGTCTGAGTTTGAGTCCTGTGATTATTAACTTTCCAAGTGATCCATATTCTTCCATTCTTTTTGGTACGTATTTTGGTTGTTCATACCATAGCTGTATTCCCAGTCTTTTGAATGCGTTATTTCCAGTCAGTGCCCAGTATCCCATTACTGCAAAAGAGAATGTATCTGTGCGTTTCGTGAAGACATGGTCGCGGAAATATTCAGGTGCAACACAGCTTAAAGTGCATGAAACTATTGCGTCAACTATTTCGTGCGATTTGTTCAGTTCGCGCGCAGAACCAAAATCAATTAGTTTGCCTCTTCCATCATCTACAACCACGTTTTCTGCTTTCATATCAAGGTGGACTATGTTTTTGCTGTGACAATAAACCAGCGCTTGTGCGATGTCTTCTAGCACTTTAAGGCGTTCTGTTCTTGTTGGATTGTAGTTCTTTACAAAATTTACAAAATCATTTTTGCCAACCAGCGGAGTGACGAGGTAGTGCGCTCCATCATGTTCTATTATTGGTCCTTCAACTGGACAAATGTTTGGGTGTTTGAGCCTTGATTGCAGTGAGTGTTCATATTCCAGACAGAGCTCTCCTATTGCTTTGGGACTTTGGTCTTCTGCTAACACCATAGGTTCCGCTCCTTTGATCACAACTTCTCTGCCAGTGTTTTGATGTTTTCCAAAGTAAACCGGTTTTTTTGGTGCTAGTTCGCTGTGTACTAGGTAGGGTCCGATTGCTTTTCCTTTCTGTGTTTCGTAGTGTTTACTCATAGTCTTCACTCATACTTATATTTTATATAAATTATAAAAAGAAATTGAATGAGAACGCCACTTGTTTATATAGCTTACTATTCCCTTCTAATGCATCTCTAGAAGTCTTCTCGCTTTTGGCACGAAATTCATGATTAGGCCTTCTTTGTACTTGCCCGATCCTACATAGTCCGTTCCATTCTTGAGTATGACAAATCCTTCGTATGTTCCTTCTATCTGTAAGTCATTTCCTTTGAACCATTCCTTGAGCTGTTCTTCGCTTAATTCGTACACATTCTTGGTGGCGCTTGGGCCTATTATCTGTGAGCCTTCTATGCTTAGCCTTAGTTGTCCATTCTTTACTTCTGCAATGTACAATCCTATGCTGTTCATGCGTAAGTTCTTCATGTCTATTAGTTCAACGTCTCTTGAAATGGTGAAGATTCTTTCTTTGCCTCGTATGAATGCTATTTTATCAAAAAGCTCTGGGACTTTTCCGTATTGTTTTTCAATTAGTCTGAAGAATTCTTTTAGTTCTCTGCTTCCCATGAACGCATAATTTTCTTTCATACGCCCCACATCGGATTTTTGTTCCTCATTATTTCAGCGATTTCTTTCAGCAAATTTTTCTCTTCTTCGCTTAAATGCTCTTTGTGTTCCTTATATTTTCTGAAATGCTCTTCTGGAATTGCGCTGTACAGGATGTCTCCTTCATTCAACTGTCTTCCTACAGTCACGTCTGGCATGCTTACTGCTCCCTGTTTTCCTTTTTCCAGTTTTTGGACATTTTCTTGCTCAACTTGTATTCCTTTGACAACTGTGATTTCTTTTCCTTCTTTGTTCATCAATGGCGTGTTTGGTCGTAATATTCCTGCTAGTACTTCTGTTCCGCAGATTGCCGGGTTATTTTGTCTGAACACGTAGCCTTTCAGGACTTCCACTCTGCATGGCCTTACTAGCACATCTAATTTTGAGAGTTCTATTTGTTTTTGTTGGGTTATTTTCCATGCGTCATAATCCTCAATTAGTCGGTAAATGACGTCGTTAACGATGACGTGTGCGCTTGATGTGAGGTCTGGTTTTGGTATGTTAAAGCCAAGTATCACTCCATGCATTGGATCTGTTGCCAGTATTGCTTCTGCATCTGAGAAGTCTTTTTTCGATATTGGTCCTATTCCTGTTTTTCTGATCGGTATTCCTTTTTCTCGTAATAAATGCATTAGCGCTTCCAGGCTTCCAAGGGCGTCTGCTTTGATTATGATTCCATCTTGGTCTGTTTCAATCAAGACCTCGTGCATTTCTTTGTGGAGTTCTTCTTTTGCTTTCTCAATGTCTCCAACAGCGCTTAGTATTGGCGCTCCTGCTACTGCCAGTTCTGCGTGTAGCGCAACTATCCTCACTCCTGTTGCCGCGCTGACATTCTTGACTGGTTTGAATTGTGCTTTTTTCTCGCGCATTTCCGCTCCTGGTGCTGGCAGGAAGAGTGCTTTGATTCGTGTTTGTATTGGCTGGTCTAGTGTGCCGATGAGAATCTGGTCATTTACGCTTAATCCGCCAGAGTATATTATTGTGTCAAGCACTGTGCCAAGCCCTTTCTGTTCCTTGACTTCCAGTATTGTTCCTTTTGCTGGTCCGGAAGCGTCTGTGTGCAGTGTTTGTTCAAGATATTTTTGTGCTAGTCCTGTTAATATCATCAATAGTTCTGGTATTCCTTCTCCGGTCTTGGCGCTTACTGGCACAACTGCTGCTGTTTTTGTGTAATCGCTTACTCTGTCGAATCTGTCTGCTTGTATTCCGAGCTCGAATACTTGCGCTACAATCTCGTATAATTTGGTTTCAAACTTTCTTTGTGTTTCCGGATTTTGTGCAGAGAGATTGTTTATCAGCGTTCCAGGTTTTTGTTTCCATCCGGCTATTATGTCTATTTTGTTTACGGCAATTATGAATGGCGTTTTGTATTGTTTCAGTATTTCGATGCTTTCTTTTGTCTGTGGCATCAGTCCTTCGTTTATGTCTACTACTAGTATTGCGATGTCTGCCAGGTTTCCTCCTCGTTTTCTCAAATTTACAAATGCAGCGTGTCCTGGCGTGTCTATGAATAGGAGTCCTGGGATTGTCAGCGCTAATTTTAGCTGTTCGAGCAGTGCTCCGCAGATCTGTTTTAGCGTAGTTATAGGAATGATGCTTGCGCCGATTGCCTGCGTGATTCCTCCTGCTTCTCGTGCGGCAATGGCAGTCCCTCTTATCTTATCCAGTAGTGAGGTTTTTCCATGGTCCACGTGGCCCATTATGACCACTATCGGCTGTCTTATCATGTAATGGGCTCTTATGTGTCCCATTAAAAAACTTTTGAAGAGAATCAACCACTTGTTATGCGTAACAATGTTTTGTTACTTACCAATACTAAAAGATGCGAAACCTTTAAATATAAGTTATACTTTGTGAGTGGTAACAACTCTTAAATTTATAAGAAATATCGTCGGGGGGAATTAAGAATGAAAGCATTAACGACAATTGTTTTTAGCATGTTGCTTGTGTTGTCAGCCGTCATGGTTGCTGCACAGGACAGCTTTGTTCCGGTCGCCATTGAGCGAGCGGAAATTGATGACACCGAGATCGAGCCTTCTGGCTTGAACCAGTTGGACATCGAGCGCGCTCAGGAATTTGAGCTTATGCTTGAATTGCATCCATGGGAAAACGCCAAGGATGTTGAGATCCGTGCTTTCATTTCTGGATACGAATTCAGTGATGTTAATGACATCGAAGATCACATCGGTCCCTTCGACTTTGATGCTAACGTCACGTACGTCAAGAAAATGCACTTGACTCTCCCAGATGATGTTGATGTTGATGACTATCAATTGCGTGTTATTCTCTCAGACAGAAATGGCTGGGAACTTGTGTACAACTACCAATTGCAAGTTAACACAGAAAGACACTCAGTTAAGATTGAAGATGTTACCTTGAGCCCAGGCAGTGCTGTTAAGGCAGGCCAGGCACTTTTGGCGACTGTTCGTTTGGAGAACAAGGGTCAGAAGGACGAAGATGATGTCAAGGTTATTGCATCTATTCCAGCTTTGGGCGTTTCAGCCTCTGAATTCATAGAGGAAATAGAAAACGACGAAGAGGAAGAGACTGAAGAGCTTTTCTTGAGGCTTCCTAAGTGCGCAGAGCCGGGCGTTTATGAAATGGTTGTTGAAGCCTTCTATAACGACCGTCACAGCAAAGTTGCTCAATCAGGCAAAGTAACTGTCCTCGAGAACGAGGCATGCAAGCCTGAGCAGGCTCCAGTTGTTGTTGTGCAGCAAGCATCTCAGAACACGACAACCGAAGTTTCCGCATCAGGTGACTCTTCAGGCAAAGTACGTTCAGCTTTGGAGATAATTCTCCTTGTGCTTGTCGCACTTCTCGTGATTGTTGGCTTGATAATCGGCTTCTCCCGCATGCGCGGCGAGGAGTAAATTTTTTATTTTTTAATAACTTTTTTATTCTAATTCCTTTTCTTTTATTGAATGCAAAGCAACTTGTTGTCAATCGGCATCATTCTCATCTTCCTTGGCTTTCTTCTTGTCTTCGTAAGCGCTTTATCAGGCGCTAAGGCTGGAGAAAGCAAGGTTGCTGTTGTTGGCCTTCTTGGCCCTGTTCCTTTTGGTTTTGGCAATGATAAGCGTTTATTCGTGGTTACGCTGGTTATCGCTGTTGCTTTGATGGTATTCTGGTTTCTTGCAAAACGTTTTTAAACAGCTTAAGCGCTGCGTCTCGTCATGGGAGATAAGGAAATCGTTGAAGAAGTGCGTATGAATGCTAGTTTGCATCCTGATAAGTTTTTCCCTGTTGAAACACTGAAATCAAAGGGTTTTTCTCGTCATCAGTGCTCTAAGTGCAAGCGTTTCTTCTGGGTTACCCATAAGTCAGACGTTTGCGGGGATCCTGCCTGCAGTGGAGGTTTCCGCTTTATTGGCCATCCTTGCAAGAAACAGTTGGACTACATTCAAACTTGGCAGGAATTTGCTCGTGTGTTCAAAAAGTTGGGCTATACTCCTATTTCACGTTATCCAGTAATTTCTCGCTGGAATCCAACAACTGATTTCACCATTGCGTCTATTGCTGCTTTCCAGCCGTTTGTTGTCTCTGGTGAAATCTCTCCTCCTGCTAATCCGTTGGTTATTCCTCAGATGTGCGTCCGTTTTCCTGATATTGATAATGTTGGCATAACTGGTCATTGTGTGGCTTTTGTTATGATGGGACAGCATGGTTTTTTCCCGCCAAAAGACTACAATCCTAACAAGTACATCAGTGACTTTTTGACCTGGTTGCATGAGGGTATTGGTTTGGAGATGTCTGAGTTGACTATTCATGAGGATGTCTGGTCTGGTGGGGGCAATCTTGGTCCGTGTATGGAATTCTTTTCTAAAGGTCTTGAGCTTGCAAACCAGGTGTACATGCAGTATGAAATTACTTCTTCAGGCTTGAAGGAGTTGAACATTAAGGTGCTTGATATGGGTCAGGGTCAGGAGCGTGTTCCTTGGTTTACTTCTGGCAAAGCCTCAATTTACGAGTGTATTTTCCCTTCTGTTATTAAGAAATTGCGAGAGATTACTGGTGTTGAGTATGATGAGGATTTCATGCGCGAGTTCACGCCTCTGGCTCCATACCTCAATATTGGCGAGGTCAAGGATATTAATGCTGCTTGGAAGTTTGTTGCTGACAAACTAAAGATGGACGTGAAGGCATTAAGAGAAAAAATTGAGCCTTTGGCAGCATTGTACGCTGTTGCCGAGCACAGCCGCGCACTCTTATTCGCTATTAATGATGGCGGT
Organism: uncultured Methanosarcinales archaeon; assembly: GCA_964617195.1. Classification (GTDB taxonomy): domain Archaea; phylum Nanobdellota; class Nanobdellia; order Woesearchaeales; family ARS49; genus CABMGU01. The sequence goes on along the minus strand of CAZTVK010000019.1, from coordinate 41,301 downwards.
CTTCCTTCAAATGTTGGCGGCATGTATAATTTGCGTGTCATTTTGCGCCGTGCTCTTGGTTTTATTGATAAGTATAAGTGGAATGTGACTTTGCCTGAAATCTGCCGCTGGCATGCAGATTATTTGCAGCCTCTGTTCCCTGAAGTTTCTGAAAATCTTGATGAAGTATCTGAAATTCTGGAAGTCGAGCGCAAAAAATATGAGGCGACAAAACAAAAAACTCAGTCCATGCTTCCTCGTTTGCTGGAAAAGAAGCTCACAACCGAAGATCTTATCACGATTTACGACAGCCAAGGCATTTCTCCTGAGATGATTCGTGATGAGGCTGCTAAGATTGGCAAAGTCATTGAGGTTCCTGGTAATTTTTACGCGCTTGTGGCTGACCGTCATACTCAGAAGGAACAGGAAACTGCTACAGTGCGTGAAGAAAAGCTTAACATTGCGCCAAATATTCCTCCTACTGAGGCTCTTTATTTTGATGATTACGAAAAGTCTTCTTTTGACGCGAAAGTTCTTGAAATCAATGGCAATTGTGTAATTCTGGACCAAACAGTATTCTATCCAGTCTCAGGAGGCCAGCTTTCAGATCAGGGCACATTGGAAGGTTCCAAAGTTATTGACGTGTTCAAGCAGGGTCCGTATGTTGTGCATGTTTTGGAGTCTCCTCCTAAATTCCATGCTGGCGATAGAGTGCATGGAGAAATTGACTTCTCTCGTCGTGTCCAGTTAGCTCAACACCACACCGCGACTCATATCATTAATGCTGCTGCAAGAATAGTTCTTGGCGCTCATGTCAATCAGGCTTCTGCGAAGAAGGATGTTGACAAGGCGCATATTGACATTACGCATTATGAATCCTTGACAGGTGAAGAAATAGAGAAAATTGAAGGTGAGGCTAACAAGATAGTCAAGTCCGGCATTAAGACAAAGTTGTCTTTCATGTCTCGTGAGGAGGCTGAAAAGACTTTTGGCATGGCTATTTATCAGGGCGGTGTTGCTCCTGGCAAGCAATTGCGTATTGTGCAGATTCCTGGTGTTGATGTTGAGGCTTGTGGCGGCACTCATTTGAAGAATACTTTGGAAGCTGGCAAGATTAAAATCATAAAGTCTTCTAAGATTAAGGACGGTATTGTAAGACTGGCATTTGCTGCAGGAAAGGCTGCTGAAAACATAGTGGCGCAGGAGAAGAGCGTTTTAGATAAAGCGGCTGCATTGCTGAAGTGTGACATCGGGCATCTTCCAGGTCGTGCTGCTGAATTATTGGAAGTTTGGAAGAAGGCTAGAAAGGCAGCGCAGAAAAAGCAGCCTTTGCCTGACACTGTATTGAAATCAACCAAAGGCTTTACTGGTGATATTCTCGGCCAGACTGCTGATGCTTTGGAGACTCAGCCTGAAGTGGTTGTTAAGACGATAGAACGCTTTTTGGCAGATCTTGAGAAATTTAAGCATCGGAATTCACAGGAGTGAATTCCGAGTGTGATCAAGAACCTTCAGTTCTTGACATCTTTATAAAAAATACCGGCTCTGTGATTTTTTAACTCTTCTATTTTACAAATAACTTATCCAAAATATCAAGCGTGTACAATACTATTGCTTCTGCTTGCGTCTTGCTTGGGCTAAAGCTTTCTTTTTTCGTATGAACGCTGAATACTCTTACTTGGTTTATCAGGTGTATCTGGTTCGGCAGTCCAGGATCTAGCTTCACGCCGTGTTCAGAAAGTTTTGCAATTAGCGTGCCTAATCCAGTGCCTGGTGCTTTTTCTAGTAAATCATTTCCAGTAGAATCAAAATATTTCCTGTGCAGTGCTGTTTCCATTACTCTGCCGCACAATATCACGGCGCTTCTGTAGCATGCTGAATTAACGCATTTTTGTATTTCTTGCAGGTCTGCAGTTACATCATCTCGTATTTCGTTTGGTAATCTTGGTATTTTGTGGCTTTTCTGTTCTGGTTCGTCTGCTGCTATTTCTGCTATTTGTTCGATGTATTTTTGCATTTCTTCATTTTTTGACACAGTTAATTTCTGCGCGATAGAGTGTGCTTCTGGAGTGTTTTTTGTTTCATCTAGCAGTCTTTGTATTGCTCCTTTGAGCATTAGTTTGGCTCCTTCTTGTTTTTGTTTTTTGAAATCAGTAATGTTTCCTTTAAGTGGTGCTTCTGCAATCACTTTCAGTGCTTGTTGTATATCGACGAGAATATGGTGTACGTCCATGTGTTTCTTAATCAGATAAAGATTTATATAGTTATTGCTTCTCTATTAGTAATATGAAAAAGTTATTCCTGTTATTGTTATTGATTTTGGTGGCGTGTGCTCCTGCAGCGCCTCCTATGCCTCCAGTTCCTGCTCCTCAGCCTGTTGAAGCGCAGGTTATAACTCAGGAAGAAGTGGTTTCTCCGCCTCAGGACTTGCCTCCTAAGCCTGTTGAGGTTTTGACTCCTGAAGAACCAAGTGGTTATGAGGTTGATCCTTACACTCAGCTTGGTTGTGAGCAATTGCTTACTTCTGAGGATTTTGCGAAATCTTGCGGCAAAACTGCTGGTGATTTTGTTGTTACTTACAGGGTTGGCACGCGCAACTGTTTTGTCAACATTAAAGACAGGGCTAATGAGCGTTTGACTGCTGGAATCACTTTGACTGGTTATGCTGATGCTGAGACTGCTGAAAAGGAATTTGACAGGCGTCTTGTCGTCTTGAAAGTAGGTGCTGACAAGAGTGTTGGCGAGCGCGCGTTTGAGTTCCCAAAGCTTGAAAGGGAATCAATTAATTTCTTGCGTGATGAGTTCATATTGGAAGTTGGTAGTGATACTCACTTGTGCGAGGAAGAAGGTCTTTACGGTGTTGCCAGGATTGTTGACGGTCGTCTTAAATAAAGCTTCCAATCGTTTTCTGTTTTTCTTTGAGTAACTTGCTTTTCTGTAAAACTTGGCTTATATCAACTCCGAATTTTTTCTTTGCCAGTAATTGTGCGTAGTGTAGCATTAATTCTTTGCTGGCAAATGCAATGGGCTTGCCGGCCAGTGCTTTTCGTGTTGCTTCTCGTGTTACCCAGACGCCTAAAGGCAGTACATATTCGTCTGTGATGAATCGCAATGCTAGAACAGTGTTCTGTCTTTTATTCTTCATCAAATGTTCAGCAACAGCCATTCTTACAGTGTAATATCCTCCTGCGCAGTTTTCCGCATAATTTTTCCTTCCGGAAAACTCTTCATGGTCTGTGCTGTACTCGAGCATGTCCGGTTTTCCGACGTACATTTCGAATAATTCGTAGCTCCATTGTTCTGGGAAGAATAGCAAAAGATAGTAATTTCCTAAATAGCTGCCGAAATATGCTCCGTATTCTCCGATTGGCTGTTCTCTGACTTTTTCGAGGAAATTATTTGCAAGTATGTCGTCTGTTGCAGTTATCGACCATCTTGTCGGAACTAGTTTTCTTTGTTTTCCAAACACTCCCACGCTTAACATTCTGCTTAGTGAATTTTCGTCAAGCGAATGTTCGTAGAGCGTAGTAACTGCTTCAGAAGCAAGCGCGTCCGTATCATCATAGAACTTTTGCACTTTTGTTGGAATGTGCGGGTTGCTTGCCAGTTGTAATTTTTTTAGTTTTGCTTGTGGTCCCATGGGCGCAACCCATCTGTCTGTTTGGAGGTTTAAGCTCGGTTTTTTCTCAAGTACAACTTCGATATCAACTGGCTTTGCTGCCATCGCGACATCTTGTGCTATTTCCACCAGTTTGTCCGGTTGCTTGACATTGCTGGTGAATCTGCTGTTGACCATGCTTGCTCTAAATGCCGCGACATCTGCTATTCCCATATTTTGTTGCGCCCAGTGTCTTGGCGCGTCGTACTGCCATGCATTTTCGTCGTGCTGTTGTGGCGCCAGAATGCCGACATTGACAAAAGGGTATCCGAATCGTCCGACAAAGGGTGCGGGTGCGCTGCCTGTAAATTCTTGTTGGCAAGTGAGAGGTTTCGCTTTAAGCAGTGCGTGCTGTAGAATTCGTTCTTTTTCCTTGTACGTGACCCCCTTTATGATCATTTATGTCAAGAAATATTGTAACTTTATAATTTTTTAGTGTATCTGTATGAGTTCTTCTCCGCAGAAATGGGGTTCGTCTTCTGGTGTGCCTTTGAATTGCGAGCATGCCTTTTTGTGTTCCCAGTAAAACCAGCATTTGTTTCCGAATACTTTGTATGCATGGCAGTTGTCGCAGACGCTCATAGTAATATTCTCAATAAAGTCATTTATATACTTTTCTAGATAGCTTTTTAAGCAGTCTTGTACCGCTTTTTTGTATGCTTACTCCGAAGGAAGTTGAAACAGTAAAGGAAGAATTGATGAACTGCCAACGTCCTTTGTTCATTTTTCATGATGATCCTGATGGTCTTGCGAGCTTTCTATTATGTTACCGTTTCAAGCAGGAAGGCAGAGGTATTCCAGTTAAGGCTTACCCGAGAATCACCGTCGAGCCTTACGCGCGTAAGGTTGAGGAATTCGGTGCTGACAAGGTTTTTGTTCTTGATGTTGCGATGGTTGACCAAGAGTTTATTGACGCAGTAAAAGTGCCGGTTATTTGGGTTGACCATCATGCAGTTTTAGAAAGAGACCGTGTAAAATATTTTAATCCGCAGAAGCGCGGCGTTAACATTCCTACTCCTGCTTTAATTTGGCAGGTTACGGGTGAGGAGCGTCCTCAGGACTTGTGGATTGCGACAACAGGTTCTATTGGTGATTGGTATTTTCCCGATTTTGCTCCTGAATTCCAGCAGGCGTATGGAGAATTATTGCCAACCACGTGTTCAACAGTGGAGGAAGCTTTGTTCAACACCAGAATTGGCACTTTGGTGAAGGTTTTCTCTTTTAATTTGAAAGGTCCTATGTCTGAGGTTGCTCAATCTGTGAAAGTTCTGACAAGAATTGATGACCCGTACGAAATTTTGGAGCAGAGAACTCCAAAGGGCAAGTTGTTATGGAAGAAATATTTGGAAGTTAACAAAATCTATGAGGAAATGCTGGCAAACGCGTTAAAGCATGATTCCGAGGACCCTCTTTTTGTTTATACTTATCAGGATGACCAGCTTAGCTTGACTAAAGATCTTTCGAATGAGCTTCTTTACAAGTTGAAGAAGGTGATTATTGTTGGTAGGGAGAAGTCTGGTGAAATGCGGTGTTCTTTGCGTGCTCCTGGCAAGACAAAGCTCGCTCAGGCATTAGCGCGCGCCTTGATAGGCATAGAGGGGTATGGCGGCGGTCACGAGCAGGCCTGTGGTGCCGGTATCAAGAAGGAAGATTTCAAGCGTTTTCTGGAGAATTTGAAGAAGGAGTTGAAGCTGTAGGCGATATCTTTTTATAGCGAATATATCGGTTTTAGTGTATTCGCGCCGGTAATTCAATGGTAGAATGTCAGCCTTCCAAGCTGATCATCCGAGTTCGAATCTCGGCCGGCGCATTTTTTCTTTCTCAGCAAACCTTTAAAAACACTTAGAGTAGTATTCTTTGTATGAAAGAAACCATCTTGGCCATTGCAGCCCATAACGACGACCATATCATTGGTGCAGGTGGCGCTTTGACCAAGTACGCTAAGGAAGGAATGCGTGTTCGTACTATAATTTGTTCTTTTGGTGAGAAGTCTCATCCTCATTTGAGAAAAGAAGTTATTGTTGAAAGAAGAGTGAAGGAATCAATCAAGGCTGACAAGATAATGGGTGGCGCGGGCGTTGCTTACTTTGGTGTCAGGGAAGGCCATTTTGAGGAGGATTTCAAGTCTCGTAATATTGCTGAAAAGCTCGCGTGGATTATTCAGAAGGAGAAGCCTGCAAAGATTTTCATGCATGGTCTTGATGATTTTCATCCTGACCATCGTGCTGTGTATCGTTTGGTGATGGATTTGATTGAGAAGAAGAAGATTTCATGTCCTGTTTATTCTTTTGATGTTTGGTCTGTGTTGAAGTTGCGTCAGAGAAATCTTCCGAGATTGGTTGTTGACATCAGTGATACTTTCAACACAAAAATCAAGGCTTTTCTAGTTCATGAAAGCCAGAAATTGGCTATTTGGATGTTGTTGTGGAAGTTGATTCTCAAAGATTGGTTGTCAGGCATTATTCATGGTTATAAGTATGCTGAGGTATTTTACAGGTTAAAATGAAGCTTGTTGTTACAACTGATTGTTTCCTTCCTCGTTGGGATGGGATTGCGCGTTTTCTGTCTTTGCTTCTTCCAGAGTTAGCTGGAAAAATGCAGATTGTTGTTTTTGCTCCGAAGTTTCCTGGAAAAATCCCGATTATCAAGGGTGTGCGAGTTGTTCGCTTTCCTCTGGTTAACTGGCAGTTTGGTGATATTTTCTTCTGCTCGCCTGATAAGGACATCATGAAGAAGATTATTAAGGATGCCGATGTTGTTTTCAATCAGACTATCGGGCCTGTTGGCCAGGCGGGCATCAAGATTGCCGCAAAGTTTGACAAGCCGATTGTGGGTTACATTCATAGTGTTGATTGGGAGTTGGCTAAGCGTGCTGTCAAGAGTCATAAGTGGCTTGTTGAATGGTATGTTCGGTCATTAGCTCGGCGTTTGTACAACAAATGCTCTTTGTTGTTGGTTCCTTCTGGTGAGGTTGGTGATTTGTTGTCTGGCAATAAGATTAAGACGAAGAAGGAATTGGTGCATATGGGCGTTTCTACTTCAAAGTTCATGCCTCCAAAATCAAAGGGTGCGGCGAAGCGCAAGTTGGGCATTCCTGAGAGTAAGCGCGTTATAGGTTTTTGTGGAAGGATTGCGAGGGAAAAGGACCTGCCTACTTTGTACAAGGCATTCCAGCAGGTTCATTCTAAATACAGAAATACTGTTTTATTGATTGTTGGCGAAGGTCTTGAGCAGGAGATTCCTGCTTCAAGGCACGTCATTCGTGTTGGCAAGCAGGATAATGTTGTTCCTTTCCTGCAGGCTATGGATGTTTTTGTTCTTCCTAGTTTGACTGAAACTTCTTCGTTGGCAACCATGGAGGCGATGTCTGTTGGTCTCCCTGTTGTTGTTACGCCTGTTGGCAATATCCGTGAGTATATCGTCGATGGTAAGAATGGTTTGTTGTTCGCTCGTCAGGATGTTAAGGAGCTTTGTGAAAAAATAATGTATTTGTTGAAGCATCCGAAGAAGCGTCAGGAGTTAGGGAAGAACGCGCGTTTCACGATTACGAAGGATTATTCTTGGCAGCAGTCTGTTGATAAGATTAAGCATATTTTGTCTACATTCTCAGGCTGACAACGTTGCTCAGTCCTGCTTCTGGATTCATACTAACTCCATACAATATGTCTCCTTCAGAAATAATGGCATCATTATGTGATATGACGATGTATTGTGCTTTGTTGCAGTAGCTTCTGATTAATTTGGCTAGTTTTTCGCTGTTGTGCTTGTCTAGTGCCGCGTCTACTTCGTCCAGGATGTAGAATGTTGCTGGTTCGTGTTCTTGGATTGCAAATAGGAATGCGAGTGCGGTCATTGTTTTTTCTCCGCCGCTCAAACTGCGGATATCTAAGAATTTGTTTCCAGTTATTTTGACATTGATTTTTAATCCTTCTGCGAATGGGTCTTCTTTGTTCTCTAATTCCAGGTATGATTCTCCTTTTGTTGTGAGTTGGCTGAAGATTCTTCTGAATTGTCCGTCTATTGCTGTTAGTGTTTTGATAAATAAGCCTTTTTTGTTTGCTTCTATTTCGTTCATGAGTATGACGACGTCATCTTTTTCTTTCATGAGTATGTTCTTTTTTCCCAAAAGCCCCCCGTATTCTTTCTCAACTGTCTCGTAGATTTCAAGTGCTCTCATGTTGACGTTTCCGATATTTGCCATCATTCTTTCAAAATCATTGATTTCTTTCTTCAATTGCTCTTCCAGCTTCTCCATGTCCAGTTCTACGCCTGAGTACTGTTCGAATTCTGCTGTGAGTCCGGCTGTTTCTGCTTTGACGCGTGCTTCTTCTATTGAAAGGATGTTTACCTGCATTTCTTCTTTGCGCGAATTCTCGTCTATTCCTAAAACTTTATTCTCTTTTTCGCTTGCTTCTTTGTCTAATTTATTTCTCTTCTCAATCAGGCCTTTGAATTGGCTGAAGAATTGTGATTGTTCTTTTTCTTTTTTGTCTAGTTCTGTTTCTTGTCCTGATGTCATCTTGTGCAAGTCAGTTAGTTCAGTTGTGAATGCTTCTGCTTCTTTGTCCATGTCTTTTACCAGCTTCTGCATGTTTTCCTTGTCTCTGCCTAGAATGTCTGTCAATTGTACGTTAATTCCTTTTTGTTCTGATTCTATTCTTATTTTTTCTTGTTCGAGCTGTTTTCTTTTCTCTTCAAAGGCATTCAATTCTGCAAGTACTCTTGGATTGCGTAATTCTGTTATTTTGTTCCTGATGTTCTGCTTCTCTATCTTTAGATCAGTGAGCGATTTCGTCTCGATTGCCGTCTTCTCTTCTAATGTTTCCAATTCTTTTCCGATCTGCTTGATGGTCTTTGTGAGTTCTTCTTTGTAGTTTCTTGTCGCTTCCAAGTCGCCGGTGTCTAAGTGTAAACTTTTCTCCTGTTTGATTATATCGCCTTCCAAATTCGCTTTTAGTTCTCGTAATTTTGTTATTTTGTCTTCATTTGATTTTCTGTTCAATTCGAGAGTGTGCAGTCTGTCTTCAAGTGCTAAAACTTGTTTTTTTGCGTCTTCGAGTTTTGATTCGATTTCTTTTTCTTTGAAGCTTCCTGCTTTTTTTGCTCTGAAGCCTCCTGTCATCGCTCCGGAATGTTCGCATAAGTCGCCGTCGAGCGTTACCATTCTTGCTTCTCCTATTCCAATGCGTCGCGCTGTCTCTATATCCTCAACCACCAGTGTGTTTCCGAATACGTGTGAGAAGACATTCTTGAATTTTGGATCAAAATCCAGTAAATCCACTGCAAATCCGTGCACTCCTTTTTCTTTTGCCAGTTTCCGCAGCTCTTCTTTGACTTGCGCGGGCCTTATCTTATTTAGCGGCAAAAATGTCGCAAATCCGAATCTGTTTTGTTTCAAGAATTTGATTGCTTGTGCTGCTGTTTTGTCTTCATCAACTACAATGCTGTGAATTTTCTGTGATGCTGCTATTTCGAGCGCGACTGCGTACTTTCCGTCCGAGCTTCCGAGTTCTGAAACTGTGCCGTAGACTTCTCCGAATTTTTGCCTGTTTTCAATGACTTTTTTGACTGCAATGTTTTGCATTATGCTTTCCTGCACTGAGGATTGTTTGATGCTTAGCTTGTTTTCTTCTTCTCGCATTGAGTGCAATTCCGCTCTTCCTTTCGCAAGTGTGTTTGCGTCTTTGCTGTCCTGGTTCAGAAGTTCGTTTAGTTCTAGGACTAGTTTCTTGAATTGTTCTTTCTTGTTCTTTAGCTGGTTGAGTTCGTCTTTGTGTGCGTCTTCTAGTTCTTTGACTTTGGCGATTTTTTCGTCCATTGTCGCTATTTGGAACTCGGCTTTGTCTTTTTCTCGTATGAGCGCTTGCTGTTTTTCTCTTAGTAATTGTAATTCTTTTTGTTTTTCTTCTGCTTTTTTGTCTAAGTCTTCAAATTGTCTATCAATATCTGCATCGTCTGCTAGATCGTGTTTGAGTTTGAACTCTTTTATTTTGGAGTCAATTTCAATGATGGTCTTGTGCATTGCCTGTAATTGTGCTGTCTGGCTTCCTTTCTGCTCGTTTAGTTCTTTTATCTTGACTTCTACTTCTTCGAGGTTCTTTTGTAGTTGTTCTTTTCTTTGTCCTATTCTGTCAATCTCGGTCTTGCACGTGCTTATGCGGGTTTTGTGCATCGCTAGCTGTATTCTCAGTTGTTCCAGTTCTTTTTGCAGTTTTATTTGTTCTACTTCTCCTTTTCTTTCGATTTCAGAATTGATGTCATGTATCGTCTGCTTGTGTTTAGCTATCTCGTCCCTTAGTTCTTGTATTTGTTGTTGGAGTTTCGTTAATTTTTCTCTGTGTGTTCCGCTTTTTTCTTCAAGTTTTTTTAATTCGTCATCTTTCCTGTTCAATTGTCTTTTGAGGTAGCTTGCCTTGTTTTGTTTTATCTTGTCGTTCAATTCTTTGTACTTCAATGCCTGGTCTCTGTCTTTTTTCAGTTCTTTCAGGTACGTTTCTCTTTCTTTGAGTATGATTTCCGCTTCATTCAGCTTCTCTCCGACTTTTTGCAGTTCATTTAGCGCCTGATGTTTTTTCTCTTCATACATTCCTATGCCGGCTATTTCTTCAATGATTTGTCTTCTTTCTATCGGGCTCATCTCGACTAGTCTGACAATGTCTCCTTGCAGGATGATATTGTAGCCGTCAGGATTTATTTTGGCCATGCCTAGTAGTTCTATAACTTCTTGTCTCGTGTTTGTTTTTCCGTTGATTTTGTATTTGCTTGCTCCGTCTGCCCTGACGATTCGTGTGACTTTGACTTCGTCTTCTTCTATTGGGAACATTTTTGTTTTGTTGTCGAATACTATGCTGACTTCTGCTTCTTTTCCTGGTTGTTTTGTTTTTCCGCCGTTGTAGATTAAGTTGGAGCTTTTTTCTGCTCGTAATTGTTTGGAAGAGCTCTTGCCTAGGACAAAACAAAGTGCGTCTAGAACGTTGCTTTTTCCGCTTCCGTTAGGTCCTAGAATGACGTTGAAATCATCTCCAAATAACAGCTCGGTGTGTTTTCCAAAGCTTTTGAAGCCGTTAAGGACTAGTTTGGTTATCTTGGTGGCTTTCGCTAATGGTATTTGTTCTGTTGTCTGCGTCGTCGGGGCAACACTTGTTTCCATCTGTTATTTTTGGGATGTTTAGTGTATATAAAGACTGTGGTGGAAAGGTATTTAAATAAGAATTCGGGTCAAAATGGCATGTCATCCAAAGTCCACGCAGCACACATTCTAGTAAAAACCGAGCAGGAAGCTTTTGGTCTCTTGTTTGATATTAATCACGGGAAGGATTTTGAAGTTGTCGCAAAAGAGAAGTCTTTATGCCCTTCAGGAAAGAAGGGTGGAGATCTTGGCTGGTTTGGAAGAAATATGATGGTTAAGGAGTTCGAAACAGCCGCTTTCTCATTAAAGCTAGGAGAACTCTCAAAGCCGGTCAAGACTCAGTTCGGCTGGCATATAATTAAAGTTATTGAAGTCAAGTAATTAATATTCCCCTATCTTCTTCTGTTTCTTCAAGCCAGCAAGTTCTCTGTATGGTGCCCAGCTGTGCCTGAATATTTCTGGGTGTTTGTCCCAGTTCTTTTTCAAAAACGCGGCTGTTTTGGGATCTGCCATATATCCGCTTCCAAAATCTTCGCCAACGTGTTTTTTTATCTTCTCAATTTCCGCGTCTCGCGCGACTTTCGCAAGAATAGAAGCCGCTCCAACTATCAAATATTTTGAATCCGCTTTGTGCTCTGTTTTGAATGTTATTGTTTTTGCCATTAACCTCTCAGCGATATATTCATGGTATGCTTTTGTGTTATTGCTCGGACAGTCAATGAGCGCTTTTTCAGGATTTAACATGTTTATGAGCTCAACGGATTTGTCAGCTTCCAGCCAGTTTAAGTTCGCCCCAGTTTCAGAAAGCACATTCTTGTCTATTTCAGCTGGCGGAATAAGTATCAGTTGATACGCAACGTGCTTAGGGAGTTCTTTCGCGATTCTTTCGCGCTGTAATGGAGAAAGCAGTTTGCTGTCCTTGACGCCTAAATCTTTCAAAGAGGCTTCTTTGTTCTCATCTATCATCGCGCCGCAAATCACAAGTGGACCTATAACGCAGCCTCTTCCCGCTTCATCTATACCGCATACTTTCATATAGGGCTATCTGAGTGTTTTCTTTTTTAAATCTTCGCCACCAAAATGTTTAAATACACTTGCCTTTACAGAATTCATCATGTCAAGAACTAATCCAACCGCAACTCCTGAGGTTATTCAGTTTGTTGGTGTGAGCGACTTGTCTGCTGAGGAGCAGACTACTGTTAATACTATTACGACTGAGAATTTTGAGAAGATTAAGCGTGATTTGCAGAATATTACGAACATGACTGTTCATATTAAGTGTTATCAGAAGGAGGGTGGCAGGAAGAAGTATTCAATGCACGTCAAGGTTGTCGCTCCGACGCATGTTTTTGATAGTTCTCATGCTGATGATTGGGAATTGCCTAGAGCTTTGCACAAGGCTTTTGAGGACATTCGTCATCAGATTCAGCACAGATTTCATACGGACAGTACAAGGCCGGATAGACTGTAATTCTAAGAAAAATAAAGGGGCGGGCCCCGAAATTTATAGCGGGAGGTGGATTTGAACCACCGAGCTATGGGTTATGAGCCCATCGGGAACTCCAGACTTCCCTACCCCGCTGTAAGGATAGCGGTTTTTGTGGAGTTTTATAAAGGTTTGCTCAGTAAGCTTTAAATATAGTCGAGAAGGTCGTTTTCTACATGCCGTGGTGGCACAACCTGGTACTGCGCCAGATTGCTAATCTGGTTTCCGCAAGGATATCCCGGTTCAAATCCGGGCCACGGCGTATTTTCTCAAGCTTTGCTTGTCCAAGTAATCCGGGCCACGGCGTATTTTGGTCAGAAGATTTTAATATGTTGAATTTTATCGTGCGTTTATGAGGATAGATACTGAAACGCTTGACACTTTTTTCGCACCAGTTGTTATATCATGGGATGGCAACGAGGCGTTATTGCATGCAAAAACTGTTCTTTTTGTTTATTACACTGGTGGCAAGGCTGAATTGAGGAAGGATTATGTGGATGCTAGGCGTAATGATATTATTGGCTTGTTTGGATATGAGGAATCCAGAAGAAAGTATATGTTTACAGTGTACACGCCACGTACTGGAAAGCTTTCTGCAAGGATTATTCCAGAAAAAAATCAAATGGTGACGAACAATTCAGTTCAGGTTGATGCAGGTGAAAACATTCAGGTTCAGAATCATCAGCGCGTTATTAAATTTTCATTGGCTAAGCCTGAAAGATGTTAAGTGCACTTGTCCAGTCCTTTCTTCAGTTCTTTCGGCTTTAATTTTGTCCCTATAAACACGACTTTGGTCTCTTTTTTCTCTGTTTCTTCCCATGGGCGTGTGAATTCCATGTCCCATCTTTTGCCGACTTTGTGGTATGCTATTCTTAATTCGTCTCCTGCTCCTGGTGTGCTTTCTTTGATGCAGACTATTCCTTTTGCTCTGAAGATTTCTTCAGGTAAATTCTGCCAGAATTCTTGGAATTTTTCTGAGTCGATTGCTCCAGTTCTGGCAGAGTAGGATTCTATTCCAGTGTCGTGCGCGTGTTCGTGTTCTGACCTTTTCCACACGCCGTGTTTTTCCGAATCAAATTTAGAAACGCCTAGCAGCAATTTCAGCGGCGCCTGTCCTTTTATTGTCTCAATTATTTGCGCGTTAGGTATTATTTTCTTGATGTCTTTCTTTATTTCTTCAACTTTTTTCTTGTCAACAATATCCACTTTGTTCAATAGCACTATGTCCGCGTTTTCGAGTTGTTCTAGTGCTGTTTTGTTTCTTTTCATGTTATCGGAATAATTTTCAGCATCAAGAACGCAAATAATACTGTCGAGTTCTGCTTTTTCTACCAGTTCTGGCGCGTTGTACGTCATTGCAGCTGGCATGACTTCTGCTAAGCCAGAAGTTTCTATCATTAGATAGTCTATTTTTTTGGTATTCAGTAAATTCAGTGATGCTTCTATCAAATCTCCTCGTACTGTGCAGCAGACGCATCCGTTTGGGAGTTCTATTAGTTTGTCTTTGCTTGCCAGAATCAGATCTCCATCTATTCCAACTTCACCGTATTCATTCACAATGACGCCTATTTTGAGTCCGTGTTCTGCTGTGAGCACATAATTGACGAATGTGGTCTTTCCTGCTCCCAGAGCTCCTGTGATGATTGTTACTGGTATCTTCTCCATAGTCGTTATACCTCTTCACAAAGTTTATAAATCATATCGCTGAAATTAAGCATATGCAAAAAATAGTGGTGATGAGTGTTGGTGGGAGCCTCATTAATCCTGGCCAGATTCAAATCGGCTTTCTGAAGCGTTTAAAATCTTTTGTTGACAAGAGTTCATGTAGGTTTATCATTGTGTGTGGTGGTGGGAATGCTGCAAGGGCGTATGGTGCTGCTGCATTGGAGTTTGGTGTTGATAATGTTGGGCGTGATGAGATTGGTATTAAGGCAACGATTTTGAATGGTGAGCTTTTGCGCCATATTTTCAAGGCGCCTCAGGTTCAGCAGGCTCCGAAGAAGATGTCTTTCGGGAAAGTTCTCATTGCTTCTGGTTGGCTTCCGGGGTGTTCTACTGATTATGATGCTGTTTTGTGGGCGAAAAAGTTCGGTGTGAAAGAGGTTTTTAATTTGAGCAATACTGATTATGTTTATACGAAGGATCCGAAGAAATTTTCTGATGCTAAGCCGTTGAAGAGGCTTTCTTGGAAGGATTACAAAAAGATGATTTCTTCTAAATGGTCTGCTGGTTTGAGCACTCCTTTTGATCCGGTTGCGTCTAGGGCTTCTGAGAAGTGGAAGATGCGTGCTATAACTATTAATGGTCAGAAATTGAATGAGCTGTCAAAAGCCATTAGAGGCAAGACATTCATCGGGACGGTTATAGGATGAGAAAGCTTATTCTGCTGCTTTTGCTGTTGCCCTTAGTCGTAGCCCAGCCTACTGATTGGTTTAAGGCTGGTCTTGTTAGGGCGCAGTTGAATGTTTCTTCTGATATCAATATTGTTAGTCGTGGTCCTAGTCCTTTTGTTGAGTCTTTGAAGGCTGACGTTATTTTTGTTCCGCAGAATAGTGAGTTTGTTGCCGTGAGAGGTTTTGAGGCGTCTCCTTCTGCGGTTTTTGCTGGTGATCGTGCTCGTTTTGAGTGGAAGGCTCCTTCCATTGGTGAATTGTCTTATGGTTATTCTGCTATTGTTGATACTGCTAATAATGTTCCTAGAGTTTCTGCCAAGATTCCTTTCCCAATGCAAGTTCCCAAAGGTTTTGAGAAATATGTTCTTCCGACGGAGCATATTGACAGCAATAATGCTGCTGTTCTTGGTCAGGCGTATGCTTTGGCTAAGGGCGAGGATGATTTATTCCTGGTTGTCAGTAAGATTGCTGCGTGGACTAAGAATAATGTTGATTACAATCTGAGTACATTAACGGCTGAAGTCAGCCAGCCTGCTTCTTGGGTGTTGGAAAATCGTTTTGGTGTTTGTGATGAGATTACTTCTTTGTTCATTGCCATGTTGCGTTCGTTGAAGATTCCTGCTCGTTTCATTTCAGGTCTTGCTTTTACCAATAGTCCTCAGTTCCCGCAGGGTTGGGGCGCGCATGGTTGGGCTGAGGTTTATTTCCCTGGTGTTGGCTGGGTGCCTTTTGATCCGACTTTTGGCGAGTTTGGTTGGGTTGATCCTGGTCATATCAAATTGAAGGAGTCTTTGGACCCGCAGGAGCCTACTACCTTGTTTGAGTGGCAGGCTCGTGATGTTAATGTTGAGGTTGAGGATTTGAAATTGTCTGCAGGCGTTTTGAGGACTGAGGGTGTTGTTCCTGCTGAGCTGAAGATTCGTGCTTCTCCTTTGCGCGCGCGTGTTGGTTTTGGAAGTTATAATGGCGTGATGCTTGATGTTGAGAATTTGGCTGATTATTATGTTGGCATGGAGTTCACGCTGACTAGAGTGACAGACATGGATATTTTGGATGGCGACTCCAGGCAGATTGTTTTGCCTCCGCGTGGGCGCGGCAGGGTTTTCTGGAAGGTGAGGATGCACGAAGGGCTGGATAAGAATTTCCAGTACGAGATTCCGATTCAGATTTATTCCATAAGAAAAGATACGGCGGATTCTTCTTTTGCTGCTGGCTCGTGGGACGTTGTCTTCTCCGAGGCTGATGTTGATTCGTCTGTTGAGCGTTTGTCAGTTTCCAATGATCCATTGGAATTAGCTTGCGCTTTTGATAATGATATGGTTTGGACTGATTCTGGAAAGCTGAATTGTTTGGTGCAGAATCGTAATGATGCAGAGCTTCCTGTTATGGTTTGTTTTAAGGATTGTCAGAGGGTAAATGTGCCTGCGAAAGGTTCTGTTCCAGTATCTTATGAAGTTCCTGCAATAACTCCTGGTCCTCACGAGGTTGTCGTTACTGCTACTTCTGGCGTTATGGAGAAGAAGGCAGTTCTTACTTTAGTCAGGCTTGACAGTCCTCGTATTGTTATCAAGAATGTCATGGTACCTGAGTCTGTTTCGTATGGCGACGAGTTCAAGCTTTCGTTTTTGCTCGCGCGTGATAGTGTTTCTTTCCCGCAGAACGTGTCAGTGAATGTCAAGGGCGGCGGTTCTCAGGCTTTGGTTGATGTTGGCGAGTTGTTAATTGATCAGGAAGTTAATGTTAACATCAAGAGCGACCAGCTTTTCTCATCAAATCCGGAATTTTCGATTGATGTTTCGTATAAAGACCCGTTCGGTGAAGAGTACAGCATTTCAAGCAGCGCGTCTGTGAGAGTTCACGGTGTTCCTTGGTACAAGCGCATGTTCGGCTGGATTATTGATTTGTTCTGAGAATAAATAGTTGAATTATCCGAAAAGATGACTTTTTTCATCTTATTTTATTATAACGCGCGATACTCACTTAGAGTTGAGAATTCAAAAGCATATCTTGTAATTCGTAGAGTTTGAATACAACAGGATTTGTTCCGCTTGACTCCTCTTTCGCACGCAGTTTCATTGAATAGTTATGGTTCTGGGCGATGCCTTCCAATGCAGGTATATCACCGAGATCGCCTGTGCCAATGAGTATTCTTCCGCAAGGTTTCAAATGCTTCT
The DNA here is from genome assembly GCA_964617195.1 of uncultured Methanosarcinales archaeon. GTDB lineage: Archaea > Nanobdellota > Nanobdellia > Woesearchaeales > ARS49 > CABMGU01. The sequence goes on along the minus strand of CAZTVK010000019.1, from coordinate 24,482 downwards.
TTGCATGAGCCAGGAATGTGCCAGCAAGGATGTATCCCGGATCAAATAAGCTTCTTTCTAGTTGGGACTCGTATCGATACTCCTGAGGAGCACGAATAAAAGGCATGTTCCAATAAATGGTATCAAATCGTTCACCTTCCTTCACGTTTGAAAAAATGTCAGAATGCCTAATGTCAATATTGCCGAGATCATTGAGACGCACGTTTTCTCGTGCGTTTTCAACCGCTTCGAAATTGATGTCCGTGGCAACTACACTTCTGGCTCCGTTCTTTGCTAAATAGAGTGAAGTGACTCCAGTTCCACATCCAATCTCTAGAATGTCTTCATTTTCGAAAAAGGGAAAGTTTTTTGTAAATATTTTCCACCCATTGAAGTATTTTGGAGAAAATACTCCACGGTAAACTCTGACTGTGAGTCCAAATACGGAAATCTCGTATGGGAACTGTTCTTTCTGGCTGTTGTGGAGCAGAAGTCTGTAAACATCAAGCTGTTCTTTTGCGGGTTTGTCCATAGTATTCGCCTCAATGTTCATTCGCAAGATTTTTGAATGTTTTAATTATTTCAAAGCTAAAATGACTTTCAGCCATTCGCATCAAGCATAAAATAACTTTCAAAGTGATTTTTCTTTAACCTGTCCTTGAATTCATCGACAGCATCAGTAGCCAATTTGATTCTATTATCCAATTCCTTGTGGAAATCGTTATTTGTTATGTACACCCCTAGGTCGATTGATCCTTCTCCTTTCGGGATGTGAAGACTTCCGTCAGAGCGCACAATAATATATGGCTCAACACTGTTTGACGGTCTTCGGAAGACTACGCGTCTTTGTTGAACTGCTCGCGGATATTTCAAACGTATAATTCGCTCAAGACTGTCAAAATCAGCGTCGCTTATTTCAACAGCGGACCGGTTGTATGCGCCCGCACCCTCTAGCAGTGCTTTACTTACTTTCCACATCAAATCGTTGTCTTCAATTGCTAAGACATTCCCTATATCTGCGATTGTTCGTAGGTTATCTTGACATGCGACTGAGTTTACCTTAACTTGGGTTTTTGTTAAGTAATAGATAATACTTTTAAGTGCTAAATCATAGGATCCTTGCCGTTTCTTGATTTTATCGTGAATTGTTGAATTTACTCCGTGCAACGATATGGAAATACAGTCCGCATAATTTGCGAGTGCATCTCGTATTTGAGTATTTTCATACGTTGAACAGTTAGTGGACACGACTGTTTGCAGGCTTTTTGATTTTGCATAAGATAGGATTTGCGCGAATCCGGAATGTAATGTTGGCTCTCCGCCACCCAAATCAACAGCTTTTGCACCGGCGAAAACTATGTTCTCTAAACTGCGAATCCAGTCTTCTGTCGAAAGCTGATTGATTCCTCTTTGTGGAACTCCTTTAGGTTGATAACTCAACGAATAGCAAAAATTACAATGTTCGTTGCACTTGTTTGTTAACTCAAAAATGAAGGTATTTATTGCCATTACCACGTAGTAGCAAATTGTGCATATAAGTTTAATCTCCCCCTTAGGGGGCAGCCATAGAAAGATTAATAAGATCATATCTATCGGCAAAGCATATGGACGTCCAACTCTTCAAGGATATCGGCCTGACGCCTGGCGAGATTAAGGTGTATTTCACGCTTCTCGAGAAAGGCTCGATGGCCACAGGAGAAATCAGCAAGCATTCAGGAGTGCACACATCAAAAGTGTACCCGATTCTCGATCGGCTCATCCAGAAAGGGATTGTATCGTACGTCACAAAGGAGAATGTGCGCTACTATCAGGCGTCAGACCCTCAACATTTTTTGCAGTACGTGCACGAGAAGAAACTGAATTTAGAAGAGCAGGAAGAACGCTTGCAAAAAGTATTGCCTGAACTCATGCAACGACAAAAAATGTTCGGCAAGCGGCAGGAAGCTTTGATATATGAAGGAATGAAAGGAATGACGACCATTTTCAAGATTATGCTTGATGAGTGGAAACGCGGCGAGCCATATTACGTTCTCACGTCCGGCGAGGAGTTAAATGACGAACAGATACTTTTTTTTACAAAACAACAATTGCTCAGAGAACAGAAACATATTCCCGTTCAAATTGTTGCGCTCGAAACTGAGCGCGGATTATACCTCAAAGCGTACAAAGAGTCAAAGTACATGCGGTTCAGATTCACTGACTTCAACCTTCCTGCAGGTATCAACATCGTACATAATAAAGTCGTGACGCTGGTCTGGAATCCTGTGCCAACGGCATTTGTCATTGAGTCAGAAGTTGTCGCGGAAAGATACAAGCGGTTCTTTCGTCGCCTATGGGCTGCAGCAAAACCCTAGTACTTCCCCTACCTTTTGGGACGGTTACTTACCATACCGCAACATTACCTTTATAAATCCCCTTTCTTCTTTTTCTTGTTATGCCAAAGAGTGTGCTTGAGAGGGTGGTTCCTGATACGTCTGTTATCATTCAGGGGCTGGTTAGTGAACAGATTACTAAGGGTGAGCTTCAGGTAGGTGAACTTATCGTTCATGAGGCTGTTCTTGCTGAATTGGAGCATCAGGCTAACGAAGGGCATGCTTCTGGTCTTCTTGGTCTTGATGAAGTGAAGCGTTTGCATGATATGGCTGAGAAGAAGCGCATTACATTGCGTTTTGCTGGCAGTCGTCCTGGCGCGAGCGAGATTAGGTATGCAAAGCTTGGCGAAGTTGACTCTATTATTCGCCAGTTGGCGTATGATGAGGATGCTACTTTGTTGTCTTCTGATAAAGTGCAGGCTAAAGTTGCTGAAGCAAGAGGCATTAAAGTTATTTTTTTCGCGCAGAAGGCGTATTGTCCTAAGCCGTTGAAGTTGGACAAGTTTTTTGATGAGATTACCATGTCTGTTCATTTGCGTGAGAAAGTTTTGCCGATGGCGAAGAAGGGTTCTCCGGGAAAGTGGGAGTTCGTTGCCGTTGGAAAAGAGCCTTTGACTGCTGAGGAGCTGAAAGATATTTCTCGTGAGATTATTGAAGAAGCAAGATGCAGGTCTGATTCTTTTCTTGAGATAGAAAGGGAAGGTTCAACTATTGTCCAGCTTGGCTTGTACCGTATTGTGATTTTGCGTCCTGCTTTTTGTGATAATTGGGAGATTACTGCTGTTAGGCCTGTGAGAAAGTTGAAATTGTCTGATTATGTGATGTCTGATAAGTTGAGGGAGCGTATTTCAAAGCAGGCTGAGGGTATTCTTATTGCTGGCGCGCCTGGTATGGGCAAGTCTACTTTTGCGCAGGCGTTAGCCGAACAGTATGCTGAGCTTGGTAAAATTGTGAAGACTGTTGAAGCGCCTAGAGACCTAGTCTTGCCTGACACGATTACTCAATTGTCTTACAGTCGTAGTTCTCCTGAGGAAATTCATGACGTCCTGCTTCTCTCTAGACCTGATTACTCATTATTCGACGAAATGCGTAACGTTCCTGATTTTCTTCTGTTCGCCGATATGCGTCTTTCCGGCGTTGGCATGGTTGGTGTTATTCACGGCACAAATCCATTGGACGCTATTCAGCGTTTTATTGGCAAAATCGACTTGGGAGTCATTCCGCACGTTATTGATACTGTTGTTTTCATCAAGCACGGTCAGGTTGACAAAGTGCTTAACATCAAGATGGAAGTGAAAGTGCCTAGCGGAATGACTGAGGCGGATTTGGCGCGTCCAATCGTCGTAATTGGCGACTTTGAGAGCAACAAGGCCATTGCCGAAATCTACTCATATGGTGAAGAAACCGTGGTTGTTCCAGTGCAGGATGAGAAGCCGACTGGTGCTCATGCGCTTGCTGCGAAGGAATTGGAGCGTGTTTTCAGGCGTTATGGTGATGATGTTAAGGTTGAGATGGCGGGTAATCATAAGGCCATTGTTTATGTTCCTGAGAAGTTTATTGCGGCTATTATCGGTCAGGGCGGCAAGAACATTCAAGCTTTGGAAGAGCAGCTGGGTATTGGTCTTGATATTCGTGAGCTTGGCGAGCAGCCTTCTAAGCCGAAAGGAAATGAAATCCCTTATCGCGTGACTGGCAGTAAGAATCATGTTGAATTTCTTTTAGGCGATCAGTATTCTGGCAGGGACGTTAACATTTATGTGAATGATGAATACTTGGCAACTTTTGCTGTAGGCCACAAAGGTGTGGTAAGGGTTAAAAAATCGAATAAATTGGGCAGTGAATTGATTGCTGCTTTAGACCGTGGTGGAAAAGTCAATTTTGTAGGTTAAAATGTTAGACATCAATTATGTCAGGCAGTATCCGGATGTTGTAAGGGAGAATTTAAGGAAGCGTCAGGTTCCTGAGTATTTGGTTTATCTTGATTCTGTTCTAAAGAACGATGAATTATGGCGTGGTTTGAAGTCTAAGGTTGACCAGGCTCGTGCTCGCAGGAACAAGATTTCTATGGAGATTAATGAGGCGAAGAAATCTGGCAAGGATGCGTCTAAATTCATTAAAGAGGCTGCTGAGATTCCGAAAATTATTGCTGAGGCTGAGAAGCAGTTGGCAGAATTGCAGGACAAGATCAAAGTCTGTCTCTATAAAGTTCCTAATTTGATGCACGATAGTGTGCCTTATGGCAAGGATGATTCTGAAAACAAGGTCGTGAAAACAGTCGGCAAAAAACCAATCCAGAAATTCACTCCTTTGAGCCATGTGGATCTCATGCAGAAGCATGGTTGGGCTGATTTGGAGCGTGCTGCTAAATTGTCTGGCGCGAGATGGTATTTCTTGAAGGGCGACTTGGCTGTTCTCGAACTCGCGTTAATTCAATATGCTATGGATTTTATGCGTAAGAAGGGTTTTACTCCTGTTATTCCTCCTTTTATGATGTCGAGAAAGGCGTACGAGGGTGTTGTTAGTTTGGAAGATTTTGAGAATGTGATGTATAAAGTTGAGGGCGAAGATCTTTACGCCATAGCAACTTCAGAGCACCCATTGACTGCGATGTATATGGATGAAGTTCTTGACGCATCAGCATTGCCAATAAAGCTTGCAGGTCTTTCAACTAATTTTAGGAAGGAAGCTGGTGCTCATGGCAAAGACCAGAAGGGCATATTTAGAGTTCACCAGTTTAGCAAGGTTGAGCAGGTTGTTTTTTGTCGTCCTGAGGAATCGTGGCATTTCCATGAGGAATTATTGACGAACTCTGTTGAGTTTTTTGACAGTCTTGGCTTGCATTTCCGTGTTGTTAACGTGTGCACTGGTGACCTGGGCATAATTGCGGCTAAAAAGTATGATGTTGAGGCTTGGTATCCTGTTCAGAATGCTTTCAGAGAGATAGTTTCGTGTTCCAACTGCACTGCATATCAATCTGTCCGCTCTAACATAAGATTTCAGCATGATCAGGAAAGGCATTTTGTGCACACTTTGAACAGTACTTGTGTTGCTACTACGCGCGCGTTAGTTGCTATTCTTGAGAATTTCCAGAATGCTGATGGGTCTGTTGATGTTCCTAAAGTCTTGCAGCCGTATGCTGGCTTCAAGGTGATGGGCAAGAAGTAAGATGGCAGAAATCCCGTGGTGGGCGTGGCTTGGTGTCGGCTTGTTTGTCGCTATTACTTCTGCAGTTATGGGTGGAAAGATTGCTTTGTTCGCTTGGGTTGGTCTTGTTTTCATTGTTGTCGGCATTTCGAAAATAGTTTACTTGTTTGTTCTGAAGCCAAAGGAAACGAAAGCAGAGCATCACGCGATGCGTATGCCTAATCCTCAGCTTCCACCACAACCGCCTTCTGCTTTATACTGTCCTAGGTGCAGGGTTACTATTCAGCCGACTGATCGTTTTTGCAGGTATTGTGGTTGGAGATTGAGATAGTGCTGTTCTACTCCCACAAATCTTAAAAATGCTTCTATAATCGTGAAGCGTATGGGGTTAAAAGACGTGTTGAGTTCAGGAGAAAGTCTGTTCAAGAATGAGGACTCGTTAGATCCTGAATGGTTGCCGAAGAATCTCCCATTCAGAGAAGCGCAGCATCATGCGATTGCTAACTGCATTAAGCCTTTGTTGCAGGCGAGAACAGGAAGAAACTGTATCATCTCGGGCGCTCCAGGCATTGGTAAGACAGCAGCCGTAAAATTAGTTCTAAAAGATCTTGAAGAAAACCCTGATGTTAACGCTCCTGACATCTATGTTCTCTACGTTAACTGTTGGCAGAAGAACACTACTCACAAGATTTTTGTTGAGTTGTGCGAGCAGTTGGGCTATAAGTTCACGCAGAACAAGAACACTGAGGACTTGTTTAGGATTATCCAGAACATGGTGAACAAGAAAGCGGCTGTTTTTGCTTTTGATGAGGTTGACAAAGTTGAAGATGTTGATTTTCTCTATAACATCTTCACAGATATTTTGAAAAAGACAATTTTGATGATTACTAATCATCCTCAGTGGTATCATGATGTTGACGAGCGCATTCGTTCAAGATTGTTGCCGGAAAAGATCGATTTTCCTCAGTATTCTGGTGAAGAGACTAAGGGCATTCTCAAACAGCGTGTTGATTACGCGTTTTCTCCTAATAGTTGGGATGATGCCGCGTTGAGCATGCTTTCAGAGAAGACGATTTTGGCTGGTGATGTTCGCGTCGGCCTGCACTTGTTGAGAGAGGCTGGCTTGGCTGCAGAGGACCAGTCTGCGAAAAAGGTCGCTTTGGAGCATGCTGAGAAGGCTTTGGCTAAGATTACTGGTTTCACGATTAAGCCTGCTGAAGATTTGTCTGAAGATGCAAGAGTGATTCTTCAGTTGGTCAAGGATCAGTCTGGCAAGATTGGTGATTTGTTCAAGACGTATCAGGATCAGGGTGGCGTAGCTACTTACAAGACTTTTCAGAGGAGAATTGAAACTTTGGAAAAGGGCGGTTTTGTGGAGACAAAGAAGATTGTTGGTGGCAAGGAAGGCTCTACTACTTTTGTTTCTGGCAAGAATAAGTCTTTGGATGATTATTAAGTTCTGAACTTTTCAACTTCTACCAGATGGTAAACTTTTGTTCCAACATGATGCGCTACGGCAAGGCCTTCTATTTTTTTGTACACTTCTGCTCTTCCTTTGAGGAATTCTTCTCGTGTTGGGAATCTTTTCTCAACAAGGTTCTTCCATTTGTCTTTTCCTTGCACTATCCATTCTTCTGGCTTTCCTGGAGTTGTTATCGATTCAAGGAATACTATGTATTCTACTCCACTATGTATTCTTGCTACAGCGCAGCCATTGAGTTGCTGCTTGTCTCGTTTTACAAAGGTTTCATCAAATTCTTCTCTGCTGGTGTATGTGAGAAATACTGAAGCTCCTGCTGGGTTGTACCCTGATACGAGAACTGATCCTTGAGGATAATAAAATGATCGTCTTGTTGTTTTTTTGCCGTTTTGAATGACGTCTGCGTCTTCTCCGCGTCCTTCTACTTTTTTTATTCTGTCTATGAGATCCAGTACTTTTTTGTTTTCTAATATTTCAAGCATCTTACCCACTGATATATGATTTGTGTGTAGTGCGATATTTAAATCTTGGCCCGAGATAACCTTTATATATCTACCAGATACTTTTTCAGGTATGCCAAAAAGGGCGAGTTTGGAAGAGGTCAACCGTAAGCTTAACCTTATTCTTGCTAATCAGAAGATGCTTCTGAAGGTTGAAGCCAAGGTTGAGAGGGAAGAGGAAGTCGTGCACAAGGAGGAGCTTCAGGAGCTCAAAAAGCTTGAAGAGCTTGAGGCTGTTGAAAAAGAATTGGTGCGTGAGGTTGGCGAGCATCCGTTGAAAAAAATAACTTATAAGGACATTGCTAAGGGCAGTATTGGCGCGTTTATTGGTGTTGCCGCGCATTACACTTTCGTATATGGTGTGAAAGTCGCTGCAGAGATTGACGTTATGCGTGCATCTTTGTTATTCCCTATTTCGTATGGTCTGGGCGGTATTTTCATGTACATGACTGGTTTCAGGCGTATCAAAGACCCTAAAATCGTGTCTTTCCTTCCTGTTAGGCTAACAATATTATATGTTGTGGCAATCATCACTGCCATGTTGGTCTTGTGGTTGTTTAATCCTGAGTTTTTCCATGATTTTTGGACTAGTTATAAGCAGGTCGCGACTGTAACAATGAGCGCTGTCATTGGCGCTTGTACGGCTGACTTGCTGGGGAAAGAATGAGCGCGTTTGAAGATTTGCAGAAGAGGAAAGTTGAGCGTGCGCAGACTTTGCTGAACAAGCTTATCGGTGCGCGTGAGCGTTTGGCTGCTGCTGAAGAGTTGAAGAAGCATGAGCTGGTTGAGAATTGGCTTCGTGTCTTTTCTGAGGCTTTGGCTGACTTGAAAAGGCAGGTCGCGTCTCAGAGGCCTTTGTGCCCTGTTGACAATCAGTGCCATTCTTTGCTTCAGGAAGAGATTGACGGCTTGGACGATGCTATCAAGCACGTTGACAGGGTTATTAGGGGTGTTGAAACTCTTGACCAGATAAAGATCAGTAAAGTTCTGATTATGGTTGCTTCTCGTGAGCATTCTTTGCCTTCTTTGCTGAAAGCAGCTGCCTAAGCCACTGGACACACTGGACAACTACCCTCGTGGCGTATTTAAAGGATAAATGGCAGTTTGTTTCTAAAGAGGTGATAAATATGGAAAACATCCAGGAATTGTTTTTTGAGCAGATTAAGGCGTTGACGAGGCAGACGTGTCAGAGGTCTAGATAATGGCAGACATTTACGATGACACTGCCATTGACTATTTCGAGGACGATGACGACCTTGACAGCGCAGACGCTGCCTTCATGCATGGCTACTTGAAGGCATAAATTTTTATTTCCTTTCTTTTACTCTTTCTTTATGAAGCTTTTATCCAAGAACGACGTTATAGTAAACAGGCCGAAAATCATTGCTGAAATCCAGAAAGGCGCGGTTTTCATCTACCCTACAGACACAATTTACGGCATAGGCTGTGATGCTACCAATGATGCTTCTGTTAGAAAAGTTCGTGAGCTGAAAAATAGGGACGCAAAGCCTTTCTCTGTCATTGCTCCTTCTATTGACTGGATTAAAGATAATTGTGAGTTGTCAGAGAAGGCAAAAGGCTGGCTTGTCAAGCTTCCTGGTCCGTACACGTTAATTCTGAAACTAAAAAATACTGCTGCAGTGTGCGCTCAGGCTAATATGGGTATGAAGACTATTGGCGTGCGCATTCCTAATCACTGGTTTGCTTCTATTGTCGCAGATATGGGTAGGCCGTTAATTACTACTTCTGTTAATTTGGCTGGAAATCCTCCAGCGGCTAAGCGTGAAGATTTGGAGAACTTTGCTGTTGATTTCATTATTTTTGAAGGTGACAAGCAGGGCAAGCCCAGCACGGTTATTGATTTGACAAAGGATGGACAGATTCTTCGACCGTAAAGCTTTTAAAGCGCCTATTTTCCTTCTCGTCTTTATGGATACAAAAGTCGTCGGTGCCGGGACTATTAAGGAAGGCAGTTACATCCTTATTGATGGTGTTGCGTGTAAGGCTGTTTCAACAGATACTTCCAAGACTGGCAAGCACGGTCATGCAAAGGCAAGAATAGTGGCTGTTGGCCTATTGGACAATAAGAAGCGTGAGATCGTTTTGCCTGCTCATGACAACGTTGAAGTTCCTCTCATAGAGAAGAAGTCTGCTCAGGTTTTGAGCGTTTCTGGTGATATGGCTAACGTCATGGATGAGGTGACATACGAGACATTTGATCTCAAAATACCAGAAGAGCTTAAGGGTACGGTTCTTCCGAATTGTAAGGTTCTTTTCTGGGTCGTCATGGGTGAGAAAGTTATGAAACAGTTGAAAGGCGGTGCTGAATAATGGTGAAATTCCCGGAAGCTGATGCGAGGTTGTTTAGGAATAAGTTTGTTTGCAGGAGATGCAAGTCTGTTATTCGTTCTCCTTCCCGTAAGATTGCTGAAAAGGAAGTGAAGTGTCGTAATTGTGCTGGAAAGAAATTTAAACCAAAGCGTAAGAAGTAAACAGCATGAGTATTGATGGCATTGCTGCACTGATTTTTGTTGTTCTTCTTGGTGTTTTTTTGTGGCAGAAGCGTCATAAGGTTGAATTGCAGAAGGCTTTGTTTCCTATTTTGTACGTTGTGATGTATCGTTCTCAGTTTGGCATCCGTTCGATGGACAGGTTGGCGAAGAAGTTCCCTCGTTCCTTGCGCGTTCTTGGTGATATTTCCATTATTCTCGGTTTTATTGGCATGGTTTTCATTGCTGGGCAGCTTGTCTATAGCACTGTTGACGTTTTTACGAATGAAGGCGTGCCCGGAATTCAGCCTGTGCTTCCAATCCAGGCTAAGGGTGTTTTTTTCGTTCCGTTTTTGTACTGGATTTTGAGCATTTTCTTGCTCGCATTAGTTCATGAGTTCGCGCATGGTGTTCTTGCGCGTGTGCATAACATCAAGGTTAAGAGCAGTGGTTTTGCTTTTCTGTGCTTGTTGCTTCCTGTTATTCCTGCTGCTTTTGTAGAGCCGGATGAGAAGGTTGTGCAGAAGCGTCCGTATCGTCAGCAGCTAAGCGTTTTTGCTGCTGGTCCTATCTCTAACATGTTGTTCGCTCTTGCGATGTTCGGCATGTTCCTGCTTGTTTCTCCTGCGATAGAGAGCGCGTTTGATGTTAAGGGTGTGGAGCTTGTCAGTGTTGAAGAGGACCAGGCTGCGTTTGCGAGTGGGTTGCGTGCTGGTGATGTTATTACTCAATTCAATAACGTGCAGGTAACTTCTGTGCAGAACATCTCAGTTTTGTTGAACTCTACTATTCCTGGTGATGAATTGTTTGTGCAAACGATGAACAAGTCTCTTTACGTCATGGTTGGTTCTAATCCGAAGAATGAATCCAGGGCTTATCTTGGCATTAAGGCAGCGCCTTTCACAGTGCCTAATGCTGGTTTTGTTGCTAAGTATGGCTCTTGGCTTCCTCCAACTCTCAAATGGTTGGCTGGCTTGATTTTCTGGTTGTTCATGTTGAATATCGGCATTGGCTTGTTCAACTTGCTTCCTATCGGTCCGTTGGATGGCGGCAGGATGTTCCAGTTGGTTTGCTTTAAAGTGTTCAAGAATAAATCGACAGCGTTGAAAGTTTGGACGTACGTGAGTGTTTTCCTTGTCGTGATTATTTTGGCGAATTTGTTTTCTGGATTTATCCGTTAACCTTTCACATTTCCAAGAGGGATGAATTTTACAAGTTTCTTGCTTATTCCTGCCACGTCCATGGTGTCTACTACTTCAGAGATTGGTTTGTACGCCAATCCCGCTTCTTCTGCAAGTCCTGAATATGAGGTGGTTCTGACATAGATGCCTTTCTTTTCCATTTCTTTCTGTAGGACGTCTCCTCTGACTTCTCTGCGTGCTTGTGTTCTGCTCATTGTCCTGCCGGAGCCGTGTGCAGTGCTTCCATAAGTCTCTTCAAGCGCCTTATCTGTTCCCAGGAGCAAATAACTGCCTGTTTCCATGCTTCCGCCGACTATTACTGGTTGTCCTATTTTTCTGAACATTGGTGCGAGTTCTTTTCTGCTTGGTCCGAAGCATCTTGTGGCTCCTTTTCTGTGCACGACTAGTTTCTTCATCTTGCCATTCAGCATGTGTTCTTCGACTTTTGCTATGTTGTGCGCAACGTCGTATACCATGTGCATTTCCATTTCTTCTGGTGTTTTTTGGAATATGTTCTTGAAGCATTCGCGTATTCTGTGCAGTATGACTTGTCTGTTCGCAAATGCCGCGTTTGCAGCGCATGCCATGGCGTGGTAGTAGTCTTGTCCTTCTTTTGATGTGAATGGCGCGCAGGCTAGTTCTCTGTCTGGCACGGTGATATCATACTTAGGCATTGCTTCTGTGAATATTTTCAAATAATCCGTAGCTACCTGGTGTCCGAATCCTCTGCTTCCGCAGTGTACCATGACGCAGATTTGGTCTTCGCTGAAAATTCCTAGTTTTTCTGCTGTTTTTTTGTCAAATATTTGTGCTGCTTGTTGGACTTCAAGGTAGTGGTTGCCTGAACCGAGTGTTCCTAATTGGCCAATTCCTCTGCTTATGGCTTTTTCAGATATTTTGCCTGGCTCTGCGTGTTCTATGCATCCGTAATCTTCTATTCTCTCAAGGTCTTCGTCCCATCCATATCCGTTCTCAATGCACCATTTTGCGCCGTCTTGCATTATTTTTTTGAATTCAGGTGTTGTTAGCTTGACAAATCCTTTGCATCCTACTCCTGCTGGTACTTGTTGGAATAGCATGTCTACTAGCATTCGTAGTTTTGGTTGTAATTCTTTGACTGTCAGGTTGGTCGTCAAAAGCCTCATTCCGCAGTTGATGTCAAATCCTATTCCTCCTGGTGAAATGACTCCGGTATTCGGGTCAAATGCAGCTACTCCTCCTATTGGGAATCCATATCCTGAGTGCGCGTCTGGCATGCATAGTGCGTGATTTTGTATTCCTGGGAGGCAGGCAACGTTTGTCAGCTGGTCGAAAACTGCTAAGTCCATGTTTTTTAGGAGTTTTTCAGTGGCGTATAGTCGTGCTGGAACTCTCATGCCTTTCTTGTAGCTCATCGGTATGTCCCAGATGACTTCGCTTTTTTGTTCGAATTTTGGTATTGGTATGTCTCTGTTTATCATATGTCTAGCACCACGTTTGCTTGCCACTTGTCTTTTTTCTTTTCAACTAGGTAATAATGCATTGTTACTGCTTTTACATCTTGATGGAGTTCTTGTTTCTCTGGCTGTATATTGTCGCCGTGCAATACTGCTTTTACTTCCATTTTTTTCTCGTCTACTTTGACGTCAACGTCATGGAAGACTATTGCGTCTTTGTCTTTCAAGTAAATTATTTCTTCTAAAAGCTCAAACAATAATTTTTCTATATCTTTTGCTTTCTTCTTGATTTCTTTTTTGATAATTGGCTTGACTGTTTTTGGGTTCGCGAGGCTTTCTATGACTGCCTGTGCCGCGCTTTTGAATAATTCGTTCAAATCTTTTCCAGTCGCTTCAAACGCGATATCTGCGATTGCAATATCCTCTATAAACTTGAATGGCATATAGAATTTGCTCTGTGTTGTGTATTTAAACCTTGCTTCGGAGAAGGTTTTTGACGAGCTTTACTGCTTCTGCTGCGACTGTTTCCCTGTCTTTTGTGCCGTCAATGAATACGATGTTTTCGTTAAGCAGTTCTTTTAGCTTCATGTAATTTTCTCGTACTTTCGTCAAAAATTCCTCTTTGTGGAATGCGTGGTTGTCTTTGCCTGTTTGTCCTAGTCTTTTGACTGCTTCTGATGCTGGAATGTCAATCACTATGGTAAGATCTGGAACGAGCAGTGGTTTGTGCAACTCATGAATCTTCTCGAATGGTATGCCTTGTGCCATCTGATATGCGTATGTTGAATGCTTGAATCTGTCAGTTAGAACTATTATTCCTTTTTTCATGCATGTTTCGATTATTTTGCAGTGGTTTGTTCTGTCTTCTACAAATAGTTTGAGTGCTTGCTCGCCTTGTGCTATAGGGTCAAGCTGTGAAAGAAATTTGGTGAGCCATTCTCTTTTGTATGGTTCTCTGGTGAGGAGTACGTGTGCGTTTTTGTCTGTATCATATATCTGTTGTGCGATGTTTTTGAGCACTGTCCCTTTGCCACACCCGTCTATGCCTTCTATTGCTATGAAAACCCCTTTCATATGTCTGCGAGAAAATGTCTTGCTTAAATGTTTTTCTAGTATTTGCCCAATAGGTCTGAGACTGCTGCTCCTACTGCTGCTGGGAAGCTTACCGCTACTACCAGTTTGAAGACGAGATATGGCTCTCCAACGATTTCAGTGATTCCGTATACGAACAATAGTAGGAATGATACGAATAATGAGATGGTGTAGTAGCTGACTATTCTTTTTGCCCAGAATTGTCCGAATGGTCTTCTGTCTTTGTCTGGTACGCGCAGGTATCCTACAAAGTAGATTTCTGCGCTTAATAGCGTCCATGTTGCTATGGTGATGATGATGAGGTGGAAATTGCTTAGTGCTAGTCCGACTTGGAATAGTAGTCCTTTTAGGACAAATGTGAAGCCGAAGAATAGCGCTCCGAAGAATGATGTCATGATGTGGCTTATTCCGAAGTGTCCTGGCACTCTTTCCACAAGTCTTTCTTTTAGAATATGAACATCTCGTGATATTTGGTCGATTTTTGTCATTAGTAGAACTCTACTTGCGGTATGTCTTCTTCTTTCTCTTCTTCTGCAGCTGGCGTTTCTGGAGTGCTTGGCGTGCTGTCGAACATGCTCATCAGGTTTGGAACTGTAGGTGATGGTGAGTCAAAGATGTTTGGCTGTGCTGCTGGCTTTTCTTCCTGTGGCTGTTCGTTTGTGTGAACATCATGTCCGCCTACAATTCCCATGAGCATTTTTATCGCTTTGCGTATTTCGTCTCGAGAATCCGTCTTGGTATCGATTGTTATGCGCATCTCTTTTTCAATCAGTTCATCGTCATATAACTTTAAATACTTTTCGTGGAGACGTTGTGGGTGCGGGGCTGTAGTCTAGTGGTAGGATACAAGGTTCGGGACCTTGTGACCCGTGTTCGAATCACGGCAGTCCCATAGAAGTTTCTAATGAACCCGCCCAGAGTCGAACTGGGGCATGCTCCCTGTGAAGGAGCCATCCTAACCACTAGATCACGGGTTCGTTGAATGATTGCTCTATAGAAGGGTTTAAAAGGTTTTTCTCGTCATGCTGAGGCATGAACTGGGTTAATCCTGTATATTTGCGCAGTGCTGAAGGCTTAAAGAAACAATTTTCTTCCAACAAGCCATTTCCTCATCTTGTTCTCGGCAATTTCTTCACTAAAAATATCAGCAATGTCGCAAAATCTTTGTCGAAAGAGAAATTCTACGAGCATAATGCTGACTTGTACCAATTCCAGCAGACTGATGATTGCAAGAACGCAAAGCAGCCGGCAGTCAAGGAATTCCATAAATTTTTCGGCTCTAAAGAGTTCATCCAATTTATCTCAAAGATTACAAATACAAAATTGAAGTCCATAGACATGTCTGGCTTTATTTATGATGATACTGACTATTTGCTTCCGCACGACGATCGTTTGTCTGGCAGGAAGATAGCATATATCCTCAATCTTACAAAAAATTTCACTTCTAAAGACGGCGGCGCTTTACAGTTTTTCAAAGGAAAGGAGATTGTGAAGTCAATTCCTCCGACTTTTAACACTTTTACAATTTTCAAGGTTTCTCCGAAATCACTTCATCAAGTGCAGGAAGTCATTTCAAGCAAGAAGCGCGTTTCTTTTGGAGGCTGGTTCCATGGTTGACTGGCTTAATCCGGCATACTCTGCCGAGACGTTGCACGAAGCCGCGAAGCAGTTTGCGCGTTCAGGCAATGTCCAGCTTGTGCAGTTTCTTTCACATAAAGGATTAAACGAATTCAAATTGAATTTTAAAAAGGTCTACGACCCGTTGAAGTGTTCATACGGCATCAGCAAAGCGCCTGTTTTTGTAAAATCCCGAGAGTTTTGTGCTGTTTTGTCTGCAGTCATAGGCCGTGAACTTCATGCAGAGCAAATTGCGTGTTATTTTTTTGACAAAGGCGATTATACCGTCCTGTATGACGCGCTTAAGCCTGGCAAAGGCATTGCATTCATTCTCGACCTCATAGACGGTGACGAATTGTGGGGAGGTTACACGTCTTTCATGAAAAAGAGCAAAGAAATTGTGCGTGTGATTCCCAAAGACAATGCTCTGTCATTAGTTGATCAGTCCGGTCTGAGAAGTTTTGTGAAATACATTAACCATCACGCTGAAAGTCCTCGTGTTTTCTTATATGGTGTGCTACAGAAATGATTAAATAACATCGGCTGAAGCAAAAGTGCATGCATTTGAGCAGGGATGTTGTGAAAAAGCTGATTGTCGAGCAGAATTTGATCTCTAATTATTCTGATCTTGACGGTCAGTTAACTGCTAATGGCATTGACGCTCGTCTTGCTGCTGTTGTAGAGATTGTGAATGGCGGTAGGCTCGCAATTTCTAAATCAGACCATGTTGCTCCTAAGCTTGGCAGTGCTGTTGTGCTGAAAGGGTATGAAGACAGGTTGTCGGGCTATGATCTTAAGGAAGTGCAGGTTATTGATGGCGGTGTTGTTAAACTGGAACGCCTCAAGCCGTATTTCGTGATAACGTGTGAAAAGGTGAATACGCCGAATAATCTCATGCTTCAAATCGCTCCAAGAACTTCTTTGTTCCGTATGACTCAGTCTTTGCTTGGCTGCGGAATGTCAGAGGCGGGCTACCAGGGTTTTCTGACTTTCATGCTTGTTCCAATGCTGGATAGCCAGATAGAATTGGGCGCTCGTTTTGCCCAGTTGTCTTTCATTAAGCTGGAAGGAGAAGCGCATTATGAGCAGCAGAAAGAGTCTAGTTATCAGGGCGGCAAGTTGTTCTAACCATAAATTCTTTGAAAGTTCAGCCAGATGTTATTCGCGACTTCTTCTGCTTCAAATTTTTTTATTTGCGCGATTTTTTCAATTACAAATTTGACATTTGCCGGCTCGTTTGGGAAGCTTCCGTCTGGTGATAGGTAAGGTCCATCTGTCTCGGTAGTTAGCTGATTGATACTAACCATCTCAACAAGCACTTGGAAGTGCTGGCTTTTCACGATATTTGTTGGTATTGAGAATGTGTAGCCGGCGTCTGCTGCTTTTTTTATGATGTTTTTCTTGCCTTCAAAGCAGTGCAGTACGACATGCTTGATTTTGCTGCTTGTGAGCATGTCTATGCAGTCTTGTTCTGCTTTGCGCGTATGCACAATTATTGGTTTTCCTAACTTCTCAACAAATTCTATGATGCGCGCAAAGTTTTCTCTTTCTTTTTTCTGTAGTTCGGCATCTTTTACCCAATGGTAGTCTAATCCTACTTCGCCTACAGCAGCAATCTTGTCTTTGTTTTTCTTGATGAACTCGAATTCTTCATCAAAGTCTATTGGTCCCGTGTGCACTTTTAATCCACCTTCAACGTCTGGCTGCACGCCAAGTGCATCAACCGGATAAATGCCAAGGCTGGCGCGCACCATTGGGTATTTCTTCGCAATCTCTAATGCCTCTCTGTTTGTTGGCGGATTGATGCCAGAACAAATTATTGCTTTCACTCCTGCCTTCTTAGCGTTCTCAATGACTTTGTCTAAGTCAGTGTATGCTTTGTGCATTAAGTGGCAATGGTCATCTATTAGTATCATAAGTGCTTCGCAAAGAACTCTTTTACTCGTGTTTTATATTCTTTCGGATTTACGGCATAGCTCATGCCATGGTCTGCTCCTTTGATTATCCATAATTCTGCGAGGTCTTTGTTTGTTTCGTATATTTTCTGCGAATTCCCAACAGGTATTTGCGAGTCCGCGCTTCCGTGTATGAGCAGTGTCGGCACTGTCACGCGTGCCTGATATTTCGCTGTATCAATTCCGTAAAACATTTTTCCATAAAGCTCAGTAATCCAGACAAATGGAAACTTCAAAGGTCCGAAATACCAGTAGAGTGTGTTAATGATATCGTGTATTCCTGCATATGCGCTGTCTGCCACGATTGCTTTGACTTCAGGATGTTTTGACATCAAAAATGTTGCCGCGCTTAGTGAAAACCCGTATGCTCCGAATGTGTGATTGATGTCTTTTCTTGTTTTTAGATATTTTATCGCGTCTGAAAAGTCTTCTGTTTCTTTTGCTCCTGCTGTTGTTGTGCTTCCTTGGCTTTCGCCGAAGCTTCTGAAGTCGTATAAGAAAAGAGTGTAGTCTGGATGTAAAAATGTCACAATAGGCAGGATGTTTCCTTTGTCGAACGGGTAGCCATGGCCTACAATTATTGTTGGCGCTCCTTTTTTGCCTTTTATCAGCCAGCCTGCCAGCATTAAACCATCTTTTGTTTTGAACTTTATAGCCTCATAGTCCAGTCCGTATTTTTCAGGTGTTTCTTTGCTTCTGAATTTTGGCGGGTGTGTGTTCAGCCAGAAGTTGAAAAGTGAAAACAGTAAGATGAACACGATTATGTAGATGACGTATTTTTGCCACATGTTAGAGTATTCTGTATATTTCGATTGAGAGGAATATAGCGTATAGTCCCAAGAGTATCAGGCCGTGCTTCCAGGTGAGTTCTTTTTTGTTCATCCAGAACATTATCAGTGTTATTGCGGCTGCTAAAAATATTAGCGAAATGAGTGTTTGTCCTAGGTTTATGGTTAATGGTTTTACAAGGGCTACAAGTCCAAAGAACAATAATAATTGAAGGACCAGTGATCCGAGTAGGTCTCCAAGTCCGATGCTGGTGTGTTTGCCAAATATTGAGCGGAGTTCCACTGATAGGTCTGGCATTGTTGTTCCTATTCCGATTATGGTTAGTGCGATGAAATATGGTGGTATGCTGTAGTAGTTGGCGATTTGTACCGAACTGAAGACCAGCCATCTGCCTGCGAGCAATAATGCCACAAATGCGCCCAGGAATATTACTGCGTCTTTCCATATAGTTTTGAATTGCACATTTTTTCTTACTCTGCCAAGTGTTCCTTCTATGCGCCAGAGTTCTATTATGTATGCAATGAATGCTGCTATCAGGATTATTCCGTCTGCTCTGCTTAGTTGTCCGTCAATTACGAGAATAAATGGGAGCATTAGCGCAGCCCACATTACGAGTCGTCTTCGTGTGAATATGTTTGGCTCTAGTTTTATTTTTTTGCCGAGTAGGCATAGGAGTCCCAGTGCAAGGCAGGCGTGCACCATGTTTGTGCCGATTATCGTGCCAAATCCTATGCTTTCTTGTCCTGTTGAGAATCCTATTAGTGAGCTTACGATTTCTGGCGCGCTTGCTGCCATAGCCACTATTACAAGTCCGATTATTGCTTCGCTTAGCCCGAGTCTTTTTGCGTAATTAGAAATTCCAAATACGATTAGGTCTGCGCTTTTGAACAGAATGTACAGGCTGGCTGCAAGGACTATCGCATTGAATATTACTGGGTGTGCTAGCTCTGCTGGTATGAATGCCATTTAGCCTCTTTTTCAGAATACATAAAATAGCAAACTATTTAAAAGGCTTGTTGCTCCCTGCCGGATATGCCAGTTGTTGGTTTAGCGTTCAGCAAGATCGTTATCGAGAAATTCGGTCCGGTCAAGGGTAAGGTCCAAGTAAACAATAATGTCGCGTTAAAAGATGTTGAGAAGTTTGAGTTGTCTATTGGCCCTACTAAGCAGACTGCTATTAAGTTTCATTTCGAGTTTACTGCGAATTATGAGCCGAAGCTTGGCGTTATGTCGATGAACGGCTTTTTGACTTTCTTTGATAAGCCTGAAAAGGTTAAGGAGCTTGTTGATGGCTGGAAGAAGGACAAGAAAATTCCGAAAGACATCATGTCTACTGTGCTTAATACTGTTCTTTCAAGATGCAACGTTGAAGCTTTGATTTTTGCTAGAGAAGTTAACCTTCCTCCTCCGATTCCTTTGCCCAAAATCGCTGTTAAATAAATTTCTTCACTACTGAGGGGAAAACCTTTTAAAGACCAGTGATTATAATATTTTGAGGTTTTAGGGAACATGCCAACTGATATAAAACTGAAAGTTGCTGAAGCTATACAGGATGATGTCAATAAGGGCATCGTTAGGGTAGATAGCAGTTTCATGCGTGAGATAGATGTCAGGCCTGGCGATATTGTGGAAATAGAAGGCACGAGGAAAACTGTTGCTATTGTTGACCGCGCTTACCCTGGTGATATTGGTCTGAACATTATTCGTATGGATGGTCTTGCTAGAAAGAACGCGAGGACTTCTATTGGCGAGCTTATTGCTGTCAGGAAAGCAAAGGTTGAGGCTGCTAAGAAAGTCATTATTGCTCCTGCGAGGGAAGGTATTGTTGTCAGAGCTTCTGCTAATATTTTCAAGCAGGGTCTTTTGGGTCGTGCGATGACTAAGGGTGACGTTATTTCTTTGGGTGGTACTAGAAGGCGTCGTACTGCTATGTCGCAGAGTCCTTTTTTTGATGAAGTGTTTAACATGATGGAAGAAAGCATGATGGCGTACGGTTTTGGCGACTTGAAATTTGTTGTTGCTGAGACAAATCCTAAGCTTCCTGTTATTATCACTGAGCAGACTGAAGTTGTTCTCAACCCAGAGGCTATCGAAATTAAAGAAGAGGCGGTTCCTGAAGTTGCTTATGAGGACATTGGTGGTCTTGAGGATGAGATTAAGAAAGTCAGAGAAATGATTGAGCTTCCTTTGAAGCATCCTGAGATTTTTGAGCGTTTGGGCGTTGAGCCTCCAAAAGGAGTATTGTTGCATGGTCCGCCAGGCACGGGTAAAACTCTGTTAGCTAAAGCAGTCGCAAACGAGACAAATGCTCATTTCATTTTGATTAATGGTCCTGAAATCATGTCGAAATATTATGGTCAGAGTGAAGAGAATTTGAGGAAGAAGTTCGAGGATGCGGAAAAGAATGCTCCGTCCATTATTTTTATCGACGAAATTGACGCTATTGCTACTAAGCGTGAGGAAACCAAGGGCGAGGTCGAGCGTCGTGTTGTTGCGCAATTGCTCGCTTTGATGGATGGTTTGAAGTCTCGTGGCAAGGTTGTTGTTATTGCTGCTACTAATGTTCCTAATATTCTTGATCCTGCATTGAGGCGTCCTGGCAGGTTTGATAGAGAGCTCGAAATCGGCGTTCCTAACAAGGAAGGCAGGTTAAACATACTCAAAATTCACACGCGTAATATGCCTATGGCTAAGGATGTGAGTTTGAAGGAGCTTGCGGCTGTGACTCATGGTTTTGTTGGTGCTGATGTTGCTGCTTTGGCAAAGGAAGCTGCTATGATAGTTCTTAGACGTGTTTTGCCTGATTTGAGGTATGATAAGGAAGAGGTTTTCCCTAAGGAATTGTTGGAGAAGTTGTTGGTTTTGCGTAAGGATTTCCGTGATGCTTTGAAGGTTGTTAGGCCTTCTGCTTTGCGTGAGGTTTTGGTTGAAGTTCCGAATGTCAAGTGGGGGGATGTTGGCGGTTTGAGCATTGTTAAGCAGGAGTTGAAGGAGGCTGTTGAGTGGCCTTTGCAGCATCCTGATGGTTTCAAGCGTTTGGGCATCAAGCCTCCGAAGGGTATTCTTTTGTACGGCGCTCCTGGTACTGGCAAGACTATGTTGGCCAAGGCTGTTGCTAATGAGAGCAAGGCGAATTTCATCTCTATTAAGGGTCCTGAGTTGTTGAGCAAGTGGGTTGGAGAATCTGAAAAGGCTGTTAGGGAAATTTTCAAGAAAGCCCGTCAGACTGCTCCTACGATTATTTTCTTTGACGAAATTGATAGTTTGGTTCCAAGGCGTGGCATGAGCAGTGATAGTAATGTTACTGAGCGTGTTGTCAACCAGTTGTTGACTGAGATGGATGGTCTTGAGGGCATGCATGATATCGTGATTATTGGCGCGACTAACAGGCCTGACATGCTTGATACGGCTTTGCTTCGACCTGGCCGTTTTGACAGGATTATTTTGACTGGCGTGCCTGATTTGACTGCTCGTTTGGAGATTTTCAGGGTTCACATGAAGGATATGCCTTTGAAGGATGTTGATGTTGAGGATCTTGCATCGCGTACTGAGGGTTATGTTGGCGCTGATATTGAGGCTGTTTGTCGTGAGGCGGCTATTCTTGCTTTGCGTGAGAATATCGGCGCAAAGGTTGTTTGCATGAATCATTTTGAGGAGTCTTTGAAGAAAGTTCCTGCATCTATGACAAAGGATGTTGAGAAGATGTATGAAGACCTCAGAGAGCGTTTCCGTGGCGCTCGTGCGAAGGAAATGAAGCAGGAACTGCCCATTTATTTCGGTTAATTCCTAACTTTTTTATACCACCTGTTTACTTTAAGCTTAATGGTCTCTCATTTAGTGGCTGATTTGCAGAAGTTTGATGAAGCGCTCTCGCGTGAGCATTATTTGAATAGTTCTGGTCAGAAGGACGAGCTTGAAAGTTCTAAAATCTACAGGCAGTTCAAGCATTTGTTTTCAAAAGAGCATATTGTTGAGGCGAGTAAGAACGTTTCAAATAAGCAGGGCAGGCTTCTTTATGATGCTTTTGTTGGAAATTTTATGGGCAATCAGTTGAAGAGCATTACTGACAAGGCTAATTCGTATGAGGCTTCTGCTACTGTTGATGTTAATGGTCAGCAGGTTCCTTTCAGGCAGATAACTTCTATTTTGATGAATGAGGACATTCGTGAAAAGCGTCGGATGTTGTACGAGTCAACAAAGCCTGTGAAGAAAAAGCTTACTTCTTTTGAAAAGCGTTCTTGGAAGAAAGTTTACGAGCTTGTTAAGGAGTTGTCAGACAAATCGTATGTTGATTATCTTTCGTTCATTAAAGAAGTTGAGTATGATTCTTTGGCTTCTGATTTGCGTGAGTTTCTTGTTAAGACTGAAGAGCTTCATAAGGGTCAGCTTGAGAAGAACATGGCTTCTATTGGCGTGCGTTTGAAGGATGCTCAGCCGTATGATTATGCGTATTTTGCGAGGGCAAAGCCTTTTGACCAGTTTTTCAAGAAGGAATTGTTAGTTCAGATTGCCAAGACTTTCTGGCGTGATATTGGTTTTGAGGTTGACAGTCAGAAAAATATCGTTTTGGATGTTGAAGATAGGGAGAAGAAGGTTCCAAGAGCGTTCTGTATGCCTGTCAGGGTTCCCGAGGAAGTTATTCTTGTCATTAAGCCTCATGGCGGTCAGGACGATTACCAGGCGTTCTTGCACGAGTCTGGTCATACTGAGCATTTTGCGAATACTGATAGTAATTTGCAGTACGAGTTCAAGCATCTAGGTGACCATAGTGTTTCCGAATCTTACGCTTTCCTGATAGAATACTTGCTTTCAAACACTTTGTTCTTGCAAAAATATCTGAATATGTCAGAAGAGTATGCTAAAAAGTTTGCAAACTTTATTATGGAGCAGAAATTCCAGGCATTCCGAAGATATGCTGCTAAAGTTATTTACGAGCTTAAATTGCACCGCAACGACTTGTCAATGCTGGATGATAAGTTCATGCCAACGGCTGGTGTTTATGCTTCTCAGCCGAAAATGTATGTTGATATTCTTTCAAAGGCGACAAAAATCAATTACAAGCCTGAAAGTTATCTGTTAGACGTTGACTCTGGCTTGTATGCTGCTGATTACGTGCGTGCTTGGTGTTTTGAAGTGATGATAAGAAAGAAATTGGAAGAGAAACATGGCAAAAACTGGTTTGAGAAGAAGGAATCCGGCCAATTCTTGAAGGAGATGTGGAAGTGGGGCAGTTCTGGCAAGAGCGTGAACGAATTGGCAAAGATGATCGGTTATGAGAAAGTTGATACTTCTTTTATCACTGATGATTTTCTCAAGTTTTTTAAGTAAGCCTGTGATGTGGTAGTGTATGAAGCGATTATCTTTTTGGCAGGATGTGTCTTATCGTCCGCGCCGTAGTCTGAAAGGCAACATAAAAGCAGATGTTGTTATCGTCGGTGGCGGAATTACAGGCGTTTCTGCTGCGTATCATCTGGCAAAGAAAGGTTTCAAGTGCGTTCTCGTTGAAAAGGACGTCATTGCGAGTGGTGCGAGCGGGAAAAATATGGGTTTGCCGGTTGAAGGCACTGCTTATGATTTTCTTGAAATGGTCCGTGCCATAGGTAAGAAATATGCAAAGCAATGGTGGAACTTGACTCGTGAAGGCCGGGATAATTTAATTTCGCTGATTAAAAGAGAATCAATTAACTGTGATTTGAGAAAAACAGGAAGCTTGTACGTTGGGCTTGATAAAAAGCAGAAAGCTTGGTTAAAGAAAGAAGCCGTGGCGCGCAATAAAAACGGAATTTATTGCGAATTTCTGGATAAATCAAAGTTAAAGCGCGTAATCTCCAGTCCTTTTGAAGCAGCGATTTACGTTCCCAATAATTACATGTTGAATCCTGTCAAGCTCGTGCGGGGTTTGGCAAAGAAAGCAGAGCAGCTTGGAGTAAAAATATATGAAAACACACCTGCTGTCAGAATTGAACCTCACGCAGTTTACACGCCAAAAGGCGTAATTGCTTGTGATAGAGTATTTGTTGCTCTTGAATCGTACAATAATTTTGTTAAAGCTAGAAAAGAGGGCGTGCTAGCCATAATGACCAAGCCCATACCGAACGCTTCTAAGCTCGGTTGGAAATATGGTCATATGCTTTGGGACAATATTCCAAGATATCATGCAATTCGTTTTTCAGGCAATCGTCTGCTAATTACACATAATATTAGCGTGAATGCATCACAACAGCAAAAAGATAGGCACGCGGCCTCTCTGATTCGTACTTTGCTGAAGTATTTCCCCTCTCTTAAGAAAAACGATATACAAATAAGTCATCAGTGGGACTGCAAAGTTGTTCAGTCTCCGAGAAAAATTTTCTCCATCTGCAATGTGAATGGAATCTGGCATGCTTTTGGCTGCGACGGACAGGGCATGTCTCAGGGCTCCTTGGCTGGTAAAAAGATCGCTGAGCAT